>NZ_JBHFPF020000008.1:0-156126 GCF_043355895.2 Roseovarius maritimus
ACCTCGCCCTTCTTCGGGCCATCGAGGTTCACTTCCATGATTTCCATGGGTTTTCCGGCCTCAAGGGCCACGGCGGCGAGTGTTCTCATTGCGGATCTCACTTAATTTATGTATAGACATATAGAGTGTCACCACTTTGTAGAAAGCGTGACTGGCCCCGTCAAGCATCTGGCGTCACTTTGGATTGGGGGAAGGCATACCATGCAACTTTTGAAGGGCGCCGATCTGGTGGAGGTGCCGTGGAGGAACGGCGGCGGCATCACCCGCAACATTGCGGAGGGGCGGACAGCCTCGGGCGCGGCCTGGCGTCTGAGCCGGGCGGACGTGGCGGACGATGGGCCATTCTCGAATTTCGCCGGATTGCGGCGCATTCTGACCGTCGTCTCTGGCGCGGGGATGGACCTGGTGCATCCGGGTGGCACCTTGCGCGCCGCCCTGTTCGAGCCGGTCGCGTTCGATGGCGGCCTGCCGGTGACGGCGCGTCTGTTGGAGGGGCCGCTCACCGATCTCAATCTGATGTTCGATCCAGCCTATTGTGACGGCGCGGTCCGGCTGAGGCGCGGCGCGGCCACGCTGGATGCGGGTCCGCCGCTTGCCGGGCTCCTGGTGATTCACGTCCTGCAGGGTCGCCCGCGGATCGCGGGCAACGCGCTGTCGGTCGCGGATACCGCCTTTTTGTCCGAGCCTGCGGATATGGTGATGGCCGAGGGGGACGCTCTGCTCGAGATATCCTTGCGGTATCTGGATCGGAGCGCGGCCATCACGCTTTGCGTTGCGGCACGGTAGCGCGCGACGATTTGCGCGCGCGCGACATCCCTGCCGCCCTTGACCATGTGGCGGCCGTGGGACCGGACATCGGTCACGACCCGGTCGTCGCGGCAAAGATCAGACCATCAGCGCGGTGTCCGAGCTGTCGATCGCCACCAGATCGGCCAGCTGGCCCACGACTGCCCCGGGGTGGCCATTGCCCGTGTTTTGGTATCGCTCATGTGGGTGGCGTGGATCAGGCACCAATCAAGCGTGACATCGGCATTCGCCAGCAGTCAGTCCACGGGGCGCAATGCCGACGCGGCAATCGCCGGGCAGCCCTGCCACCGCGTGACGCCCGCGCTACCAGGTCGCCAAAAACGGTCCACATCATTGCCAAACCGCGCCTGCCCCGCCTGCAGCGGTGCCTTGCCCGCGCCGCCATAGGTATAAAGGACCGGCAGATGCGTCAGGCCGATGCCCTTCTGCCCCGCGGCAGCGGCGATGCGCGCCGAGAGCTCGCCCAGATCGGCGTAGGGCGCGCCACCCGGCTGGTGGTGAATGTAGTGGAATTCGCCCACCGATGCATATCTCGCCTCCTGCGTTCAAGGAAAACGAAGGCGGCGATTGCCTCGATCTGTTCGTGGCCGAGATGCGCGGTAAAGCGATACATAAGATCGCGCCATGTCCAGAAACTGTCCTTACCGGCCATGCGGTATTCGGTCATCCCCGCCATCGCCCGCTGAAAGCTGTGACTGTGACTGTGACTGTGACTGTGACTGTGACTGTGACTGTGACTGTGACTGTGACTGTGACTGTGACTGCGCAAGTTGGCCAGCGCCGGAAGAAGCGTGTCAACGCGTGCATCACCGGATCGGACCGCAGCGCCCTCTTCGATACCGGTGATCTTCCCGCCCTCCACCACCAGCCTGACATTGCTGGCCCAGCCACACGCGATGAGAGCCTGATTTGCGAAAATCATTTGACTGCCTTTCGAAAGTTTATGTATAGACATAAATAGATTCACCCGCCGCTGGCAAAGCGAAACCTCAGCCATTTCGGACAGTTTATGACAGATAGCAGCACCCTTTACGTCGATTTCACAGCCGCAACCATGGTGACGGGGGGCGACGCTTATGGCCTGATCCAGGATGCAGCGATTGTCGCCCAGGACGCGCGAATCGCCTGGGTCGGGCCGCGCGGGGATCTGCCGACCCAGTATGACAGCCTGGCCGGACACAGCCTTGGGGGCCGCCTGGTCACGCCGGGGCTGATCGACTGCCATACCCATGTGGTGCATGGCGGCGACCGCGCGGGCGAGTTCGAGATGCGCCTCAACGGCGCCAGCTACGAGGAAGTCGCGCGCGCCGGGGGCGGCATCGTCTCGACCGTGACGGCAACCCGCGCGTCGGATGTGGACCGGATGGTGGCGGATGCCCTGCCCCGCGTCGATGCGCTGCTCGCCGAAGGCGTCTGCACGCTGGAAATCAAGTCTGGCTATGGCCTCGATACCGAGACCGAGCTGCGGATGCTGCGCGCCGCGCGCCGCATTGGCGAGGAGCGCCCGGTGCGGGTCTGCACCACGTTCCTCGGCGCGCATGCGGTGCCCGCCGAATATGACGGCCGCCCCGACGCCTATATAGACGAGGTCTGCATCCCCACCCTGCGCAAGGCGCACGGCGAAGGGCTGGTGGACGCGGTTGACGCGTTCTGCGAGGGCATCGCGTTCTCGCCCAGCCAAGTGTCGCGCGTCTTTGACGTGGCAAAAGAGCTGGGCCTGCCGGTCAAGATCCATGCCGAGCAGCTGTCGAACCTCGGGGGTGCGATCATGGCGGCAGAGCATGGCGCCATCTCGGCCGATCACATCGAATATCTGGACGATGCGGGCGTCGCCGCGCTGGCCAAGGCCGGCACCGTCGCCGTGATCCTGCCCGGCGCCTTCTATACGATCCGCGAGACCCAGGCCCCACCCATCGAAGCGTTGCGCAACGCAGGCGTGCCGATGGCGCTGGCGACGGACAACAACCCCGGCTCGTCGCCGCTGACGTCGCTTCTCCTGACGATGAACATGGCCTGCACACTCTTCCGCATGACCCCCGAAGAGGCGCTGAGCGGCGCAACGCGGAATGCCGCCGCCGCGCTGGGGCTGGAGGATTGCGGCACCCTCACCAAGGGCATGCGCGCCGATCTGGCCGTCTGGGACGTCAAGACACCGGCCGAGCTGAGCTATCGCATCGGGTTCAACCCGCTTCATTCCCGCATCTTCGGAGGCACTTCGTGACCACGCTTACCCTGACGCCCGGCGCCGTGACGCTGGATCATCTGGCGCAGATCTATTGGGACGAATGCGCCGTGCGCCTCGATTCCGCGTGCCACCCGGATATCGAGCGTGCCCACGCCCGCATCGCGCGCGCCGTTGCTGGGTCCGATGCCGTCTACGGCGTCAATACCGGCTTTGGCAAGCTGGCTTCCGTCAAGATCGCGTCCGAGGATACGGCCACGCTGCAGCGCAACCTCATCCTCTCCCATTGCTGCGGCGTCGGCCCCGCCATTCCGCGCCGGATGGCCCGATTGCTGATGGCGCTCAAACTTCTCAGCCTTGGGCGCGGGGCATCGGGTGTGCGGCTTGAGCTGACGCATCTGATCGAGGCGATGCTGGAGAAGGGCGTGACGCCCCAGATCCCGGCCCAGGGCTCGGTCGGGGCGTCGGGCGATCTGGCCCCGCTGGCGCATATGGCGGCCGTCATGATGGGCCATGGCGAGGCAGAATACGGCGGCAAGGTGATGGCGGGCGGCAAGGCATTGGAGGCCGCGGGCCTCAGCCCGATCGAGCTGGGCCCCAAAGAGGGTCTCGCGCTGATCAATGGCACGCAATTCTCGACCGCTTTCGCGCTGGGCGGCCTTTTCGGCGCATGGCGCGCGGCGCATTCGGCGCTGGTCACATCCGCGCTCTCGACGGATGCGATCATGGGATCGACCGCCCCCTTGCAGCCCGAAATTCACCAGCTTCGCGGCCATCGCGGCCAGATCGAGGCAGGCGAGACGATGCGCGCGCTGCTCAGCGGTTCGGAAATCCGCGAGAGCCATGTGGACGGCGACGCGCGCGTGCAGGATCCCTACTGCATCCGCTGCCAGCCGCAGGTGACCGGCGCCGCAATGGACGTTCTGCGCCAGGCGGCGCGCACGCTGGAAATCGAGGCGAATGCTGCAACTGACAATCCCCTTGTTCTGACCGAGGCGGACCTGATCGTCTCGGGCGGGAATTTCCACGCCGAGCCGGTCGGCTTTGCCGCCGACATGATCGCGCTGGCCGTGGCCGAGATCGGCGCCATCGCCCAGCGCCGCGTCGCGCTGATCGTCGATCCGGTGCTCAGCCATGATCTGCCCGCCTTCCTGACGCCGCGCCCCGGCCTCAACTCGGGCTACATGATCGCCGAGGTGACGACCGCCGCGTTGATGAGCGAGAACAAGCATCTGGCCAACCCTTGCGTCACCGACAGCACGCCCACCTCCGCCAATCAGGAAGACCATGTCAGCATGGCCGCCCATGGCGCGCGGCGCCTGATGCCGATGTTGGACAACCTCACCCGCATCCTCGGGGTTGAACTCCTTTGCGCGTCCCAGGGCGTCGATTTCCGCGCGCCCTTGACCACCAGCGCGGCGCTGGCCCGCGTCGTCGCGCGGGTGCGCGAAGAGGTCGCCACGCTGGGCGATGACCGCTACATGGCCCCCGATCTGGAGCGCGCGGCGCAGATGATCGCCACGGGCGCCATCATCGAGGCGGCAGGCACCCCGATGCCGAAGCTGGGCGCCTGAATGCGCCCCTTTCATTCACCTTCTGATCCCATGTTGAAATAGACCCCCGGAGACACCTCATGAGTAATCCCCGCAAGAACACCCGCGACATCTATCCCGCGACCGGCAGCGAGATCACGGCCAAAAGCTGGATGACCGAAGCCCCGATGCGCATGCTGATGAACAACCTGCATCCCGACGTGGCCGAGAACCCGCATGAGCTGGTCGTCTATGGTGGCATCGGGCGCGCCGCGCGCACATGGGAGGATTTCGACACGATCGTCGCCAGCCTCAAGGACCTTGAAGAGGACCAGACCCTGCTGGTGCAATCGGGCAAACCCGTAGGCGTCTTCCAGACGCACAAGGACGCGCCGCGCGTGTTGATCGCCAACAGCAATCTGGTGCCGCATTGGGCCACCTGGGACCATTTCAACGAACTCGATAAGAAGGGTCTGGCGATGTACGGCCAGATGACCGCCGGATCCTGGATCTACATCGGGTCTCAGGGCATCGTGCAGGGCACCTACGAGACGTTTCAGGAGGCGGGCCGCCAGCATTACAATGGCGATCTGACCGGCAAGTGGATCCTCACGGGCGGTCTGGGCGGGATGGGCGGCGCACAGCCTCTGGCCGCCGTGATGGCCGGCGCGTGCTGCCTTGCGGTCGAGTGCAACCCCGACAGCATCGATTTCCGCCTGCGCACGCGCTATGTGGACGAGCGGGCCGAGACGCTGGACGAAGCGCTCGAGATGATCGAGCGATGGACCAAGGCGGGCGAGGCGAAATCCGTCGGCCTTCTGGGCAATGCCGCCGATGTCTTCCCCGAGCTGGTCAAGCGGGGCGTGCATCCCGATATCGTCACCGACCAGACCAGCGCGCATGACCCGGTCAACGGCTACCTGCCGCAAGGCTGGACCATGGCCCAGTGGCGCGAGAAACGCGAGAGCGATCCCAAGGCGGTCGAGAAGGCCGCCCGCGCCAGCATGAAGGTGCATGTCGCCGCGATGGTCGATTTCTGGAACGCGGGCGTTCCGACGCTGGATTACGGCAACAACATCCGGCAGGTCGCGCTGGAGGAGGGCCTTGAAAACGCCTTTGCCTTCCCCGGATTTGTGCCCGCCTATATCCGCCCCCTTTTCTGCCGGGGCATCGGTCCGTTCCGCTGGGCCGCGCTCTCTGGCGACCCCCAAGATATCTACAAGACCGACGCCAAGGTGAAGGAGATCCTCTCGGAGGACACCCATCTGCACAACTGGCTGGACATGGCGCGCGAGCGGATCAGCTTTCAGGGCCTGCCCGCGCGCATCTGCTGGGTCGGCCTCGGCGTGCGGCACAAGCTGGGACTCGCCTTCAACGAGATGGTCCGGAGCGGCGAGCTGAGCGCGCCCATCGTGATCGGCCGCGATCACCTCGATAGTGGCTCGGTCGCCTCGCCCAACCGCGAGACGGAGGCGATGAAGGACGGCTCGGACGCGGTCTCCGACTGGCCGCTGCTGAATGCGCTTCTCAATACAGCGTCGGGTGCAACCTGGGTGTCGCTGCACCATGGCGGCGGCGTCGGCATGGGCTTTTCGCAGCATTCCGGCATGGTGATCTGCTGCGACGGCTCCGAGGATGCAGACCGCCGCATCGCCCGTGTCCTCTGGAACGATCCGGCGACCGGCGTCATGCGTCACGCCGATGCAGGCTATGACGAGGCGCTGGACTGCGCGCGCGAGAACGGGCTGAACCTGCCGGGTATCCTCAAGTGACCCCCTCGCTCCGGCCACCCTGCTGGCCGGAGCACGTTCAGTAGCGCGTCGTCATGCGGTGGCCGGGCCGATAGGACAGCCTGACATGAGTGATCGCCCGGCCCTCGAACCACGTTGCCCGCTCCACCACGAACAGCGGATCGCCCTCCCGGCTGCCCAGATACTCGGCCAGCCGGGCATCGGCCAAGGCGGCGGAAAAACTGATCTCGGCATTCGAAAAGGGGATCGTCGCCACCAGCCATTCATTCGGCCCGGTCTCGCTGAAATCCGCCTCTTCGGCCTGCGGCAAGGCCTCCAGGCTGATCCAGCGGTCCTCGTGCTGGTAGGGATCGCCATCCGCGTAATGCATGCAGATGAGGTGCAGCGCCCGCGTGCCTTCCGCCAGCCGGAGCCGGGCACGGAGCCAATCGGGTGCGGCCTCGACACTGCGCGCCGCCAGCGCATAGCGGTAGGCCGCGCCCTTGTCCTCGATCTCGCGGCGCACGATGGGGATATCGAAACGTGCCTGCCGGATCGGGCTGGCCCGCACGCGGGTCCCGGCCTTGCGCCGTCGCTCGATCAGGCCGTCATCGGCCAACTCGCGCATCGCGCGGTTCACCGTGGCACGGGCGCAGCCATAGGTCTCGGCCAGTTCGATCTCGTTCGGGATAAGGCTCCCGGGCTGCCAATGACCCTTGGTGATCTTGGCGAGGATGTCGGATTTGACGTCCTTATAGGTGGCGTTCATCAGGCGGGCCTTCGGATAACACTGCATCAAATGCCTTATAGTCTATATCGCATTCTGTACCAAGCCTGCCTGTACGAGCCTGTAGATATTCTAAACGATGGCGGTGTCAGCCTGCGCTCGTCAGCCTATACGCATCAGGTTTTGCAATATATTATCTAGACATAAAGGCGATTATTTGGACAAAAAGTGGTGTAGATGCGAACGATCCTGTCGATCATCATGAAAAGACTGCTGGTTGGTTGCCTGACCCTATTCGTCGTAACCATCATTATCTTCGGCGCGATCGAGATGCTGCCCGGCGACATCGCAACCGAGGTTCTGGGCCAGGCCGCGACCGAAGAAAGCCTGAACGCATTCCGCGAGAAATATGACCTGAACCGGTCGCTGCCCGCACGCTACCTGTCATGGCTGGGCGGCGCGGTCACGGGCGATTTCGGCATCAGCCTCGCCAACCAGCGCCCGATCTCCGAGCTGATCGGCCAGCGCGCGGCCAACACCTTTTTCCTTGCCGGCTATGCCGCCGCGATCGCAGTACCGATTGCCGTGATGTCGGGCATGCTGGCCGCACTCTACAACGGATCGATCTTCGACCGGATGCTGTCCAGCTCGACCTTGGCAGCGATATCGTTTCCCGAATTCTTCATTGCCTATATCCTGATCCTGATCTTCTCGGTCGCGCTAGGCTGGTTTCCCAGCCTTGCCAATGTCGATCCGAATATGGGTCTGGGTGAGCGGCTTTACCTGACATTTCTGCCAGCAATGACGCTGACGCTGATCGTACTGGCATACATGATGCGCATGACGCGTGCGGCGATCCTGAACCTTCTGGCGCTGCCTTATATCGAGATGGCGCATCTGAAGGGGATGAAGCGCTGGCGCGTGATCGCGGTCCATGCGCTGCCCAATGCGTTGGCGCCGATCATCAACGTCATCGCGCTGAACCTGGCCTATCTGATCGTCGGCGTGGTGCTGGTCGAGGTGGTGTTCGTCTATCCCGGCCTCGGGCAGATCCTGGTCGATGCGGTATCGAACCGCGACGTGACCGTGGTGCAGGCCGCCTGCCTGATCTTTGCGGCGACTTACATACTGCTGAATCTCGCGGCGGATATCCTGTCGATCATCGCCAATCCCCGCCTTCTGCACCCGAGGTAGCGCCGTGAACGAGATGCTATACACACTGCGCGGCGCGCCCGTTTCCGCCTGGATCGGCATTTTCATCGTCGGTCTCTACGCTATCCTTGCCATCGGCGCGCCCGTGTTGGCCCCCTACCCCGAGGCGGCATCCGTCGGCGCGCAATATCAGCCATGGGTCGCGCCGCATTATCTTGGCACCGATGCGCTGGGGCGCGATGTGCTCTCGCGGCTGATCTACGGCGCACGCAACACGGTGGGCATCGCACTGGCCACGACAGCACTGGCGTTCCTGCTGGGCGCCACCATCGGCCTTCTGGCAGCCACCATCGGCGGTTGGTTCGACTCCTTTAGCGCGCGCGTTGTCGACGTGCTGATGGCGATACCCCCATTGATTTTTGCGCTGCTGATCCTGACGATAACCGGAACGTCGGTTCTGTCGCTGATCCTCGTCATCGCGGTACTGGACAGTACGCGCGTATACCGCCTGTCGCGCGCCGTGGCGCAAGGTATCCTGACGATGGACTATATCGAGGTGGCGCGAATGCGTGGCGAAGGCCTGCCGTGGTTGATCCGCAAGGAGGTGCTGCCCAACGCCGCCGCGCCGTTAATCGCGGAATTCGGCCTGCGCTTCTGCTTTGTCTTTCTGTTCATCTCGGCGCTGTCATTCCTCGGCCTCGGGATTCAGCCACCCACGGCCGATTGGGGCGGGATGGTGCGCGAAAGCGCCAAGCTGATCGGCTTCGCCAATTTCTCGACCTGGCAATCGGCCACCTTCGGTCTTGCACCGCTGCTACCCGCGGGCGCCATCGCGCTCTTGACCATCGGCGTCAACCTGATCGTCGATTGGGTGCTGCACATGTCCTCGGGACTCAAGGAGTAACGCATGAGCAATCTGCTGCTGGAGATGACCGATATCCGCATCGAGGGCCGCTCGGACAGGGCGTGGAAGCCCATCATCAAGGGTGTCGATCTGTCGCTGAGACGCGGCGAGATCCTGGGCCTCATCGGTGAGAGCGGCGCGGGCAAATCGACACTGGGCCTTGCCGCCATGGGCTATACCAAGGGCGGGTGCCGGATCAGCGGCGGCTCGATCACATTCGACGGGCAGGAACTTGTGGGGGCACCGCAAGGCGCGCTGCGGAAGCTGCGCGGCAAACGGATTGCCTATGTCGCGCAGTCTGCGGCGGCCGCCTTCAACCCGGCCTACAAGCTGATCGATCAATATTGCGAAGGCCCGGTCAAACATGGCGTGATGAGCCGCGCCGAAGCTCAGCGCGATGCGGTGGAGCTGTATCGCAAGATCCGCCTGCCGGACCCCGACCAGATCGGCTTTCGCTATCCGCATCAGGTATCGGGCGGGCAGCTCCAGCGCGCGATGACGGCGATGGCGATGTCCTGCCGCCCCGATCTGATTGTCTTTGACGAGCCCACGACGGCGCTGGACGTGACCACACAGATCGAGGTGCTGGCCGCGATCCGCGACATCGTGCACGAATACAACACCGCCGCGATCTACATCACCCATGATCTGGCGGTCGTCGCGCAGATGGCCGACCGGATCAAGGTGCTCTTGCGCGGCGAGGAGGTCGAGGATGCGCCCGCCCGCGACATGCTGGCCGACCCGCAGGAGGATTATACCAAATCCCTCTGGGCGGTCCGCGCGTTTCGCCGCGATCCGATGCCCCCGCAGGAGGCAGGCATCGCGCCGCTGCTGGAAATCGCGCAGGTCACAGCAGGCTATGGCGCCGCAACGGTGCTGAAGGATATCGACCTGACGATCACACGCGGATCGACCGTCGCGATTGTTGGCGAAAGCGGGTCCGGCAAATCCACCCTCGCGCGCGTCGTGATGGGCCTTCTGCCGCCATGGCAGGGGGCGATCAAATTCGACGGCACGCCCCTACCCGCCTCCAGCAAAAACCGCACACCCGATCTGCAGCGCCATGTGCAGATGATCCACCAGATGGCCGACACCGCGTTAAACCCGAAGCAGCGCATCCGCGAGGTGATCGGCCGGCCGCTGGACTTCTTTCTCGGGCTCAAGGGCGCGGCCAAGGAGGCACGTACGCGCGAGCTTTTGACCCTGATCGAACTGGACCCGGACGAGTTCATCGACCGCCTGCCTTCCGAGCTGTCGGGCGGCCAGAAACAGCGTGTCTGCATCGCCCGCGCTCTGGCGGCCGAGCCGGAATTCATCATCTGCGACGAGGTCACATCGGCCCTCGATCAGTTGGTGGCCGAGGGCATCCTGCGCCTTCTGGACCGACTGCAACGCGAGATGAATCTGACCTACATGTTCATCACACATGATCTGGCGACAGTGCGGTCCATTGCCGACACCGTCGTGGTGATGCAAAACGGCGTCATCGTCGAGCAGGGCACGAAGGACGAGATCTTCACGCCGCCCCACGCCGATTACACCGAGCTTCTTTTGTCATCGGTGCCCGAAATGGATCCCGACTGGCTGACCCGGCTTCTGGCCGCACGCGGCGCAAACGGGCAAGGCGAGCCATGATGGGTCTCGCGTTCGGCACCGTATCGTCCTCGCTCGATCTGGATGCCCCGGGCAAGCGGGCAGGCCAGTTCGGCCTGACGCATTCGGGCAACCGCCATGCCTTTTCCACGATCCGCGCGCCGCTTGGCGTTATACGCGGAGGGGACGGCCCCACGGCCCTGATCTGCGGCGGCAACCACGGCGACGAATACGAGGGGCAGATCATCGCGCGCCGCCTCTTCGAGCGGCTCGAGCCGGGTGATCTGGCGGGCCGCGTCATCCTGGCGCCTGCGCTCAACATGCCTGCGGTCGAGGCTATCAGCCGGACATCACCGCTGGATGGCGGCAACCTGAACCGGTCTTTTCCCGGCGAGGCCCATGCCACCCCCACGCGAGAGATTGCCGGGTTTGTCGCGACGCAGCTTATGCCGCTGGCCGATGTCGCCATCGACTTGCATTCAGGCGGGACCGGCACAGCCTATCTGGACGCCGCCTATCTTTGCCTTTCGGGCGACGCGGCGCGCGATGCGCAGACCCGCGCCATGGCGACGGCGATGGGCCTGCCCTTCGCGATGGTCGTGCCGCCGGGCGACACGCCCGGCGATTTCGACGGGGCCGCCCACGCGGCGGGCTGCGCGATGCTGTCCTGCGAGCTGGGCGGCGAGGGCAAGGTATCGCAGCGCGCGCTCGAGGCCGGTTGGCAGGGCGTTTTGCGCGTACTGAATGACGCCGGCATTGTGAGCGCGGCGGCAGCGACGCGTCTGGGCGCCAAACCGGCGCCGCAAACGCGGTTTCTGGACCTTGGCGCAGCCTCGGCGCCTGTCACATCGGATCACCACGCGCTTGCCGAGCCCCTGGTGCAGATGGGCGAGGCGGTCAGCGCAGGCCAGGCCATTGCCCGCCTGCGCGATCTGCATCGTCTGGACGTTGCGGCCATTGACCTCATCGCGCCTGTCTCGGGCGTTGTCGCCATTCAGCGCGCGGGCGCTATTGTCGCGCCCGGCGATCATCTGTGCGTCATTTGCCCGGAACTCTCCGGCGTAGCACTCGATGCCCTGCTGGAGCAATCCGCGCGCAGCATGCCCTAGATATCCAGCACCACGGCCCCCTTGGGGCGGGCGCAGCAGATCAGCACCTCGCCCGGCGCGGGCGGGTTCAGCGGATCCTCGAAATATTCGACCTCGCCCGATACAAGCGCGCATTTGCACGTATTGCAGATACCGGCGCGACAACTGAATTCAGGGGTGAGGCCCGCAGCCTCGGCCAACTCCAGCAAGGATGACGAGGTGCCATCCCATGTTGCGGCCTTGCCGGATTTGCGGAACGTCACATCACCCAGCGCCGCATCAGGCGCAGCCTTCGGGGCCACCTCGACGGTGGTATCATCGCTGGCCCATGCATCGGGATTGGTCAGGAAGGTCAGCGAGCGGATGGACGCGGCCGCGTTCGACGCCGCCCGAGACGGCGCATCGGTGGGCGCGGCACTCATCTGGTCGAGCGACATGGCCTTGCCAAAGAACTCGTAGGCGATCCGGTCCTTTGGCAGGCCCAGCTCTTGCAACAGCTGATACATCGCCGCCATGAACGGGGCGGGGCCGCACATATAGGCCTCGTAATCGCCGATCGGGACATGATCTTGCAGAAACGCCTTGTCGATCACGCCCTCGGCGTGATGGCGCGCGGCGCTGCGATCCGCCTCGCTTGGGCTGCGGTAGACAAAGAGGGCGCGGATATTGCCCCCCTTCAGCGCCTCGACCTCATCGCGCAGCGCATGGACCGCGCCATTCTCGCAGGCGTGGATGAAATAGACGTCCCGTCCGCTATCCTTCAGGCTGTGCAGCATCGACACCAGCGGCGTCAGCCCGACACCGCCCGAAAGCAGCAGAACGGGGCGCTGGCTGGCCTCGTCCAGAACGAAACTGCCGCGCGGGGCGGCGATAGCGATCTCGTCGCCCGGCTCGATCCTGTCATGCAGCCAGCACGATCCGAGACCGTCTGGCGCGCCGCTCTGTCCGGCCTCACGCTTGACCGTGATCCGGTGGTGGCCAGTCTCGGCCACATCATTCGACACCGAATAGGTCTTGAGCACCGGCGCACCTGCCGCCGCCTCCGCATCGGGCATGCGCAGCGTCAGATACTGGCCGGGCCGCACCGGCCAGAGCGGCGCGCCATCGGCGGGCACCAGATGAAAGGACGTGATGATATCACTCTCGCGGCGCTTGTCAGCGACGCGAAAGCTGCGGAATCGATCAGCCATCTTACTGGCTCATCTTGGCGTCGACCATCGCCTCTTCGGCGATCATCGCCTCCAGCTGCCGGCGGAACCGCAGCTGGCCCGCATCGATGTGCAGGTCGATATGTGGCGAGGTTTTCTCGGTCATGCCGATCTGCACCTGATCCAGAACCGCGCGATCCTCCTCGAATGCACCGCGCACATCCTCGCTCATCATCTTGGACAGCTCTTCGTCATCCGGCCGGATGTTGCGCAGCTGGAACCAGTAATAGCGCGTTTCCGTCTCGGTCGTCGGCGTCATGAAGTTATAGCTGTCCATGACAAACGTGTTTTCATGCAGCGTGCCATCTACACCGCCGGTTCCGGCGGGCGTGAAAACCGCGCGGATCAGGGCGTGGCTTGGATAACGCACTTCGTAGTGCTGAAGTCGGTCGCAATTGCCTTCGAACTCAATCACCTTCTTGTAGAAGGGCGCAGGCTCGTGATCCATCATCCAGCGATGCACGATGACGCCCGTGTCCGTCTTGGTCACGCGCAACGGCGTGTCCTTGGTCGCCGCGGCGGCGAACGAGGTTTCATGCACCCAAGCCACATGCGTGGGATCAAGCAGGTTGTCGCACATCAGAAGGTAGTTGCAGTTCAGCTCCATCGCCGCGCCGCGGTTGATGCCCCACTCGGGATTGTCGAAATTCGGGATGTCAATGATATCCTCGGCGTCCGCGATGGCCGCGTTGCCCATCCAGATCCAGACCAGCCCGTATTTTTCGTGCACGGGATACGGCCGCACGC
Organism: Roseovarius maritimus; assembly: GCF_043355895.2. Lineage (NCBI taxonomy): Bacteria > Pseudomonadati > Pseudomonadota > Alphaproteobacteria > Rhodobacterales > Roseobacteraceae > Roseovarius > Roseovarius maritimus. The sequence goes on from NZ_JBHFPF020000008.1 coordinate 13,671, forward strand.
GCGCCGCCGAGGGGATGCGCCCGCCGCCGGGCGCCCAGACGCATTGGCCCGCGCAATCGAAGGTCAGCCCGTGATAGCCGCATTCAACGTTGTCGTCCTTGATCCGGCCCTTTGACAGCGGCAGCTTGCGATGCGGGCAGGCATCCTCCATCGCGATGACTTCGCCCTGGCTGTTGCGGAACATGCATATCTTCTCGCCCAGCACCTTGACCTGCTGCAACTCGCCTTTGATCTCGTCGCTCCACGCGGCGACATACCATGCGTTCTTCAAAAACATGCCTGGACTCCTGACTGACCTTAGTTTGGCTGGGACTATCCGATCTATATTGAAGACATGGCAGAATTAAATGCCGTTCTACAGGATGATTGTTTAGTTTTCCTGTCCCGTGGCCAGCAGCGCAATGCCCTGGTCAGACCGCGCCTCAGCTAGGATCCAGTTGAGGAACCTGCGCGACACGTCGTTTTCCAGCAGCATGGGCGACCAGCAGATGTGATAGGGCTCGGGCATCGGAATGGACTCGTCGGACAAACGGACCAGCCGCCCCAGCTTGAGATCCATCGACGCGAAAGAGTGCTGCGCGAGAGCGACGCCCTGCCCGCTCGCCACGGCCTCGAGTGCGGAACTTGAAAGCGAATGGATCGAAACGGGTTTGTGCGCGGGGCTCAGCTGACCTTGCGCGGCAAGCCAATCTCCAAGGCGCGGCACGCTGGCGTAACCCGGCCCCCAGTCGATATCGATCCACGGTAGCGATCCCAGCGATGCAGGGTTCGACGCCTCGGGGTGGCGGGCCAGAAACTCGGGGGCGCATACTGGAAAGCAGACATCATGAAAGAGCGCCCGCCGGTGCGGATGCACCTCGGACGCCGCACCATATGTCAGGCGGAACATGTGGTTCAGAAATTGCGGCTCGGGCTCCACATGGGTGGCCTCAAGCCGAAAGGAGGCCGACCCGAACGCCGCTTCAAAGCGGTGGAGGCGCGGATTGAGCCATTTGAGCAGTAGGGTCGGCAGCCCCGAGATACTCACATCACGATCGGCAATTCGTTCCGACAGAAGTCCTTGCGCCTGCTTCAGCTTGGCAAAGCCCGCCGAGAGCAACTCATGATACGATCGCGCGGCAGGAGCCAATGACGCGCGCCGTCCGTCCTTCATGATCAAGGGCATCTTGAGCTGCGTTTCGAGGATCTTGATCTGCTGGCTGATCGCGCCGGGTGTCACGCCCAGCTCCTTGGCGGCCGCAGTGACCGAGCCCAAGCGTCCAAAACTCTCGAAGGCCTGAAGCGCACGCATTGGGGGAAGGGTGGATTGCATAGCCTACCTACAGCATGGTTTTGAACGAGCCACGTTTAGCAATTCTAAAGAGTGTCCGCGCAATTCTCATTTGTAACGCGATTAAGGGTCAACCTATTCTATTAACAATAGACATAATAGCACGTAATCCGCCGCCCTCTCAACCGGCGATTACCAGTAACGACAGATCACAGGGGTATCATAAAATGACATTTTCGATGAACAGGAGAAGTCTGTTGCTGGGCGCGGGCGCCATGGGCGGCGCGGCCGTTCTGGGCCTTTCGGGCCAGCCGTTGCACGCAGCGACGCCGCAGCCCGGCGGGACGCTGCGCCTCGGGATCGGCAGCTTCGACTCGGGCGAGACCCTGGATCCGCAGGTGAACGAGACGAAATTCATGCAGAACCTGCAATGGCAGCTGCGCAACAACCTGATCGAGATCGGCGCCGGCGGCGTATTGGTGCCCGAGCTGGCAACCAGCTGGGAGTCGAATGACGATCTGACGGTCTGGGTGTTCAAGCTGCGCCAAGGGGTCGAGTTTCACAACGGCAAGACGATGGATGCCGATGACGTGGTTTTCTCGATCAACCTGCACCGCGGCGAGGACACGATCAGCCAGACCAAATCGCTGGTCGCCGTGATCAAGGACGTTCAGGCCACCGCCCCCGATGAGGTGACGATCACCCTGAACGAGCCGAATGCAGGCTTCCCGCCGGTTCTGGCGCTGACCACCATGGTCATCGTGCCCAAGGACGACATGAATTTCGACGCAGGCATCGGCACCGGCGGATATATTCTCGAAACTTACGAGCCGGGGATCAAATCCGTCGTCCGCAAGAACCCCAATTACTGGAAATCGGACCGCGCGCATTTCGACAGCATCGAAATGCTGGCAATTCGGGACGTAAACGCGCGCACGACCGCGCTGCAAACGGGGCAGATCGACGTGATGAATTCGGTCGATCCGACAACGGCCAATCTGATGGCGGTCATGCCGGGGGTCGATCTGGTCCAGACGCAGGGCAAGGTGCATTACTGTTTCAGCATGTACACAACCGATCCGCTTTTCTCGGACGTGCGCGTGCGCAAGGCGATGAAACTGGCGATCGACCGTCAGGACATGGTCGACAAAATTCTCAACGGCTACGGCTCGATCGCCAATGACCAGCCGATTTCGAACGCCTATCGCTATCACAATCCCGATCTGCCCCAGCACAGCTATGACCCCGAGCAGGCCAAGGCCCTGCTGAAGGAGGCGGGCGCCGAGGGTCTGACGACGACACTGCACGCCTCCAACACGCCCTTTACCGGCGCCGTCGAGGCCGCGCAGCTTTTTGCCGAGCACGCGGCGCAGGCGGGCATCACCATCAATGTCGCGCGTGAGCCCGAGGATGGCTATTGGTCGAACATCTGGGGCAAGAAGCCGTTCTTTGCCTCGCGCTGGTCCGGCCGTGCCAACGAAGATCTGATGCTGAGCCTTGCCTATTCGCGCGAGGCACTGGGCGGCTACAATGCGACCAACTGGGATAACGAGGCCTTCAACACCGCGCTGATCGCCGCTCGCTCGGAAAAGGACGATGCCAAACGCAGCGAGCTCTATGGCGAATGTCAGCGCATCCTGTCGGATGAGGGCGGACTGATCGCCCCGGTCTGGGCCGACTTCCTCGATGCCAAGGCGTCCAAGGTAGGCACGCCCGAAGAGATCTCGGGTGACTGGGACCTGGACGGCAACCGCTGCGGCGAGCGCTGGTGGTTCAACGCCTGATCGGGCAGAATTTCAGCATTGCGGGCCGCCCTGAACGGCGGCCCGCAGCCACATCCGATCCCGAGGTCAACACATCCGATGGATAGCCCCGCCGTGACCGACAGCATCGCCGCCGCTCTGGAGGATTTGCGCCCCCGGTTCGGGGACCGCTTGCTGACCTCCGATGCCGCGCGCGAGCACCACGGGAGCGGCGAGTCGCATCTGCCTCCCCAATGGCCCGATGCGGTGGTGATGGCGCAGTCGACCCAGGATGTGGCGGACGTGCTGCGCGCCGCCCACACGCACGGCGTGCCGGTCATCCCCTTCGGGGCCGGATCCTCGATCGAGGGCCAGATCCATGCGCCGCGCGGCGGGATCAGCATTGACCTGTCAGGCATGGACCGGATCATCGCAGTCCACCCCGAGGATATGGATTGCAGCGTTGCCTGCGGCGTCACCCGGCAGGCGCTGAACGAGCATCTGCGCGACACCGGCCTCTTCTTTCCCGTTGATCTGGGCGCGCATGCAACGCTCGGCGGCATGGCCGCGACGCGCGCGTCGGGCACGACGACCGTGCGCTATGGCTCCATGCGCGATCTGGTACTGGGGCTGACTGTGGTCATGCCGGACGGGCAGATCATCAAGACCGGCGGGCGGGCGCGCAAATCCTCGGCCGGGTATGACCTGACGCGGCTGATGATCGGGTCCGAAGGCACGCTTGGCATCATCACCGAGCTGACCTTGCGCCTTTTCGGCATTCCCGAGGCGGCGCAAAGCGCGATGTGCAGCTTTGCCAGCATCGAGGAGGCGACCGAAACGGTCGTCGCCGCCTTGCAATGCGGCCTGTGCCTGAATCGGATCGAGCTGGCCGATACCGTGCAGATGCGCGCGATCAACGCCTATTCCGGCACTGATCTGCCCGAACATCCCACACTTTGGATCGAGTTGACCGGATCTGAGGCGGCCGTCACCCATGACATGGCGGTCCTGCGCGATCTGGCCGAGGGCGCTGTGCGCTTTGACAAGGCCGAGACGGTCGAGGCCGCGTCCAGGCTCTGGCGCATCCGGCACGACGCGCTTTATGCCGCGCGCGCGCTACGGCCCGGCATCAAGGGGATTTCCACGGATGTCTGCGTGCCCGTCTCGCAGTTGCCCGCCTGCATCAGCGGCATCATGGAAGTGATCGCCACCACCTCGATCATCGCGCCGCTGGTCGGGCATGTCGGCGATGGCAACTTCCATCTGGTGCTGCTCTATGATCCGGCCGATGCGGATGAGGTTCGCGAGGCGCAGCATATCAACGGCAGCCTGATCAGGATGGCCCTCGCAATGGGCGGCACCTGCACGGGCGAGCATGGGGTCGGCCTCGGCAAGAAGGCCTATCTGGACGCCGAACACGGGCCCGCGCTGGACGTGATGCGCCGGATCAAGCGCGCGCTTGATCCGGGCGGTATCATGAACCCCGGCAAGATTTTCGATCTTTGACGCCAAGGACAGCAGCCATGACACACCCGATTCCCGATGATCTGATCCGCAAGGATGTGCGCGATCTGCCCGATTATAACGCCGGCCTCGCCTTGGACCGGTTTCGCAAAGCATACGGCATCGATTGCGTGGCCAAGCTGGACAGTAACGAGAGCCCGCTCGGTCCCTCGCCGCGCGCGATCGACGCGATGCGAGAGGCGGCCAGGGGTGTCGCGCGCTATCCCGATGCCGCCAACACCGCCTTGCGCGCCGCCATCGCGCGCAGCACGGGGGCGGATGCCGATTGCATCATCGTCGGCAATGGCTCGGAGGATCTGATCGGTGCGCTCTTTCGGGCTATCATCCGCGCGGGCGATCATGTCGTCACGATCTGCCCCAGCTTCGGCCTGCATGAATTTGGCGCGCTGACCTTCGGCGCGCGGGTGACCAAGCTGCCCTTCGAGGCCGACTGGTCCTTTCCGGTCGAGGCGATGAAGGCCGAATTGCGCCGCGCGCCGCGCGTATTGATCTTCTCGTCGCCCAGCAACCCCGCAGGCCCCGCGATCCGCGAAGATGAATTCCGCGCCATCGTGGACGCCGCCGACCCCGCGACGCTGATCTGCTTCGACGAGGCCTATGTCGAATTCACCCTGCCGCAGCACCGCTTTGACGCGCTCGGCATTCTGGCCGCATCGGGCAAGCCCTACATCGTGCTGCGCACCTTCTCCAAGGCTTACGGCCTTGCCGGTGCGCGGGTGGGCTACGGCATCGCTGGCGCGCCCGCGATGATCCGCGCGCTGATGAAGACGCGCAATCCTTTCGGCGTCAACGCGATGGCCGCCGCAGGCGCGATCGAGGCGCTGGCCGATACGGCCCATCTGGACCGCGTGGTCAAAGATGCCTCAGCCGAGCGCACGAGGGTGGCCGCCGCTCTGACCGGAAAGGGCTATCCCTGTGCGCCCAGCCAGACCAATTTCGTCTTTTTCGACACGCGCCAGCCTGCGGGCGATTTTGCCGAGGGGCTGCGCCGCTCGGGCATCCTGATCAAGGCATGGCAGGAGGTGCCGTTTCAGACATGGGCGCGCGTCACCATGGGCACCCAAACCGAGAATGACGCCTTTCTGGGCGCCGTGCCGGACATCAGCGCCCAGGTGGCCTGATCTCCGCAACGTCCTGCTGGGCAAAGATCCAGGCAGACATACTGGCAGGCGTGCATCCGGTTGATCTGACGCTGGAGCGCATCGTAAAGACCGGCGTCCCGCTCGACTGGGATGAACAGGCGCAATTGTTTGGCTTTGATTGAACAGCGCTGCGCCGAAGATCTGGCACCCCCTGATCGCGCCACATCTGTCTGATCCGTCGCGCAATCACAGCGACATGCCGCCGTCCGGTTTCGATCAGTCTTGCGCTCGGCCGGACAACACACTGCCGACGCCCGGAATGGCCTTAGCCATTCATCCGCGAAATCGAAGGAAATTCCCTGCTAATTCCCTGTATTTCCAGTTTCGGCGCCAAAGCGAAACGAGCCTATTGCAGGCCGGAGACTGGAGGCCGGAAAGCCGGGAATACTGCCAAAGCATCACGTCTCAGTTACGGGTCGCCGTCAGCAAGCTTTTGATCTTGTATGTAAACACTGACGCAGAACGAAACACGTGACGTGAGACTTGGGTGGGTGGCGGAGACGATGGGATTCGAACCCACGAGACCCTTCCGGGCCTACTCCCTTAGCAGGGGAGCGCCTTCGACCACTCGGCCACGTCTCCGCCGACCCGTATAGCCAAGCAAACATAGGGAATACAAGGCCAAATTGGGGTTTATTGAAAAAACCTCCCTGCGCCCAAAAACTGCTCAAATGGCACTGAGAGGCACAGAATGGCACCCAGTTTGGGCAAGATTTGGTCAATTTCCCTTCCAGAGAAAGCGCCCTGAAAGCATGGAAGCGACGCAGCCAAGCCTGCCTTGCTGGCGTTCCCAGTGATGTCGATCATCAGGCTCTGCTGCGCTATTGGCGGTCTGCCCTGCGTGCCGACCCTTGCGGGGCGACTACGCAAGTAGTCGATAAACACGGTGTGGAATGGGCCCTTATTTCCCGGCGCGGACCAATAGCTCCGGGAGAGGGTGAAACCCTTACCATCACCATTGCGCTCGATGCGCTTGCAGCCTCATTCCGCGTGGCGATGGTGCACAGGGAAGGCAACGAAAATGCGATGGCCATCGGCTGGCTCATGGCAGTGACCAGATTGAGTGTGGTGCCAGCGTTTCAGCCGGTCGGCTTACTCTCTGCCACTTGGGAGCGTCACGAAAGAGATCTGATTTTGACGGTGGACGCCACTGATGTATTGGTGAATCCGGACTGGATGAGAAATGCAGCGCGTCAAACCGGTTGGCACCGCGAGGCGTTGGCGGAGTTGTTCGACGCTGAGGATGGTGTCGGGCTACATGCATCTTACTATCTACTGAAAATAAAGGACGCCGTGGCGAGCCTGATCCGGGGGCGTATCACCGGCGAAGATCTCGCCTTCCGGCTCGACGCGTCGTCAACAGGTATTTTCGACTCGGCGGCACTCTTTCTTCGACCCGACTCCAATTTCACCGCCGGTGCTGCGCGAGATCTGGATATTATCGCGACCTGGTCGCCAGAGCGGATCGCCCGCACCGCACTCGCGAAAGTATTCAGCTTCGAATCTCAGAACGACAACATCGAAGTTCCCGCGGTCAATACCGGCGCCTTGAACCGAGAACAGACGGCAGCAGTACGCAATGCCTGCTCGGAGCCGCCATCCGTCGTGACCGGGCCGCCGGGAACGGGAAAGAGCCAGGCGATCGTTTCCTTGGCAGCGTCTGTGCTTCTTTCCGGCGGCAGCGTTCTGATGGCATCAAAGAATCATCAGGCTCTTGATGCGGTCGAGGACCGTCTTGGTGCGCTTGCGCCGGGCGTCCCTTTCGTGACGCGGACCTTGAAGCCGGAAGATGAGATCGATGTAGGTTTCGTGGACGCGCTGAAGGCTCTGATCGATCGCGATCACGCCATGCGCGCGCGGCGTGTCGACCAAGCCATGTTGGACGACCTCAGAGTAGCCGCTCGCGAACGAAGTGCGGGGGGCGACGCACTTGCGCAGCGAACGGAGTTGGAAGGCGAGATTGCAGAGCTTGTGGAACGCATCGAGTATCGTGTGGGACTCGGTAGACAAGAAAACACGTTTGCGCCGGACGACCCATCCGCATTGCCCAGCTGACGTCGCATTCTTTTGGCCTTTGTCCATCTATTTGCCAAAAGGCAGGCTGCTTCAACCAAGGCCGATGAAACGTCCCTCCGTGGCGCGACTCTGGCGGAGATGCGTTATCGTCTGGAGCAGGCACGAGCTGCAAAGAGCGCCTTGCCGCCTTTGAGCGATCCGATCGCACTTGGGGAAAAGATACAAAACCTCGTGGCGACGGTTTTGCCCCAGGCAATGGCAGATCGCGCATCTCTGGGCGATGCCAGGCGCCAAGAGATTGCGGAGTCCTACGACGACTGGGCGTTCGCTGCCGGCAGGGGAATCCTTCCGGCCGATCTTGCTCGATCGATCCTCGGCACGCCGCGGCGCATTCCGCTGGATGATGGTCTCTTTGATCTTGTCGTCTTTGACGAGGCCAGCCAGTGCGACATCGCCACGGCCATACCCCTCTTTGCGCGGGCGAAGAGGGCCGTCGTCGTTGGGGACGATCAGCAGCTTTCTTTCATCCCCCCAATTGGGCCAGGCTCAAGATCGGAACCTGATGCAGGCACGAACCTCCCGATTGCAAAGATGGCGCGCTTCGCGCAGAGTCGACGATCACTCTTCGATTTCGCCTCGCGGGTGCCGAATGTCGCGCGGTCACGCTACGCCACCAATATCGCTCGGCCGGCCCGATTGTGGATTACATCAGCGAGTATTTCTATGGAGGTCAGCTCGAGACCTCTCACGATCCAGCCAGTCTTGTTGTCCCGAAAAATGCGAAACCGGGTTAGGCATGGGAAGATGTTCCTTCGCCTGCGATCCCGCAGAACGGCAATGTCTACGTTGCGGAGGTGTCTGCCATCATTCGTCATTTGCGCCAGTTGCTCGAAGAACAAGGTTATCCCGGGCGGGTTGGCGTGATAACCCCGTTTCGCGCGCAAGTGATGGCATTGCAGGACGCGATCGCGAATATATCGGAGCAGAAGCGTTTGGGTGCCGACCTGAGTGTCGGCACGGTCGATGGTTTCCAAGGACAGGAAAGAGACCTCATCCTCTTTTCGCCTTAAGTGGGCCCGCGTAGTCCGCGATCGGGTCTGACGTTCTTTCACCGGGACGCACGACGGCTCAATGTCGCAATCTCTCGTGCCCGCGCGGTGGCGATGATCTTTGGCGATCTCGACTTTGCCCGGTTGGGGACATCGAAGGCGCTCAGGAACCTTGCAGCGCGGGCGATCGAGCCACGAGCGCGCGCCGGCGAAGGCGTATTCGATAGCGATTGGGAGCGTCACGTTATTCACGCACTCAAGGAACGAGGGCTCGACCCAATACCGCAGCACGAAATTGCCGGTCGCCGGCTCGACTTCGCTTTGTTCGGAAAGCAAGGTATGAAGCTCGATCTGGAGGTGGACGGGCGCCGTTGGCACCAGACACAGGACGGCAAACGCAAGACGACCGACCTTTGGCGTGATCACCAATTGCAATCACTGGGCTGGCGCGTCCGCCGATTCTGGGGAGATGAACTGGCACTGGGCATGGTGGAATGCATTGACATCGTCGAACGGGACCTCGCCTAAGCTGGAATAATCACCATACTGATGACTCCTACTGACAGCAAAAACAGGGTAGATTTGTGATGCGGGGACGGCCCACAACGGGCATCCATCACCCCTCAGTTTCCGCTCTGCAGCTTCACCAAACTGGCCATCCGCCACATTTGCTGGATTGGCAACTCAATGGGTGGCAGCAACACGGTACGTTTTGGGCCCATGCTCCGAGCGCTGGAGCAAGACGCGGGTTTTGTTTAGCTATGTGGCTGTATCAACTGTTGGCGGTGCATCCTTGCTGAAGCGTAGTTTGCGGAATATTGCTAGTGATCTCAAAGCGTTGATAAAAATTTTGCCTGAAAAAGAACTTGATCTTCTTGCGCTGTCAAGTGATCGTCGAACCGGAAATGTCTTCCCATTTTGAAAATGGTGCCCTTCAAAGAGCCCCGAATAATCAAAGTGAAATTTTTTGGATTTATTGATGGAAAACACACTCGCAAAGCTAATTAAGAGTGTTTCGGGAACGCTCACGCAACTGACTAAAATTAGATGTGTGGAAAGCTACGCTCTACCTTTGACTTGCAAACCCAAGAATCTTTTCGCTTGGCCTAATACAAGGTTTCTTGACGAAGAAGGCGCATCTTTTCTTGAAGCTCGAGGTGTCTGCTTGCGCGATAGTCACATCAAGACGTTCTCGGTTCCATACAGTTTGTACGATGAAATGAAAAAAGTCGATGTTCCAAGTGTGGCTACGATCAAGATAAACAGAACATTATTAGATGTGTTTCAAATAGTTTCTGGTGACAAGCCCGTAACTGAAATTACGGCAGTTTTGTCAACGGCGGAGAAAAGACCTAACCCAAACCGATCAGCAGGAGCAAAGCGTAGCTTAAATTACGCGGAATCCTGCCCAAGGATTGGGGAGTAGCTCAGTTTCGCTCCACTCGTCCATGGGTCGCCCGGCTTTCGACTCAAAGCCTTGCCTTGACCGGACCTTCGTGACGAAACCGGCGAATGCTCGGTCTGACCCCAGACTGCGTTATGCTGCAAACTGCGCCGTCGACAGCGACCAGCGGCAATGCGGACCTTCGCCGCGCCAGCAAAATGAACACACACACACAAGCAAGCCTCAAGACCGGACTTTCACGGCATACAGGTCCAGACCAGCAGACATCGGTGACAGATCAAAGTTCAGGACGGCGGATTGCGAGTCAGGCCACAAACAGATTTGACTCACTTCTGACCACGCCTGCTGACAGCACTCATTGCAAACAACAGGTAGCTCGACACGATTGCGGCCATGAAACACCAGACAGAAGTGAATGCATAGTGAGCGAACGCGAAGCCTGCGATGACGGAAAGAGTGATTATTACGCCGAAAATCTTGATATGTTTTTCAGACGCCAAGAGCAAAGGCAGGCAAACGATGCCGGCGTAGACGACCCGAATGATACTGTATGGCACGACGCCCTCCCAGATCAGGCGTGAGTTGTAGTCAATAGAGTACTTCGCGATCCTGAGCGGCACCCAATCCGGATTGAAAATCAAAGGCACGAAAAGAGACAGCCCCAGAAAGAGCCCCAAAGCACTCAGAGCCAAGAAAATCATTCTCCGTTTTCTGCGCGGTTCAATAAGAAACGTCGCGAACGGTATCAGGAATGGCCAGACGAGATAGGCAAAAAACAGGAACCCCAAGGCAAAAAGATGCGATTGCCCAGCGTCCGGCTGCGCGATTTCTATCCAAAGCCCCCCTTCCAAAACTTGCTGAATACCAAAAAAGAGAGGAAAGATTGCGAACCCCAGATATCGTCGGTCCGTCTTTAAAGCCATCCCGATTGTATATGCCGCCCCTGTTAGCAGGACAGCTGCTGTTGTGAAGCTGGCGGTCGCGGAAAAGCACATGCTCGGTGTCCTCAAGTCGCCAGTTATCGGCAGCCCGTTGAATCTCACTGGCAAATCATACTATACGGACAGCCCATCTCATTGAGGCATATCAACCCTTGCGATTGGCCTCCCTTCGGCTCTGGGCGTGATACATTAACGGCTGCAATGCGAAAGTGATGCAGCGGCGCAGATGGTCAGCCTGACTGTCTCACTCGGGCCGGAAGCAGACCTTTCGAAGGTCGCATCAGATGGCAACTTTGTCCGCATAGCCGCCATCTCGGGCGAAATTGCGGTCGCAGATTTACGCGAGGGCGCTCAAGTCTTGAAAGCCAAATGGGACGGAGCGCCGCGCATGGCAATTCAACACATTCGTTAACGGGCTCGCTTTCCCTGCGGCGGCTCTTTTCATCTTGGCGAAAATACTCACGCCGAAGGCGCAAGAAATTTCCTTGAATTTTCTCACACCCGCGCGAAATCCGCGTCGTTCATCAGGCTCGGGATGCGCCCCTCGGTCCGGGCGATCATGTCGAGGTCAATCCGCGCCGCCACGACGCCCGGGCCTTCGCCCCCATCGGCCAAAACCTCGCCCCACGGATCCACGATCAGCGAATGCCCATAGGTTGCGCCCCCGCCCGGCACCGGGCCTGTCATCGCCGCCGAGACGACAAAGCGCGTCGTCTCGATGGCCCGCGCGCGGTTCAGCACATGCCAATGCGCCGCGCCTGTCTTGGCGGTGAAGGCGGCGGGACAGGCCAATATTTCGGCCCCGCCCTGCGCAAGGCTGCAATAGAGATGCGCAAAGCGCAGATCATAGCAGATGGTATGGCCGACCCGCACCAAGGGCGTGTCGTGGATCACCGCGCGATCGCCGGGATCGACCCGGTCGCTCTCGCGGTAAACCTCGCCTTCCGACAGCTGGATGTCGAAGAGGTGGATCTTGTCATAGCGACCGGCGATTGCCCCCTCGGGGGTCAGCATGAAACCGCGATTGATGATGCGCCCGTCCGGCCCGTCCACGGCAACTGATCCCAGATGCACCCAGACGCCGCTTTCGCGGGCGAAATCCTGCATCGCCGCCAGAAAGGCATGCTCCTCCTCGGGCGCCGAGGGTGGCGCGACCGCCGCGCCATCGGCGCGCAGGCCGCCGCAATATTCAGGCAGGAAAAGCATCTGAGCGCCGCCCTTCACGGCCTCGCGCGCAAGGGGCAGCGCCTCGCCCAGCGCCGCATCCATGCTGGGCATTGGGCGCAGTTGCAGGCAGGCTATGTCTAAGACATGTGGCATGGGTCAGGCTCCGGCAATGATAAGCTGCCAAAGCCTAGGCCAGTGCCGCCACCGGGGGCAACCCGGCAGCGGCGGTTGGTGTCAGATCACGACGACGTCAAGCGGCGGAAAGCCGTTGAAACCGACCGAGCTATAGCTGCTGGTATAGGCGCCACAGTTGCGGATCACGATCCGGTCGCCGCAAGCCAGCGCCAGAGGCAGGTTCACAGGACGCTGCTCATAGAGGATATCGGCGCTGTCGCAGGACGGACCGGCCAAGATGCAGGCACCGGTCTCGCCACCGTCATGCGGCGTCTGGATGCGGTAGCGGATTGCCTCACCCATCGTCTCGGCCAGCCCCGAGAACATGCCGATATCGAGGTAAACCCAGCGGTGCAGATCATCGGCGGACTTGCGCGAGACCAGCAGCACCTCGGCCACGATATGCCCCGCCTCGGCAACAAGGCCGCGGCCCGGCTCCGCCATGATGTAGGGCACGGCGCCGAACCGCTCGGTCACGGCGGCCATCACGGCAGCGGCGTAGCTCTGCGCTCCCATGACTTCGTCCTCGTAGGTGGCCGGAAAACCGCCGCCCAGATTCAGAACGCGCAGGTCATGGCCAGCGTCGCGGCCCGCCATCCACAGCTCGGCGATCTGGTCCAGCACGGGGTTCCAGAATTCGGGACGGCGCGTCTGGCTGCCCACGTGGAACGACAGCCCCGCCACATCGACACCGGCCTCGCGCGCATAGTCCATCAGCGGCAGCAGCGCCGAACGCGCGCAACCGAACTTTCGGCTGAGTGGCCAGTCGGCCTCGGAATTCTCGACGATGACGCGCAAATAGACTTGGGCGCCGGGCGCATGCGCCGCGAGCTTGTCGATCTCGGCCTCGCTATCGGCGGCAAAGAGGGTCACGCCATGGGCGTGGGCGAAGGCGATGTCGGCAGGTTTCTTGATCGTGTTGCCGAACGAAATATCGGCGCCCGGTGCACCCTGGCCCAAGCAAAGCTCGATCTCGCCCCGGCTCGCGGCATCGAAGCGCGCGCCCTTTTGCACCAGCGCGCGAATGATTTCGGGCGCCGGGTTTGCCTTGACCGCGTAGTGAATGCGCGCATCGCCAAGGCCCGCGACCAGCGCGTCATATTGCGCGGTTACGCGGTCGCGGCTGACCACCAGCGTCGGGCGGTCGAACTGACGCGCCGCGATCAACGCAGCGGCGGGATCAGTGAGATCAGCAGCGGGGATGGCGAAAGGTGCGGCGCGCAGGGCGCCGGGGATCATAGCGGTCATGGTCATCTCCAAAAGGATCCCCCGGAACGGTCCGGGTTGGGTCAGCAGTCAGAGACGTTACCGTCGCTACATAAACGCGGGTCAGTCAGTATGTGGACTGACCGGCCAGAGGCGCGTGCGTTGGCGTCTTGAAATCGCATTTAAACCAGTTTGGGAATCGCACAAGAGATTTTTGCCCCTCGGGCGAAAAAAATCCCGGCGCGCGCTATCGCGGCCGGGATTGAGCGTGGCTTGGATTTGCAGCGCAGCCTAGCGGCGGCTGCCCTCGTCCTCGTCCTCGTCATCCTCGTCTTCCGCCCCTTCAGGCAGGTTGAAGAGGCTGTCGGCATCATATTGCTTTTCAGTGACCTCGGGATCGGCCTCGCCCAGCGTGAAGGTCTCAAGCCCCTCGATGGCGGTCGGCATCTTCTGCTCGTCCTCGTTACCGAGGCTCTGCTCGGTGCTGAGGAGCTTGCGGCGATCGTCATCGCTCATCGCCTCGCCCTCGCGGACCTTCTTGGCGGCCGCCTTCTGCACGGCGGCGTCCAGCTCGGACTGCTTGCACAGGCCCAGCGCGACCGGATCAATCGGCTGGATATTGGCGATATTCCAATGGGTGCGCTCGCGGATCGCCTGAATCGTCGGCTTGGTCGTGCCGACCAGTTTCGAGATCTGGCTGTCGGCCAGTTCAGGATGGAACTTGACCAGCCATAAGATCGAGGCGGGACGGTCCTGACGCTTGCTGAGGGGGGTGTAGCGCGGGCCGCGGCGCTTTTCCTCGCCCTCGGCCGAGGCATTGTATTTCAGCGTTAGCTTGTGCAGCGGGTTTTTCTCCGCCTCGTCGATCTCCGACTGCTCCAGTTGGTTGTTGGCAACAGGGTCGAATCCCTTGACGCCAGCAGCCACGTCGCCATCCGCGATGCCTTGCACTTCCAGCTCGTGCATCTGGGTGAAATCCGCGATCTGCTTGAAGCTGAGCGTGGTGTTGTCCACCAGCCAGACGGCGGTGGCCTTGGCCATCAATGGTTTCGCCATGTCTAATCTCCTACAGCGTATCCGTCCCGCTCGCATGCCTTCCTCGTCTCCTGTCTCCAGGAGGCTTCGGGTAAGGTCCGAAGCGGGTCGCCATTGTCGGGAAACTTGGGGCCCCGTATAATCACCCTGCTGCCATTTGGAAAGACCGAAATATGCGTGCCCTCCTGATCCTGCTTCTCGGCTGCACAATGGCCCATGCCGATGGCGAAAAGGCGGGCACCTTCGACTACTACGTGCTCGCGCTCAGTTGGACACCCACATGGTGCGCGCTGACCGGCGACGCGCGCGGCGCGCCTGAATGCGACAGCTCGGCCGATGCGGGCTGGACGCTGCACGGCCTCTGGCCACAATACCACCGCGGCTGGCCCACCTTCTGCCCGACGGCTGAGCGCCCGCCATCGCGTGCAATGACCGAGGCGATGAGCGACATCATGGGCAGCGGCGGCCTTGCCTGGTATCAATGGAAGAAACACGGCCGCTGCACAGGCCTCAGCGCCCCCACATATTTCGCCCTCACCCGCGAGGCATGGGGCCGCATCACCCCTCCCGACCTCTTCAAGAAGCTGACCCGGCCCGTTGCCCTGCCCGCGCGCGTCGTCGAGGAGGCTTTCCTCAAGGAAAATCCGGCGCTTGAGCCCGACATGCTGACTATCACCTGCAAGGAGGGCCGCATTCAGGAGGCACGCCTCTGCCTCTCACGCAGCCTCCACCCGGTGCCCTGCGGCCAGGACGCCGTCCGCGATTGCACCCTGAACAACGCTATTCTGGACCCGATCCGCTGAGGCGCCCGCATCGTGCGATGCAGCATGGATATTTGTGCCAAGAAAAAGCTTGGACCGTCACAGAACGCGAAAGGGCGCCCCGCCAAGCGCCCCTTCCATTCTGCTTGCTGAAAATATCCCCGCCGGAGGCCGGAACATTAATTCAGTTTTCCGTTCACGCCGCCTCATGTGCGAGGATCGCAGCCTCGGGCGTGCTGAGGCTCCGGCGGGCGAAGGCACCATAGGTGTGCGGCTCGCACTCCAGCGACGGATAACGCGCCAGCAGGCGCAACCGATCCGCCTCGCTCAGCGTCGAGAGGGCAGTGCTGGCCGGGTGGAAACTTTCGGTCTCGACACCATTGGCCCAAAGGATCTGGTGGCTGGGCAACAGCAGGTGAATATAGGTCACCTCGCGCAGCGCCAGATCGACACTGATCGAGCCGGAATTGACCAGATCCTTGGCCGAGATCAGCACTTCGGGCGTGTTGAACAGCGCGCGCGCCGTGTCGCCCTCGATCAGCATGCGGTGCTCGGGTGAGACCAGCAGATCCTCGTCCGGACGGGTGCCACCCAGCGCGCCGGCGCGGATGCGGATGGGCCTCAGCCGCGGCATCGCGAAAAGGCGCGCACCGGTCATGTGCCGGCTGCCGATCCATTCGATCGCTTGCGTGCCATTATCTTTGGTCTGCACGCGGTCGCCCTCGCGCAACTCCTCGACAAGCCGTGGCCCGTCCGGCGTGTCGATGCGCGTTCCGGGGGTAAAGCAGATGACACCGCCCGTCGCCGGGCCGGTCGATGCGGTTTGCGCACCTTCCAGCGTGTGATGCACGACCCACATGTCGGTGTCTTGCGGCGGCAGCGCGTCGATGAACATCAGGAGCGGCGGCGTGCCACGCCCCAGCTCGATGACGCTGACCGTGTAACTTTGCGCGCCGTTGGTCACGACAAAACTGCTGTCAGGCAGCGTGTCATCCACTTCCACCGCGCTCAGGTCGCGCGTGCCGCTGACGGCCGCCCCGACGAGGCGGCGCACCATGCGTGCCGCGCTCTTGCGATTGATCCCATATCCGTCCGCATTTTCCAGCCGCAACAGTTCAGGCGGCCCATCGACGCGCACGGGTGACCGGTGCCAACGCCATGTCGCGCCGACTGCAATCTGTTCGACCGCCTCGGGCTGAAACCCGTCGACTGTCGTTTGCGACCAGGAAATGACGAACGTGCCCCGAAAGCCCGTTCCCATACCCGTATATCCTGCCTCAGTCTTTTTTTTATTAACGGGAAATTAACAAACGAGGAGCAAGCTGGGAAGCCGCGTCAAGGAAAAGCTGTCAGAATTCCACGTGTAGTCGCAGAGATCCCACAATCTGGCCTTCGTCCTGGCCCTTGAATTCGCGGTCCAGCCAGGTCAGGCCGTAGAATACCCGATGACCTGCCGGGGCGGCGTAATGCACACCCGCGCGAACGCGGCTCCGCGCATCGCTCAGGCGGTAACCGCTGCTGGAGGGCAGGTAAACGCTGTCCTCGACATAGGCCGTGTCGGCGCCCAAGACGAAAGCGTAGCCCGGCAGGCCGTTCTGCACCGTGCGATAGCGCTGCCCCGAAACCGGGTCGCGCAACAGTAACCCGCCATCGAGGGCCGAGCCGATGGTCAGGTCCGCACCCACGCGGATCAGCGTCTCGTCCCCGGCGCGCGCCTCGGCGAAGGGCCGCAGAGAAATCGCGCCGAAATCCGTACTACGGCCCACCTCCATTACTGCGGTCGGGCGGATATCGTCACCGATCTGGGTGCGGCGCACGGTGCTGCCGAGGCCCTGCCCGCCCAGAGTGTCATGGAACGCGTCCTGAAACCCGTCGAGGCCCGTTTGCGGGCCGACAAATACCAGATCGCCCCCCAGCGACACTTCGCTACCAAGGGCGCTGTAATGCGTATGCAGACCCAGCGAGAGCGATCCTGCATAGGGTCGATCTCCGGGCGCTGGCATGTTCAGATCGTCGGGCGCGATGATCTGCGCGTTCAGCCGTAGCTCCAACAGCTGGCCAAACCCATCCGGTACGGTTCCGTCCCACTCGGGCCCCCAAACACGGCTGGAGGCGACCGAGCCGGTGCGCCAACGGTCATGGCCGTCGCCGATGAAATCGTTTGTGACAAGGCGCCCATAGCCCAGTTTTACACGTCCTTCGGACGCGGCCGGGACCGTCAGGCCAAGCAGAAGGGTGAGGGATAGGCCGGTTGCGGCAGTGAGACGCATCTTGAATTCCTGTCGTGAGGCCCCCCCGGGCACGTTCAAATAGCCGGCGGATTGTGGCACTGGCCAGACCGGATGGCGCTATTTCGGTGGCGATGTCCGAGTTTTCCAAGGGTCGGGGCATTTTTGCATCGCCGTCAGAGGTGGCGCATCCAAAGCTGTAGATCGTGATCCGTCTCGGCGGCGGCGCCCACTTCCTTCCACGCAAATCGCGCAATGGCTCCGGGCAGCGGTGCATAACCGCGCCCGCGCCAGAACGCATCGAGAGAGCGATACCCGCTGGGCCGCTTCGGGTGCCCATCCGGGCGCAAGACGCTACAGAATACGCAGGTTTCCCGCCCCAGGGCGCGCGCGTGATCTTCGCGGGCATCAAAGAAGGCGTGACCGATGCCATGACCACGATACGCGGGCAACAGAACCGACTCGGCGCAGTAGAATATCCGCGAAAGGTCCGGATCGCTGCCCGCCGGTCCCTGCCCCGCCAGCGCGGCGGCAAAGTCATCGGCGTGATCCTCCATCGGCGTGCCCGTGGCCGCGCCGATCAGGCGCGTTCCATGATAGGCGCCGACAAGAATGGCACCGGGGCTGTCGCGATAGGTCTGCAGGTAGCGCCGCTCGTATGCGGTGTCGCCGTCATAAAGATAGGGATAGGCGCGAAACACCTCGATCCGCAGACGCGCCACGTCGTCCAGCGCCGCCTCGAGCGCGGCGCCGGTCAGGGGCCGCACCTCGATCCCCGCACGGGATCCGGTGGCGCCGCTCACGAGATCTGGTTGCGCCAGTCGGAGAGGTTGTAATAGGTCGTGATGCGCGTGATCAGCCCATTCTCCAACGTAAAGAACGAACCGGCGGGCAGCCGGTAGGTCTGGCCGTCGGCCTCGGGAAGGCCGTCATCGGTTTTCAGATACGTACCATTGACCACGTATTCCGCCGCCGCACGCTTGCCATCGTCGGTCTGGAACAGGGTCATATCCGTCAGCTCTTCGCGGTAGCACTCTTCCATATGCTCGCAAAAGTCGCGGAACATGTCCTTGCCCCGGCGCGTCCCGCCCTCGTTGACGTGATGCGCAACATCATCCGAGACGCAGGACAACATGCCCTCGATATCGCCGATATTGAACGAGTCGAAATAGTGCTTGATGGTTTCGATCATGTCTCTTCTCCCCTGGGATCACCCCAGCGTTCAGTCATATGCCGCAGAATCTGGTCCCGCGTTTGACGATAGGCGGCCAGCTTGGACTCGCGCGTCTCGCCCAGGCCGGTCGGGTCCATGATGGGCCAATAGAGCACGTCGAGATGATGGACCCGCGTCAGATCCAGCGCGCGCCTCTGGCTGGCCGGGCTGAGCGCGATGACCAGATCGAACGAGCCGAGGTCATCGCCCCATTCGGCCATCTCGTCGAAACTGCGGGCGCGGTGGCGCGACAATTCGACCCCGATCTCGTCGCAGACCGCGATGGAAAAGCCGTCGATATCCTGCTCGCTCTTGACGCCCGCCGATTGGACATAAGTGCCGGTGCCGTAGAGCTTCTTCATGATACCTTCAGCCATGGGAGAGCGCACCGCGTTGTAATCGCAGCAGAAAAGCACCGACTGAGGAAGCTCTTCCACCATGCGCTATCCGCCGAAATGCAGAACGCAGATCAGGGTAAAGAGGCGGCGGGCGGTGTCGGCGTCGATATCGGCCTTGCCCTCCAGGCGCTCTTCCAGGATGCGCGCGCCCTCGTTATGGATGCCGCGCCGGGCCATGTCGATCGTCTCGATCTGGCTTGGGGGCATGTTCTTGACCGCGTCGAAATAGCTCTCGCAGATGGCGTAATAATCCTTGACCACTTGCCGGAACGGGCTGAGCGAAAGGTGAAACTCGGCCGCCGGAGCATCGGCCTCGGTCGTGATGGTAAAGACAAGGCGCTTGTCGCGGATCGACAGCCCTACGCGATAAGGACCGCCGGGCACCTCGCGGCCCTCACGCTCGGGCAGGCGAAACGTGTTGTCCTCCATCAGGTCGAACATGGCGACTTTGCGCTCCTGCTCGATCTCGGGCGTGGGCGCGGGCAGGTTGGCGTCATCGAGTTCGATATGGCAGATGCGGTTCATGGGCGGTCTTTCGCACTTGAATGTTGCCCCAGCAGTAGCGCGCAGGCGGGCAAGGGGCAATAGGAGGGCCGGTGCTCCTACTCGTTCAGCTTGTCCAGACGCGCGCGCACAGACAGGCCATGCGCCTCGAGGCTTTCGGACCGCGCCAGCGTTTCCGCCGCCGGGCCGACAGCGCGCAGGGCGCCGGGGCTCATGCGCGCCAAAGTCGTGCGCTTGAGGAAATCGAGCACACCGAGGCCCGAGGAAAACCGCGCCGAGCGCGCGGTCGGCAGCACATGATTGGGCCCGCCGACGTAATCGCCGATGGCCTCGGGCGTCCATTGGCCAAGGAAGATGGCACCCGCATGGGTGATCTTGGCACTCAAGCCATCCACATCGGCCACGCACAGCTCCAGATGCTCGGGCGCGATGCGGTTCGAAAGCCGGGCCGCGACATCGAGGTCGGGCACCGTTATGATCGCGCCAAAATCGCGCCAGCTGACCCCGGCAATGGCGCGCCGCGCCAGCGTTTGCAGGCGCGCGTCGATGGCGTCCGCCACCTTCTGCCCGAACGCGGCATCGGTGGTGATCAGGATCGCCTGCGCGCTTTCATCATGCTCGGCCTGGCTGAGCATATCGAGCGCGATCCAGTCGGGATCGTTGGCGCCGTCAGCGATGACAAGGATCTCGGACGGCCCGGCGATCATGTCGATACCGACCTTGCCGAACACGCGCCGCTTGGCGGCGGCGACATAGGCATTGCCGGGGCCGGTGATCTTGTCGACCGGCGCAATCGTCTCGGTGCCATAGGCCAGCGCGGCTACCGCCTGCGCGCCGCCGATGCGGTAGATCTCGTCGACACCCGCAATCTGCGCGGCGGCCAGAACGGCGGGGTTCAGCGCGCCATCGGGCGTAGGCACCACCATGGCGAGGCGCGAAACCCCCGCGACCTTGGCGGGAATCGCGTTCATCAGGACCGAGCTGGGATAGGTCGCGATGCCGCCCGGCACGTAAAGGCCGGCCGCATCCACCGGCGTCCAGCGCCAGCCCAGCGTTGCGCCCGCTTCGTCCGTCCAGCTGTCACCCTCGGGCATCTGGCGCTGGTGATAGGCCCGAATGCGGTCCGCAGCCAGTTCCAGCGCCTGGCGCACGCCCCGGTCCACCTGCCCCGCCGCTTCGGCCACTTCATCGGCAGTGAGGCGCATCGTTTCAGGCGTCAGCGCGATACGGTCGAACCGCTCGGTCAGCTCGATCACCGCCGCGTCGCCGCGGGCGCGCACATCAGCGATGATCGCGGCGACGGTATCATCGACATCGGGGCTGTCCTCACGCTTGGCATTCAGAAGCGCGGTGAACTCGGCCTCGAAATCGGGGCTGGTCTGGTCGAGGTAACGAGGCATGTCTGATCCTGTGCAAGGGCTGTTGTGGCAGGCTTACTCCGGGTGGTGCGGCCTCTTGCCCGAGGGGGCAACATAGGGCCGCGTCACATCCTTCAAGGTGACATCCAGCGCCTCGACTTCCAGCCGGATGGCGCCATCGCCTGCCAGCGTCAGGAGGACATGGCCCGCAGCATCCTCGCCCGGCTCGAAGGTGACGGTCAGCAGCGACAGGATCAGATCAGGATCGCTCCGGTCGATCCCCTGGCTGGCAGCGCCCAGCACGTTGTCGATGACCAGCACAGATTGCACCCGCTCTGGCGCGTGGCGGTCTGCGCCTTTGTCTTCCCAGCGAAACCGGTTGAGCAATAGCGCAAAGCGGCGCGTGCCCTTCTGCCACTTCATCTCGGTGATGGGAAATATCGCATCCTGCGCCAGCCCCGAGATCACTTGCAGATCATCCAGATCCAGTGCTCCGAGGTTCAGCGCCCCCTCACTTACGTCTTCAAACTTGGCGTCTTCCGTCATTGGCCCGAGACCCGCTCGATTTTGGCGCCCACGGCGCGCAGTTTGTCCTCGACATGCTCATAGCCGCGATCGAGATGATAAACCCGGTTCACGATCGTTTCGCCCTCGGCCGCCAGCCCGGCAAGTATCAGGGATACCGACGCGCGCAGATCTGTCGCCATCACCGGCGCACCCTTGAGGCGACTGACACCCTCGACCGTCGCTGTTCCGCCATGCACGTCGATCTTCGCCCCCATGCGGATCAGTTCGGGCGCATGCATGAAGCGGTTCTCGAAGATGTTCTCTTCCAGAACCGATTTGCCCTTGGCGATACACATCAGCGCCATGAACTGCGCCTGCAGGTCGGTCGGAAAGCCGGGGAAGGGCTCGGTCGCCACATCGACGGCGCGGATGTCGCCATTGCCGCGCGCGACGGTCAGCCCTTTATCCGTTTCGGTGACGGTCATGCCCGCCGCCTCCAGCTTCTCGCAGAAGGCCTCCAGCAGAGCGCGCCGCCCGCCAAGGCAGGTCACCTCGCCGCCGCAGATCGCGGGGGCCAGCATGTAGGTGCCCAGTTCGATCCGGTCGGTGACGACAGGATGGGTTGCGCCGTGCAGACGCTCGACTCCCTGGATGATGATCGTTTCGGTGCCGTCGCCCTCGATCTGCGCGCCCATGCGGCGCAGGCAGGTGGCGAGGTCCACGATCTCGGGCTCGCGCGCGGCGTTCTTCAGGACGGTGGTGCCCTTTGCCAGCGTCGCCGCCATCAACGCGTTTTCCGTCGCCCCGACCGAGACGATGGGAAACTCATAGGTGCCGCCCTTCAGGCCCCCGGGGGCCTTGGCCAGAACATAGCCCTCGCTCAGTTCCAGTTCGGCGCCCATCGCCTCGAGCGCCCTGAGGTGCAGATCGACGGGCCGCGCACCAATGGCGCAGCCGCCGGGCAGCGACACCTCGGCGTGACCGAACCGCGCCAGAAGCGGGCCGAGGACAAGAATCGAAGCGCGCATCTTGCGCACGATGTCATATTCCGCCCGCTGGCTGATCAGCGCATGGGAGGACATGGCAATCACCTGCCCGCCCTGCAGCGTCGACACTTCGGCCCCGAGCGAGCCGAGCAGCTGCGACATGGTGCGGATATCCGACAGGCGCGGCGCATTGGTCAGCGTCAGCGGCTCGTCACTCAGCAGGGTTGCGGGCATCAGCGTAAGGCACGCATTCTTGGCCCCCGCGATGGGAATCGTGCCGCTCAGCGGGCCATTCCCCGTCACTATGATGCTGTCCATATGCCTCTAGCCTTCCTGCTCGCCGCCCGCTTCGGGACCATTGTCATCTCCTGTGCCTGCCGTGCCGGCCTTGCGCCCTCGCGCCTGCGCCTTGCGCCGGGCCAGGTTGGCCTTCAGCGCCTGCTTGAGCCGATCCTCCCGGATCTCGGCCTCGCTACGGGTTTTCTTCGGGGTATCGCTGCCGTTCATGCGCCGTCTTTACATGACGTGCCGCGGCGGGTCCAGATTAGGGTTGCAAGGCCCGCGATTAGCGTCTAATCAGCGCCCGATTGCTGTGGTAGCTCAGTGGCAGAGCACACCCTTGGTAAGGGTGAGGTCGAGAGTTCAATCCTCTCTCACAGCACCATCCTACCTAATTTCATCACCCATCCCGCCGCACTGCACAGCGTAGCCCTCACCGCGCTGCTCCGTTGCGGCTTGCCGCGACTCGGCAAGGGTTCTAGCGTTTCGGGATGAGACTGGATCTGACATGTTTTGAGCTGGGGTGGCGCGCTTGCGGTGCGCCCTACGCAAAGACGCAGGAATGGTGGCCGCCGCCCTGCCAGTGATGCGCATTTTTGCTCACTTACATCTAAAAATACTGGATAGACCATGACCATAGACACTCTGATGGTCCGCTAGGACGCGCTTGACGTAACGTGGACGGACCAAGGCCAGACCAGCTATCCAACGATCTGGCTGCGCGACAATTGCCCCACCGGGCTGCACCCCCAGACGCAGGAGAGACTGACGGACCTTCTGGCGCTCGATCCGGCACCGGTGCTGTCCGAGGCTGGGATATTCGCGTGCATGAGCCCGTCATCACGCTGGATCGGTCGGGCGCGGTGATCAAGATCAGGTATAACGCGCATCTGGCGGGTATCTTCGACATGCCGGCGGAGATCATGGCGGAGTATTACGGCGCCTATCGCGCTTATATGGCCAAGACGCGCGATCCCCGCTACCACCTGACCCTGCGGCTGAAGAGCGGCGAAATGGTGGTCTTCGACAACCGCCGCGTGCTGCACGGGCGCGATGCGTTCGATCCCTCTACGGGCTTCCGCCATCTGCACGGATGCTATGTCGACAGGGGCGAATTCGCATCGCGCCTGCGTTTGCTGGCGCGCGCGGGCCACGCCAGCTGCGCAGCCTGACGAGCGCCAGCGCCGCCCCCTCGCCTATTCGTGCCGGGGGCGGCGCACCGGCTATCGGTCTATTCGCCGAGGCCCAGCGCGCGCTTCTGATCGTTCGCCCATTTCAGGATCGTGAGATCGAAGGTCAGCGCCATCAGCGACACGCAGATACCGAGAACGAAATTCTTGCCCATATCCGTGCCCGCCAGCGTGCGCTGAAGCTCTTGCCCCAGATCCTGCGTGCCGATGAAGGCCGCGATGATGACCATGAAGAAGGCGAACATGATGGCCTGATTAAATCCCACGGCCATCGTCGGCAGGGCCAGCGGCAGTTGCACCTTCCACAGCTTTTGCCGCCGCGTCGCGCCCGACATGTCCGCCGCCTCCAGCATTTCTTCGGGGACCGTGCGCAGCCCCTCGATGGTGTAGCGCGTCAGCGGCACCGTGGCGAAGATCAGGATCGAGAAGATGACGGCCACATCAGTGATGCCAAAAAGCATGATGGCGGGGATCAAGTAGATGAAGCTGGGAAAGGTCTGCGCCGTATCGCAGGCCAGAAGGACCCGGCGGGACCACTTGTCGCTGCGCGCCGCCGCGATACCGAGCGGCAGGCCGAACAGCATCGCCAGCGCCACGGCCGAGATCACGGAATAGAGCGTGATGACCGACCGGTCCCACCAGCCCGAGAGCGCAACGAGGCCAAAGAAGAGCGCCGCCAGCCATGCCTGACGCCGCCCGCCGAGCCAGAGCGCAAAGGCCGTGATGACAAGGATCAGCGCCGGCGTCGGGATGCTGAGCAGGAAATTGCGGAAGGGGATCAGCACCTGCACGTTCAGGAAATAGCGGATGCCATCCGTAATCGCGTTGACCCAGCCTAGGGCCAGGAAATTCTTCATCAGATCGTCGATTTCCTTGCCCTGGCTGAAATTCTGCCTGCGCCCGATATCGGTGGCCACCTCGACGAAATGCCCCAGCACGCAGAAGAACGCGAAGGCGCCGATGGCTGTCAGCAACAGAACGTGACGCTTCCACCAGGGCGTGCCGCGCTCGAAATGCTCGGGCTGCTTGACCACCCATGCCTTGGACATGCGGTCAAGCATGACGGCAATGAGGACGATGGTCACGCCAATCTCGAAGCTGCGGCCCAGCTTGAAACTGCCCATCATCGCCAGCAGCTTGGCGCCGAGGCCCGGCATCCCGATGAAGGCGGTCAGAACGACCATCGCAAGGCTGAGCATGATAACCTGGTTGACGCCAACCAGGATCTCGGTCCGGGCCGAGGGCAGGTAGACATGGCGCAGGAGTTGCCAGCGCGTGCAGCCGCTCATATGGCCTGCCTCGACCACCTCATGCGAGACTTTCTGCAGGCCCAGCGTTGTCATCAGGATCATCGGGGGGATGGCGTAGATCGTGGTCGCCACCGCGCCCGCCGTCGGCCCCACCTTGAAGAAGATGACGGCCGGCAGAAGGTAAGTGAAGAAGGGTAGCGTCTGCAGCACCGACAGGATTGGCTTGATCGCGCTGTCGATCCAAGCATAGCGCCATGCCATGATCCCCAACGTGAGGCCAATGATGAAGGCCAGCGGCGCGGCTACGACAAGGACCGAAACCGTCTGCATCGCAATGGTCCACTGCCCGATCAGCGCAGTCCAGACGAAAACGCCCCCGCCCAGCAACGCCATCTTCCAGCCGCCCAAATAATAGCCCAGCACGGCGGCCACTGCGGCAATCGCCGTCCAGGGGATGGGGCCAAGGAACGGCCAGCGCCGCTGGCCGAAAAAGAGGTTTGCCGTCACGTCCAGCAACCATTCCAGCCCAACTGTCAGGAACCGCGTCAGCGCCAGAAGGCCCAGATCATCCTTGATGAAATTGAACGCAGCATCCAGCCACGCGGCGAAGGGCGGTATCCACGCCTCGGGCAGGCGGTGAAGCGCAGCGGGCAGGAGACCGGAATATTGCAGCAAGGTCAGCAGGATCGCGGCGCCGATCAGGATCAGCGCCGTGCGTGGGCGGCTGAGGGCGGGGCGCGGCAGACTGTCTGTCGCCGTCGCAACCATCAGTTCGACCCCACGAGGATTTCCAGCGCCTCGGTGCGTTTGAATGCACCCAGCGCTTTGCCGTCCCGCTCGACGGGGATCGCCTCACGCGTGTCCTGCACCAGGAGCTGCGCCATCTGGTGCACGGTCATATTCGCATCCACCGGCGCGCCGGTGCCGGTCACATCCGGGCTGGCCAGGACGCTGGCATGAACGACGCGGGACTTGTCGATATCCTCGGTGAATTTGCGCACATATTCGGTGGCCGGGTGCAGCACGATCTGGTCGGGTGTGTCGCATTGTTCGACCGCGCCGTCCTTCATGATGGCGATGCGGTCGGCAAGGCGCAGGGCCTCGTCGAAATCATGCGTGATGAAGACGATGGTCTTTGACAGCATCGCCTGAAGGCGCAGGAATTCGTCCTGCATCTCACGCCGGATCAGCGGATCGAGCGCGCTGAACGGCTCGTCCAGAAACCAGATATCCGGCTCGATGGCGAGGCTGCGGGCGATCCCCACGCGCTGCTGCTGCCCGCCCGACAATTCGCGCGGAAAGTAGTCCTCGCGGCCCTCCAGCCCGACCAGCTTGATCACCTCCATCGCCCGCTCGCGCCTCTGGTGACGGTCCTGCCCGCGCATTTCCAGCGGGAAGGCGACGTTTTCCAGCACGGTACGATGCGGCAGGAGGCCGAAGGACTGGAACACCATGCCCATCTTCGAGCGGCGAAGCTCGATCAGCTCGCGCTCGCTCAGCTTCATCACGTCCTGACCTTCGACGCTGATCGTGCCGCCGGTGATGTCGTGCAGGCGGGAAAAACAGCGCACCAACGTGGACTTGCCCGAGCCCGACAGCCCCATGATCACCAGCATTTCGCCGCGGTTCACATCAATGCTGACATCCTTGACGCCCGCGATATAGCCATCGGCGCGGATCTCCTCGAAGCCGCGACCGGCGGGCATGGTGGCAAGATATGTCTCGGGGTCCTTGCCAAAGATCTTCCACACGTTGCGGCACGAGATGACTGGGGTTTGCTGATCCATGATCCATCCTGAATAAGGCAAATCGGCCCCGTCCGGCGTCATGCGGGCGGGGCCGGGCATTGAGATTGTCAGATCGGCAGGATCAGTTGATCCAGCCCGCCCACACGTCCTCGTTTGCGTCCAGCCACTCGGCCGCGGCCTCCTCGGGCTCCATCTCCTCGACATCGACCAGCTTGGCCATCTCGGCGATCTGCGGGTTGGTGAAGGAGATCTTCTCGAGCGTGGCATAGGCGGCGGGCCACTTCTCTTCCATGCCTTCCCATGCGGCCTTTTTCAGATAGCCGTCGGCAGGGTTGCCGCAGTCATAAAGCGCGTCGGGGTTCGGCCCGACGGACGGATCGGTATCGCAGCCTTCCTCCCATTCGGGGAACTCGACGAACTCGCCCGGCCACACCGCTTCGGCAAAGTTGGGCGTCCAGTTGAAGACCACGATCGGCTTCTTCTCGGCCTCGGCGGCGCCGATTTCAGCCCAGAGGGCGGCGGCGGAGCCGGCATTGATCACGGTGAAATCCATGTCCAGCGCCTCGACCCTCTCCTTGCCGTGCTTGAGCCAGTCGACCGGACCATCGAGATAGCGGCCCTTGTCGCCGGTCTCGACCGTGGCAAAGACCTCGGCGCAGTCGTTCAGCGCCTCCCAGCTGGGCAGGCCCGGGCAGGCCTCCTTGGTCCACATGGGATACCACCAATCCTCGCGGGTGACCGCGTCATGATCGCCTACATCGACGATGCCGCCCTTCTCCATTGCTGCGCGGAAGGAGGCACCGAAGGCGCCCTCCCACACTTCCATTTCCAGCGTCACGTCGCCCAGGCGAATCGACTCGTAGACCGCTTGGCTGTCAGTGGTGACATATTCGACATAGGCGCCCTGCTCTTCCAGGATCTGGCCGACGACGTTGGACATGACGATCTGCGAAGACCAGTTATGGATAGGGATGACGATGGGGTCGCTGCTGTCCTCAGCCATCACCGCCAATGGGGCAAATGCCGCAAATGCGGTCAGAATGGCTGTTTGTGTTTTCTTCATGATTAACTCCCGGTTGTCGCGGTCTGTTTTGGTGCCGCTGTGTCAGGCCCGACTGTGTCGATGCCGAGATGTCCGAAATGGTCTGCGCCACGGTCGATGCCGCCGGATCACCTGTATCCTCGCATGTCTTCACTGTGGGTCAAGTTTTTTTCTTAACATTTTATCGCATTGCCGACACGTCCTCGCGGAAGCGCCCGATTATGAAGCAATAATAATGATCGGCGCTCACCCCTGCTCATGATGAGCGCCATCAGCGGCAAGGTTACTCAAATACCCGGTTTCCTCGTCCACTCAACTCGTTCACTCAAGGAGCGTGGCGCGCCGCGCGAATTTCACCCTCAAGTTATATTTCTTGTCCTGTGAGGAAAAAATGCCCATGTATGCGAGGAGAGAGTCAAAACGCGACCCGAAGAGCAGGATGAACGATGACCGTCGAACGACTGACACGCGGCGAGGCCGCGCGCCTGACCCAAGACCCGCACCGCCCCCAGCGCGAAGACCGTGAAAACGTATTGGAAATCGCGATCGGCCGCGAATTGCGCGCGCATCGGCGCAAGCAGGAGATCACCGTGGCCGAGTTGGCAGCCAAGACCGGCCTCAGCATCGGCATGCTTTCCAAGATCGAGAACGGCAACACCTCGCCCTCGCTGACCACGCTGCAGACGCTGGCCAATGCGCTGCGCGTGCCGATCACCGGATTTTTTCGCCGCTTCGAGGAAGCGCGCGAATACGTCCATACCAAGTCCGGCGAGGGCGTCGAGATCGACCGCGCGGGCACGCGCGCGGGGCACCAATACAACCTTCTGGGCCATATTGGATCGAACGGATCAGGTGTGATCGTGGAGCCCTATCTGATCACGCTCAGCACTGAGTCGGACGTTTTTCCCACGTTTCAGCATGGCGGGATCGAGACGATCTACATGCTTGAGGGGGCGGTCGATTATCGCCATGGCGACGATGTAATACCGCTCCTGCCGGGCGACACGCTCTTCTTTGACGCAGACGCGCCGCACGGGCCCGAGCGGCTGGTGACGCTGCCCTGCAAGTATCTGTCGATCATAAGTTATCCGCAGAACACCTGAGGCGCCCACAAGGGGCGCCTCATCCGATCATTTCTGTAGCGGCGGCTCCGTTTCCAGATCCGGCCAGATACCCGGCGAGGTGGGCAGCCCGTCATCATATTGCGACAGGTAGTCCAGCATCAGCTGGTGGTTCGCCTTGAAGCCTTTGTAATCCAAAAGCTCCTGCGGCAGATCGCGGATGACGCGGTGCAGGCGACGGCCCCATTTGGGCACACTCACCACGTCCTGAAAAGCACATAGGTAGCACCGGATCGGAAAGACCAGCGCGTTGGATCGCGGCAGGCGGAAGAAGGTCTGAAGCTCGACCCGCAGATGCTGTTTCGCGCCGATATTTTCGGGCGTCAGCGTAGTCTTCTGCACGCCCCACTGGTGGTAGTTTTCGGGGCTGGTGTCGAGCAGCGGATTGACCGTCATCG
Source organism: Roseovarius maritimus (assembly GCF_043355895.2). NCBI lineage: Bacteria > Pseudomonadati > Pseudomonadota > Alphaproteobacteria > Rhodobacterales > Roseobacteraceae > Roseovarius > Roseovarius maritimus. Next base: position 43,325 of record NZ_JBHFPF020000008.1, read on the forward strand.
TCCAGTTGAGGCGCCGCGCGGGGCTGCCTTGCTGGATGTTCAGCAGGAATTTCAGCGCGCGGACAAAGATGCCCTTTTCATGCGCCAGCGGTACCGGCGCGTGCCATTCAAAGAAATTCATACCGATGTCGAAATCGAGGCTCCAATCGGCCTGCGTCGTCACCATCCCCGCATCCATCCAGAGGTTGTCGTCGCGCTGGTCCAGCACGGCGAAATCGCCCTGCGTCTGGCGGGTGATGTATTCCATCGGGCCATAGGGCAGCGTGGTCTCGTCAAGGAAAGTGAACGTGTCGTCGATGCCCAGCGGCTTGTTGATCCAGCGCCACTTGTCGCCATCACGGTGTAGCTCGAAAAGATCCGGGTAATCCTCGGACTTGGCCACCATGATCAGCTCCAGCAGATCCCAGCCCGCCAGCGTCATGTGCGGCAGGGACTGGCAGCGCAGCGGGTCCTGATCCAGCACGATGGCGCGGTCACGCATCTCGGCCACGTAATGCTCGTCCACGTCAAAGCGGTTGTCGAACACCGATCCCTCGCGCCCACCCGCATGCGGCTCCATGTTGACGGAGTACATGTAGTCATCCTTGTCGAACGGGAACGGAAAGCGTTTGATCGCCCAGGCGGAGTTGTGAAACGAGTAGTCGTCGCGGAACGTCTCGTCGTTGAATTGCATCGTCATGTAATGGCTCCCCTATCGGTCCAGCACCAGCGTCTTGCCCTCAAAACGGCTGACGCAAGGCATGATCTTTTCATTCGAGGCGTGCTCTTCAGGCTCCAGCCAGTGGTCGCGGTGCACGATCTTGCCGTCGCATTCCAGCACGTCCGTCTCGCATTGCCCGCAAGCGCCGCCGCGGCAGAGGTAAGGCGCATCTACCCCGGCCCGCTCGATCGCTTCCAGCAGGCTCTCATGCTCGCCCACCTCGATCACCTTGTTGCTGACGGCCAGTTTGACCTCGAAGGGCTTGCCCGGCTTGGGCGCCAGAAATTCCTCGTAATGCACCGACTCGCGGGGCCAGCCCAGCTCTTTCGCGGTGCCGCGCACCCAGTTGATCATGCCCTTGGGGCCGCAGATATAGATATGCGTTCCAAGGGGTTGGCCATCCAGCAGATGCTCCAGGTCGATGCGCTGATCCTGGTCATCGTGATAGATATGCACGTCATTTGGATGCTCGGAGGTCAGCTCCTTGGCGTAGCTGGCCAGGTCCTCGCTGCGGACAGAATAATGCAGCTCCCAATTGCCGTGGCTGCGGTCCAGCTGCTTGATCTGGGCGAGGAAGGGCGTGATGCCGATGCCGCCCGCGATCATCAGGTGTTTCTTTGCGCGCAGATCGAGGCTGAAGAGATTGACGGGGTTCGACAGAACCATCTCATCGCCGACCTTGACCTTTTGGTGCAGGAAGAGCGATCCGCCCCTGCCCTCGTCGTCGCGGCGCACGGATATGGTGTAGGCGCCGCGGTCGGCCGGGTCGGACATCAGCGAATAGGGGTTGAGGCGCGTGCGATCCCCGTCCTTCATCTCGATCACCGTATGCGCGCCGCCCGAGAAGGTGGGCAATAGCCCGCCATCCACCGGCTCGAACTTGAAGCGCGTCACCAGCTCGTTCAGCGGGACGATCTCGGTCACGCGCACTTTGATCTTGGTGGCTCCGCTCATTCGTAAATCCCCTTTTGTTCAGGAATGTTGCCCGGCTCTTCGGCATCGACGCAGACGGCCTGATAGGCGGCAAGGCGGCGCGAATAGTGATCGCGCACGAACAGGGTCAGCCCGCAATGCGAGCAGGTGAACGGGTCGACCTCGACATCCTCGGTGATGCCCTTGCAGTGCACGCATTGCATGCGGCGTGCAGTCGATCCGCGGTGCTCGGTCTGGATGGCGGTGTGAGGAATGCCGGCCTCGGTCGCCTCCTGCATCGCCTGCCCCATCAGCCCCTCGGTCCCCGCGAGGTAGATCTGCAGCCCCATATGCGCGTCCTGCAGGATACGGCGCAAACGCGGAAGCGAGGCGGAATAGCTGGGTGCGACATGCAGGATCGCCGGATCCAGATCGCGCAGCTTTTGCTCGTAATCCGTGCCCTTCGGAATGTAGATGATATGGGCCTTGGCCATCAGCTCGGGCGTGGCGATGTCCAGAATGGCCTCGGCACCCTCGGCATCGACGATCATCAGATGATGCTTGCCCGCGCGCGCCTCGAGGCTGCCCCAGACCGGGCGGCTCTTGATCGAGGGGGGGAATTCAAACTTCGACATGTGCGCCATGGTCTCCTGTTGGTCTCTTTTTCGTGGCCGGCGGCAGGGCGATCCCCGCCGCCGGCAAAATCAAATGTCAGCCCTTGGCCGTGCGGATCTTCTTGTCCTTGTCATAGAAGGGCATCTCGGCGGCGACGGCGGGGGTTTCGGTGCCATCGCCGTTGCGGACAGTCAGTTTTGTGCCGGGTTTGGCCGCGTTCACAGGCATACGGGCGATGCCGACGTTATGCTTGTTGATGCGCGAAACCATACCATAGGTCACAGTGCCGACCTTCTTGCCGTCCTGCAAGAGATCCGCGCCCTCGTCAGCCGGCACGTCGCCCTCCAGCTTGACGCCGTAGATCTTGAACCGCTCGCGGCCCTCGAGCGCGTAGTGGTTCTCGGCGCCGACAAAACCGATCTTGCCGGGCGAGACGACGAATTCGAGGCCGAGCTCCCACAAGGTGTCACCGGCGGGATCGCCGTTCTCGTGCGGGTAGGTCTCGGAGTTGTCGCCGGGAAAGAAGAGCAGGTAGGATTCGGTGCGCAGACGGTCCAGCGTGCTGAACTGCACGGGGCCGATACCCATATCCTTGCCCTCTGCCAGGATCTGGTCCCAGATTTCGACCACGTGCTTTTTCTGGCAGAATATCTCGTAGCCGCGTTCGCCGGTATAGCCGGTGCGCGAGATCATAACGGGGCAGCCGAACAGCTTGGTCTGCATGATACCGAAATAGGCAAGATCACGAATGCCCGGCACGTGCTTTTCCAGGAAATCGACCGAGACGGGGCCCTGCAGCGAGATATCGTGCAGGTCGTCGTCAAACGTGATCGCGACATTCTTGGCGGCGGCGGCGGCAGTCATCGATTCCATGCCCGCGCCGGTGCCATGCACGACCATCCAGGTGTTGACCGACAAACGGTAGATCACGCAATCGTCGATGAACATGCCGCGATCGTTCAGCATCGCAGCATAGACCGCGCGGCCCGGCATCAGCTTTTCGACATTGCGGGTGGTGGTTCGGTCGATGACATAGGCGGCGTCCGGCCCGGTCAGGTGAACCTTCTTCAGGCCCGAGACATCCATGAGCCCCGCCTTGGTGCGCACCCGCTCGTAATCGGCCTGGCCGCGCTCTTCGCTGTGGTCGTAGAACCACGCGGTGCCCATGCCGTTCCAGTCCTCAAGCTCGCCGCCGATTTCGGCGTGGCGATGTGCCAGTGCGGAATGTCTCCAGATAATTGCCATGTGGTGGCCCCCTGTTGCGATGAGTCAAAATTCGTCGAGGCATTGAGCCTCAGCCGCGCTCAAAAAGCAAGAATGCCATGCAATAATATTTCCTCACAGGCAATTTTTGCGCAATATGGGCGATCCGCCGATTGACATGCGACCCAAAAACGCGACTGAATGTCGCAGGAAAAATTTATTCCTGAGAGCAAAGACGGCTCTGCGCAAAGAAAAATCACAGTGGGAGAAGACGCAAATGGCAACACCCGGCGAGAGCGGCGGAGGTAGCCTGCAAAGGGCTATTGGCTGGAAAGACGCATTCTGGATGGCATCGGGCGTACCCGCTCTGGTGCTGTTCTCGATCGGGGGAATCGCCGCCACTATCGGCAACCCGTCATGGGTGATCTGGATGCTGTCGGTCAGCTTCGGCTTCCTTCAGGCCTTCGTCTATGCCGAGATCGCGGGCCTTTTCCCCAACAAATCGGGCGGTGCATCCATCTATGGTGCCGCCGCATGGGTGCGCTACTCCAAGATCATCGCGCCCCTGTCGGTCTGGTGCAACTGGCTGGCCTGGACGCCCGTTCTGGCCATCGGGGGCGGATTGGCAGCCGGATACGTGCTGACATCGCTCTTTGGTGCCGAATCGTCGATCAACGCGTGGGAGATCACGCTGTTGAACCTCGATTTCCTCAATGCGGGCCTGACGCTGCGCATCAATGCAGTCTCCATCGTCGGCTCGGCCATCCTGCTTTGCGTTTTCATCGCGCAGCACAAGGGCATTTCCGCAGCGGCCAAGCTGCAGACGATCATCGGCCTCGCGGTTCTGATCCCGCTGCTCATCGTCGGCGTCGTGCCGCTCCTGACCGGCGATGTTCTGGCGGAGAATCTGCTGCCTCTCGTTCCCATCTCGGGCGAGTGGAACATCGAGGGCACGACCCTCTTCCTTGGCGGCCTCTTCATCGCGGCGTGGTCCGCCTACGCGTTCGAGACCGCGATCTGCTATACCAGCGAGTTCAAGGATCCGCAGCGCGATACCGTTCGGGCGATCATCGCCGCAGGCGTCGTCTGCGTCGTTGTCTACACACTGGTTCCGCTCAGCTTTCAGGGCGTGCTCGGCGTCGACGGCATGCTGGAGCCGGGTATCGTCGACGGCTCGGCCGTGGCGGGTGCGATGGCGGGCATGGTGGGCGGCGGCACGATCATTGCCAAGATCATGGTGGTCATGCTGTTCCTGGCGCTGACGCTGGCGATCATGACGTCGATGGCAGGCTCGTCGCGCACGCTCTACCAGGGATCGGTCGATGGTTGGCTGCCCAAATACCTGTCGCGTACGAACGAACATGGCGCGCCGGTCACCGGCATGTGGACGGATCTGGGTTTCAACCTGATCCTTCTGCTGATGTCGGACTACCTCTTTGTCCTCGCCGTCTCAAACTGCTGCTACCTGGTGTTCAACTTCCTCAACCTGCATGCGGGCTGGCTGCACCGGATCGACAACGCGGATGTCCGCCGTCCCTGGAAGGCGCCCACCATCATGCTGTGGATCGGCGGCATCCTGGCCTTCGTCAACGCGATGCTGCTGGGCGCGGGCGCGAATGTCTGGGGCGAGGGCACACTACGCTCGGCCATCATCGCCATCGCGTTGATCCTGCCCGTCTTCTGGTATCGCCACTACGTCACCGATAAGGGCATTTTTCCGGCCAAGATGCTAGAGGATCTTTCAGTGGGCGGCAACACCGACCTAAGTCAGCGCAAGGCGGGCATGCTGCCCTACATCACGCTGGCCGCAGGGGTGATCGTGGTGATCATCGCCAATCAGGTGTTCCACCTTTAGCGCCGCACATCCCTCTGAAACCGTAAGCTTTGCTCTCACCGCCGCGCCCAGACCAAACGCGGCGGTGAAATTTCATCACTGGCGCCAATCCTCCTGGGTTGGAAAATTCCGGATGGGCGGGCAATCAGCCCGGATAGAGGCGCTGGCGACCGTGGGCGTGCCATGGCGCGCCTCCTTTTGCCTTAAATGAAAATTTGTTTCTTGATAGTTGAGCAGGCAAGGCTTTGCTGCTAGCCTCAGAATCGACATCACAGAAGGATCGCAACTCATGTGCGGGATCGTAGGACTTTTTCTCAAGGACACGTCGCTGGAGCCGAAGCTTGGCCAGATGCTGACGGACATGCTGATCACCATGACGGACCGTGGCCCCGACAGCGCGGGCATTGCCATCTACGGCAGCGACAGCCCTGGCAAGGTCAAGCTGACGGTGCAATCGGACACGCCCGACCGTGATTTCGCAGATCTGGACAAGGACATGCAAAAGGCGCTGGGCGGCGACGTCACGATGCGCGTCAAGGACACGCATGCCGTGATCGAGATCGACACCGCGTGGGCCGCCGCCGCGCGCACAGTGCTGGCCGATATCCGCCCCGATGTGCGCATCATGAGCACGGGCGAAAAGCTGGAGATCTACAAAGAGGTCGGGCTGCCCAAGAACGTCGCCGCACGTTTCGACATCTCGTCGATGACGGGCAGCCACGGCATCGGCCACACCCGCATGGCAACGGAATCCGCCGTGACCACGATGGGCGCGCACCCGTTCAACACCGGGCGCGACCAGTGCCTCGTGCATAACGGTTCGCTTTCGAACCATGCCAGCCTGCGCCGCAAGCTGCGCAAGGCGGGCGTGCATATCGAGACCGAGAACGACACCGAGGTAGGCGCGGCCTACCTGACATGGAGGATGCAGAACGGCGCGACGCTGGGCGAGGCGCTGGAATCGAGCCTCGACGATCTCGACGGGTTCTTCACCTTCGTCGTCGGCACCAAGGACGGCTTTGGCGTGGTGCGCGATCCGATCGCGTGCAAGCCCGCCGTGATGGCAGAGACGGACCAGTATGTCGCCTTCGGCAGCGAATACCGCGCGCTCGTCAACCTGCCCGGCATCGAGCATGCCCGCGTTTGGGAACCCGAGCCCTCGACCGTCTATTTCTGGAGCCACAACGCTGCACCCACCGCAACCGAGAAGGCCGCGTAAATGCAAACTTTCGACCTCGAGGCGCAGGGCCTGCGCAACCTCAACGCCGCGCTGCAGGCGCAGGCCAAAGACACCAACCAGACCGCTTGGGAAATCGTCAACGCCAAGGGTAGCCATGCCATCGCCGTCGGCCTTGACGCGCCGATCGAGGTGATCGTCAAGGGCTCGACCGGCTATTACTGCGCCGGCATGAACAAGCAGGCCACGATCCGCGTGCATGGCTCGGCCGGTCCGGGCGTGGCCGAGAACATGATGTCGGGTACGGTCATCATCGACGGCGACGCCAGCCAGTATGCCGGCGCTACCGCCCATGGCGGCACGCTCGTCATCAAGGGCAATGCCAGCTCGCGCTGCGGCATCTCGATGAAGGGCGCGGACATCATCGTGCACGGCAATGTCGGCCATATGAGCGCCTTCATGGCGCAAACCGGCAATCTGGTTGTTTGCGGCGATGCGGGCGACGCGCTGGGCGACAGCATCTACGAGGCGCGCCTTTTCGTGCGCGGCAAGGTCAAGTCTCTGGGCGCCGATTGCATCGAGAAGGAGATGCGCCCCGAACATCTGGAAATTCTCGCCGACCTGCTGGAGCGCGGCGAATGCGATGCCAAGCCCGAAGAGTTCAAGCGCTATGGCTCGGCCCGCAAGCTCTATAATTTTGACATCGACAACGCATATTGAGGGGGCCGCCATGAAAGACGACGCCAAGCACGCACCGCGCACCGTACCCATCCAGTCGGCGACCTTTTCGAACCCGACCAATGCCGAAATCCGCCGTGCGGCTGCCACCGGCATCTATGACATTCGGGGAGGCGGCTCCAAGCGCAAGCTGCCGCATTTCGACGACCTGCTGTTCCTCGGCGCGTCGATCTCGCGCTATGCGCTCGAAGGGTATCGCGAGAAATGCGACACCAAGGTGACGCTGGGCACACGCTATGCGAAGAAGCCGATCGAACTGGATATTCCCGTGACGATCGCCGGCATGTCCTTCGGCTCTCTGTCAGGCCCCGCCAAGGAGGCGCTGGGCCGGGGCGCGACGCTGGCCGGCACCTCGACCACCACCGGCGATGGCGGCATGACCGAAGAAGAGCGCGGCCATTCCTCGAAACTGGTCTACCAGGTGCTGCCGTCGCGCTACGGCATGAACCCCGATGACCTGCGCCGCTGCGACGCTATCGAAGTGGTCGTCGGCCAGGGCGCCAAGCCAGGCGGCGGAGGCATGCTGCTGGGTCAGAAGATCTCGGACCGTGTCGCGCAGATGCGCAACCTGCCCAAGGGCATCGACCAGCGCAGCGCCTGCCGCCACCCTGACTGGACCGGCCCTGACGATCTGGAAATCAAGATCCTCGAGCTGCGCGAGATCACGGCCTGGGAAAAGCCGATCTACGTCAAGATCGGTGGCGCGCGCCCCTATTTCGACACCACGCTGGCGGTCAAGGCCGGCGCTGATGTGGTTGTTCTGGACGGCATGCAGGGCGGCACGGCGGCCACGCAGGACGTCTTTATCGAGCATGTGGGCCAGCCCATCCTCGCCTGCATCGGCGAGGCGGTACGCGCACTTCAGGACATGGACATGCACCGCGAGGTGCAGCTGGTCGTTTCGGGCGGCATTCGCGGCGGCGCGGACACCGCGAAGGCGCTGGCGCTGGGCGCGGATGCGGTTGCCATCGGCACTGCCGCGCTGATCGCGCTGGGCGACAACGATCCGCGCTGGGAAGCCGAGTATAACGCGCTGGGCACCACGGCGGGCGCCTATGACGACTGGCACGAGGGCCGCGATCCGGCGGGCATCACGACGCAGGACCCCGAGCTGATGAAGCGCTTTGATCCGATCGAGGGCGGGCGCCGCCTCAACAACTTCCTCAAGGTGATGACTCTCGAGGCGCAGACGATCGCGCGGGCCTGCGGCAAGAACCATCTGCACAATCTCGAGCCCGAGGATCTGTGCGCGCTGACCATGGAGGCGGCAGCGATGGCCAAGATCCCGCTGGCCGGAACCAGCTGGTATCCGGGCAAGCCGGGTTCCAGCTACTAAACCGAGGCGCAAAAGGCGCGGCGCAGATTGTGCCGCGCCTTTTTTGCTTTTAGCCTCCCACAAATAAAACAACAGGGACAACAAAACATGACTACCGATCTGGCCAAGTTCGCAAAGGACAATGGCGTCAAATACTTCATGATCTCCTTTACTGACCTCTTCGGCGCCCAGCGAGCCAAGCTGGTTCCCACGCGCGCCATCGCCGACATGCAGGAGGATGGCGCGGGCTTTGCAGGCTTTGCGACCTATCTCGATCTGACGCCAGCCCATCCCGACATGCTGGCCGTGCCGGACCCGGACTCGGTCATACAGTTGCCCTGGAAGCCCGAGATCGCCTGGGTCGCCGCGAACTGCATGATGGAGGGGCAGGACGTGGCCCAGGCGCCGCGCAACGTGCTGCGCCGGCTGATCAAGGAGGCCGCCGACGAGGGCATGCATATCAAGACGGGCATCGAGGCCGAGTTCTTCCTGCTCACGCCCGAAGGCACGCAGATTTCCGACAATCTCGATAAGGCGGGCAAGCCCTGCTACGATCAGCAGGCAATGATGCGCAGTTACGAGGTGGTCCGCGAGATCAGCGACTACATGCTGGAAATGGGCTGGAACCCCTACCAGTCAGACCACGAAGATGCCAATGGCCAGTGGGAGATGAACTGGGATTTCGACGATGCGCTCAAGATGGCGGACCAGCACAGCTTCTTCAAGTTCATGACCAAGACCGTCGCCGAAAAGCACGGCATGCGCGCCACCTTCATGCCCAAGCCCATCCCGGGCCTCACGGGCAACGGCTGCCACGCGCATATCTCGGTCTGGGACGGTGCGGGCAAGGATGCCAAGACCAATATCTTTGCCGCTGAAAAGTCCGATAGCCCCACCGGCGAGCTGGGCCTGTCCGAGCAGGGCAAGCACTTTCTCGGCGGGATCATGAAGCACGCGAGCGCGCTGGCGGCGATCACCAACCCGACGGTGAACAGCTACAAGCGCATCAACGCGCCACGCACCACATCGGGCGCGACATGGGCGCCGAACTCGGTCACCTGGACGGGGAACAACCGCACGCATATGGTGCGCGTCCCCGGCCCCGGCCGGTTCGAGTTGCGCCTGCCCGATGGCGCGGTGAACCCCTACCTGCTGCAGGCGGTCATCATCGCGGCGGGCCTCTCGGGGGTGCGCTCGAAGGCCGATCCGGGCAAGCGTCACGATATCGACATGTATGCCGACGGCCACAAGGTGAAGGGAGCGCCCAAGCTACCCCTGAACATGCTGGACGCCATGCGCGCCTATGACAGCGACAAGGAGCTGAAGGCATCTATGGGTGAGGAATTCTCGGCTGCTTTCCTCAAGATGAAGCGCGACGAATGGAACCAGTTCGTCTCGCACTTCTCACGCTGGGAGCGCGAGAACACGATCGACATCTGACCCCGCATCAGGTGGATTTTTCAAGGGGCGCGCCGATCCGGCGCGCCCCTTTTATCATCCAAACCCTGTCAGTTATCCTTGCGCATCTTCTTGGGCGCGCCCGAGGCTATGTCGGTGCCAATGTATTCCAGCCCCGCCTCTTTCCACGCGGCGAGGCCACCCTCCATATGCGCGACGCGGTGGAAACCGGCGTCCAGGCATTGCTGCGCCGCCTTGCCCGAGCGCACGCCCGAGCCGCAATGCAGCACGATCCGCTTGGATTTCTGATCCGGCAGGTACTCGGGGCGAAACTCCTGCAGCGCCATCAGCATCGCGCCGCTGATCCGCTCCAGCGCATGTTCCTGCGGGGTGCGCACGTCGATCAGCACGACATCATCGCGCGTATCCGCAATTTCCTTGGGGGTCCACAGCTCGACCGGACCGCTTTCGGTATCTTCGGTTTTCATATCAGGCTCCTTCGATTGAGCGCGCGTTACAAATTCACCGTTTGCGTGCGCAGTGCATTGTGTAAACTGGGGTCGATCGACGGAAAAGGAAACCCTCATGTCGCTGGCGCAACTCACACCCGCCTTCACCGCCCAGACCCAGATGAGCGCGACGGTCCAGACCGTTGTCGATACGCTTTTCGGGCGCATCCGCAGCGGCGAATACGCGGTGGACGAGCGCCTGCCGTCAGAGCGGATGCTGTCCGCGGATCTGGGTGTGGCCCGCAACACCGTGCGCGAGGCGCTGGAAGTGCTGGAGAGCCACGGCCTGATCCGCCGCCGCGCGGGCAGCGGCAGTTATGTCAACCCGCAGACCGGCGGCGCGCCCGCCGCCTCGCATAGTGAAATCGCCGCCTCGTCCAGCCCGCTGGACTTGCAGGTGATCCGCGGCATCCTCGAGCCGGACATGGTGCGCCTTGCCGTGGTCAACATGCCGCCCCGCGACATCGAGGCACTGGGCGAAATCCTGAGCGATATCGAGGCTGTGCACACCGATGCGGGTGCTTTCGTGCGCCATGAAGAGGCATTCTACCGCAAGATTGCGGCCGGCACGGGAAATCCGCTGATCGCGGGCTGCTACGATCTGGTGCTGGACGCCTGCCGCCAGAGTTTCCGTACCGCGCAGCTGCGCCGGCACCTGACCCCCGCGCGCATCGAGGCCTATCAAAAGCGCTACAATAGCCTCTTCAACGCCATAGCCGCCCGCGATACAGACGCCGCCGTCGAATTCATCAAGCTGCACCTGATCGAGGAGCAGCGCCAGCTCTTGCAAGAAGGCTAGATGCGGGCACCAAAAACGCCCGAAAATGACCCAATTTTCTTGACACCCGTGGGTGCCGCCGATTGAATTGGTCCATACCAAATGAACCAACAAAAAAACCGGTTTGAACCAACGGGAGACTTCCATGACAAAACGTATCGCAATCCTCGGCGCCGGTCCTTCGGGCCTTGCACAGCTGCGCGCATTTCAGTCCGCGCAGGCCAAGGGCGAGGACATCCCCGAGATCGTCTGCTTTGAAAAGCAGGACGACTGGGGCGGCCTGTGGAACTATACGTGGCGGACTGGCGTGGACCAATATGGCGAGCCGGTGCACGGGTCGATGTATCGTTACCTTTGGTCGAACGGTCCCAAGGAGGGTCTGGAATTCGCCGACTACTCGTTCGAAGAGCATTTCGGCAAACAGATCGCCAGTTATCCCCCCCGCGCCGTCCTTTTCGACTATATCGAAGGCCGCGTGAAGAAGGCTGGGGTGCGCGATTGGATCCGGTTCGAAACCACCGTGCGCTATGTCGAGAAAAAGGACGGCAAGTTCCACGTCACTGTCTGCGACCTGCCCAAGGATCACGAATACACCGAGGAGTTCGATCACGTCATCTGCGCGACGGGGCATTTCAGCACGCCGAACGTGCCCGAATTCAAGGGCTTCGACAAGTTTCCGGGCCGCATCCTGCATGCTCATGATTTTCGCGACGCGGTCGAGTTCAAGGATCAGGACATCCTGATCATCGGCACCTCCTACTCGGCCGAGGATATCGGCAGCCAGTGCTGGAAATACGGCTGCAAATCCGTGACCGTCAGCCACCGCACGGCGCCGATGGGCTACAAATGGCCCGACAACTGGCAGGAAGTCCCCCTGCTGACGCATGTCGACGGCAAGACCGCGCATTTCAAGGATGGCACCACCAAGGACGTGGACGCGATCCTGCTCTGCACCGGGTATCAGCACCACTTCCCCTTCATGGAGGACGCGCTGCGCCTGCGCACCGCCAACCGCCTGGCCACCGCCGATCTCTACAAGGGTGTCGCATGGGTGCATGACCCGTCGATGTTCTATCTCGGGATGCAGGACCAGTGGTTCACCTTCAACATGTTCGACGCGCAGGCCTGGTGGGTGCGTGATGCCATCATGGGCAAGATCGCGATCCCCGGCAAATCCGAGATGGAGGCCGATGTCGCCGACCGCATCAAGCGCGAAGATGCGGGCGAGGATGATTACGACGCCATCTGGTACCAGGGCGACTACATCAAGGAGCTGATCGCCGAGACCGATTATCCCAGTTTCGACGTCGAGGGCGCCTGCAAGGCGTTCAAGGAGTGGAAAGGTCACAAGAAGCAGGACATCATGACCTTCCGCAATAACAGCTACAAATCGGTGATGACCGGAACCATGGCGCCCAAGCACCATACGCCGTGGAAAGACGCGATGGATGACAGTCTCGAGGTCTATCTGCAGAACTGACGCGAGGCGGATCTACATGACGGCAAAGCGCGGTGGTAATCCCACCGCGCTTTTTCATTTTCAAACCGGCCGCGCACCACGCAGTTGTTTTCGTGCGCCCCGCATTCTAAGAAAACTGTCACATCAGCCGGGTAGACACATGACCAACGACACCAAGCAGCATCTGCCCATCGACCTGCGGGTCGAGCATGACGACCACATCATCGGCTATCTCCCGGGCACCGGCTCGCGCCTGGTCGTCAGCTTGAGTAGCGTCGGCAAAAGGCGGTGGGCCTATCCGCCGTGGGAGTTCATCGGCACGGCGTCGGACGGGGGCCGCAACCACGTGCTGCTGGTCTCCGAGCGCGCTCGAACGTGGATGAATGCGCCCGGCCTTGCCGAGGCGATCGCCGCACAGATCGAGCATGTGGTGCGCGAGCACCGGATCAAGGAGGTGGTCGCGCTGGGCAACAGCATGGGCGGCTTCATGGCGCTGGTGCTGCCGCAATATACCAAGGTCGACCGCGTCGTGGCCACGTCAGCCCAGTTTTCGATGCATCCCGATATCGTCCCCGAGGACGGCCGCTGGGCCCTCTGGCGCACACGCATGCCAGCATTCCGTCACGAGACGATAGGCGCCATCGACGCGGGTGCGCGCGATCATTTCATTCTGCACGGTTCGACAAAGAACGAGAACCTGCATTGGGGCCGGTTTCCCTATGACCCGGCCCTGCACCACTACATCATTCAAGGCAAAGGCCATTCGGTGGTCATCGCCATGAAGGGGTCGGGGATCATGGGCGAGGTGCTGGGCCTTGCCATCGACGGGCATGCAGACGCCGCCGTGAAGGCGCTATCCACCAGATATCGCCCGATCAGACGCAGCGAATTGCCGCCCGAGCAGCGGATGCTGTGGCCAAGGTAAGCGCGGGCTTCGCGTAAAACCAGGACCCGCAGGCTCCGGCGCGTGCCTTGCTGCGTCATCGGTGAGCCTCTGGACACGGCACCCTGCCCGGTCAGATACTGGCCAGACGCTTGCTATGCTCGCCCACCACATCGCCATCGTTGACCAGGATCAGCGCCACGCGCCGCAATGTCGCGCGGATCCGCTCGACATGGGCGCCGGAATGGCCCAGATCGGCCAGCGCGCGATCCATAAGGGCCAGCCAATTCTCGGCATCCTCGGCGGTGATCGGGATATGCTCGTGGATCAGCTTCACGTTCATATGGCCGTGCAGCTCTTTGTAATATTGCCGCCCACCAAAGAACCCGCAGAGAAAATTGAACTGCTGTTCCCGCGTCGCCGCAAGCCCGTGGCCGTCCATATGCAGGCGCACGATCTGCGCGCCTTCGGGGCGCGCCTCGACCAGATCGTAGAAATGCTCGACTAGGCGTTTCAATGCGGCCTCGCCGCCCAGCTTGTCCAGCACTGTCTCGGTCATGATCGTGGACGCTCTTTCTTGGGATCATATGCGGCAAAGGGTACCACGGTGGCCGGCAGACGTTTTTGATGTCCGTCAAGTTTGCCGACTTCCACCTCGGTCCCGAAGTCCGCATGGGTCACATCCACCCGCGCCAGTGCGATGTTCTTGCCCAGAAGCGGCGAAATCATCGACGATGTCACCTCGCCGATCTGCGCGCGGCCGATATGGATGCAATCGCCGTGGCTGACCTGCACCTTGCTGTCGATCTCGAGGCCGACCATCTTGCGCACCGGATGCTCCTTGCGGCGGATCAGCGCGTCGCGCCCGATGAAATCATCCTCTTTCGACTTCAGCGGCACGGTAAAGCCGATGCCCGCCTCGAACGGATCGGTCTGGTCGGAAAAATCATAGCCCGCAAAGATCAGTCCGGCCTCGATACGCACCATGTCGAGCGCCGAGAGGCCCATCGGCTTCAGCCCGAATTCCTGACCCGCGTCCCAGATCGCCTTGAATATCTCGTCGCAATCCTTGGGATGGCACATTACCTCATAGCCCAACTCGCCGGTATAGCCGGTGCGGCTGACGACAAAGGCCGTGCCCGTCTCGTTATGCAGCCGCGCGGGGGTAAAGCGGAACCAGCCCAGCTGATCAAACTCGGGATTATGCGGCGCGGTCCAGACCAGCTTGCGCAGCAGATCGCGGCTGCTCGGCCCCTGAACGGCGACGTTCTGCAACTGGTCCGTGGAAGAGCGTACCAGCACCTTCAGGCCCAGCTTCTCGGCCTGCTCTCGGATCCACTCGCCGCCATAATCCGTGCCGCCGATCCAGCGGAAATTCTCCGGCCCGAGGCGGAAGACTGTGCCGTCGTCGATCATGCCGCCATGCTCGTAGCACATCGCGGTATAGACCACGCCGCCTACGGCCAGCGTCTTCATGTTGCGGGTAAAGACATACTGGCAGAGCTTCTCGGCATCCGGGCCGGTGATCTCGAACTTGCGCAAGGGGCTGAGATCCATGATCGCGCAGGCCTTGCGGCAGGCCCAGTATTCCTCGATCGGGCCGGTCTCGGCAAAGCAATCGGCCAGCCAATAGCCATTATACTCGATGAAATTGCGCGTCAGTTTGGCAAAATTGTCGTGGAATCCGGTTTCTTTGGTCATTTTCGCCTCTGAATCGGGTGTCGGACGGTAGGCTACCGACCGGCTGAATTTCTCGGTGCCGCTATAGGTGCGGATGTGAATATCGGTTGGATTCCAGCCATTGGCGGCGCTGGTGTCATCCGGGCAGGCCGAGCTGACGCAGACCAGATCGGTCAGCGCGCGCAAAAGCACGTAATCACCGGGGCGCGACCACGGCTCGTCCGTATACATGACGCCATGATCGTCGATGCTGGTGTTGAAAAAGAAGTTGATGGCCATCCAGCCGGGCCGCCCGCCGACATTGTAGCGCGCCAGCTCGCGGTTGAAATTATCCGAGCAGTTCACATGCCCCGGATAACCGATATCGTCGTAATACTTGGCCGAGCAGGCCAGCGCGAAGGCATCGTGCCGCCCGCATGTGTCCTGCACCACCTCGACCAGCGGCAGCATTTCCTGATCGTAGTATTTCGCATGCAGCCCCGGCATCGGGTAGGCATGGCTCATCAGGGTGCGTGTAGTGGTCACGTCCAGCGCGTGCTCGATCCCCTTGTCCAGCTTGGAGGCCGAGAAACACTCGAAATCGGTGCATTGGCGCCCGTCGACATCCTGGATCTGGATGTAGTCGCCCGCCTTGACGAAATAGGCCTCGGCGGTGGCGCTGTGCACCCGGATGCTTTGCAGCGGCTCGGCCAGCGGCTCGGGCAGCTCGAACTTGGCGACGCGCTTGATGACCGCGCGGTGGACCATCAACGTCAGCGGCGTTGTCGTGTCCTGCGCCTCGAGGTCCATGGCGCCGCCCGGCGCCGCGATGATCAAAACGCCGTCCCGCTCCACCGCGAAATCCTGAGTGGCCTTGGCCGGAGTGCCTGCATCCCAGAACCGATGCGCGCGCGCCTGCGACAGGTTCAGCCCGCGCGCTTCCAGACCCATGCGCAGACCGCGCAAGGACTGGTCGCTGGCGCTCAGCAGCGCCTTCAGCCCCGCCGCATCGCTATTGGACGCGCCGCCGATGATGCCGGGGTCGATCACCCCTTTCTCATCTGCCGCGACCACCTCGCAAGGCTGGCCGCCCTCATCATTGGTGATGGTGAAGCGGTCACCCGCCTCGATGCGAATCAGAATGGCGCCACTACCCTCGACGACGTAGCGTTCGGTGCCCGGCGGCATCGAGAACACGCGCGGTTCGATTATTTTACTGGGGCGCGGCGGACCGGGCTGGACCCTGGCGTAGATATCGTCGAGCATCGTCGCATCTCCCCAGAAGATGCAATGATTGCATCTGTGGAATATTTATTTACCTTCCAGAATATCGCGGAAGAGAGTTCCAAGCAACAAGAGCCTTCACCAATATGACCGATCATCAAATCAATTTTCTGGGGTGGATCCTGTTCCTGATCTCTGCGGTGGGCTTTTGCATCGCAAGTATCGGCCATTTCTGGGCCATGTTCGGCTCGGTGTTCTTCCTCGTCGCGTGCATCGTGTTCATGGTCCCCTTCTTTCGGCCGCCCAACTGATGGGCTCACTCGTCTTTGGCCTCATCGCGGCGCTCTGCTGGGGCATCCACGACATTTGCGTGCGCTATGTCTCGCAGCGGGTCGGCATCCTGCCTGCGCTGACAACGGTGCTGATCGTCGGTACGCTGGTGATGGCGCCCGCCGCGTTTCTGGTCGGAGACTGGGCCGCGATGAGTGGCACGGCGAGCGCTCTTGCCATGGCCAGCGGCATCACCTTCACGCTAGCCTATCTGGGGCTCTACAAGGCGTTCGAGATTGGCCCCGTGCGCCTTGTCGCGCCCATCATCGGCGCCTATCCGGTGCTCTCCGTCGGCTGGGCCGCTGCCTCGGGCCAGGCGGTCAGCGCGGATCAATGGCTCGCGGTGGGCGCGGTCATCGCCGGCGTCGCCATCGTGGGACTGCTGACAGACGAGGCGGCAAGCAGCGGAAACAAGAGTGCGGCAATCGTCTGGGCAGTCCTTGGCGGCGCGGCCTTCGCCGCGACCTTCGCGCTCGGCCAGGCGGCGGCACATGCGGGCAGCGAAGTGCCCGCGATCTTGGTCACGCGCATCATAGCTGTGGGGCTTGCGTTGATCCTTCTGGCGACATCGGGCGGCATCCGCTGGCCCGCGCGCGGCGCGCTGCCGCTTCTGGGCCTCATGGGGGTGCTCGACTGCATCGCGCTTGGCATCGTGATCGCGGCGGCCGGCATGGCGCGGCCCGAATTCGCCTCGGTCGCCGCCTCGACCTTCGGCATGATCACGGTGATCCTTGCTTGGGCCATCCTGCGCGAACGCATGACGCCCGGCCAGTGGGGCGGCGTCATGCTGACGTTCTCAGCCATTGGCTACTTGGCGCTATAGCGCCTTCACCGTTCCGAACTCACTCGCGCAGCAGGCACGCCAGCCCCCCTTGCATCATTGCGCCATCCTGTCTATCTAGCGAGGTGAGAGGTTGGCGCGGGCAGGCGCCTCGCCAACCCGGTCAGATCCGGAAGGAAGCAGCCGTAACGAGCCCCGCTTGGGTCGTTGTCCAGCCTCTCACCTTACACCGCCTTCTCCGTCCCGGTGCCCGGTCCAGCCCCTTGCAGGGCCCAGCGCATCTGCGCCTTCGTCTCGACGGCGCAGGGACGCACGCCGCGCAGCCGCGCCAGCGCGGCGCTGCCCGGCTCGCCCGCGTCGGTCATCAGGCGCAGCGCGGCCATCCCCGAGCGTCCGCAGCCGCCCCGGCAGTGGATAAGGACGCGCCCCCCTCCGCGTAGCGCGGACAGCGCGGCAGGCGCTGCCTTGCGCCATATAACCATCCCCGCCGCATCCGGCACGCCGAAGTCTGGAACTGGCACATGAACCCAGCGCGCGCCCATTCCGACGACGGAATGTCCCAGATCGCCCGCGCCAACGGCGACCATCTCGGGGAGCTCCGTCAGCGTGATCACCATTGAGGGCCGCCAGTCGTCCAGGTGAGTCATGTCGGCCTCGTATTCGCCACCCGCACCCGGCAGGGGCGCGGTGGCAAGGATACCGCGCAGCACCGGCAGGGCGTGAAGGACAAAGCCCGTCACCCGCCCCGCCCCTCAAAGCCGCTCGGCGCCGAACGTATCGCAGGCGGCCATCTGCCCGCGCTCGTATCCGCGGGCAAACCAGCGCGAGCGTTGCTCGGAGGTGCCATGGGTAAAGGTGTGGGGCTGTGGCACGCGGCCCGCCTGACGTTGCAGGTGATCATCCCCAATCCGGCGCGCCGCGTTCAGCGCCTCGTCCAGATCGCCCGGCTCCAGCAAATCGCCCACCGCCTGCGCCCAGACACCGCTGAGGCAATCTGCCTGAAGCTCCAGCCGCACGGTCAGCGCATTGGCGCGCGCCTCGCCGCTGGCTTGCCGGGCCTCATTGACCTGCCCCAGAATGCCCAGCTCGTTCTGGACGTGATGGGCGACCTCATGCGCGATGACATATGCCGCGGCGAAATCTCCGCGCGCGCCCAGCCGCTCGGCCAGCGTGGCAAAGAATTCGGTATCGAGATACGCCTTGCGATCCGCTGGGCAGTAAAATGGCCCCGTCGCGCCCGATGCGCCGCCGCAAGGGCTTTGCGTGACGCCGGAATAGAGAACCATGACCGGCGGGCGATACTCCTGCCCCGCCTGCCGGGGCATCAGATCGCTCCAGACCTCTTCGGTGGTGGCCAGCACCCGGGCGCTGAACTCGGCCGCGCGCTCTTCCTCGGCGCTAAGCTGACGCGGCTGCGACGATTGTACCGGACCGCCCTGCATTCCCTGCAGGAGCGGCGTCACGTCGATCCCTGCGAAATAGCCGATAGCCAGCACGACGATCAGGCCGACACCGCCGATGCCAGCGCCGCGCCCGCCGCCGCCCGAGCGGCGGCGATCCTCGATATTGCGGCTGCGGCGCAATCCTCTCAGCTTCATGGCACGGTCTCCGATCCTCTTGCGGCCCGCACCCAAGCTATAACGCCCCGCGCACCATGCGCCAGAAAAACCCGTCTCGCCAAATGGCCGCGCATGGCTTAGCGTCGTGGCGATGAGCGACAAGACCGAAAAAGCCGAACAGCGCACCGACTGGGCCGAGGACCGGACCATCATGGCAAATGAGCGCACGTTCAATTCCTGGATGGGTCTCGGCCTCGGCGCGGTCGGTGTCGCCATCGCGCTCAAGGCCGTCTTTGGCGAGTTCGAGCCGACATGGGCGGCCAAGAGCGTTGCCAGCCTCTTTCTGCTCACCGCCATCGTCATTTACTGGACCGCCGCGCGACAGGCTAACAAAACGCATGAGCGGCTGACATGCAACGACGCCGAAGTGACCGATTCCAAGAATTTCAGCCGCCTTGCCGCGCTCTTGACCCTCGCGACGCTCGGCACCGGCGCGGTCCTTTGGATGTTGTGACGCTCGGGCGGTGGACGCGGGCGCGCGCCGCGGCTACGTTGACCGCCTGACAGCAGACGATTCCAGCAGGCGCCCCACATGACCGACACCGCCCCTTCCGGCTACCGCGTTCTGGCCCGCAAATACCGGCCCGAAACCTTTGCCGATCTCGTCGGGCAGGATGCGATGGTGCGCACCCTCAAAAACGCGTTCGAGGCCGACCGCATCGCGCAGGCCTTCATCATGACGGGCATTCGCGGCACCGGCAAAACCACCACCGCGCGGATCATCGCCAAGGGGATGAATTGCATCGGCGCGGACGGAAACGGCGGGCCCACCACCGACCCCTGCGGCGTCTGCGAGCATTGCGTGGCCATCATGGAGGGCCGCCATGTCGACGTGATGGAAATGGACGCGGCCAGCCATACGGGCGTGCAGAACATCCGCGACGCCATCATCGAGACGGTCAGCTACCGCGCGGCCAGCGCGCGCTACAAGATCTTCATTATCGACGAGGTGCATATGCTCAGCACCTCGGCCTTCAACGCGCTATTGAAAACGCTTGAAGAGCCGCCGGCGCATGTCAAATTCATCTTCGCCACGACCGAGATCCGCAAGGTGCCGGTCACCGTTCTCAGCCGCTGCCAGCGCTTTGATCTGCGCCGCATCGAGCCTGAAGTGATGCTGAAGCTCATGCACCGCATCGCCGATAGCGAAGGCGCGCAGATCACCGACGATGCTCTGGCGCTGATCGTGCGCGCCGCCGAAGGCTCGGCCCGCGATGCCACCTCGCTCTTGGATCAGGCGATCAGCCATGGCGCGGGCGAGACGGGCGCCGATCAGGTGCGCGCCATGCTGGGTCTGGCTGACCGGGGCCGGGTGCTGGACCTTTTCGATCTTATCCTCAAGGGCGACGCGGCCGGCGCGCTGACCGAGTTGGGCGCGCAGTATTCCGATGGCGCCGATCCGCTGGCTGTCCTACGCGATCTGGCCGAGATCACGCATTGGACATCCGTGGTCAAGATCACCCCCGAGGCCGCCGACGATCCCACTATCGGCCCGGACGAGCGGGCGCGCGGCCTGCAAATGGCCGAGGCATTGCCTATGCGCGTGCTGACGCGCATGTGGCAGATGCTGCTGAAAGCGCTTGAAGAGGTTTCAGGCGCGCCCAACGCAATGATGGCCGCCGAAATGGCGGTGATCCGCCTGACCCATGTGGCCGATCTGCCCAGCCCGGAGGAACTCTTGCGCAAGCTGAAGGATACGCCGGTGCCAACGGACGCGCCCGGCGGTAACGCAGAGACCGGCGGCAGCGGTCACACGGCGCAGGCCAGTACCAGCGCCTATGGCGCACCGGCCAGTCAGCCGCCGCAAACGCACCAGTCGCATCAGCCCCGCGCCTCTGGCAGCAATGGCGCGGGCCAGACGCTCGCCCTCGCCTCGGACGCGGCCCTCGCCCATTACCCGAGCTTTCATCACGTGGTCGAGCTCATCCGCGCGAACCGCGACGTCAAGCTGCTGGTCGAGGTCGAGACCTGCGTCCAGCTGGCCGCCTATCAGCCCGGCCGGATCGAGTTCGTACCTACCGAGGGCGCACCGCACGACCTGGCCCAGCGCCTCGGCGCCGCGCTTCAACGCTGGACCGGCAACCGCTGGGCCGTGACGCTGGTCAACGAGGGCGGCGAGAAAACCATCGCCGCCAAGCGCGACGCCAAAGAGATGGCCCTGCGCAGCGAGGCCGAGGGGCACCCGCTCGTGCAGGCCGTCAAGGACGCCTTTCCCGGCGCTGAAATCATCGAAATCCGCACGGCCCGTCAGATTGAAAATGCGGCGATGGCCGATGCCCTGCCCGAAGTCGAGGATGAATGGGACCCGTTCGAAGAGGATTGATCACAGCCGCTGCGCTGCTCGTGCCCGGCGCGGCCCTGGCCGAGGTGTG
Organism: Roseovarius maritimus; assembly: GCF_043355895.2. NCBI lineage: Bacteria > Pseudomonadati > Pseudomonadota > Alphaproteobacteria > Rhodobacterales > Roseobacteraceae > Roseovarius > Roseovarius maritimus. Next base: position 64,831 of record NZ_JBHFPF020000008.1, read on the forward strand.
TGACAAGGAACGCCCGGATTGGGACGGCGTGCCCGTCACGATGCTGGGTGAGGCGATCATCCTTTTCTCCACACCTGCCGCGCTCATCTTGCTTGCCGCCTCGGCCATCGCGGTCATGGCGCGCAGCCCTTGGGGCGCGCTCGTTCTCTGTGTGCTCTGGTCGGGCCTAACCATGATGGTGGCCGCCGCGGACCCGACGGGTTTGCGAGCTCAGGCCCTTGCCGAAGGATGCCTCGCCTCTCCCGCGCTCTTTATCGTGGCTGTCGCCGCGATTTGCGGCGCGATGATCCTGCATACCAGCCGCAAACCCAAAAGCGCGACCTGACCGCGCACGGCCCGGCCCCTTGTGCGATGCGGGTCGGCCCCGTATCTAACAACAAACACTTCAGCAATCGGAGACCGACATGTTCAAGGGACTGGGCCAGATGGGCGATATGGCCAAGATGATGAAGGCCGCGCAGGAAATGCAGAGCAAGATGGCCGAGCTGCAAGAGGAAATGCACACGCTCACCGTCACCGGCGAGAGCGGCGCGGGCCTCGTCAAGGCGGTCGCCACCTGCAAGGGCGAGCTCAAGAGCCTCGATATCGACCCCAGCATCTTTTCGGGCGACGACAAGGAAGTCGTCGAGGACCTGATTCTTGCCGCGATCAAGGACGCCCAAGGCAAGGCCAGCGACCGCGCTCAGGAAGAGATGAGCAAGCTGACCGAAGGCATGGGCCTGCCGGCCGACATGAAACTGCCGTTTTAGAGCGCGGCGCCGCTGCTTCATCTTGGGACAAATACTCTCGCCGAAGGCGCCCACCGTCATAGCCAGGACAATCTTGTGAGTTCGACCCGCGACATCGACAGCCTGATCGAGATGATGGCCCGGCTGCCGGGCCTCGGGCCGCGCTCGGCCCGGCGCGCGGTGCTGCACCTCATCGCCAAGCGCGAGATGAAGCTGATGCCGCTGGCGGACATGATGCAGACAGTCGCCGCCACCGCGCGCGAATGCGCGACCTGCGGCAATATCGGCACCTCCGAGATCTGCGATATCTGCATTGCGCCCAAACGCGCCAACGGTATGCTCTGCGTCGTCGAGAGCGTGTCGGACCTCTGGGCGATGGAGCGCGGCGGCAGTTATAAAGGGCGCTACCACGTTCTTGGCGGCACGCTCAGCGCGCTCGATCAGGTGGGGCCGGAACAACTGCGTATCCCGCAAATGATCCGGCGGATCGAGGAAGAGGAGATCGAAGAGGTTATCCTTGCCCTCGCCGCCACCATCGACGGGCAGACCACCGCGCATTACATCGCCGACCAGATCGAGGAGCGCGTGCGCCTCACATCGCTGGCCCAGGGCGTGCCCATCGGGGGCGAGCTCGATTATCTGGATGACGGCACGATCAGCGCGGCCCTGAGTGCCCGCAAGGATATCTGAGCGCCCTGCCTCACCCGTCCGGGATTTGAGTATTTTTCTAAAAAGATGCAGGCGGCCGCCCCTATCGGAGGACCTGATCCTCGGGCCACTGCATGCCGTATTCCAGTAGCAGATCGCGGGTCGCGCCCGGTTCAAGGTCGAACTCCCACGCCAGCACACCGGTCTGGCCGTCCACATCCACTTCGGTCGGGCGCGGCTCGGCCTGCCAGTCGATCTGCAGATCCTCCTGCTCGGAATAGGGCACCCGGTCGAGCACACGCAGCGGCCATGCTTCATCCGTCAGGTTCTCGACCTCGATCCGGGCGGTTTCGGTCAGATCGCTGGATTTGCGGATAAGGCCGCTGCCGCCCTCTTCGCGGTCCAGCGTCGTGCGCGTCAGGCGCAGGCCATCAATGGGGCCAAAAGATGCTTCGCTCGTTGCGCCCGCCGCGATCAGTTCGCCCCGCGTCTGGCCGATATAGGTGCTGCCCAAATAGTGATGCGTCTCGCCGGGCAGGATCAGCTCGCCCGTGTCATTGGTGAATTCGGCCATCAGGAACGCGCTGCTGTCATAGAGCGGCACGGCGCGCGCCTCGATCGTCGCCTCGGTTTCAAGCGTGCCGAGCGCGATGCGCAAGGCGTCCGCCCCGGATGCGACCGAGACGGGCGGCGCGTAATCATAGGTGACCGACAGACCATCGAACTCGGCGGAGGCAGTGACGATGGACGGCGCTTCGGAGGGCATCGGGGCCGCCTCGGCCATCACCATGCTGTCCATCTGGGCGCCCAGCGCCTCCTTGCGCAGCACCGGCTGGGGCGGGCCGATGCGGCGCAGGAGGGGGCCGATCTCGCTGGGCCGGGTCTGCTGGCTGGGCCGCACGGTCGACAGGGTCAGCGAAACGTCCTGCCAATTCTCGCCCGTGCTTTGGCTGAGATAAGCGCCGCGCTCGATGGTCAGCGCTCCGGTGTCGCGCGTAAGGGTCATGTCATAGACCGGCGCCCAGCCCGCATTCCAAGTCTGATATGTGACGGTCAGTGTGCCGCTGGTCTGGTCCGCCGCGGTGATCGAGACGGCCAGCATCGCGCGATCCTCATCTTCGGGCACCAGCGCGGCGAGGGCTTGGCGCGCCTCCTCCAGCGCCTCGATCTGGTCCTTGAGATCCCGCTCGGCGGCGGCGGCGGCACGGGTGGCATCATGCGCAGCCTCGCGCGCGGCCAGCGTCTGCTCACCAATCATCTGCGCCATGTCGCGCAGGGTGCCCACGTCCTGCGCCGCGATGCCGTCCCCCTGCCCCAGCTGAGCGAGGAAAGCGGTTTGCGCATTGGCCGCATCCACCGCCAGGCGCAGGCGGGCAATCTCGGCGCGCGCCGCCTCCAAGGCAATCTCGCGGCGCTCGACCTCGTCGCGGGCAGCTTCGATGGCGGCGCTTTGCGTGTCGCTGCGCGGAGGCTGGGCGGTGCGGCGCGTCGTGACGCTGCCCATCTCGGCACCCGAAACTTCAGCGCGGACGGTGGCGAGGTTGGTGTCCTGCGGCAGGTCGACAAGGATCAGCTCATGCTGACCGGCGGGCGCATCGAAGGGCACCGCGCGCCGCACCGTCGCGCCCTGCGGGTAGAGCGTGATTGCCGAGACACGGCTGGTCAGGGGAATGTCATCGGCCATCACCGTGCCCGGCAGGGCCAAAGCAAAGGTCAGGGACATAAGGGGGGCTGTCGCGCGCATGGGGCACCTCTTCGGCAATATGGCGCCAGTCTTTGGTGCGCGTGAATGGATTGCAAGCGGATCTGCCCAAGACTGCGCGGATTTACGCTATATTAAACTGTTCAGCGCCAAATAGCTGCATGATGTGGATTTATTGCTTAATGGCACTGGTGTTGCCAGCAATCACGCGCCGGGAGGCGGGATGGCCTGACATGCGGCGAACGCCAGGGGTTGCCCCCTCCCCGCGCGCTGCGATGCGCCGGGAAGGGGCTGGGCCTGTCAGCCCTTTTTCAGCACGCGCTGGCCCAGCGTCTCGGCGATCTGGACCGCGTTGAGGGCCGCGCCCTTGCGCAGGTTGTCGCTGACGCACCAGAGGTTCAGACCGTTCTCGATGGTGCTGTCCTGGCGGATGCGGCTGATGAAGGTGGCAAAATCGCCGACGCATTCGACGGGAGTGACGTAGCCGCCGTTCTCGCGCTTGTCGATCACCATGATGCCGGGCGCCTCGCGCAGGATGTCACGCGCCTCGTCCTCGTCGAGAAATTCCTCGAACTCGATGTTGATCGCCTCGGAATGGCCGACAAAAACCGGAACGCGCACGCAGGTCGCGGTGACCTTGATCGAAGGATCGACGATTTTCTTCGTCTCGGCGACCATCTTCCACTCTTCCTTGGTGTCGCCCGAGTCCATGAAGACGTCGATATGCGGGATCACGTTGAAGGCGATCTGCTTGGTAAATTTCTTGGCCGGCTTGTCGTCGGTGGGGTTGTAAATCGACTTGGTCTGATCCCAGAGCTCGTCGATGCCTTCCTTGCCGGCGCCGCTGACCGACTGGTAAGTCGAAACGACCACGCGCTTGATCCGGGCGCGGTCATGCAGCGGCTTGAGCGCCACGACCATCTGCGCGGTCGAGCAGTTGGGATTGGCGATGATGTTGCGCTTGTGCACCTGCTCGACCGCTTCGGGATTGACTTCGGGAACGACCAGCGGGATGTCGGCGTCGTAGCGATAGAGCGACGAGTTGTCGATCACGATGCAGCCGGCCTTGGCGGCCTTCGGGGCATAGATCTTGGTGGCGTCCGAGCCGATGGCGAAGAGCGCGATGTCCCAGCCGGTGAAATCGAACGCATCAAGATCCTTTGTCTTCAGCGTCTTGTCACCATAGCTGACCTCGCTGCCGATGGATTTTCGGCTGGCAAGCGCGACGACCTCGTCGGCGGGAAACTGGCGCTCGGCCAGGATGTTCAGCATTTCGCGGCCCACGTTGCCCGTGGCGCCTACGACGGCGACCCTGTAGCCCATCTGTGATAACTCCTGATGAAAATGCGATTTGGCTGGGCGCCTCATAGCCCGCATCGCCGCCATAGGAAAGGGGTCAGGCTGGCGCGTCGCGGCTGAAAAGGTAGGCAGCGGCGCCGATCAGCGACGCCGAGGCGAAGAAGGCGAAGAGCACCTGATAGGAGATGAGCGCGCCTGAGGCAGCAGTAACCTGCGCATGGATGCCGCCCGAAACCAGCTGCATGACACCGACACCCCCGATGCCGAAAAGGTTCATCAGCGTCACGCCTCGCCCCGCCAGATGCGGCGGGAAAAACCCGCGCGCATGGGCGATCATCACCGGGAAAGTGCCCCCAAAGAGGCCGATCGCCGCGCAAAGCGCGATGCCAAGCGCGGCGCTGTGACCGGCCAGCGCCGCCAGCGCCAGCGCCGACAGGCCGCACATGACGTTGCCGATCAGGATCACCCATTTATGCGTGCCGAACACACGGTCGAGCGGACCATAGACCAGCGTGCCGCAGATCATCGCGATACCCATCACCAGCGACGCCTGCCCCAGCTGCGAGGTGGTGAGGCCGAAAACATCGCTCAGATACGGCCCGATCCAGAGGCCGCGCACCGCGGCCGCCGGGGCGTAGCACGCGAACATCATCGGGATGATCGGCCAGAGCGCGCGCGTCTTGAGCAGGTCCAGAATAGACCCGCGCTGACCGCCCAGCGGCGCCTCGGGGTCGCGAACCACCAAAAACAGCGCCGCCGCGGCCCCAGCTGTCAGCGCTGCCAAGAGGACCATCGCGGCGCGCCAGCCAACGGTTTCAACCGCGAAGGCCATGGGCCAGGATGCACCAAGGTTGCCGATCGACCCGATGCCCAGCAGCAACGCGGCCATGGTGGCGAATTGGGCCGGGCTGCCTTGCCGCGCAAGGATGTAATAGGCCGAAACCAGCACCGGTGCGCAGCCTGCGCCGATCAAGGTCATCGCAATCTTGATGTGAAGGGCGCTGGCCGCCGCCGCGAAGAGCAGCGCCCCGCCAGCCCCGCCGAGCAGCAGCACAGCCGAAACCGTGCGCCGCGGGCCCAGCCGGTCCAGCGCCCAGCCGACGGGCAGTTGCGCGGCGGCAAAGGCAAGGAACCAAAGGCCGGATGCGATCGCGAGATCATCCGGCCCCGCGCCCACATCGCGCTCCAGCACGCTGCCGAGCACCGCGAGGAAAGCGCGGTAGAATTGGCTGAGCACATAGGTAAGGCACAAGAGCGAAAGACCGGCGCGCATAAGGATCCTCCGCGGCGAAGTTTGGCCTTTGGTGACATGCTGCGAAAGATGAAGCAAGCAGTGGGAAAGGAGAATGTGAGCATTTTAGAACCAACGAAGAGCGCCCGTTCAGGGCACTCAGCCGCGCGCGATCAGCACATCGACATGGGCCGCGGCGCTTGCTGCAAGAGACTCCAGATCATAACCGCCCTCAAGGCAGGAAATCTGACGGCCACCGCAATGCCTGTCGGCAAGGTCGCAAAGCTTTTCGGTGATCCAGGCAAAATCGTCGGTGCCAAGCTGAATGCTCGCCAGCGGGTCGTCCCGATGTGCGTCAAAACCGGCGGAAACGATCAGCAGCTCGGGCGCAAAGGCATCGGCCGCCGACAGGATGATGTCGGACATGGCCGCGCGGAACGCCGCGCTGCCATCGCCGGCATGCAGCGGCACGTTGACGACGTTGCCGTCCGTGCCCGTTTCGGACGGATAACCGGTGCCGGGGAAGAGCGGCATTTCGTGCGACGAAAGGTAAAGGATGCGCGGATCATCCTGAACCAGCGCCTGCGTGCCATTGCCGTGATGCACGTCGAAATCGACGATGGCGACGCGGCCCAGCCCGTGGTGGTCAATCGCGTGGCGCGCCGCCGCCGCGACATTGCCGAAGAAGCAAAAACCCATTGCTTGCTCCGCTTCGGCATGATGTCCGGGGGGACGCGTGGCGACAAAGGCGTTTCGGGCCGTGCCCTCGATCACCATGTCGACCGCGCGGATCGCTCCGCCCACACCGCGCCGCGCCGCGCGCATCGAGCCCGGCGAGACCCATGTATCGCCATCGATCGGAACGAGGCCCCGGGCCGGGATCAGCGCCTCGAGCGCGTCGATATGGCTCTGCGGATGCACGAGCCGCAGCTGGGTATCCGTGGCCAGGGGCGCCTCGAGCTGCATCAGTGCCTTTCCCTCCAGCGCGCGCAGAACGGCCTCAAGCCGCGCCACGCGTTCAGGGTGGCCGTCGGGCGTTACATGGTCGCGGCAATCGGGATGCGTGATCAGGGCGGTGGTCATACCCGCCATCATGGCCGGGCGCGCCCTTCGATGTAAACAGTATCATGAAGCGGAAAATCGGATGGCGTCATAGAGTGCGCTTGCCCGGTGATCCGGCGCATGCAAATCTGTGCGTCATGGCCACGGACCCCACCCTTCCCCCTGTCGAGCAGGCGCAGGACATCGCGCTGAGCCTCTGGTCGCAGGTGAACACATTCCTGATCGCGCTACTGCGACCGTGGAACGCCTATCAGATCGGTATCATCTTCGGTTTGATAGTGGCCGCGCATATCCTCCGTGCCGTTCTGGGGCCTCGCCTGCACGGCTGGATGCGCACGCGCGAGGGCTGGCCAAAATGGCAGATGCGCCTGCTGGTGATGACGCACAGGCGGCTACGTCTGATCTTTTTCGTCATATTGGCCGGGCTGACCTACAGCATCATGAAGGAGGTGACCTGGCCCAGCCGGTCCTACCTGATCGGCATCGCGGCCAGTCTGGGCCTTGCCTGGCTGATCATCGCCTTTGTCACACGCCTGATCGTGAACGGATTTCTGCGCGGTATCGTCCGCTACGTCGGCTGGATCTGGGCCACTTTGATCATCCTTGGCCTGACGGACGAGGCGCAGCGGCTGATGGAGAGCCTGGCCGTCAATCTGGGCGAGACACGCATCTCGGCCTGGATCGTAGCGCAGGCGATTGTCATCCTTGGCGCATTGTTTTTCGTGGCGCGCTTCGTCTCGCGCACGACCTCGGCCCGTATCGCCCGCAATGAAGAGATCTCGCCCTCGATGCAGGTGCTGGCGGTCAAGTTCCTGCAGGTGCTGCTCTACGGGGCCGCGTTCTTTATCGGGCTGCGCACCGTTGGCTTCGATCTCACCGGCCTTGCCTTCCTTTCGGGCGCGATCGGTGTCGGCCTCGGCTTTGGCCTGCAAAAGGTGGTCTCGAACCTCGTCTCGGGCATCATCATCCTGCTCGACAAGTCGATCAAGCCGGGCGATGTCATCAGCCTCGGCGAGACCTTTGGCTGGATCAATTCGCTGGGTGCGCGCTATGTCAGCGTGGTCACGCGCGACGGCAAGGAATACCTCATTCCGAACGAGGACCTGATCACCAGCCAGGTGGTCAACTGGTCGCATTCCAACGAATTCGTGCGGCTCGATATCTATTTCGGCACCGCCTATGGCGATGATCCGCACCAAGTGCGCAAGATCGCCATCGCCGCCGCCGCCTCTGTGCCCCGCGTCCTTAGCATGAAGTCGCCCGTTTGCCACATCGTCGGCTTTGGCGACAGCAGCGTCGACTATATCCTGCGCTTCTGGATCCGCGACCCCACCGAGGGGCTGACCAATATCCGCGGCAACGTCTATCTGGCCCTCTGGGACGCGTTCAAGGACAACGACATCTCGATTCCCTTCCCGCAGCGCGAGGTGCGGATGCTGAAGCAACCAGGCGAAGGCGCTGACAATCCAAGCCTAGCCGCGCTGGACTGACGGCGCATACCAGGCGCGCAGAGCATAAATTTGCGCTCAATCCGGTTGGCCCCGCATGCTTTGTTGAAACTTCGCCTCCGGATGGCTATTTTTAGGATAGGCCCGGCACCGGGGCAGGATCAGGTGCGCAGCCAGGAGGACGACGTTCTGTCCATTTCCGCCCAAGCGGCCAATGCCGCGACTACAACAACCGCAGGGACGCAGCCCGCACGATCGGACACTGCGACCAGCCAAGAGCAGCTTCAGCACATTCTCGCCTCGCTGGAGGCCGACAAGGCCGAAGATGTCGTGCAGATCGACCTGCGCGGCAAGTCCGCGATTGGCGATTACATGGTCATCTGTTCGGGCCGCTCGTCCCGCCAGGTCAGTGCCATCGCCGAGAAGCTGGTCGACAAGCTCAAGCATGATCTGGGCCGCGCCAGCCGGGTCGAAGGCCGCGAAACAGGCGACTGGGTGCTGATCGACACGGGCGATGTGATCGTTCATGTCTTTCGCCCCGAAGTGCGCGAGTTCTACCAGCTTGAGAAGATGTGGGTGCCCGCCGGCGGGCCCTCGTCCGAAGTGGCTTCGCCCACCAGCCCCGGCTGATGCGTCTGCATATCTGCGCGGTGGGCCGCATGCGTGCCGGCCCCGAGCGCGATCTTTTTGACGACTACATCACTCGCGCCGATCGCACCGGCCGCGCCTTGGGCCTTGGCCCCACAACCCTGCATGAGGTGGAGGACAAGAAAGGCGGCGGCCCCGCCGCCGAGGCCGCCCTGCTGGAGCGCGCCCTCCCCCAAGGCACCGTGCGCGTCGCGTTGGATGAGCGGGGGCAGATCGCCACTTCGCCCAAATTCGCGCGCAAACTGGCCGATTGGCGCGATGCGGGGCGCGGCGATCTGGCCTTTATCATCGGCGGCGCCGACGGGATTGACCCTGCCCTTCGCGCAACGGCGGATTTCAGCCTTTCGTTCGGCGCTATGGTCTGGCCCCATATGCTGGCCCGTGTGATGCTGGCCGAGCAGATTTACCGCGCCACGACAATCCTTGCGGGCGGGCCCTACCACCGGGCCTAGATGCTGCCTCTTTCATCCCGCGAAGCACCAATTATTCGCGCCAAAGACGCGCGGAAACGCAGGTTTAGCGCCAACACCGCGTGCAGCACTGTTCCAACCCGCCGCCATCTTGGATAGAACCCCATCAAGCGGCGCATTCCCGGAGCATGACATGACGATCCCCAAACCTGTGGTTCTGTGCATCCTCGACGGCTGGGGTCTGTCGGGTACCCAGGTCGGCAATGCCCCCGCCCTGGCGCAGACGCCCAATTTCGATGCCGCGATGGCAAGCTGCCCCCATGCGCAGTTGATCACCCATGGCCTTGATGTGGGTCTGCCCGAGGGGCAGATGGGCAATTCCGAGGTGGGCCACCTCAATATCGGCGCGGGCCGCGTGATCGAGATGGATCTGCGCCGCATCGACCGCGCGGTCGAGACAGGCACCTTCGCGGCCTTGCCCGCAGTGCGCCGTTTTGTCGAAGCGATGCGCGCCTCGGGCGGTACGGCGCATCTGATGGGCGTGCTCTCCGATGGGGGCGTCCATTCCCATATCAGCCACATGATCGCCGCCGCCAAGGCGCTGGCCGATGAGGGCATTCCAGTGGCGATCCACGCCTTTACCGACGGGCGCGACGTCGCGCAGATCTCGGCCAAATCCTATCTGGACGCGCTGCAGGAGGCCCTGCCGCCCGGCGCACGCATTGCCACAGTCTCGGGGCGCTATTATGCCATGGACCGCGACAACCGGTGGGAGCGCGTGTCGCTGGCCTATGACGCCATCGCCAAGGGTGAAGGCTACGAGGCCGAAACCGCCGCCGAGGCCATCGACAACGCCTATGGCAAGGGCCGAACCGACGAGTTCATCAAGCCGCGCGTTCTGGGCGATTACGCGGGCATGTGCGACGGCGACGGGCTGATGTGTCTCAACTTCCGCGCCGACCGCGCGCGCGAGATCCTCGCCGCCTTCGCCGATCCCGAGTTCGACAGGTTCGAAACCGGACCGCGGCCGAAATTCGCCATCGTCAGCGGCTTTACCGACTATTCCGCCCGCCACAAGACCTACATGGACTGCATCTTTCCCGACGAGACGCCGGAGAACACGCTGAGTATCTGGGTGGCCAAGCAGGGTCTGCGACAGTTCCACATCGCGGAGACCGAGAAATACCCCCATGTCACCTTCTTCCTGAACGGGGGACGCGAGGCGCCCGAGCCGGGCGAGGAGCGCTACATGGCCCCCTCGCCGCGCGTCGCCACCTACGATCTGCAGCCCGAAATGTCGGCCCCCGAGGTGACCGATCACCTGACCCGCGCAATCGAAGACGGGTATGACCTGATCATCGCCAATTACGCCAATCCCGACATGGTCGGCCATACCGGCGATCTGCCGGCCGCCATGGCCGCCTGCGAGGCCGTGGATGCCGGGCTGGGCCGTGTGATGGCGGCGCTGGAAAAGGCGGGCGGCGCGATGATCGTCACCGCCGATCACGGCAATTGCGAGACGATGATCGATCCGGCGACCGGCGCGCCGCATACCTCGCACACCACCAATCCGGTCCCCGTCATCCTGGTCGGTGGCCCAGAGGGCGCGGCGCTACGAAACGGGCGGCTCAGCGATCTGGCCCCGACTCTTCTGGCACTGATGGGCCTCGCCCCCCCGCCTGAGATGACGGGGCAATCCCTGATCGTCCCCGCGCCCGAGATGGTCCCCGAATGAGGCGCTGGGCGCTTGCTGCCGCGCTTGCGCTTGCGCCCCTCGCGGGTCTTGGGCAAAGCGGCGCCCCTTCTCCGGGGGACGAGGCGCGTGCGGCCTCCGAAATGCTGGCCGAAGCGACCCGCGCGCTGGACGACGCTGACGGCGCCGCCAGCCGGGTCAAGGCCCTCACCAAGACCGTGCGCGCCTTCGAGGCGGGTCTGCGCGCCATGCGCGTCGGCATGCGGCAGGCCGCCATCCGCACCCAGACGCTGGAGCGTGATCTGGCCTCGCGCGAGGATGAGATCGCGCAGCTTCTGGGCGTTCTCGGCTCAATCAACGCAACGCCCGCGCCTGTGACCCTGCTGCACCCATCGGGGCCGGTTGGCACGGCACGCTCCGGCATGCTTCTGGCCGATGTGACGCCCGCACTGAACGCGCGCGCCGCCGTGCTGCGCGCCGATCTTGAAGAGCTGGCTGCGCTCCGCGCGCTGCAGCAAAGCGCGGCCGACAAGCTGGAGACTGGCCTTGCCACGGCGCAGGAGGCGCGCACGCAGCTGAGCCAGGCGATTGCCGACCGGCAGGACCTGCCCCGCCGCTTTACCGAGGATCCAGTCAAGACCGCGCTGCTGATCGCCTCGGCCGAGTCGCTGAATGGCTTTGCCAGCGGGCTCAGCCAGATCGCCATGGACGAGGCGCCAGGCAGCCTGCCGGGCATCACGGACCGCAAGGGCCAGCTGCCCCTGCCTGTCGAGGGCCGCATTCTGCGGCGCGCGGGCGAAGCGGACGCGGCGGGCATCACCCGCCCCGGCATTGTGATGGCCGCCCCGCCCCGCGCGCTGGTCACCACACCCGCCGCCGCGACGCTGCGCTATCGCGGCCCCTTGCTGGACTACGGAAATGTTGCCATTCTGGAGCCGCAATCGGGAATTTTGCTGGTCTTTGCCGGAATGGACGTGGTCTATGGCGAGACGGGCCAGGTTCTGCCGGGCGGCAGCCCCGTCGGCCTGATGGGCGGTCTCGGCGCCCCGGGCGTCGCGGCCGATGACGAAATCGTGCCCGCCGAGCTGCTTGACGCAGCTACCGAGTGGACGCAAACCCTCTATATTGAGGTCAGGCAAGATGACACCGCCGTGGATCCCGCGCTGTGGTTCAAGACAGACAAGGATGAGTGATCTATGAAGAAATTCCTGATGGCCGCTGGTGCCGGCACCCTCGCCGGTGTGATCGTGACCACCCAGGTCGCGGCCCCGTTGATGGCCCAAGAGTCCGCGCGCAACACCAATGTCTATGAGCAGCTGGACCTGTTTGGCGACATTTTCGAGCGGATCCGCGCGCAATATGTCGAAGAGGTCGATGAGGGCGATCTGATTGAGGCGGCCATCAACGGCATGCTCACCTCGCTCGACCCGCATAGCAGCTATCTGCCCCCCGAGGATGCCGAGGACATGCAGGTGCAGACGCGGGGCGAGTTCGGCGGCCTCGGAATCGAGGTCACGCAGGAAGAGGGCTTCGTCAAGGTCGTCTCGCCGATCGACGGCACACCCGCCGCCAATGCAGGCGTCGAGTCGGGCGATTACATCACCCATGTCGATGGCGAGAGCGTTCTGGGCCTCAGCCTCGACGAGGCGGTGGACATGATGCGCGGCCCGGTGGGGAGTGAGATCGTCATCACTGTCGTGCGTGAGGGCGAGGCCGAGCCGTTCGACCTGTCCATCATCCGCGACACGATCAAGGTTACCGCCGTGCGCGCCCGGACCGAGCAGAAGGCTGTGGTGCTGCGCGTATCCAGCTTTAGCGACCAGACCTATCAAAACCTCGAAGACGGCCTTGCCGAAGAGATCGAGAAGGCGGGCGGCATCGACAAAATCAACGGCATCGTCATCGACCTGCGGAACAATCCCGGCGGCCTGCTGAACCAGGCGATCAAGGTATCGGACGCATTCCTCGAGAAAGGCGAAATCGTCAGCACTCGTGGCCGCGACCCGCAGGATGGCGAGCGGTTCAACGCCACCCCCGGCGATCTGGCCCAAGGCAAGCCCATCGTCGTGCTGATCAATGGCGGCTCGGCCTCGGCGTCCGAAATCGTTGCGGGCGCGCTGCAGGATCACAACCGTGCCGTTGTGGTGGGCACCAAGAGTTTTGGCAAGGGGTCGGTCCAGACGGTCATGCCCCTGCGCGGTGATGGCGCGATGCGCCTGACCACCTCGCGCTATTACACGCCCTCGGGTCGCTCGATTCAGGCGTTGGGCGTTTCGCCTGATATTCTGGTCGCCCAGCCGCGCCGCACTCCCGAGAGCGAGGACGAGGCCGAGAATGGCGCGCCGCCGCTGCTGCGGTCCGAGGCGGATCTGCGCGGTAGCCTCGACAATGACAGCCTCACCGAGGACGAGATCAAGCATATCGAGGAGACGCGCGAGCGGGCCGAGGAAAGCGCCAAGCTGCGCGAAGAGGATTACCAACTGGCCTATGCCGTTGATATTCTCAAGGGCCTGACCACGCTTAACGGCGCCAAATAATCGCGCTGACCCGGCGGCCCTCACGGAGCCGCCGGGCGCATCCGATCATCTGCCCTTCTGCACAGGAGCGCGCCCATGACCCCCGATCAGATCGCCGCCCTGCCATATCGCCCCTGCGTCGGCGTGATGCTGGCCAATGCAAGGGGCGAGGTCTTTGTCGGGCAGCGCATCGACAATGACGCGCCTGCTTGGCAGATGCCGCAAGGCGGGATCGATCCCGGCGAGGATGCCAGGGTTGCGGCCCTGCGCGAGTTGGTCGAGGAAACCGGCGTGACGCCCGATCTGGTCCGGATCGAGGCCGAAACCGCTACCATGGTGCGCTATGACCTACCCCATGATCTGGTGCCGCATATCTGGAAGGGCCGGTATCGCGGGCAGGAACAGAAATGGTTTCTCATGCGCTTTCATGGCCGGGACGACCAGATCGACATCGCTACAGATCACCCGGAATTCTCCGAGTGGCGCTGGTTGCCAGCCGCCGATCTGGCCGGTCACATCGTGCCTTTCAAACGGGCCGCCTATGCTGCGGTCCTCGATGAATTCGGGGATATCCTGTGATCCGCGCCACCTCTCTTCTCACAGTGGTGGGCCTCGCCCTTGCCGGCCCGGCCGCAGCCCTATCCTGCCTGCCCCATGATCTTGCTACGACGTTTCAGCGGATCGATGCCGCCCCCGAGACATACTTCGCGCTGCACGGCACTCTGGAGTTCGACGCGTCCCTCCTGCCCGAGGTCGACATGGCCAATCAGCAGGCCACCCCGCCCGAGACGAGGATCCCCGCGCGGATATCCGGCGAGGCGCTGGGGCGGGTCGGCTTCAACCGCCGGTTCGAGGGGCCCGTGACCCTGATCGCCAAATGCTTTGGCCCGTGGTGCGCACAGCCGCCTGCGGACGGCGATGTTCTGGCCTTCATCCGGCAGGATGACGAGAGTTTCACCCTTACCGTCGATCCCTGCGGCGGTGACGCGTTCTTCAACCCCGCGCCCCAAATGCTGGACAAGGCGCATCGCTGCTTTACCGGCGGCGACTGCGAGGCCGAGCAGCCCCAGTAACCCCATGATGAAAACCCCTCTCATGGGGACTCGGCATAAGAACAAAAAGTGAATATAACGTGACTCGCCATGCGAGATCACATCCCCTTCGCCGAGCTTTCGGCCCTCAGCAACTTCACTTTTCTCACCGGGGCCTCGCACCCCGAGGAGTATATGCAGCGCGCTGCCCTGCTGGGCCTGCCCGCCCTTGCCATCGCGGATGAGAACACCGTCGCCGGCATCGTGCGCGCCTATTCGGCGGCACGCGAGATTGCCCGCCACGTGGCCGAGCGGCGCGCGCTCGAGGCGCGAGACGGCCCCATCGGCCCGCCCGCACCGCAGCCGCGCGCGCCCGATTGGGCCAATGTGCCGCGCCTGATCCCCGCCGCCCGGCTGGTGCTGGAGGACGGACTGACCCTGACCGCCCTGCCGCAAAACCGCACCGGCTGGGCCAGCCTTTGCCGCCTGTTGACCACAGGGCGCCGGCGTGCGCCCAAGGGCGAATGCGATCTGCGTCTGGACGATCTGATTGAGGGCGCCGAGGGGCTGACGCTGCTGCTTCATGCGCCCGAGGCGGATCACACAGCATGGCGCAGGCACGCGCGCCGAATCGTGCGAGCCTTGGGAAAACATAGCTTTCTCATGATGGCGCCGCGCTATGACGGGCGCGATGCCCCGCGCTTTGACGCACAGGCGCGGCTGGCAGAGGCGCTTGGCCTAAAAACCATCGCCAGCGCCCAGCCGCGCATGCATCACGGGCGCCGCCGTCGTCTGGCCGACGTATTGACGGCGGTGCGCACGAATTGCCGCGTCGATGACCTGGGCCGCGCCGCGCTGGCCAACGGTGAATGCCGCCTACGCAGCGAGGCGGAGATGCGCCGCCTCTTCAAGGGCCATGAAGGCGCGGTGGAGCGCGCCGGCGCGCTGGCCACATCGCTGACCTTCTGCCTCAGCAGCCTGCGCTATGAATATCCCAGCGAGATCGCGGAGGGCGAGACGCCTACCGCCCGCCTGCGCCGGCTGGCCGAGGAGGGGCTGAAATGGCGCTATCCGTATGGGGCCAGCAAGCGGGTGCGCGGCCTCTTGGAGCATGAACTCGCCTTGATCGCCAAGCTGAAATACGAGCCCTATTTCCTGACCGTGCGCGATATCGTCGCCTTTGCCCGTTCGCGCGGCATCCTTTGCCAGGGGCGCGGCTCGGCGGCCAATTCGGTGGTCTGCTACTGCCTTGGCGTGACCTCGGTCAGCCCCGAGATCGGCACGATGGTCTTTGAACGCTTCGTTTCCGAGGCGAGAGACGAGCCGCCCGATATCGATGTCGATTTCGAGCATGAGCGCCGCGAGGAAGTGATCCAGCATATCTACGAGCGCTATGGCCGCCACCGCGCGGGCCTCTGCGCCACCGTGATCCATTATCGCGGCAAGCGCGCGATCCGCGAGGTGGGCCGCGCGATGGGACTGTCTCAGGACACGATCGGCGCGCTCTCCTCGCAGCTGTGGGGGTTCTTCTCGACCGGGGCGGTGGAACGCGAGAGAATGCAGGAGATCGGCCTCGACCCCGATGATGCGCGCCTCAAGCAGACCATGGCGCTGGTGCATGAGATCGAAGGCTTCCCGAGGCATCTGAGCCAGCATGTCGGCGGCTTTGTCGTGACCGAGGGCCGCCTCGATGAATTGGTGCCGGTCGAGAATGCCTCGATGGAGGGGCGCACGGTGATCTGCTGGGACAAGGACGATATCGAGGCGCTGGGCATCCTCAAGGTCGATGTGCTGGCGCTGGGCATGCTGACCTGCATCCGCAAGGCATTTGGCCTGCTTGCCCAGCATCACGGGCAGACATACGATCTGGCGACGCTGCCGCCCGAGGACAGCCGCGTCTATGACATGCTCTGCCGCGCCGACAGTATCGGCGTCTTTCAGGTGGAAAGCCGCGCGC
This sequence comes from Roseovarius maritimus, assembly GCF_043355895.2. Taxonomy (NCBI): domain Bacteria; kingdom Pseudomonadati; phylum Pseudomonadota; class Alphaproteobacteria; order Rhodobacterales; family Roseobacteraceae; genus Roseovarius; species Roseovarius maritimus. The sequence continues at coordinate 81,204 of NZ_JBHFPF020000008.1, forward strand.
AGATGAATTTCCTGCCGCGCATGCGCCCGCGCTGTTTCTACGATCTGGTGATCGAGGTCGCCATCATCCGCCCCGGCCCCATTCAGGGCGACATGGTGCATCCCTATATCCGCCGCCGGAACGGCGAGGAGAAGGTGACCTTTCCCTCGGACGAATTGGGCGCGGTGCTGGGCAAGACGCTGGGCGTGCCGCTCTTTCAGGAGCAGGCGATGCAGATCGCCATCGTCGGTGCTGGCTTTACCCCCGATCAGGCCGACCGGCTGCGCCGGGCGCTGGCCACCTTCAAGAAGCTGGGCAATATCAGCGAGTTTCGCACGCTATTTTTGCACGGCATGAAGACGAATGGCTACGAGGATGATTTCGCGCAGCGATGTTTTGCCCAGATCGAAGGCTTTGGCAGCTACGGTTTTCCCGAAAGCCACGCGGCCAGCTTCGCGCTGCTGGTCTACGCCTCGGCCTGGATCAAATGCCATCACCCGGCGATCTTTGCCTGCTCGCTGCTGAACGCGCAGCCGATGGGCTTCTACGCCCCCGCCCAGATCGTGCGCGACGCGCGCGAGCATGGGGTGGTGGTGCGGCCCGTCTGCATCAATTCCAGCTTCTGGGACAACACGGTCGAGCCGGATGGGATGGGCGGGCTGGCGCTGCGTCTTGGCTATCGCCAGATCAAGGGCATTGATGAGGAAAACGCCACATGGCTGAGCGCAGCGCGTGGCAACGGCTATGCCGCGCCCGGCGATGTCTGGCGGCGCGCGGGGTTGCCACCAAGCGTAATCACGCGGCTGGCCGAGGCCGATTGCTTTGCCGGCGAGGGGCTGACGCGGCGCGAGGCGCTCTGGCAGGCCAAGGCGCTGACGGCGGACCGGCCCCTGCCGCTCTTTGCCGGGGATCTGGGCGAGGAGATCCTGAACGAGCCTGCCGCCCATCTGCCTGCCATGACGCAGGGCGAGGAAATGGTGGAGGATTACGTGACCACGCGCCTCAGCCTCAAGACGCATCCGCTGGCATTGCTGAGGGCGCTATTGACGCCGGGTATGGAGATGGTGGGCGCAGACATGGCAGCCCCTGCGGGCCTTTCTGGCGGCGGAGCCTCCGGCGGGGATATTTCCAGCCAGAAGATGCACACGGGCGCGCCCCGTGCGGCGCGCACCTAGTCGAATTTGCGCAGGCGGGCGACGTAGCGGGCCATCGTGTCGATCTCGAGGTTCACGGCATCGCCCACGGCGGCGCGGCCCCAGGTCGTGACTTCCTTGGTGTGCGGGATGAAATTGATGCCGAAATTGCAGCCATCCACCTCGTTCACCGTCAGCGATGTGCCGTTCAGCGCGACCGAGCCCTTGGGCGCGATGAAGCGGGCCAACTCTTCGGGCGCGGCGAGCATGACGCGGGTGCTGTCGCCTTCGTCCTGCATGGCCGTGATGCGTGCGATCCCGTCGACATGGCCAGACACGATGTGACCGCCCAGTTCATCCCCGACCTTGAGCGCGCGCTCGAGATTGACGATGCGGTCCTCGCCCCAGTCGGACAGGTTCGTCTTGGACACTGTCTCGGCCGAGATTTCGACGTCGAACCAGTCATCCCCGGTCTCGATCACCGTCAGGCAGACACCGTCGCAGGCGATGGAGGCGCCAAGCGCGACAGTGCTCATGTCATAGCCGCAGCCGATACGGGCGCGCAGATCGCCGCGCTGCTCAAGTGCGCGAATGGTGCCTTGATCCGTGATGATGCCGGTGAACATATGCTGTCATCCCTGTCCCTGCTGCGCCCGACGTAGCCGCCCGGCGCGTATCCGGCAAGGTGGCACAGGGCATTTGTCTTATTTTCGTCCCGTTTGCAGCGTAGACTGCGACAAAAGACGAGATTTCGGTAAGTTTTTTCGAGTATGACGGATTCATGAGCAATATCACCGGCGCACGCCACGTCTTTTTGTTCCTGCAGGGGCCTCACGGGCCCTTCTTTATGCGACTGGGGCATATGTTGCGCCGCGCGGGGGCAGAGGTGTGGCGCGTCGGCTTCAACGCGGGCGACAGCGCATTCTGGCGCGACCGGGCCAGCTACCTGCCATATCGGGGCGCACCCGAAGCCTGGGGCGAAACACTGGACCGGATCCTGACCGACAAGGGGATAACCGATATCGTCCTTTATGGCGACACCCGGCCCATCCACGCCGAGGCGGTGCGGCAGGCGGGCGCGCGCGGGCTGCGCATCCATGTCTTTGAAGAAGGCTATATGCGTCCCTACTGGGTGACCTATGAGCGCGGCGGCGCCAATGGCCATTCGCGCCTGATGGAGCTAAGCGTCGAGCAGATGCGCGCGGATCTGGAGCAATCGGACATGGACACCGCCCTGCCCCCGGCCAGCTGGGGCGACATGCGCCACCACATCTTCTACGGTGCGCTCTATCATTTCTATGTGCTGCTGATGAATTCACGCTATCGCGATTTCAGGCCGCATCGCGCGCTGAGCGTGCGCAAGGAGTTCGGCCTCTACCTGAGACGTCTGCTGCTGATGCCTTTTCAAGCGATTGAGCGGCGCGTCGCGACCTGGCGCATCCGGCATGGCGGATTTCCCTATCATCTCGCGCTCTTGCAGCTGGAACATGACAGCAGCTTCCAGATGCATTCGCCCTTCGGCACAATGGCCGATTTCCTTGAAACGGTGATCACGGGTTTCGCACGCGGGGCGCCGGGCCATCATCACCTCGTCGTCAAGGCGCATCCGCTGGAGGACGGGCGCGTGCCCGTGCGCCGCGATTTGCGCCGCCTTGCCCGCGCACACGGCGTGGCAGACCGCGTCCATTATGTGCGCGGCGGCAAGCTGGCGCAGCTCTTGGACGAGGCGCGCAGTGCCGTGACGGTCAATTCCACCGCAGCGCAGCAAGTGCTTTGGCGCGGGATCCCGCTCAAGACCTTCGGTGCCGCCGTCTACGCCAAGCCCGAATTCGTCTCAACCAAACCTCTGGCCGATTTCTTTGCCGGGGCCGAGCGACCGGATCGCAAAGCCTATAATGACTACCGGCGATACCTGCTGGAAACCAGCCAGATTGCAGGCGGTTTCTATTCAGCACGGGGGCGGCGGCAACTCTTGCGACAGGCGGTCGACATGATGCTGAGCGATGACGATCCCTATGATGCGCTGCACAGCGGGACCGCGGCGCCGAGGCAACAGTTGCGCGCGGTGACATAGGCGCGCAGTGCCGTAGCGCTTTATTTTTATTTCCAATTCGTCTACCGTCCACTCAATCTACGCCGCGCAGACGGCGAAAAAAGACGATCGAGGCAGAAAATAGGTCGAGGAGACCGAGCAGTGAACATCCAGACAAGCCGATGGGCGCGGTCCATTGCCGCTGTGGCCCTTTCGATGATCGTGGCATCTTGTGGCGTTCTTCCCCAGGTGGGCCCGAATAAACGCCAGATTTACTCCGGCTCGGTGCAGCGCTCGGGCGACGCCTTTGTCGTCTCGGTCAATGACCGCGTGACCCGCGCCACCGCGTTCCAACCGGCCCTTGGCTTCAGCGAGCAGTTCCGCAATGCAGGGCAACTCGGCTCGGACACGATCCGTCCTGGCGATACGCTTGGCCTGACGATCTGGGAAAACGTCGATGACGGCCTGCTCGCGGGTGAGGCCGCGAACCAGACCATCCTCGAAGAGGTCCAGGTGGACGGTAGCGGCTTCATCTTCGTGCCCTATGCGGGCCGCATCCGCGCAGCGGGCAACACACCCGAGGCGATCCGCCGCATCATCACTTCCAAGCTGGACGAGCAGACGCCGGACCCGCAGGTGCAGGTGCGCCGCCTTGCCGGTGACGGCGCAACAGTGTCGCTGGTCGGCTCGGTCGGCGCGCAAGGCGTCTACCCGATCGAGCGGCCGACGCGTACCCTTTCGGCCATGCTTTCGGCGGCCGGCGGTATTGTGATCCCCGCAGAGGTCGCGCAGATCACCGTCCTTCGCGGCGGCCAGCGTAGCAAGGTCTGGTTTCAGGACCTCTACAAGCATCCCGAATTCGACATCGCCCTGCGCGGCGGCGATCGTATCCTGGTCGAACAGGATACACGGTCATTCACCGCGCTTGGCGCCACCGGCGCGCAATCGCGCGTGACCTTCGAGACGCAAACGCTGAGCGCGATCGAGGCGATCGCCACGGTTGGCGGTCTTCAGGCATCGGCGGCGGATCCTACCGGGGTTTTTATCCTGCGCAATGAGCCCGCCGAGATCGCCAATCAGGTGCTGGGCCGCAACGACCTCGTGGGCGAGCAGCGGATGGTCTATGTGCTGGACCTGACCAAGCCCAACGGCATGTTCATGGCCCGCGATTTCTCGGTTCGCGATCAGGATACGCTTTATGTGACCGAAGCGCCGTTCGCTCAGTGGAGCAGGGTCATCAGCGCGATCACCGGCGGCCTCGGTGTCATCGACACGGTGGATTCGGCCTCTTCGGTCCTCGGCGGCGGCAGCTAATGCGCCAAAGCTGCGGGAATGATCCCGCCGGGGCCGAGAGGCCCCGGCGGGTTTTCTATTTCAACGGCGGCTTCCTGCGCCAGCCCCGGCTGCGGAGCATCATGGCGCTGGCAGGCTATGACATGCGCGTCGGCTGGCCGCGCGCCGGGGACCACGTCGCCGTCTGGGGGCACAGCCCTTATGCAAGGCGTGGTGAGGCTGTGGCGAAGCGGACAGGAGCACGCCTCATACGGATTGAGGATGCGTGGCTCCGCTCGGTCCATTCCGGCCGCAGCGGCGGAGCGCCCCTGGGCCTCCTGATCGACACGCGCGGCGCGCATTTCGACCCGTCGCAGCCCTCGGACCTGGAAGTGCTGCTGGCCGCGCATCCGCTGGACGACACGGCCCTGATGGACCGCGCCCGCGCTGCCATTGCGCGCCTGCAAGAGGCGCATCTGAGCAAATACAACGCGCATGACCCCGCGCTGCCCTGCCCCGATCCGGGCTATGTGCTGGTCATCGACCAGACGGTGGGCGATGCTGCCGTGCGGGTCGGCGGAGCCGATGCCAACACGTTCCGCGAGATGCTGTATTACGCGCAGGAGGACAATCCCGGCGCGCGCATCATCATAAAGACCCATCCCGAAACCGCCAAGGGCCACCGTCCCGGCTATTTCGGGCCAGACGATACCGGACCGAATGTCAACCTGCTGGACTCCCCGGTCAGTCCCTGGTCGCTGCTGGAAGGGGCCATCGCCGTCTACACCGTCTCCAGCCAGCTGGGCTTCGAGGCGATCTTTGCCGGGCATCGCCCCCGCGTTTTCGGGCGTCCCTTCTATGCGGGCTGGGGCCTGACCGATGATCGCAGCCCCCTGGCCCTGCCCCGCCGGGGGCGCACCCTCAGCCGCGCTCAGATCTTTGCCGCCGCGATGATCCTCTATCCCAAATGGTATGATCCCTCCACCGATACGCTCTGCGAGATCGAGCAGGCTATCGCCACACTCGAGGCCGCAGCGCGCGAGTGGCGCGAGGACCGGCATGGCTGGCGCGCCTACGGTATGCGGCTGTGGAAACGCGCGCCCCTCCGGGCGGTGTTTGGCCGGCACGCACCGGTCAGTTTCCACGGCGCGGGCGGCAAAGCCCGCGATATGGTCTGGGCCGGCAAGGCCGAGCTTGCACCGCCGGATGCCGTCCGGGTTGAGGACGGGTTCCTGCGCTCGCGCGGGCTGGGCGCGGAACTGGTGCCGCCCCTCAGCCTCGTCCTGGACGCGCGCGGCATCTATTACGATCCGACCCGCCCCAGTGATCTTGAGGACTGGATCGCGCGCCGCGCCCAAATGCGCCCCGATCAGACCCACCGCGCCGAGGCGCTGATGGCCCGCATCACGGCGCTTGGCGTGACCAAGTACAATCTGGGCGGCACCTTGCCCGGTCTGCCCAAAGGGCACCGCATCCTAGTTCCCGGCCAAGTCGAGGATGATGCGTCGATCCGCACCGGCGCCGGACATATCTGCACCAATCTTGCCCTGCTCGCCGCGGCGCGCGCGGCAAATCCGGACGCCATCCTGCTCTACAAACCCCACCCCGATGTCGAGGCAGGGCTGCGCGCGGGCGCCATCCCGCCCGAAGAGGCGCTGAAGCTGGCCGATCTGGTCCTGCCTCACAGCGATCCCGCCGCCCTCATGGGTGCCGTAAACGAGGTCTGGACCATGACGTCGCTTCTGGGGTTCGAGGCGTTGATGCGCGGCGCGGCGGTCACCACCACGGGCGCACCGTTCTACGCAGGCTGGGGTCTGACGACCGATCTTGGCACCATCCCCGCGCGCAGGCGCGCGCGGCCCGGCCTGGCTGGCCTGGTCCATGCCGCGCTCATCGACTATCCGCGCTATTTCGACCCCAAGACCGGACTGCCCTGCCCACCCGAAGTGGCACTGGACCGCCTGGCCACTGGCAGCGTCCCGCACCCCGGCCCGGCCAATCGCCTTCTGTCAAAGCTGCAGGGTCTGTTGGCCTCGCGCGCGACGCTCTGGCGCTGAATGCAAAAGCGCCGCAGCCCCCAAGGGTCACTGCGGCGCTTTCATCGTTCTTCAAATACTGGAAATACCCGCCCGCCTCAGGCGCGCTCGGCATATTCCATCGTCTCGGTGTTGACGATGATTGCCTCGTCCTGCCCCACGAACGGGGGCACCATCACCTTGACGCCGTTGTCCAGAACTGCCGGCTTGAAGCTATTGGCCGCCGTCTGACCCTTCACCACCGGCTCCGTCTCGACCACGGTGCAGGTCACTTTCTGCGGCAGCGTCGCGTTCAGCGCCTCGGACTCGTGATACTCGATATGCACGGTCATGCCGTCCTGCAGGAACGGGCGGCGCTCGCCCAGGATTTCAGCGGGCAGTTCGATCTGCTCGTAAGTTTCGCTGTCCATGAAGACCAGCATCCCGTCCACTTCATAGAGGAACTGCTGATCCTTCTGCTCCAGCCGCACGCGCTCGACCTTGTCCGCCGAGCGGAACCGCTCGTTCAGTTTCGATCCATTGCGCAGGTTGCGCATTTCGACCTGGGCAAAGGCGCCACCCTTGCCCGGCTTGACGTGATCGACTTTCACGGCCGACCAGAGGCCGCCGTTATGCTCCAGCACGTTACCGGGGCGGATCTCGTTTCCGTTGATCTTGGGCATTGTGTCAAAATCCTGACAAAAGGTTGATAGAATTCCGACGAACTCTATATATGGCGATACACAAGGGGGCAAGCCAACGATATGTCGTATGCAGCGAGCAGAAGACATGCACCAGGCGCATAAGAGGTATGCATATCTGCTCTATCCGAATCGCATAAACTCAGCCATAAACAGCGACAACCCAAAAACACAAGACTAATAAAGGACGAACCATGAAGGATTTCGTTGACGGTGCCGCCTTCAATAACGAGCAAGGCAACCGGGCACGCAAACTTTTCGCAGCTGTCGTACTGGCTGCACTCGATGATGCAATTTCAGACGACAAGAAATATGGCAACGGCCCCGATCAGATCGCCCGCTGGGCGCGTTCGCGCGATGGCCGTGAGGTGTTGTCCTGCGCAGGTATCGACCCGAACGAGCGTGTCGTGTCGGGCCTGATGGATTTCGTCTCCAAGGGTGTGCGCACGTCGGTCGCGCTGTCGCGCGAAGAGAGCGAGCGCCGTCACGCGGCCGCCGCCGCGCAGGCCGAAGCCGCCTGAGGCCACGCCTTTTTCGTTTCGCATCCCGCATGAGGATGTACCAAGCCCTGCCGGATCCGGCAGGGCTTTGGTCGTTTTTGAGCCCAAAGGCGCTTTCGCGGCTTTCCTTGCGGCTGGTTAATGTCCTACATCTGGTCAGGCAATCAGCATAGGACAGGGAATGGCGCGCGCCATCATGATTCAGGGCACCGGCTCGAATGTCGGGAAATCCATGCTGGTCGCGGGGCTGGCACGCGCCTGCACGCGGCGCGGGCTGAACGTGGCGCCGTTCAAGCCGCAGAACATGTCGAACAACGCCGCCGTGACCGCGGATGGCGGCGAGATCGGGCGGGCGCAGGCGCTGCAGGCCCGCGCCGCCGGCAAGGCGCCGCATACCGACATGAACCCCGTCCTGCTGAAACCCGAGAGCGAGACGGGCGCGCAGGTCATCGTGCAGGGCCGCGTGCAAGGCCGTTGGCAGGCCCGCGCCTATCCCGAACGCAAGCAAAGCCTGATGCACGCCGTGCAGGAAAGCTTCTCCCGCCTATGTGCCGGAGCTGATCTGGTACTAGTCGAGGGGGCGGGCAGCCCCGCCGAGATCAACCTGCGGCAGGGCGACATCGCCAATATGGGCTTTGCCATCGCCGCAGGCGTGCCTGTTGTTCTTGTCGGCGATATCGACCGGGGCGGCGTCATCGCGCAGATCGTCGGCACGCAGGCAGTGCTGGCGCCCAAAGATGCCGCACAGATAAAGGCCTTTGCGATCAACAAATTTCGCGGCGATGCGCGCCTTTTCGATGACGGGCTGTCTGAGATTGAAACGCGCACCAAATGGCCGTCCCTTGGCGTGATCCCATGGTTCACGGATGCGTGGCGCCTGCCCGCAGAGGACGCGCAGGAGATTATCCAGCGACCGGGTGGTGATTTCATCATCGCCGTGCCCCGGCTTGGCCGGATCGCCAATTTCGATGACCTCGACCCGCTCAGCGCCGAGCCCGATGTAACCGTCCGCATCATTTCCCCCGGCCAGCCCCTGCCCGGTGATGCCGGGCTGATCGTGATCCCCGGCAGCAAATCCACCATCGCGGATCTGGCAGAGTTTCGCGCCAATGGTTGGGATATCGATCTGGCCGCCCATATCCGGCGGGGCGGTGCGGTGCTGGGTCTTTGCGGCGGGTATCAGATGCTGGGCCGCACACTTTCGGACCCCGGCGGGGTCGAGGGGCCGCAATGCACCGTGCCCGGCCTCGGCCATCTGGCGGTGGATACAGTGATGGAGCCGCACAAACGGTTATCACTCGGCACCGGGCATCATCCGGGCAGCGGGACGGGTATCACCGGCTACGAGATCCACATGGGCCAGACCACCGGTCCGGACCGCGCGCGCGCATGGCTGTCCATGTCGGGCGCGGCGGAAGGCGCCAGCAGCCGCGATGGGATGATCCGAGGCAGCTACGTGCACGGCCTGCTATCATCCGACGCCTTCCGCGCGGCCTACCTGGCTGAACTGGGCTGTGCGTCCGACCTGCAATTCGAAAGCGGCGTAGACGCAGCCCTGGACGCACTCGCCGACCATCTGGAGACGCATATGGATCTCGACCGCCTGCTATCGCTGGCCGCCGAGGTCCGATAGCTACTGCAGTTCCTGACTGGTCAATGCGCGGTGAATTTCGCGGCGAACCAGCTTGCGCACGTTGCGGGTGATCCGCTCGCCCAGCGCGCCCTGCAATTCCTGGCGCACGATATCGGCAACCAGATCGCGCAGCGCGTCTTCGTCCAGATACTCGTCACTTCCGGCGAACAGATCCGCATCCTCGTCGTCTCGCGGCGCATGGGAGCCACGCGGCGCATCAGCCTCATCGGGCTCGGCTGCGGCGAAGTTGTCGGGGATTTCTTCGGCGTCACCGTCATCTGCGTCGGCGCCGCCAGTTTCGGGGCTATCCGCTACAGGCTTGGCCGGAGTCTCTGCCGCCTTGGTTATCGCCTCTTCGATGACCCGCTTGGCATCTTTGTTTTCGGCCTCGGCGTCGTCACCGCCGGGAGCGTAATCCTCCCAAGGAAGAGGCGAGACAGGGCTGCCAGAGTTTTCATCCGACCCTGCGCCGTCGGGATCCCACTGGTCGGCCTGCCGCGCGACGACCTCTTCGAGCTCGGCGACCCGCGCCTTTAGAGCGCCCGCACGATCTTTTCTCTCGTTGTCTTTTTGATCGTTCGCGCGGTCATCTTCATCAGGATCGAGCGCTGGCACGGACCCTCCGATGCCCGCCTCATCGTCGCTTTCCACTTCGTCCGTAGCATCGTCGAGCGCGGTCAGTTCGCTGTCGAAGTCATCCACGGTCTCCGTCCGCAGCATATCGGCATCATGGGCGCCGGGCGCGTCGATCTGGTCGGTCCAGTCGTCTTCATCATCCGGCTCGGCGTGATCATCCACATCGTCGAGGCTACCTTCACCAAACAGCATATGGGCATTATCACCGGCGCCCTCATCCTTCGGCGTCGCGGGTGTCTGCGCGGCATCATCGATTCGCAAGGACGGCGTCAGGACAAGCCGTTCCGGCTCGGCAGGTTCCACGACTGGCGCCTCCGCGGCCTTCGGCGGGCGCCCATCGCTCGATACCAAGCGCCGGATCGAAGACAGCACATCCTCAATTTCAACATTCGTGACGGGATCGGACATGGTTCTATCGCCCTCGGTTCTTGCCTCACCGCTCAGCTTACCGGCGCGGCGGCTGTCGCACAACAGATAGGCGCAGTTTTACTGGTTTCCGATCTTGCGCAGCACCCGATCCAACGACTTGCCGCGCTCGCTGAGCGCGGCAGGGGCATCCTTGACGAGGTTGTAATAGGCCGACGGATCGTAGGTCTGCACAGCCAGATTGAGATCGCGCACTGTCAGCTCACCAGTAGATTCCAACACCGCATAGGCAGCAATGATCACATCGGCCTCCGCTGAAATCTGATTGGCCTGCGCGTCGAGGTACTCCTGCTCGGCATCAAGCACGTCCAGCGTCGTGCGGGCGCCCAGATTGGCCTCCTCGTTGACACCTTCGAAGGCCACGCGCCCGGCACGCACCTGCTCGATGGACGCCACGGCAGAGGCGCGCGCGGCCTCGAGCACCGCATATGCGATGCCGACGTTCTGGCGAATCCGATCGCGCGTCTGGTGGAGCACGCCCAGTTGCGCGTCGCGCTGCGCATAGGCGCTGCGCTTGTTCGAGGACAGCGCACCGCCCTGATAGATCGGCCCGCTGACCCCAATGCTGAGACTATTGCTATCTGTTTCGGTACTGCCATCCAGACGCTCGGAGACACCCACACTGGCGCCCAGCGATACGCTGGGCTTCATCGCGGCCTCGGCCACCAGCACATTCAGCTTGGCAGCCGCCACGTTGTATTGTGCGGCCAGCATGTCTGGATGATTGCGCAGTGCAACCACCTTGGCGGTATCTTCGCTGCGGGTGAGCGTCGGCACGCGCGGCGAGGTCGTCAGGTTACCGGGCTGGCGTCCGGTCACGGCGACATACTCCTCGATCGCGCGCTTCAGATCGCCCCGCGCGGTCGCCAGATTGCTGCGAGCCTGCGACAAGCGCGCCTCAGCTTGCGCAACGTCGGTACGCGTCACCTCGCCCACCTCGAAGCGGTCTTGAGCCGCCCGCAGGGATTCGCCGATCACGCGGACGTTGTTGCGGCGCAGAGCGACAAAGCGCGTGTTGCGCACCACATTCATATAGGCCTGAACCGCACGGAAAAGCACGTCCTGTTCGATGCCGACAAGAGACTGGCGCGTCGCCAGCACCAGTTCCTTGGCGGACGCGGCTCTTAGTGACGAGCGACCGAAATCATAGATCAGCCACTCGGCCGTGATCGCGGCCGTCAGACTGGTGGTGTCGGAACTGCCGTTGTTGAATGCGTCGAGCCCGGTCCCGCCCCTCACGCGGCTATAGTTTCGGGTGACGTCGGTGGACCAGGAGATGATCGGACGCAACAGCGTCACCGCAGCGGCAACATCCTCATCCGCAGCGCGCAGCAGAGCACGGTTCTGTTCCAGAAGGCCGCTGGTGTTGTAGGCCGCGGCGAGGGCGTCGGCCAGCGTCTCGGACATGGCGGCGGGCGCCGTCAGCGACAAGGCTGCCGCGATCAGCCAACCACGGACAGCGCCGCTGATCGGACCGCGCCGCTTGCGCGCTTCGGGCCGCGCCGTTTTCAGAAGGGTCATCATCGCTATCGTCCTTTCGGCCACGCCGGAGGCGCATCGCATGCGCCGAGTCGTCCAGTTAATTCGATTACAGGGTAAAGGCCGCGCGCCGCTCGAATCCCGGCAGCACGGGCGCACCCGCATTGAAGGCAAAGCGCCAGTTCATCACTCCGTTCAGCTTGTAGCCGATGCGCACCACGCCCAGCGCGCCTTCGACAAACATACAGGCTATGCGCCCGCCTTCTTTCAACTGTTCAATCAGCGTGTCAGGCAGATGTTCCACCGCGCCTTCCACGATGATCACGTCATAGGGCCCATGCTCGGAGGCGCCGCCGGCAAGCGGCGCCGCATGGGTGATGACATTGTCGGCACCATGTTCCAGCAGCAGGGCCTGCGCCTCGCCGCCCAGTGCCTCATCCTCCTCCAACGCAACGACCGCCTCCGCCATGCGCGAAATCACAGCCGAGGAATAACCGAGCGCACTGCCCACATCGAGCACCAGTTCGTCGCCACGAATGTCGAGGAAATCCAGCATCTTGGCCAGTGTGCGCGGCTCCAGAACGACGCGGGCGCCGCCCAGGTCCACGTTCTCGCCCACATAGGCGGCCTCGCGCAGGGCGCGGGGCACAAAGGCCTCGCGCGGCACACTGAGCATGGCGTCGATGATCGGAAACTTGGTCACGTCGGCTGGGCGGATCTGCGTGTCGACCATCATGGTGCGACGCGTGGCATAGTCGGTCATGGCTAAACTCTTCCGTTCAATCTGTTGCCCGGAGTTTTTGCACAGATACCCGCCTTGGGCAACGGCGCTGGGACGCGCAGGCGTTATAAAATTGGCGGATCACGCCCCTATGCAACACTTCGCAAACCGGCGCGGGCCGCATGGATCACTCCGCCGCCTCGCGCGCCCAAAGATCATCATCGCTGCTCAGAAGGTCTGCGGCTGGCCCCGACGGGGTATATTCGACCGGCGCGGCGGAAATCAGATCGCGCAATGCGGTGATATCCTGCATCTTGCAAGCGTTCAGCAATTTGTCCAACAGCAGATCCAACGCCTCGGGCGAGAGACATGTCTCGTTCGCGGTCATGATGCGCGGATGCAGGGTGCATCCCGACGCCTCCCCGATGAGCAGTTCTTCGAACAGCTTTTCGCCCGGTCGCAACCCGGTGAACTGGATGGCGATATCGCCCTCGACATGTGCCGCCCCGCCATTGCTGCCCGGCAGCACATGGTAGGGCGTCAGCCCGCTCAGACGGATGATGCTGTCGGCCAGATCGACGATCTTGATCGGCTCGCCCATGTCCAGAACAAAGACATCGCCGCCAGTCGCCATGGCGCCAGCCTGAATGACCAGTTGCGCGGCCTCGGGAATGGTCATGAAATAGCGGGTGATCTCGGGATCTGTCACCGTGACCGGCCCGCCCCGCTCAACCTGGCTTCGAAAGCGCGGAATGACCGACCCGGACGAGCCCAGCACATTGCCGAACCGCACCATCGAGAAGGTCGTGCGGTTCTGGCGACGCGCGGCGGCCTGGAATATCAGCTCGGCCAGACGTTTGGAGGCGCCCATTACGTTGGTCGGGCGCACCGCCTTGTCGGACGAGATCAGGATAACCGACTCGACCCCGGCGTCGATGGCGCTCTGCGCGACGGCGTTTGTGCCGAAAACGTTGTTGCGCACCCCTTCGACCACGTTCTGCTCGACCAGAGGCACATGCTTGTAGGCCGCCGCATGATAGATCGTTTGCACCGCGAAGCGTGCCAACGTGGCGGTCAGGCGACGAGGGTTCTGCACCGACCCCATCAACGGCACCAGCCGCACGTCCAGCTTACGCGCCTCGATGGCGTCGGTCAGCTCGTTGTTGAGGTTATAGAGCGCGAGTTCTGACAGCTCCCACAGGATCAGGACGCTGGGGCTCTGCTGGATGATCTGACGGCAAAGCTCGGACCCGATCGAGCCTCCGGCCCCGGTCACCATCACCACTTTGCCCTCGATATCGCCTTTCATCAAAGGCTCCATCGGCGGAACGGGGTCACGGCCCAGCAGATCCTCGATGGCAATGTCGTGCAGATCGCTCATCCGGGCCTTGCCCGTCACGATGTCCGACATGCCGGGAATGGTTTGCACGCGCACCGGATAAGGCTCGAGCCGCTCGACGATTTCACGGCGCTCGGCACGCGAGGCGCTAGGAAGCGCCAGCAGCACCACCTTGACCCCGTAAAGATGGATCAAACGGCCAAGACGCGCGGGATCGTGGATGCGGATGCCCCCGACCTCGGAATCGTGAAGTTCCGTGGCATCGTCCAAGAAGGCGACCACCACGAATTCGGATTGCTCACGCAGCGAGCTGAGCAGTTGGCGACCGGATTTTCCCGCGCCATAGATCAGCACCGGCTTGCGCCCCTCGGACGCGTGGCGCTGCAGCAACTCGCGCAGGGCCATACGCAAACCGCCCAGCACACACATGGCAATCAGCCCGTAGATAGGCACGGTGGTCAATGGCAACGGCACATCCAGCATCCGCAGCGATGACAGAAGCAGCGCAGCCGAAGCAAGCACCCCAAAGAGAATGGTCATCAGCAACTGGATTGACAGATATCGAACGACCGCCCGGTAAAACCCCAGCCGGATAAATACCAGAAGGCTTATAGGTACAAAGATCAGCGCCGCGAGCCACGCCCCTCCGGTGGCAATCACCGTGCCCCCGCCGGCCAGCCCGGCTGCAGCTACATAGCTGAGCGTCAGCAAAACAGCGTCCGTGATCAGCTGCAGGACCCGCTTGTGCGTGCGCTTGAGTTCCAAGAGGTGAGTTAGGGCACCGTTCAACATTCTGGGCGCAATTTCCTTGGATCGATCAGACGGCCGGGCGATCGTCAGCCTTGTTGAAGTTCGGGCGTCAACGACATGGTCTGACACGAAAAATATACTGCGCCAAATTGTCTTGTTCTTCAACCCTTGGCTGCTTTATGGGCCGGTACTTGCCTATCGAAGGGCGCTGCGCCGGCAGGACATGTCTTGCCATGCGAGAACCACGGTCTGCGCGGCCTCTGCGCGGCCTGTGAAACAGCGCAGGCAATAATCCCCGTTCGCCGCGCGCACCCACTTTTGCCCAAGCCTTCGATACCCTAAGATCACCCGCAAAAGCACAAACAAGAGCGAGGCAGGCATGACAAATTCCAACACATCGGCAGGACGCGCAGCTGCACCGGCCAGCCGCGCCGCACGCGGTCCCACGCGGCGGCACTTTGCTATCGGCCTTGGCGCGCTGGCGCTCTCGGCCTGCGGCGATATGCGCGGCCTTGGTATGGCGGGCGCCGCCGAAGCCAGCGCGCCTGATGGGCTGCCAGACGATCTGCGTCCGGTGCCCAATGCAGCCTATGATGCATGGGTCGCGGGTTTTCGCAGCCGTGCCGGGGGCTACGGCATCTCGGACACGACACTGGCCAGCGCCTTTCGTGGCACCGGCTATCTGCCTGGCGTGGTCAAGCGAGATCGCAACCAGACGGAATTCACCCGCACGCTGGAGGACTACCTTGCCATCGCCGCGTCGGATGAGCGGGTGACCAAGGGCCGCGCCGCCTTTGCACGCCACCGGGCCACGCTGAACGCGCTCGAACAGCGCTATGGCGTCGATGCCGAGATCATCACAGCGGTCTGGGGGCTTGAGAGCTTTTACGGAGAGCGACGCGGCGATGTGCCGGTGATCTCTGCCACCTCGACGCTGGCTTTTGACGGGCGGCGCGGCGCCTTCTTTGAAAAACAGTTGGTTGCGGCGCTCAAGATCATCCAGAACGGCGATATTACCGCAGACCGCATGACCGGCTCTTGGGCGGGCGCGATGGGGCATACCCAGTTCATTCCCACCTCGTATGAGGCTTTCGCGGTGGATTATACAGGCGACGGGCGGCGCGACATCTGGTCCGAGGATCCCAGCGACGCGCTGGCCTCCACCGCGGCCTACCTCGCCAAGAGCGGATGGACACGCGGCACCCCTTGGGGGCGCGAGGTCATGCCCGGCGAGACGGCATCAGGCACGGTGCTTCAGCCCCAGCCTGGCGGGCCTCGCTTTGCGGTGACCGGCAATTTCCGCGCCATAAAACGCTATAACAACTCGGATTCCTATGCGATCGGCGTCGGCCATCTGGCCGACCGGATCGGCGGCGCCGGCCCCTTGCGCAGCGCCTTTCCGCCCGATGCGAACGGCCTGACCAAGGACGATCGCGTCGCGCTGCAACAACGCCTGACCGCGCGCGGCTTTGACACGGGCGGCACCGATGGCGTGATCGGCCCCAATACCCGCAGCGCCATCAGCGCCTATCAGTCCAGCCAAGGCCTGCCCGCCACGGGCGAGCCGTCGGCAGAACTGCTGCGCAGCCTGCGCTGACGCTTCAGTACTGCGGGATCTCGCTTGGCCCGCCCGGCGGCGTTTCGCTGGGCGGCTCGAACGGATCCTCGGGCGGCAGATCCTGCGGCGTCTCCTGCGGCGGCTCGGGCCCTTTTTCGGGCGGCAGATCGTTCGGCACCTCCGACGGCGGGCGCTGCGGGTCCGGGCGGCCCGGATTGGCCGGGCCGGGATCGGGAATGCCCGGATTGCCTGGACGCGGGCCGGGGGATGCGGCGAATTGGTGTAGCATGAATGCCTCCTCGATCTCGGGCGCCGCAGGATGCGGCACGCATTTGAAAAACCCTGGCGCAGGCGGGCGGGTTCCCTGTGGTCCAGCGCCGCAAAGCGGAATCCCGCTGGCGCGCGGGATGTTGTGACTGTGCCCCCGCGACTTTGCTTGAAAGTCTGCCATCTGAAACCCCTGATCTGCCACCCAGCCTGCGCTAGTATCCCGACACGCGCCCCGGTATTCGCCGAAGACGCTGCCGGCGTGGTTTTTCATACCTCAATGATGACGGCACGCGCATTGACGCCGCGCAAGAGCGAACCCGGATCGAATCCCTGGCCGTCCCGCCGACATGGGAGGATGTCTGGATCTCGCCACTGCAGAACGGTCATCTGGTGGCCACAGCGCAGGACGCCCGCGCGCGCAAGCAATATCGCCATCGTCCCGAATGGACCGCGCTTCAGGCGGCGCAGAAATTCTCGGCCCTGCCGAATTTCGCCGAAGTCTTGTCCGCAATCCGCCGGCGCATACGCCGCGACCTGGCCGAAGAGCCGGGCAAAGAGGCCTTTGCAATCGCCGCCGCCGCGATGCTCGACCGGCTGTCGCTGCGCGTGGGCAACCCGGAATACGCGCGCAAGAATGGCAGTTACGGTGCGCTGACCCTCAAGGGGCACCATGTGCGGCTGCGGGACGGGCGGCTGAACATCTCGCATACCGGCAAGGGTGCCAAGCGGGTGCGGCGGCAACTGGCCAGCTCGCGGCTGATGAAGGCGCTTGAGGGTATTCGCGATCTGCCGGGGGCCGAGCTTCTGACCTGGCTCGACGGTGAGGGCACGCCGCGCCGCGTCACTTCGGCCTGCCCCAACAGCTATCTGGCCGAGGCGGGCGGGATCGAGACCTTGACGGCGAAGACGTTTCGCACCTGGGCGGGCACGGTCGCTGCCTTCGAGGTCGCGCTGCAGGACGAGCGTCCAACAATCAAGGCCATGGCCGAAGCCGCCGCCGAGCGTCTGCACAACACCCCCGCCATCGCGCGCAAGAGCTATATCCACCCGGACGTTCTGGACCTTGCCAAGACCGCACGCGACATGCCGCCCCGCAGCGGCACGCGCGAGCTGACCGTGACCGAACAGCGCCTTCAGGCCTTTCTGACAAGCTGGCACATCGTGCATACCGCACTGCCGCCCGAGAAAAAGGGCGCGGCCCGGTCGGCACCGCACCCCTATCGTCGGACCATCGCCCTGCCCGGCTGCCTACATCGTCACGACGACCTTCTGGTCATGCTCAGGGGCATCCAGCGTCAGGTGGTTCTCCTCAAGGATCAGGATATTCTCCTTGGCGATCACGTCGCTCTTGGTCTTGTAGCCGATGACGTCCTCGACAGGCATGTCGATATGGCGCGCCATCAACATGGTTTCCTCTGATGAGAAATTGGTCAGGCCGCGAGCGATTTCCGTACCGGAATCGTCGTAGATATGCAGAACGTCGCCCTTGGTGAAATCGCCCTGGATCGACGTCACATCGGCCCGACTGATCCCGCATTCACCCGCGACCAGCGCTTCGGCGACGGCATCCGTCACGACAAGCGAGCCCGCGACCTGCAACCTGTTGCTGAGCCAGATCTTGAGCGGCGACGCCGTCTCGCCCGAGACGAGGCAGCGGGTATGGCGCCGCTCGTTCTTGAGCGCGGAGGAAATCGGGCGCTCGATGATGCCGTCGGCGATGATCGTCTCGACCCCGGCATTCTGCGCCATGTTGGCGGCGTGCATCTTGGTCAGCATCCCGCCACTGCCCAGCTCGCTGATGCCGGTGGTGGATTCCAGATGCTCACTCACATCCTCGACCTCGTGAATGAACTCGGCATCCGGGTCTGCCGGATCGCGGTCATAAAGCCCCTCGACGCTGGTCAGGATGATCAGCGTATCGGCCTCGACCATCTGGGCGACCTTGGCGGAGAGGCGGTCATTATCGCCCACCCGAAGGTCGCGCGTTGCGATGGAATCGTTCTCATTCACGATGGGCAGGATGTTGCTTTCCAGCAGGCGCAGCATCGTGTTCTTGATGTTCAGGAAACGGCGGCGCTCTTCCATGTCGCCGACCGTGACCAGCATCTGGGCCACGTCCATGTCATGCTCGGACGCGACTTGCCGGTAGGCATTCATCAGCAGGGGTTGGCCACAGGCGGCGGCGGCCTGCTTGTCCATGATACCGGCCTCCTCGGGGCGTTTGCCAATCATGTTGAGACCCAGCGCGACCGATCCCGAAGACGTCAGGATGATGTCATGGCCCTCAGATTGAAGCTGCGCGAGGTCGCTCATCAAGCCGTTAATGAATGCATATCTCAGCGTCAGCTTCTCACTATTGGCCAACAGGCTGGATCCGATCTTGACCACGATCTTTTTTCTCTTGGACACAAGTGATCTCCAGTATTCTTTTATATTCAACGGAATAAACACCTTCCGGTGGCGCCCAAGGACGCCAACAGACAGCATTACCCCTTTCAGTGATTCGCCGTTTTATAGCACGCCCCGGATATCGGAATGCAAACAGGTCTCGGCTCGGCTCCGGGTTTCGGGCTACCTGCCGCCAGTGGAAGCGCTGCCGAAAGGCGCACCCGCATCCGTTTGGCGAAACAAACCGGGCGCGATCCAAAAGCGACGTATAAATAGCTGTAAACGGCATGATTTTGCGTTATGGAGCATCCCGAACACACAAGACGCGCTAAGGCAGACCCCTTGCGGCATGGGCCGCAACGGACCATGTCATGCGGCCCCGAGCACAAACCCCGCCGGGGTATCTCGCAGGCCTCACTGCGCGCGGCACCATGATGCGGCCCAAAAGGCCGTCGAAAGGAGACAAGATTATGAACGACATGAGCACGGACCAGACGCAGCCCAATCCCGAGATCGCCGCGCTGGTCGCGGACCTGGGACAACGCGCCAAGACTGCGGCACAGGGGCTGGCCGCCACCACGGCCGAGCAGCGCAACCAGGCGCTGACCGAGGCAGCCAAGGCGCTGCGTGCACGCGCGTCCGAACTGCTGGAGGCGAACGCCAAGGATTGTGCCAGCGTCCGGGACAGCGGAAAGGACGCCGCCTTCATCGACCGCCTGACCCTGACCGAAGAGCGTGTCGAGGGCATGGCCGATGCCATAGACGCCATCGCGGCGCAGGAGGACCCGCTTGGCCGCGTGCTTGCGACGTTCGACCGGCCCAACGGGCTGAAGATCAACCGCGTCAGCGTGCCCATCGGCGTCATCGCCATGATCTATGAATCGCGCCCCAATGTCGGATCGGATGCGGGCGCGCTCTGCGTCAAATCCGGCAATGCCGTGATCCTGCGCGGTGGCTCCGAGAGCCTGCATTCCTCGCGCGTGATCGTTTCGTGCCTGGCCGAGGGGCTGCGCGCCGCCGGACTGCCCGAGGACGCGGTGCAACTGGTCGACACGCGCGACCGCGAGGCCGTCAAGCTGCTATTGCACAGCACCGAGGCCGTCGATCTGGTCATCCCGCGCGGCGGGCGCGGATTGGTGTCGCTGGTCCAGAAGGAGGCCCGCGTGCCGACCCTTCTGCATCTGGACGGCAACAACCACACCTATGTCCATGAGAGTGCCGATATCGAAAAGGCCGTGGGCATCGTCCAGAACGCCAAGATGCGTCGGACGGGTATTTGCGGCGCCACTGAATGTGTCGTGGTCGACCGCAAGATCGCGGGAGAATTTCTGCCCCGCCTGGCCCAAACGCTCGACGATTGCGAGCTGCGCGGCGATGCCGAGGCGCAGCAGATCGTGCCGGGCATGACCGCCGCGACGGACGAGGATTGGGGCACCGAATATCTCAGCAACATCATGTCGGTGAAGGTCGTGGCCGATCTGCAGGAGGCGATCGGCTTTGTTCAGACCCATTCATCGGGCCATACGGACGCCATCGTGGCCGAGGATATGGATGTGGTGACACCCTTCATGACGGCGGTGGATTCCGCCGTTGTGATGCACAACGCATCGACCCAGTTCTCGGACGGGGGCGAGTTTGGCATGGGTGCCGAGATCGGCATCGCGACGGGCAAGATGCATGCGCGTGGCCCCGTCGGGGCCGAGCAGTTGACCAGCTTCAAATATCTGGTTTTCGGCAACGGGCAAAAGCGCCCCTGAGGCCGCTGGCCTCTGCGCGGCGCCTGCCCGGCGCCGCGCCAGTGACAGATATCAAAGGGGCCGTTTCAGCCAGCGCGCCAGAACGCCCACGATCCCTTCGCGGAACATCAGAACGCCGATGACAAAGATTACGCCCTGAATGATCGTGACCCACGCCCCGAAGGTCGCCAGGTAGTTCTGCATCGTCACGATGATGCCCGCGCCCAGCAGCGGGCCAAACACCGTGCCCATGCCGCCCAGCAAGGTCATCAGGACGACCTCGCCCGACATGGACCAGTGCACATCCGTCAGAGACGCCAGCTGGAACACCTGCGACTTGGTCGCTCCGGCCACACCGGCCATCGTCGCTGACAGCGTGAACACGATCAGCTTGTAACGGTTGACGTCATAGCCGAGTGACACGGCGCGCGGCTCGTTCTCGCGGATCGCCTTCAAGACCTGTCCGAAGGGCGAATGCACGATCCGGTAGAGCATCAGGATGCCGCCGAAGGTCACCACCAGCACGAAGAAATAAAGCGCCAGATTATCGGCCAGAGGGATCATTCCGAAGAGATCGTTACGCGGCACGCTCTGGATGCCATCCTCGCCGCCGGTGAATTCCGCCTGCAGCGCGATGAAATAGACCATCTGCGCGAAGGCCAGCGTGACCATGGCGAAATAGATGCCCTGCCTGCGGATCGCCAGCGAGCCGATCACGAATCCCAAGACGCCAGCAGCGGCAGCGCCGCAAAGCACTGACAATTCCGGCGTCAACCCCCAGACCTTGGCGGCATGGGCGGCGACGTAACTTGCCCCACCGAAATAGGCCGCATGCCCGAAGGACAGCAGTCCCCCGAAGCCCAGCAGAAGGTTGAACGCCGCCGCGAAGAGCGCAAAGCACATCACCTTCATCGCAAAGATGGGGTAGACGAAGAAGGGCAGGATGATCAGCACCGCCAGAAGGACGGCAAAGATGATCTTGTGGAGTCTCGGCATTCCGGCGGTCTGCGGCACCACATCCGCCGCTTTGGTATTGTCTGCCATCGCCATTATGCGGGCCTCCCAAACAGTCCTTCGGGTTTGATCATCAGGACGATCGCCATGATGACAAAGATCACGACAGCCGATCCCTCGGGGTAGAACACCCGCGTCAGCCCCTCGACGATGCCCAGCAAATATCCCGTCAGGATCGCCCCCATGATCGAGCCCATGCCGCCGATCACGACAACGGCGAAGACCACGATGATAAGCTGCTCACCCATCGTGGGGTTGACCGAATAGATCGGCGCGGCCAGCACGCCGGCAAAGCCCGCCAACGCCACGCCGAACCCATAGGTCAGCATGATCATCAGCGGCACGTTGACGCCGAACGCGCCCACCAGCACCGGGTTTTCAGTGGCGGCGCGCAGATAGGCGCCCAGCCGGGTCTTTTCGATCATGAACCAGGTGCCGAAGCACACCAGAACCGACGCCAAGACCACCCAGGCGCGATAGTTTGGCAGGAACATGAAGCCGAGATTCTGACCGCCCGACAGGATATCGGGAATCTGGTACGGCAATCCGGAGATGCCATAGTAATTGCGGAAAAGGCCCTGAATGATCAGCGCAAGGCCGAAGGTCAGCAGAAGGCCATAGAGGTGGTCGAGGTGATAGAGCCGCGACAGCATGGTCCGCTCCAGCAGGATGCCGAAGGCGCCCACGATCAGCGGCGCCAGAAACAGGGCGGGCCAATAGCCGATGCCCAGGTAGTTCAGCAGCATCCACGCCACGAAAGCACCCGCCATGTAAAGCGCGCCATGGGCGAAGTTGATGATGTTGAGCAGGCCAAAGATCACGGCCAGCCCCAGCGACAGCACCGCGTAGAACGAGCCGTTGATCAGGCCCAGCAAAAGCTGACCCATCAGAACCTGCGGCGGTATTCCCAGAAGTTCGAACATGATGCGGTCCCGTTGATCGGAATATTCAAGGCGAGTCCGCCCGGCGAGAACAGCCGGGCGGACGTCAGCAGTGTCTTACTGCTTGGTGAAGTCGCACTCGTCCAGCATCGGCAGGAACGCATCCTCGCCGCTGATCGAGGAGACCTGATTGTAGAGGTCCCATTCGCCTTCGGAATCGCCCGGCGCCTTGACCTCAAAGAGATACATGTCGTGGATCGCACGGCCATCACCGCGCACGGTGGTCATGCCGAAGAGCGGATCGTCAAACTCCATTTCCTTCATCTTGGAGACAACGGCCTTACCGTCCTCGGCGCTGCCTACGGCCTCAACCGCCGCAAGGTAGGCCATCGTGGCGGAATAGGCGCCCGCATGGACCATCGTCGGCTTGGAGCCCATCTCTTCCTCGAAGCGGGCCGACCATTCACGCGTGGCATCGTTCTGATCCCAGTAGAACGCCTCGGTCAGGTTGAGGCCCTGCGCGGTCTCGGTGCCCAGCGAATGCACGTCCGTGACGAACATCAAGAGCGCGGCCAGCGACTGGCCCGCCTGGGTGATGCCGAATTCCGACGCCTGTTTGATGGCGTTGACGGTATCGCCGCCGGCATTGGCGAGGCCGATCACGTCAGCGCCGCTGCCCTGAGCCTGAAGCAGGAAGGACGAGAAATCCTGCGACGGGAAGGGATGCCGCACGTTGCCGACGACTTCGCCGCCGTTTTCCTTGACGACGGCCATCGTGTTTTCTTCCAGCGAGTGACCAAAGGCGTAGTCAGCCGTCAGGAAGAACCACTTCTTGCCGCCCGCATTGGTCACGGCGCCGCCCGTGCCGTTGGCCAGCGCGGCGGTGTCGTAGGTCCAATGCACGGTTGTCGGCTGGCACTGGTCGCGTGTCAGGCTGGTCGAGCCGGCACCCGAGTCCAGCAGAACGCCGTTGGCTTCGGCGGTGATGTCGGCCACGGCCAGCGCCACGGACGACGTGGGCACATCGACGATGGCGTTCACGCCATCCACATCATACCACTGGCGCGCGATGTTCGAACCGACGTCGGGCTTGTTCTGGTGATCGGCCGAGATCACCTCGACAGTCATGCCCTTGTCAGCGGCACCGAAATCCTCGACCGCCATGCGCGTGGCCACGGCCGAACCTTCGCCCGACAGGTCCGCATAGGTGCCCGAGCGGTCATTGAGCACGCCGAGCTTGACGTTGATATCCTGCGCCAGCGCGGGCGCACCGAGCATCGCGGCCAGTGCCGCGGAGCTGATAGCTAGTTTCCTGAACATGGATTTCCTCCCTGGTTTCGGCGCTGCTTGCGCCCTTGATTGTTCTAGACGCCGAGATACTCGTGCAGTTTCTCGGTGTTCTCCTCAAGCTCGTCGTTCGCGATCATATCGACGACCTTGCCCTGATCCACCACGTAATGCCGATCCGCGACCGACGCGGCAAACCGGAAATTCTGCTCCACCAGAACGATGGTAAATCCCTCGTCTTTGAGTGCCTCGATCGTGTGACCGATCTGCTGAACGATGACCGGTGCCAGACCTTCGGTCGGCTCGTCCAGCAGCAGGAACTTGGCGCCTGTGCGAAGGATGCGGGCAATCGCCAGCATCTGCTGCTCACCGCCCGACAGCTTGGTGCCCTGACTGCTGGTGCGCCGCTCGCGCAGGTTCGGGAACAGATCATAGATCCTCTCGATGCTGAGCCCGCCATCGGCGATGCGCGGCGGCAGCATCAGGTTTTCCTCGACGCTCAGCGACGAGAAGATGCCGCGCTCTTCTGGGCAGAGCGCGAGGCCCAGCCGGGCGATATGGCGCGGCTGCATTTCGATCAACTCGGTGCCCTCGAAGGTGACCGAGCCGGTGCGCTTGCCCAGGATTCCCATGATCGCCAGCAGGGTCGATGTCTTGCCCGCCCCGTTGCGGCCCAGCAGCGTGACGACCTCGCCGCGGCGCACTTCGAAGTCGATGCCGTGCAGGACATGGCTCTCGCCATACCAGCCGTTGAGGTCGCTGACTTTCAAAAGCACATCTGCCGGATCAGTCATGGCTCGCTCCGATATAGGCTTCGATCACTTCGGGGGCTTTCGATATCTCGTCATAGGTGCCTTCGGCCAGAATTTCGCCCCGCGCCAGCACGGTAATGCGGTCCGACAGGTCGGCAACAACCGACAGGTTATGCTCGACCATCAGCACCGTGCGGTTCTGGGCGATGCGCCGGATCAGCTGCGAGATCCGCTCGACATCCTCGCGGCCCATGCCCGCCATCGGCTCGTCCAGCAACAGCATGTCGGGGCTGAGCGCCAAAGTTGTCGCAATCTCGAGCGCACGCTTGCGACCGTAGGGCAACGCGGCGGCGCGCTCATTGGTGAACTCGCTCAACCCGACCTCGTCGATATAGCCGCGCGCCTGATCGTCGAACTTCGACAGGATCTTGTCCGAGCGCCAGAAATCATAGCTTTCGCCGCGCGCCCGCTGCAACGCCACCCGCACATTCTGAAGTACCGTCAGATCCGGAAAGATCGCCGAAATCTGAAACGACCGCACCATGCCCAGCCGAGCAATCTCCGCGGGTTTCATCCTGGTGATATCGCGGCCCTCATAGACAATCGTTCCGCGGGTTGGTTGAAGAAATTTCGTCAGAAGGTTGAAAAACGTCGTCTTGCCGGCGCCATTCGGGCCAATCAACGCATGGATGGTTCCCTTTTCGACCGACAGATCGACGTTATTTACGGCAACGAAGCCTTTGAACTCCTTTGTCAATCCTTTCGCCTCAAGTGCGACTGCCATTCCACCCTCACGTCATCTTTTTATACCTCAGCCGCGTATGCATGTACGAGACTTGGCTGTTCCAGTAATGAATTGCTAACGTCTGCGGCCCAAATGTAAACCAGATTGTGCGCTCATGGGTAACGTCAGACTGTTCCCGGTGCGATGTACCTTCGCCGCCGCCGCGCCCGCTGATGCCGAGGTGAGTTGCGTGAAACTCTTGCGGTACTCATGGAAGTGACCGGCCCAAGAAACCGGATCGCGTTGCCTCCGATAATCGTGTTTGAGTCGTAACCTACGATGAACCCTTCAATCAGCGTTCCTGCAACTCTGTGGGGCGGCAAGGACACACCGCCGGTGAATGCCGCTTGGGTCTGTTCGACAAC
This sequence comes from Roseovarius maritimus, assembly GCF_043355895.2. Taxonomy (NCBI): domain Bacteria; kingdom Pseudomonadati; phylum Pseudomonadota; class Alphaproteobacteria; order Rhodobacterales; family Roseobacteraceae; genus Roseovarius; species Roseovarius maritimus. The sequence goes on from NZ_JBHFPF020000008.1 coordinate 106,855, forward strand.
CCGATCTAAATCCCGCTCCCGAGACATTACATTGCGAAAATCCCGCTAGGCAACGCACGATATGACGCGGTTGGTTGAGATCAGTTATCTGTCAAATTTCCGCAGTAGGCCGTCTGCCTCCAAACTATAGAGGAGAAGCGTATACAGATGCATAAATACATCTAAGTGATGATTTGCAATCCGGCCGTACGAGCCTGCAAGCAATCGGAGCGTACATCGAAACCAGCAAGGCATCTGCTTTCGGCGACCGCAGCTGACAACAATACTGCAAACTATTGCACTTCGAAAAGAACACAGAAATCGCCCGGCCAATCACCGTTCAAATCAGATGTATCCTGCGCCCCCGCAGTTTCTGCACCGCATGGTTTTCAAACCAACGCAGCCACTGCACCGAACGACTTTGGGATTTCCATAGGTGTCCCGGCCAACGATGACTTCCCCCTTACCGCCGCATGTCTCACAAGGGAGGCGGCCGGTCGCATGACAACGGGCGCACCTTTGCTTCTCGGATTTGCTTCTCGGATTTCCCCTGTTTGACATTGCGGCGCTCGCTCATTGAGACATGTTCCCAAGCTGAACACGCTTCTCTGAAACCAGCATAGATTGACGCGCATGTCAGTCAAACCAAAGATGACCTTTCGTAAACTTGACTTGCTGGCCACGACAGAGATGAGGCACGTGATTTATCGGCCCTTGACCCGTGGAGGCCGCGAAACCCTCGCCTTGCCGCCAGTCGATGCGCAGCGCGCTGCCTTGCCTTAACAATGCAATGAGAAAAGCCAGAGTATCCACGTCTGGTTTTACGCAAACAACCGCCAGGGCGGGTTCGCCGAGATCTCGGCCGGCCGCAGGTCAGAATGAAGATTTCAAATATTTCAGAGCAATGACCATTAAGGCCGAGGGTGACCTCGTCAGGGATGAAGAAACCCTGGCGGCACATTCAACCAGGCCAGAGGAACTGTTGCGTGCCGGCAGCATGAGCTTTGCCGGACTGCGCACGTAAGAGGATGTGGCGAACGTGATGCCCTCTCGGACCAGAGCCGAATAATCTCTCTCGTTACGTCCGACCGCGAATGTTTGCTCCCGGAAAACCCTTCGCTCGAAAGTTGGCCCGGTGCTACCTTTCAGGATCAGGCGGCCTATTTCTCGGACGGATGCGCAAAGACACCGCAGATCCCATCCGCCATCAGGCGCCTGACGCCTGGCAAAAGCCCGACAGGCTTCATGCATGGGCCGGAGAACCCGGACGCTTGAAGGGCATCCCGAATGTCCTCCTGCACATGCCCGCCCTCGGCCGCAAAAAAGGGCAGGCAGATGGAGCGTGGCGGACAAAGGACCGTCACATCGTCCAGATACGGTGGCTGTTCCACATATCCGATATGGGTCGTGCCAAATTTGATCTCCTTCGCCAGCCGGTCCACGAACTGACATGTGTCGCGCGCCGAATTAGCGCTGCGCCCCGATCCATGAGCGGCGACGAAGAGCGTTGTCTCGGTCGCGCTCCATCTGCGGTGCTCCAGCTCGGCGCGCATTGCCTGTGCGGCGACCTTGGGCAGCTTCGGGTCCACCCCGAGCGGCGGCAGAATGACTGCAGAGGGAACATGGCTGACCCGATCGCGCAAAGCGGACTGAACGAACCAGCCGTCGGTCATGAACATCGGAAATATAACCGGATCAGGCCCCGCATCAGCGAGGGCCGATTCCAGTGCGCCGGGCTTGGCCAAGGTGGCGGTTTGAACGCACCACCCCGGCAGGTCCGGGGCCATACGCGCCAAAGCGGCCTCTGCCGGATCGGGATCGGAGGGTTGACCGTGGCTGACGATGATCGCGCAACGCTTGGTGGCTCGTGCCTTTCGAAAGGGTGATCTTGTTCTATTCATTATATTTTCCGGATGATTTGCGCATAGGCAGGTGCGTGATTTCTTCCAGTATCTTGGCGTCGCAAACGATCACTGCGCCTTCTTCCTGCCAGGTTGAGACGAGGGCACGGGCGCCGTCACGGGTGAACTCGACATGCGCCATAGTAGCGCCGGGTTCAGGGCGCATGGTCCTGACAGTCTCGAGGCTGGTATCGTCGATCACATGCATGACGCCCGTTTTCGGGCAATAGAACACGGCCGCACAAACTTAGGGTGAACTTTCATGACTTCCCAGAAAAAATCCCCTGCCCTCCCGTGACGGTGGTTTTTCAGCACGCTCCTGTCGGTCACGTCGATGACCGATGGCTTGCCTTCCCGAGGCCATGAAAGCTGTGACTGAAACGGCATCACAGTCGGTGAACGCTGTGGCACAACAAAACGGTTAGCCTCAGGCCAGCGACGACACCGGAGCGAGGGCCCTGATGGATGGCTTGCCTGAGGCGGAGTGGCTGCAGGGAGATCGGGGTTGTGATCCGGATCGGTTCCGCGATGCGCTTGTGGAAACGGCAATAACGCCCCGCATTCCAGGACGAAAGTCCCGCGATAAGCCCGTCAAACATGACAAGCGTCGCTACAGACGACGCAACCCGTATCGAGATCTTGTTTGTGGTCTGGAAGAAGGTCGAAAGCTTTCGGAGCGTTCGCGATATCATATCGTCTTGTGGTGTCCATCTGAACAGCTCGAGGATGATCGATCCGGTCATCTTGGCGAATCTTTCAGGCCCCACCGCCGCAAGTGGGTGAGAAGGCGATGCACCGATTTCCTCAGGTGCGCATCCGCGCCCCTTCGGGGTCGTAAAGCGGCTGGCCCAGCACTTCGGCATCGTAGAATGCGCCAAGGATTTCTACCTGCAGCGCCGTGCCGGGCGCCGCGTTTTCGGCCGAGACGTAGCCCATGGCGATGGACTTGCCCGTGCGGTGCCCGAACCCGCCGGACGAGACATAGCCGACGGCCTCGCCATCCTTCAGGATCGCCTCGTCATTGCTGACATCGATGCCGTCCACGTCGATGGTCATCGTGACCAATCGCTGCTGCGGCCCCGCGTCCTGTATGGCCTTTGTCGCCTGCTTGCCGACAAAGTCACGCCGCCAGTCGATGAAGCTGTCCATGCCCGACGCCACCGCATCGAAATCGGGGCGGAATTCCAGCGTCCACGCGCCCCAGCCCTTTTCCAGCCGCATCGACATGAGTGCCCGCGCGCCATACCAGCGATAGCCCAGATCAGCGCCCGCCTCCTCGATTGCCGTGGCCAGTCGCAGCAAATATTGCGGCTTGCAGTAGATTTCATATCCCAATTCACCGGAAAAACTGATGCGGTTCAGGATCACCGGTACGTCGCCGACAACTGTCTGGCGCAGATCGCGGAACTTGAACGCCTCGGCCGAGACATCCTCGCGCGTAAGGCGCGACAGCAACTCGCGCGAGCGCGGACCCGAGAGCGCGACGCCGTGCCAGTCGTCGCTCACGTTGCGGTAGCTGACATCCTCCGGCAGATCCGCCTCGAACCATCGCCGGTGCGCCTCCTGCATGGCGCCCGAGCCGAAGAGCATGAAATGCCCCTCATCGAGGCAGGCAACGGTCAGATCGCCATAGAGCTTGCCCTTGGGTGTCAGCATGGGCGTCAGGGTCAGCCGGCCCGGCTTTGGGATGTATCCGGCCAACGTCCGCTCCAGATAGGCGCGCGCGCCAGCTCCCCTGAATTCGTGCTTGGCGAAATTGGCGATCTCGATGCCGCCGACGGCCTCCTGCACTGCCTTGACCTCGCGCGCGACATAGTCGTGCGAGCGGTTGCGCTCGAACGTAGGCGTCTCATGCGCATCGTCGGGACCATCGGCGAACCACAATGCGTGCTCCAGCCCGAAACCTTGGCCCATCCGCGCGCCCCTGGCGATCAGGCGGTCATGGAGCGCGGTGGTTTTCTGCATCCGGCCCTTTGGCAGCGTCTCGTTCGGGAAGGTCATCACGAAGCGGCGCTCGTAATTCTCGGTCGATTTGATGGTGCCCCAGTCCGGTGTGGCAAACTCGCCAAAGCGCGCCACGTCCATCGCCCAGACATCGATCGACGGCTCGCCGTCGATCATCCACTCGGCCATGGTCAGGCCCACGCCGCCGCCCTGGCAGAAGCCGGCCATGACACCGACTGCGACCCAGTAATTCTTCATGCCCGGCACCGGGCCGATCATCGGGTTGCCATCGGGGCCAAAGGTGAATGGGCCGTTGATCATGTCCTTGATGCCGGCCTCGCCGATGGCGGGGATGCGCTCGAACGACATCTCCAGCCGGTCGGCGATGCGGTCAAGGTCGGGCTGCAAAAGCTCATGACCGAAATCCCAGGGGGTGCCGCCCACCTTCCACGGTGTGCCCTTCGGCTCGTAAGTGCCCAGAAGCATACCCTGCCGCTCCTGCCGGAAATAGATGTTGGCCTCGTAATCGATGCCCGCGGGCAGGCGTCCGGCCTCGCCCATGCTCTCCATCCGCTCGGCGATGAGGGGGATCTTGTCGGTGATGAGGTAGTGATGCTCCATCGGCTGCACGGGCAGGTTCAGCCCGCCCATCCGGCCCAGCTCGCGCGCCCAGAGGCCGCCGCAATTGACGACCTGCTCGGCGTTGATCTGGCCCTTGGGCGTGGTCAGATCCCACGATCCATCGGCACGCTGTGCCATCGCCGTCACCCCGCAATGGGTGAAATACTGCGCGCCATGGACGCGGGCGGCCTTGGCAAAGGCATAGGTCGCACCCGAGGGGTCGAGATCGCCGTCCTGATCGTCCCAGAGGGCGGCGTGATAATGCTTGGGGTCGATCAGCGGATGCCGCTCGGCCAGCTCTTTGGGGCTGATGAATTCCTGATTGAGCCCCATATAGCGCGCCTTCGAACGTTCGCGCTTGAGATAATCATACCACTCCTTCGTCGAGGCCGCATAGAACCCGCCGGTGATGTGCAGCCCGACGGAATGGCCCGACAGCTCTTCGATCTCTTTATAAAGATCAATGGTATAGCTTTGCAGGCGCGAGATGTTCGGATCGGACGAGATCGTGTGGATCTGCCCCGCCGCGTGCCAGCTCGACCCGGAGGTCAGCTCGCCGCGTTCCAGCAGCACCGCATCCTTCCAGCCGAATTTCGCCAGATGGAAGAGGATCGAACAGCCGACGACGCCGCCACCGATGACGACGACCTTGGCATGGGACGGCAGCGATTTGCCGGTCGCGGTTTCGTCTTTTTGGATCTCGGGCATGGGGGCCTCCTCAGTTCAGCGGCAATCGGCGGAAACGGCCGGGCATTGCGGGGTCATGGAAATGGTCAAGCGGGCCATTGTCGGCCAGATGCCGGTGCCAATGGTCCAGCGCGCCGCGGTCAAGCGTCACGCCGAGGCCGGGGCCTTCGGGCACCGCGATCACGTTGTTCTTCTGCCGGAACGGGCCGCCCTCGATCACGTCGCCGACCTGCCAGCGAAAGAGCGATTGCGACGGCTCGGTGATCCAGGGCATGGCGGCCGACATGTGCAGATAGGCGGCGGTGGCGATGCCAGCATCGCCCGAATAGCACCAGAAGCCGACATTCATTGCCTCGCAGGCTCCGATAAAACGGACAGTCCGCGCGATGCCGCCCAACACGGCAAAGTTCGTGACGATGTAATCCGGGCAGCCGAGGGCAACGGCGCGGCGAATGTCCGGCATATGCGTCGACATGCGGATCGAGGAATGTTTTCGAAGCTCTGCCATCTCCTCGAACGTCGCGACCGGGTCTTCGTAATTGCGGATGTCGTAGGGCTCGATCTCGCGAAAGATGCGGATCGCGGTGGGCAAGGACCATTGCATGTTGCTGTCCAGCCGCAGCATCGCATCCGGACCGAGAGCCGCGCGGAGCGCCTTGACCGTGTCGATTTCCAGCTTGGGATCGCCAAGGATCAGCTTGCCCTCGAACATCGTCGCGCCATGCGTCTCGCGCATCTGGGCGCAATAGTCGGCGACCGCCTCGGGCGTCATCTCGCCGCCCGCGCGAAAGCCGAAATATTCGGTAAAGGGGATCTCCTTGCGCACCGCGCCGCCGAGAAGCCGATAGAGCGGCTCGTCCGCAACTTTGCCGCGCAGATCCCAGAGGGCGATCTCGATCGCCCCGAAAGCTTTGACAACCGAGCTGTCATCGGTGTTCTGCACGATCTGCCATGGCGGCACACAAAGGCTCTCGCAGGCGGCGATGTCGAGCGGATCCGCGCCGATGAGTCGCTCGCCCATCGCGCGAATATGATGCAGCACGTCGATTGAAGGCGCCTCGCCGAGGCCGACCAGCCCCTGATCCGTCTCGACCTCGATAATGGTCTTTGACGTGCCGGGATAATGCCCGCCGGTCCACCACATCGGCTTTTCCAGCGGGATGTTGATGGGCGTGGCACGCAGGCCGGTGATCTTAATACCACGCATCCGGCAGCGCCTCCTTTCGCTTGGCAACGAAGGTCTCCAGTTCCTCGCGCAAGGCAGGCTCCATCGTCGGCGGCTCGTAGTTGCGCAGCATCTGCCGCCAGCGCCGATTGGCTCTGTCACGCATGTCTAAACTACCGCCTTCCTCCCAGCTTTCGACATTCTCGCTGTCGCTCAGTGCGGGCTCGTAGAACGCATCCTGATAATTGCGCATCGTATGCGCGCAGCCGAGAAAGTGACCGCCCGGCGCAACCTCGCCGTAAGCGTCGCGCGCCATCGCCTCGTCCGAGGTATCAAGCCCTTGGCCCAGTACCTTCTGATAGCTGCCGAGGCGGTCCGCATCCATGATCAGCTTCTCAAAGCCGGTGCAGAGACCGCCCTCAAGCCAGCCCGCGGCATGAAGGACGAAATTTGCGCCCGCCAGCATGGTGGAGTGCATTGAATCCGCGCTTTCATAGGCGGCCTGCGCATCTTCGATCTTGGAAGCGGTGAGCGAGCCGCCGCAGCGCAGCGGCAGGCTGGCCCGGCGGGCAAGCTGGCCGATCGCATAGTTCGACAGGACCGGCTCGGGCATCCCGAAGGTCGGCGCGCCGGATTTCAGCGACATCGACGACAGGAAGTTGCCCAGCACGAAGGGCGCACCGGGGTGCAGAAGCTGGACATAGGCACAGACGATCATCGCCTCGGCCATGGCCTGCGCCACCGACGCGGCGGTCGAGACCGGGCCCATCGCACCCGACAGGATGAACGGCACGACGATCAGGCCCTGACCGCGACCGCAATAGGCCCGTGCTGCCTCGGTCACGACGCGGTCGACAAGTAGCGGCGAGTTGGTGTTCACATTGCCCATTATGACGCAGTTTTCGGCCATCACATCCGCGCCAAAGACGATTTCAGCCATGGCGACGCTGTCCTCGGCGCGGCTCTTTTCGGTAATCGCGCCCAAATGCGGCTTGTCGCTGAGGGTCATGTGGGCCATCAGCATGTCGAGATGCCGCTTGCTCACCGGCTGATCGCACGGCTCGCAGGTGACAAAGCCGCCATGGTGCAGGTTGGGGTGCAGATAGGTCAGCCGCACCAGATCCTCGAAAGCCGCAAGATCGCCATAGCGCCGCCCGCCCTGCAGATCACGCACGAAGGGCGCGCCGTAGATCGGGGCGAAGACCTGATTGTTGCCGCCGATCACCACCGAGCGTTCGGGGTTGCGCGCAAGCTGGGTGAATTCGGACGGCGCCTTGGCGCACAGGGCACGGATCCAGTCCGCGGGCGCGCGCACGATGTCGCCATCAACATTTGCGCCCTCGCGCCTCCACAGCTCGAGCGCCTCGGGATCGTCGCGAAAGGCGATGCCGACATCCTGCAGGATCCAGTCGACCTGCCCCTCAAGTCGCTCGATTTGTTCGGGCGCCAGAAGGTCGAAATGCTGGATGCGGCGCCGGATATACGGCGAAGCCTGACCGCTTGCCGAGGTATCTTCCCTGTTGCGCGAGGCGCGGGTCCGACGTGACATGCAGATTTCTCCCTTCATCCTCTGGGGCAAGGATACCTACGCAGCCCGCTTCTGTGACGCTTGAAAAAAACGATGCTTTGGATAATCTGAAATTATGCAAAACCTCTGGTCCGATTTGTCCTCCCCGCGCCATCTGGTGGTCTTCGAGGCCGCCGCTCGCAGCGGATCCTTCACGCTGGCCGCGCGGGAGTTGAACGTGCAGCAACCCTCGGTGAGCGCGTCGATCAAACAACTCGAGGCCTCCCTCGGCGTGCAGCTCTTCGAGCGCAGTCATCGCAAGATAACACTGACAAATGCTGGAAGCCGTCTGTTTGCCGATGTCACGCGCGCCTTTCAGCAGCTTGCGCAGTCGGCCACGGCGATCCGGCAATTCACCAGCAATGACCATGTAACGCTCAGCGCCTCCTCGGCCTTTAACAATTACTGGCTTCTGCCGCGGCTTGCATCGTTTCAGCGGGGCAATCCCGATATCGACCTGCGCCTGCAATCCACCGACCGTGAGCCGGATCTGAATGTCGAGACGATCAGCCTCGCCGTGCGTCTGGGAGCCGGAGACTGGACGGATTGCGATTGCTGTCTGATCGCCGAGGAAGTGATCTATCCCATCGCGGCGCCGAGGGTCATGGCAGCGGCTGTGAACCTGCGCAACGTGCCAAGCCTTTTGCACCAGCGTCTGATCCATCTCGAAGAACCGATCCGCGAGCGCCCCTCGTGGCAGCAATGGTTCGAGGAATTCGGTGTCTGCGAACGCACGCCGCAAAGCGGCCTGCGTCTGAACGATTATGCGCTCGTTCTGCAGGCAGCGATGGCAGGCGAGGGGTTCGCCTTCGGCTGGCATCATCTTGTCGATCCACTGGTGAAGCAGGGGATGCTCGCGGCATGCCCTGAGTGGACGTGGAGGACAGGCAACGGATTCTATCTCGTCTGGTCGAAGTCTCGCACGCTGACACCCAAAGCAGAGATAGTGCGTGATTGGATCGCATGTGAAACCCAAATCCAGTGAACGATGCACGGCTGAATACGTTAAGCATCAACCTGCGGATTCTCCGTAAATCCGCAGGAGAGGTGGTTTAGGTCACAGCCATCGGGCGATCTCAACTGTCAGGGTTACGATAGGATGGAAAGTGTGAATTTGCCACGGCCGCAAACTGGCAAGTCAGCAGCGACGGAAGCTGACCTCGGCTTGGCGCAACATTCAAACTACCTTCGGCATCGCCTCAACACAGCATTCGCCCCTTGCTGACGGCGCTGACGTCCGAATTGCGACTTCATTCACATGGCTCATGACCCAAGCTGGGGAGTGAGGCCAGAACACCAGATGCCCACCTTGCATGCTGAAAACGGTTGCCCGACTGACAACCCTGGCCTTCGTCCTACGCGTTCCAGGCGACCGTGCCCAAGGCGCTGATCTCGTAGCCGCCATAAGCGTCGGCGCGTGCCTGGAAGGGCTTCGACGCGCAAAAGGCCATCAGGGTCTGAATTGGCGGCTCGAACCAGGCCTTCCTGTCGACGAGCAAAGCGAATTCCTCCTCGAGGATCGGCACGAAGTCGAGACCGAAGCTCCGGGCCACCGCTTCGAGACCGAAGGCCGCGTCGGCTTCGCCGCGGCGCACCGTCTCGACGGCTTCGTCTTCGGTACGCGCCACCTCGGCCATGTCGAGGCCGGACAGGCCCAGGCCCTCGCGCGCGGCCAGGTGTCGGAACAGGGTGTCGGTCCCGGACCCGGCTTGCCGGGGCACGATGCGACGGCCGGCAAGATCGCATATGCCGGCAGGCGCCGGGAGGCCCGGACGGACAACAAGACCCCGTCGCCGGGTCGCAAAGTTTACCAGCACGGCATTTTGACCGGCTGCTGATTTCGAGACTGCGGGAACGTTCCATTTTTCCGAAAGTGCGTCGTGGATATGCAGCCCCGCCGCGACGCCCTCGCCCCGCCGGAACCTCTCGAGCCCGTCGAGCGAGCCGTCATGAAATGTTGCCAGCCCGCAGCGCGACTGTCGGATCGCCCAATCGAGGAGCGGGTCGTGGCTGCCGAGCATGATGGGCGGACGCGCTGCCCTATCGGCCAATGCGTCGCCCGGGCCACCCGACTTGGCACGCTCTATCCAGGCACGGATATCGTCTGCGGGGAACAGCAGCTTTCCGGTCGCGCGAGAACACGGCACCGCGCCCGAGGCAGCAAGATCATAGACCTTGCGCTCTTTCAGGCGCAGCAGTTCAGCCAGTTCCTTGACTGTCAGGTATTCGTGGTCTGGGAGGGCGGTGTCGGTCATGGGACGGCCTCAGAGAATGTCGCGGAACACCGATACCCGCTTTTTCGCATCCGGAACATGCCTTTTCATCCTTCGGACACCGGGGCGGCCCTGGATGGCCGCCCCGGTCTGCCAGTCAGTTCGCCGGTGCGTTGGGGAAAAACAACTGCTGGTCTGCGACCATATAGCCACCAATCGCCTCTTGGCCTTCGCCAGAAATCAACCAGTCAGCAAAGGTTTGGGCCGCCTCGATATTTACGCTGGGGCAGTGGTCGGGGCTGACCGGGATCACGCCATACTGGTTGAACATGTCCTCGTCGCCCTGCACCTGGATTGTGAAGTCCTGCTTGTTGTCGAAGCTGATCCAGGTGGCGCGATCGGTCATGACATATGCGCCCATACCAATGCCCGCATTGAGGGTGGCGCCCATTCCGGACCCGGTTTCGCGATACCAGTCGCCTGACCCCTCGGTCGGTTCGACGCCGGCATCGGACCAGAGCGCGACCTCTTTCTTGTGGGTGCCCGAGTCGTCCCCGCGCGAGGCGAAAAGCGCGCCTTCTTCGGCGATCTTCGACAGCGCCTCCTGTACATCCTCCATGCCGCCGACGCCTGCCGGGTCGGCCTCGGGGCCGACGATGATGAAGTCATTATACATCAGGTCGGTCCGGCTCGTGCCGTAGCCAGCCTCAACGAAGGCCTCTTCGGCGGGCTTTGCGTGAACGAGCAGGACGTCACCGTCGCAATTCTCGGCATTCTTGATGGCCTGGCCCGTGCCCACGGCAACGACGTTGACCCGGATACCGGTCTCTTCCTCGAACATCGGCAGCAGGTAATCGTAGAGGCCGGAATTCGCGGTCGAGGTAGTCGACTGGACGATGATCGACTGGTCCTGCGCCCAGGCGACGCCCGCCAAGAGCGTGGCGATCGTGGCTGCGCCAAGTGTCTTCATCTGCATGTGGTCTCTCCCTTGGTTGGTCTGTCAGACGACGATTTTGCCGTCCAGGTAATCCCGGGCCGCCTGGCTTTGCGGCTCGGGGAAGAAGTCGGCTGCAGGGCTGTGTTCGGCGATGCGGCCCCGTTGCAAGAACAGGACGTCGTCGGCCATGCGCCGCGCCTGTCCCACGTCGTGAGTGACAAATACGATGCGTACACCGCGGTCGCGCGCGTCGCTGACGATAGCCTCGATGGCCAGCACCGAAGCCGGGTCAAGGCTGGCTGTAGGCTCGTCGAGAAACAGCACCTCAGGATCAGTCGCCAGAGCGCGGGCCAGCGCCAGCCGCTGGGCCTCGCCCCCGGACAACAAGCGCGCAGGCTGCGATGCCTTGTGACCAAGGCCGACGTGGTCGAGCAGCACGTCACGGCGGCCCACATCCTTACCGCGGGCCTTCAAAACGAAGTCGATGTTGGCCGCCACCGAGCGGCGCAGCAGCACAGGCTTCTGGAAGACCAGCGCTTGCCGCAACGTCACGGCAGTCGCGGGATGACCACCCCAATCGACCTGGCCTGCGCTTGGCTGCATCAGGCCGTGCAACAGCTTCAGTAGCAGGCTTTTTCCCGAACCATTGGGACCCATGATCATGGTGCAGCCGGTCGAGGTAAGATCGAAACTGACCCCATTCAGGACCGTCGTCTCGCCGAAACGCAGGGCGAGATCGCGCACCGCGAGAGGCAGTATCGCCGCGCTTGGCCTCCGCTGCGCCAAGGCTGGTGCCAGGCTGGTCAGCGCATCAGACATAGGCTTGCCTCGCGGCTGTCATCCGCACCGATTGCACGGCCGCGTTCACGCCAAGCGCTATGGCCAGCAGGATGATGCCAAGCGCCATTGCGAGCGCGAGGTCACCCTTCGACGTCTCCAGCGCGATTGCCGTAGTCATCACCCGCGTCAGATGATCGATGTTGCCGCCCACGATGATCACGGCGCCCACCTCGGCCACCGCGCGGCCAAAGCCGGCCAGTCCCACGGTCAGCAGCGAATATCGTGCATCCCACAGAAGCGCCTGCACGGTTTGCAGCTTCGTCAGGCAAAGTGAGAGGAACTGCTCGGAATATTCGACATGCAGGTCCTCGAGCACTTGCCGCGACAGCGCCGCGATGATGGGCGCAATCAGGATGGTCTGCGCGATGATCATCGCCGTGGGGGTGTAGAGAAGCCCAAGAAAACCCAGCGGCCCCGAGCGTGACAGCTGAAGGTAAACCAGCAGGCCCACCACCACCGGCGGCAGCCCCATCAGCGCGTTCATTACGATCAGCACGGCATTGCGACCCGAAAAGCGCCCGATGGCAACCAATGCGCCGATCGGCAAGCCGATTAGGCATGCCAGCGCCGTAGCTGTCAGGCTTACCCGCAAGGACAACAGCACGATCTCCAGCAGATCGGCATCGCCAGCGAAGACCAACTGAAGGGCAAGGCCGAATGCGTTTTCCATGCTTTGCAGAATCTCCTACAAATGCATATTTTTCAGAACAGATGCACACTAGACCTTTGATTGGTCGCAGATCAAGGCTGGTCAGTGCTGAAAAATTATTCAATATTGGATTGCTTTATGGCTGGACGGATTATTCATGCAAAATAAGACTGCAAAATTTCCTGACATTGGGATGGGTGGCGAGAATCTGCGCCAGAACGAGACGGCTGTTGAGCTCGATCCGCCGTCTGACGCCGTGCTGCGGTTCATCGGCGTGATCCGCACACCTTGGACCCAGCGCAAGGATTGTCCCCGTCAGGGCCGGCATGATGGACCCGAATGCCGGATCGAGCTGGCCCCGGCGTGGCACGCGGCGCTGAAAGGGCTCGAGGATTACGACATGATCGAAGTGCTTTACTGGCTCGACCGCAGTCGTCGCGACTTGACCCTCCAGAGCCCACGCAGCGACGGGAGCACGGTAGGCACGTTCGCCCTGCGTTCGCCAGTGCGGCCAAATCCGATCGGCACCGCGCTCGTCCAGCTGCTGCGGATCGACGCCGGCACGCTCGTGGTGCGCGGGCTCGATTGTCTCGACGGCACCCCTCTGATCGATATCAAGCCCAGCCGCTGTGCCTTCACCCCGAAAGCATCACCCAACCAGGGCGAAGGCCAAACTAACTGAGTTATCGGAGAGCTCTGTTGCACAAATCGCGTGAGGGATTCATCTCGTGAATTCAGCATGGTAGCTGGGTTTCATGCGCAGACCGATACCCCCAAGCTACAAGACCAGGAACTGGTCGGCCTCCTGCAGCGAAGCGAGGCAGCGCGCGACGAAGGCCACATCACGGGCGGTGCTTCCGAGCTGCAGCACGCGGGCCTGCTCGGCGACCTCGCGGCCAAGCCTGATCGCGGTCGCGGCAAGATCGTCGATGTTGGTGGAAAGCTGGGTGGTGTTCATAATCGGATCTCCGGAAATCGGCCCGCCGGGACGGCGAACCTTCCAGACGGCCGAACCTCCGGGGATCCGGCCGTTCGCAACTGCGGTGTCTGCTATGCGGCGTTTCCGAGCGTTAGCTTGCAACCTGCGCGACCGTCCGGTGCATCATTGATCTCAATACTGGTCAACAAGGCCGCAAGGCGATCAGCCAGCAGACAACATTCGATCACAAAGGGCGAGTCTGGCTCGATTTCGGCGAAGCGGGCCGTCTCGATGCGATCGGGGTCGCCGACATCTTGCAGCGTCAGCAGCCTGTGCAGCGCGATCAACTGACGGCGCTGTGCGCCGGTCAGGCGCCGCGCCTCGCGCACCGCTTCGATCAGCAGAAAGACCCTTGCGCTCGCCGCGGCGACACCTAGGGTAACCGCATCAGTTCACGCCCTTGTCGATCTTGTCTTGATCGCGACCCCAGCGACAGCACGATGAACCTGTGACGTGACCTGGCGCTACCTCGTCAAACCATCAGAAAAATTCCATAGAAACGTTTTGGTCTGGCTTGTCCGGGACCCATATCCCGTGGGACAGAGTCGAACCTTCGTTCGCACTCAATCGGCTGAAATATCGACGGAATCGGGCGTTTTCGCCCGATTGACCCTTTTTGCTTGCAAAATAGACATTTCAGCCCGGCCAGTGGCAAATAATTGGTAGTCAGATCATTGTCGCGACCAGCATTACTTGGCCATCGCAAATAGCTAAGTCATTGATTTTACGAGAAGCGGAACTTGGTGCGGCCACCGATTTAGCCATTTTTGAGGCATAAGACGTCCATTGTATCTGTCCGAGCATGATGACGCGCTTGGCCATGCTGCAGTCCTGTTGGCGGGTCAGCGCGGTGCACGGCTGGGCGTGTAATAGAACGACGACCGGGAGATCGACAGCAGCTTGCATTGCCTGCGGATCGACAGATCGGGATTGTCCGGCTCGATCATTTCCCGCCTCACTTGCCGGCCCACGGCTTGAGCTTTCTGGACAAAAAATCATTGGCTACAGCCAACTCCCCAATCTTGGCGTGCAGTTCCTCGACCTGCTCATCGTCAATCTCGGGTTATCGACAACGATCATTACATCGATGCAAGCTAAAGCAGATTTCTATCTCGTATCGTTCGGCGCATGTCCGAAGCGCAGGCGGAAAGACCGGGCAAAGGTGGTCGGAGAAGAAAAGCCGCAGGCCTCCGATATTTCGGTGACGGCCAGATCCGTGTCATGCAAGAGAGCCCTGCCGTGGTCTAGCCTTAGGTTTCGATAATATCTTGACGGGCCTACCTGGAACCGGGCCTTGAAAAGCCGCTCAAGTTGACGCTTGGAAGTACCTACGCGGCGCGCAATTTCCTCAGCGTCGAGAGGAGCTTCCATGAAGTCTCGCATCACTTGGATCGCCCTCATCAGGTGCCGATTTCTCGACCCGAGGAAATGGCTGATTGAGGCCCGCTGGCGGGTTTCGGGAGGTCTCGGTGCCCCGCTCAGACACATGTCGGCGACCATTCCCGCGAATGCCGGCCCATGATCCCGTGTCAGAAAACTCAGCATCATATCAGCGGCTGCCGAGCCACCTCCGCAGGTCACGATCTTTCGATCCTCCTCGAAAAGGGCGGGCGTGACATTTATTTCCGGGTAGATTTCGGAAAAGGCTGGCTGGTTTTCCCAATGCAGCGTGACTTTATGACCATGTAGCAGGCCCGCCCGCGCTAGGCTGAATGCGCCTGTGCAAATCCCTCCACAAATCCCACCGAACCGTGCATGGCGGCGCATACTCGCAAGCGTTTCGGCGCCGGCGTGAGCCGTTGGAACCAGACCGGAGCAAATGAATAATACGGAGGACAGACGTATATCACTCAGTTTGCCATCCACATTCAAAGATATTCCGCACGAGCTTTCGACAGGCTCTCCAGCCTCAGAGTACACCGACCATCGGTAAAGCGGCCTTTGAGCCAGCTGGTTGGCGATGCGCAACGGGTCGATTGCCGCCGCAAAGGCAAGAAACGTGAACCCCGGGACTAACAGGAACACGAATTCCCGTGCCTCCCGAGCGGCGCTAATCTCACAATATGCCGCGCCATTCGGGACGATGGCAGGCCGCTCAATCTTGGGTCTATTCGCCTGGTAGGACATGGCAGCTTTCCGAAGCCCAATGGACGACCAGCTTGCTTCCGGGATGCGATTCGAGCTGGGTCAACTCGTCATGGCTCTTTTGGACCTTCAATTCCTGCCCTGCCTCGGTTTCGAGAAAGACCATCGCTGTCGCACCCACGAACTCCTCGCCCACGACGGTGGCAAGGACACCCTCTTGCCCGCTATCCGCCGGGCTCAGATGCATGTTCTCGGCGCTGACGATGAAGGTCACGGCGTCGCCTTGCCCCTTGCCGTTCAACTCGGCCTCGGAAATGACGGTTGACCCGCCCTCGAAATGGACCTGCCGGCCTGCACTATCCGATGCCGCACCCTCGATGACGCCGTCAAAGATATTTGCCGAGCCCAGGAATTCGGCGACGAAGCGGTTGTGCGGCTCGCGGTAAATCTCGACCGGTGTGCCGATCTGCTCAATCCGGCCACGGCTCATGATCACCACGCGGTCGGCCATGGAAAACGCTTCGGACATCGAATGCGTGACGTAGACGAATGTGATACCCAGATCCTTTTGCAGATTGGACAGCACGGCCTGCATGCGCACTTTCAGATGCGCGTCCAGCGCCGAAAGAGGCTCGTCCAGCAGCAGGATCTTGGGCTCGGTCACCAGGGCGCGGGCAAGTGCGACGCGCTGGCGCTGGCCGCCCGAAAGCTGCGCGATGTTGCGATTGGCGAATTCCGTGATCTGCATTTTTTCCAGCCACTTATCCGCCCGCTCGGCCCGCTCGGCGCGGCCCACGCCGCGCATCTTGAGCGAGAACTCGACATTTTCGCGCACGGTCAGAAACGGGAAGAGCGCCAGGCTTTGCCACACCATCGGCGTGTCGCGGTCCCAGGTCGCCTTGCCGTTGACGCGCTCACCATCGAGATAGATGTTGCCCTGCGTCGGATCCTCGAGCCCGGCCAACATGCGCAGCGTCGTCGTCTTGCCGCAGCCTGACGATCCCATGATCGCCAGAAATTCACCGCGCCCGATTTCGAAATCGACCTTCTCGACGGCGGTGAATTCACCAAACTTCTTGATTACATTGTCGAACTTGACGATTGCTTGCGCGGTCATCGGATTATCCATTTCTCAAGACTTGTCGGAGGGCGGGCTGCGCAGCAGCAATTGCGCAAGGATGATCAGCGTCATCGAGCTGACAAAGGCAAGTGATCCGATGGCATTGATCCGCGGGCTGACCTGCCCCTGGAGAAAGCCGAGGATCTTGACCGGGAGCGTCTCATTCAGGCCCGAGACGAACCAGGCCACCGCGAATTCGTCGAAGGACACGGCCATCGTGATGAAGAGCGCAGCAAAGATGGCGGGCTTGGTAAAGGGGATGATGACGTGGCGCAGGGTGGCCCATTCATTGCCGCCAAGGTTCCAGGATGCCGCCTCCAGATCCGGGTCCATTTGCGACAGACGCAAGCGGATGATGGCCATGGCGAAGGGGCTACACATCACGCCATGCGCGATGATGACCGAGATCGTGCTGCCCGAAAGGTTGATCCGCGACAGGAAGGCCAGCATCGCAAGGCCCATGATGACGACGGGGATCGTCGGCGGTAGAAGAGCCAGAGCGACGTAGAAGGACTTGCCGATGAAGTTGAACCGAAAATCCGTGTAAGCGCCGCCAAAGCCAAGCAGCGTGGCGATCACGGCCACGCAAAGCCCGACGATCAGCGTGTTGAAGAACCCCGCCCAGACCAAGGGATCCTCCCAGATCAGGCGATACCATTCGAGCGAGAATTCCCCCAGCGGCAAGGACGGAAAGCGATCCGAGTTGAGCGAGAAGACAAAGCTGCCCGCAATCGGCGCAAAGATGAAAATCAGAAGGATCGCGATATGCAGCTTGAGCAGCGCGTTTATGATGAGATTATCCTTGCCCATTATTTTCCGCGCTCCTTGTAGGCATAGCTGATGGCGGCGAAGGCGACGCTGAGAAGGGTCACGATCATCATGATCGCCACCACAGCGGCCCGTGGCCATTGCTGCCCGGATTTGGTGATGTCGGTGATCATGATCGACAGTGTGGGCGGGTTGCCCCCGCCGAGGTAAAGCGGGCTCACGAAATCACCGAAGCTGAGAATGAATGCGAAGAGCGCGGCAATGACGAGCCCCACTTTGGCCGATGGCGCGATGACCGCAAAGACCGTGCGCAGGCGCCCGCATCGCAGGTTATGCGCCGCTTCGACCAGGTCGCGATTCACGAAATTCAGACTGAAGGTTTGAAGCAAGACCACAAGCGGCAGGCAAAGGGTGATCATCCCGACCAGCGTGCCAAAGCTGTTGTTCAGCATCGGATAGGGCCCAAGTCCGATTTGCGCCAAGGCGGCGTTGATGATGCCCGCATCAGACAAAAACACCTGAAGCGAATAGACCCGAACCAGATAGCTTGTGAAAAACGGGATGATCAGAACGAAGATCATCCAGCGCTTGGCCCGCTCGGACAGTTTGAACGATATCGCGTAGGAGGCCGGAAAGGCGATGGCGCTGGTCAGCACCGCGCTCGCTGTAGCGAGAAAGAGCGTCTGGGCGTAGGCATCCCAAAAGACGCCGCGCGTCAGGATGCGCTGCCAGTTGCCGAAATTCAAGTCGGGTTGCATTTGGAAATTCCGCACGGTCCAGAAGCTCATGGCCGTGAGGAAGAGAAGCGGCACGAGAAAAAAGGCCAGCTGCCAGATCAGAAGCGGCAAGGACATCACGAGCGAAAAGAGGCTGGGACGGTTGGTCATTTTCAGATCCGCCTGCGAGGATAATGGAGCAACCGGAGCGCAGGGAGACGCGCCCCGATTGCAAGAAAGACGCTATCAGGCGCCTTTGTAATCAGACCAGAAGTCGTTCCAGTCCTCGAGGCTCTGTTGCACCGGCAGCTGCCGGAACTGGATGCGCCCTTCGCGGATCATGTCCATCGCGTTGCGCTCACCAAGAACCATGTTCTGACGCTTTGCTTCGGCGGCATTGGTGTCGTTGAGCACCTGCCAGCCCGCCTTGGACGGAATGATCGCGGGATAGGCCGCCATGGCCGCAGATTTCGCCTGCCCCTCGGGCGAGGTGATGTACTGGATCCACTTGCGCGCCATCTCCTGATTTTGCGAGCCCTTGCCGATCGAGAAGGATTCGGTCCATTGCAACCCGCCCTCTTCGGGAATGACGCTGCGCACCGGGGCGCCGTTGCGCTCCAGCACGCCGGTGATCCAGTCGCCGATCCCTGCGAAGGCCAGCATCTGACCGCTTTCGAGCGACGAGAACGTGCCGCCATAGTCGAAAAAGCCGCCGACCTGGCCGCGCAGACCCATCGTCTTTTCCTGCACCGCATCCCACGCCGCCGCGTCGATATCATAGGGCGAGGCATTGCCAGCATAGAGGCTGATCTGGCCCAGGTTAGGCAGGTGCCAGTCGAAATGCCCCAATTTGCCGGTCACGCGCTCATCAGCATACAGGCCATAGGTCGAGGCTTCCTTCTCGGTGAACGCATCCGTATTGTAGGCGACGCCCAGAAAACCGAAGCGCGTGATGACCGAATAGAGCTTGTCGTCACTCCAATGGCCCGGAAACTTCTGGAACTCCGGGAAGAAGTCGTCGAATGCGTAATCCGCCGGATCAAGCTCTTCGATGTAACCGGCGGCGTTCAGCTGCTGCACATATTCGCCATCCGACAGGATCACGTCATAGGTGCCCGGAGGCGACTGGGCGATGAGGCCCAGCATGTTGTCACCGCCTGTGTAGTATTTCGGCGTGAATTTGACGTTGTTGGCCTCTTCGAACGCGCCGACGACATCGGGCTCGGCATGGCCGTACCATGCCAGCATCGACAGGTTCGTCGTCTGGGCCGCGGCCCGGATCGACAAAAAGGGTGTCGCAAGCGCAGCGGCGCCCGTCATTTTGAGCAGTTTGCGGCGGCTCGGCCGTGTCAGATCATGCGTCATGTCATCAATCTCCGTGTTGGAACAATCTGTGTGCGCCCGGTTGATCCGGACGCTTTTCATCATTGAGCGGCTGCAAGCGCGCCGCCTGGGTCAAATTCGGTCCTCAACGCCTCGACGATCCCGCGCGTGCAAACCTCGAGCAGAATGTCGCCCTTTTCCGCCGTCGCGTCCTTCGGAGATGACAGCGTGCCGCTGGCAGGAGTCCATTCGGGTTTGGGCGGATAGACGTCATAGGGCGGGAATGTCGCTGGCGCATGCTCGACAGCGTCCTGAAGCGACACCAGATCGGGATGGAGGCGCAGCATCAAGGAAGTTTCCAGCACGCCGCCATGTTCGATATCCCAGCCCAGAAACCCGTCCGGATAGAGCCGCTCGATCGATGCCTGGTCGACGAAATCCCAATAGGACAGGACGATGACCTTCACGTCATCAACGCCGCCCCAGCTCAGCTCGCGCAAGGCAAGGTCGATGGCTTCTGTGATAAACCATGAATTCTCGAAATGTCCGTTGACGATACACAGATTGCGCACGCCATGCCGGGCAAATTCCTTGACGACATCCTTGAGGGCGGAAACAAGGCTGGCCCCGTCGAGGCTGGTCGTGCCGGGAAAGAAGTTGCCACCGCCCGATTTTTGGTGCGATTTATAGCCGTAGGTGAAGGGCGGCGCGACCAGCGCACCGGCCTCGGCGGCAGCGCGGCGGGCAAACTCGGTCGGCAGCAGAACATCGACATGCATCGGCATGTGATGGCCATGCTGTTCCATGGACCCCAGAGGAATAAGTATCGGCACGTCCCCGTCCGCCACGCGTGACTGGTAGGCAGGCCAAGGCAGCTCGGCGGCGAAAACGGTATTTCGGTGCATCCAGTCCCTCATCGGCTCGTGAAGTTTATCTTGACCCAACGTTAGACGCCTGCGTTCAATGCAAGAAATTTATTGTAGCAATGCCAGCATAAGGATTACTCATGGCAAGCCGTTTCACGAACCTCCAGACAGACCTTCTGCGCACCTTCGTGACGGTGGTGGATCTGCGGAATTTCACGGCAACGGGCGTCGCTTTGGGGCGCACTCAGCCGGCGATCTCTTTGCAGATCAAGCGTCTCGAAGAGATGACCGAAACCAAGCTGCTGAGCTACAAGGGCAAGAAAATCAAGTTGACGCAGGACGGGCAGACTCTTCTGGGCTACGCGCGCGAGATCCTGCGCCTGAACGACCGCGCGGCAGCAAGCCTGAAGCGCGCCCGCCTCTTGGGCACGCTCAGGATCGGTCTTCCGATCGACTATTCAATCGAATACTTTCAGCACATCATCGCCCAATTCACACAAGCCAATCCGCAGATGCTCATTGATGTGCGGTGCGACCGCAGCCGCGATCTACTGACTGCCCTACATACCGATAACCTCGACATGGTGATCGCTATCACCGACATGATGCCGGCGCCGCACGTCTCGCTTTATTGGGCCGAGCGGCCGGTCTGGGCCTGTGGGCGCGACTATCAGATCGACCCCGACCGCCCCGTCAAGCTGATAGCACATCCGGAGGGGTGCTTTTACCGCAAGCGCATGCTCGACTCGCTGAACATCGAGGGGCGCGAATGGCATATCGCATTCGAAAGCCCCGGCATTTCGGCCCTGCAAAACGCAGTGATCGACGGGATGGGAGTAACCGCGCTGACGAAGAAAACACTGCTGCCGGGTATGCGGATCCTGCACCCGAAAGAAGGCTTTTCGAAATTGGCCAATATCCATGTCGGGCTGTTCTACAAGCACATCAAGATGTCGGATGCTGCGCTGAACTTGATCGAGCAGATCACCATAGGGGTGGATGCGTTTCAAAAGACGACCCGCGCGTCTCTCAGGGTTTAGCAACACCAATTCAGCATTTCCAATTCTTATAATTAGATGATACCTATTAATTTCTGAAAACCCTGATTTGCTGGTAGCGCAGAAGGTATCGCAACCAGATTGAAGGGGTATCCCAGTGCTTGATGAAATGCTGCAAGTGACCGAATGGCACAATGGCGAGAAGGAGTACTCCCCTTTCTCGGACAACGAAATGGCGCGCCGCCAGAACGAGTTGCGCGATTGGATGGGCAAGAATGATGTCGATGCGACTCTGCTCACATCGTATCACTGCATCAACTATTACTCGGGCTGGCTCTACTGCTATTTTGGCCGCAAATACGGCATGGTTATCGACCAGAAAAACGCGACGACCATCTCGGCCGGCATCGATGGTGGTCAGCCGTGGCGCCGCAGCTTCGGCAGCAACATCACCTATACCGATTGGCGCCGCGACAATTTTTACCGCGCAATCCAACAACTGACGCCGGGCGCGAAGCGGATCGGGATCGAGTTCGATCATGTCTCGCTCGACTATCGCGCGCAGCTTCAGGATGCGTTGCCGGGCGTCGAACTTGTCGATGTGAGCGGACCCTCGATGTGGATGCGCACGATTAAGTCGGCCGAAGAGATCAAGCTGATCACCGAAGGGGCCCGGATCTGCGACGTCGGCGGCTGGGCCGTGGCCGGCGCGATCAAGGCGGGCGAGCCCGAGCACGAGATCGCCATCGCCGGCACCAACGCCATGATCCGCGAGATCGCCAAATCCTTTCCGTTCGTCGAGCTGATGGATACCTGGACCTGGTTCCAATCCGGCATCAACACGGATGGCGCACATAACCCGGTCACAAATCGCAAGGTTCAATCGGGCGATATCCTAAGCCTGAACACGTTCCCCATGATCTTCGGCTATTATACGGCACTCGAGCGCACATTATTTTGCGATCACGTGGACGATGCCAGCCTCGATATCTGGGAAAAGAACGTCAAGGTGCATGAGCGAGGGCTCGAGCTGCTGAAACCTGGCGCGCGCTGCATGGATATCGCGACTGAGCTGAACGAAATGTACCGCGAGTGGGATCTGCTGAAATACCGCTCGTTCGGATATGGCCACAGCTTCGGCGTGCTGAGCCACTATTATGGGCGCGAGGCTGGCGTCGAGCTGCGCGAGGACATCGACACGGTTCTCAAGCCCGGGATGGTCGTTTCGATGGAGCCGATGGTCATGCTCCCTGAGGGCCAGCCCGGAGCCGGAGGCTACCGCGAACATGATATTCATGTCATCGAAGAGGATGGCGCACAGAATATCACGGGCTTCCCTTTCGGCCCGGAGCACAACATAATTAAGAATTGATGATCCTACCAAGCAAGAAAGGCCGGCACGTCGATGCCGGCCTTTCGCGTTTTAGTCCCTTGCGACGTAGATCCCTGCTTCAATGCCCATCTAAATGTCCACTTTTACTGTCTTGGCATCAAGAGCGAAGATCTGCAGCGAACTTCCGCTTCCCTGAAGGTTTTTCGATGCGGGCCGTGGCGCGCCGGCGGCCATCCTGCGGTGGTGGCCCGCGTTGACAAACCTCGGAAGGAGGAAGCCGCGGGGGTCTTGGATCAGGCTATGGGGAAAGTGCGCGGATGTCTGGGTCGACCGTCGGATCTGGGTGGAACTGGAGGCGTGGCTGGCGTCTGATCCATTCCCTGATTGCCCCAACGGCGTGGATAGATTGTGGGCAAATGGACCCGCGCGGTCGGGCCGGTGACGGCAGGCGCAATCCGGGTTGGCCGGGTCTGCAGGGAGCATCCGGTGCCATTCTGTAAAAGAGGGTCGCTGGCAGGAGATTTATCATGCGGCCTGCTCCCTGGGTGGGACGCGCGACATCGGTTTTTGCCCGCGTCGGAAGATCTCGATGATGCGCATGGGGCCGCCGCAGCAGGGGCATGGCTCGCGCAGGGTTAGCGGGGTTGCCTCGGCTTCTGGTTCAGGCGTGGTGGCTTGTTCGGGGCATTGGATGCAAAGCAACGCGCGGATCTTCGTGAGGTTGGCCTTGCGGGTCGAGCTGGCCAGCAGGCCGTAGTGCCGGATGCGGTGGAAGCCGTCAGGGAGGACGTGGATCAGGAAGCGGCGGATAAACTCGGGGGTGGCCAGCCGCATCACCTTCTGGCGATCCCCGTGCTTGATGCGGTAGTCCTTCCAGCGGAAGGCCACGGTATTGGCATCGGCGCTGACCAGGCGGGCGTTCGAGATCGCCACCCGGTGGGTATAGCGGCTCAGGTAGGCCAGCACCGCTTCGGGGCCACCGAAGGGCGGCTTGGCATAAACCACCCATTCGGATTTGCGGAACGGGGCGAGCCAGGCCAAAAAGGCATCGGCCTCAGCCAGATCTTCGAGATCGCCGAAGAGGGCGAGTTTGCCCGCGCGGTGCAGGTCCATCAGCCCCTCCAGAAAGAGGCGCCGGAACAGCCGTGACAGCACCCGCACATGCAGGAAGAAGCCGGGGCGGCAGGCGATCCAGCGACGCCCGCCCGGCGACAGGCCGCCACCGGGAACGATCATGTGGACATGCGGGTGGTGGGTCAGCGCCGATCCCCAGGTGTGCAGGACGCCGGTCATGCCGACCCGCGCGCCCATGCGCTTGGGATCGGCGGCGATGGTCATCACCGTTTGCGCCGAAGATTTGAACAATAGCCCATAGACGGCCCGCTTGTTCCAATAGGCGATCCGGGCAATCTCTGCTGGCAGCGTGAAGACGACATGGAAGTATTCAACCGGCAACAGATCCTCGGCGCGCGCCTCCATCCAGTCGCGTGCCGCTGGCCCCTGACACTTCGGGCAGTGCCGGTTCTTGCAGGAATTATAGGCGATGTGGTGGTGGCCGCATTTGGTGCAGCCCGCCACATGCCCGCCGAGCGCTTCGGTCCGACAGGCTTCGATTGCCGACATCACCTTGAGCTGGGCAAGGCTGACATGCCCCGCATTGTCCCGCCGCCACGCGGGGCCGTGGGCGCGAAAGATGTCAGCGATCTCCAGCTTGGGCCGAGCCACGGCCTCCGAGCGTTATGCCAACCCTCGTCGGAGGGTCTCGTCTTGCAACAGCTTGATCTGCTCATAGGGACTGACCGTGCTGCGGATCGTCTTGGTGGCCACGTGGGCGTAGCGCGCCGTCGTGGTCAGCTTGGCATGCCCGAGCAAAACCTGGATGACCCGGACATCCGTGTTTGCCTCCAAAAGATGCGTCGCGAAGCTGTGGCGGAGCGTGTGCAGCGTTGCAGCCTTCTTGATGCCGGCCATGCGTCGCCCGGCAGGGTATTGCGCAGCAATGTCCCGAGAGGGAGCTTGGCCGAGGTGAACGCCCGGTTCAACTGTCGCGGCGACAGCGGGTTGATCTTGGGTTTGCCCGGGAAAAGCCAGCCTTCAGGGCTGACTCGCGCCAATACTCGCGCAACAACGCAAGCAGGTTGGGCGACAGCATCGCCTTGCGATCTCGCCCGCCCTTGCCGTCATCGACGTGGATCAGCATCCGATCGCTGTCGATGTCGGTGACCTTGAGGTGGCATACCTCCGAGGCGCGCAGACCCGCGCCATAGCTGATGCCGAGAGCCGCGCGATATTTGAGCCCTGGGCCCGGGACGGCGGACAACAGATCGGCGACCTCCTCGACGCTGAGGATTATGGGCAATTTGCGGGGCTTGCGGTGAAACTGCATGAACCGCTTCATGTCTTCGCGTCCGCAGGTGACACCGAAAAAGAAGCGAAGCGAGATAATACGCACATTGAACGTGCTGGCCGACACCCCGTCCTCGGTCATCTTGAGCTGATACGAGCGCAATTCCTCTGGCGTGGCCGTGTCAGGCGGCCGCCCTAGAAACGCCGCGAAATGCTTCACGTTGCGGATATGGGCCTTCTGGGTCTTCTCGGCCAAACCCCGAATGTTCATATCCTCGATCATCCGCTGGCGCAGCGGTGTTACTCTCTCCTCTGTCATGGAAGCCTCCTGTCTATCGATTGAGAAGGCCCCAATCGTCAGGCAGGTCAGGAAGATCGCAAAATGCGTATCGTTACGGGCGGTTCACACCATCAGCCAAGAACGCCAATGCCGCGGAGCGGCTTAGTCCTCCCGCCGATTCTGTGGAAAAAGCGACTATTCGCGAGCGCAGGAATCCGACGCTCAAGAGATGCGCGCACGCCTTTCATCTCAGGCTTTGCGCGTTTGCTGTGGTGCAGGAAAGATCTTCGCCAGCTCCTGAGGTTCTGGGCGTTGGCGGCGAGGGGGAATTCGTCGTTTGCGCCGCATGGGCCGCGCAATCGGAGCCTTCCGAGGCCGAGGATGCGCTTGAGGTGCGCGAAGAGCATCTCAACCTTCCCCCGGAGCCTCATCGAGGCCTCATATTGCCTGGTCTTCGCGATATCGCGGGCGACCTGGCGAGCGTCTTCGTGTTCTTCGCACGTGATCGATCTGACATCTGCATTCGGGCAGCATTTCTGTTTCGATGGGCATGCCTGACAGGTAAGTCGCAAGGCGTGGTATTTGGCGCGCCCTTTGCCGGTTGGCCCCCGCGTCAGGTCGGGGCAGTTCCGGCGGAATTGCTTCAGTGTTTGGCCTTCGGGGCAAATGTATTGATCGTTCTCGGCGTTCCATTCGAAGTCCCCCCGGCTCCGGGTGCCGTCGATACGGTTGGATTTGTCGAAGACGGGAATATGCGGGCGATCTTGCGATCGACCAGCCAGCCCAGCATCGGTCCGGTGCCGTAGGCGGTATTTGCGATCAGGCGCTCGGGATGCAGGTCGAACCTGGCATTCACCCGATCCAGCATGGTTTTGGTCGATCCGACTTCGGCCTGCCGGATCGAAAGGGTCGCCTCATCTGCTGGTCGACGATCTGCGCACGCAGGTCTATCAGCCAGAGGTTTTCGAACAGATGGGCATCCGTCTGGCCGAGAAGCGACTGGTCGTCGTCAAACCCACTTTTCATTTCTACGCCCCATTCCGCGCGATTGCATCGCGTGTGATTTAGGCGGCCACACCGGGTGCCGCCTCGCCATATTTCCGGAACTTCGAGTATCGTCGAGGGGGCGCAGGACTTTACCCGTTTGCGGGAGACCCTGTCGGCTATCCGCAAGGTATGCTTGCGAATGGCGCGGCCTGACCGGTGCACGAGGAATTATCCCTTGCCCGTAAGGTAGTGATACTCGGCAAGCGACAGGTCATGGTGTATATCCGCGGATTGATGAAATCGACCGACCGAGGATCTTACGGGCCGGATTTGACATCGTGGAGGTGAGATTCAAAGAGGCCGGGATCCGTTGGGCACCTTCCACAATCCAATGCCAAGTGACGGTCCCCATCTACGCCGTAATCAACTTTATCACCGGCAATCGAAGAGAGCGCCAGGAGAAGAATGTGCGCAGCAGATATCTTTCTCCCGCTCAGCTCGAGGCTTTGATCCAAGTCGCAATGGCGCCAGAAGCGGCGCATGTCTATGACAATGACCATCGTCTCTTGAAGATCATCGTCTTCATGGGCGCAACGGGTTGCGGGCCCGGGGAAACCTCTGCAGTCAAGGTCGCGGACTTCAACTGGTCAACAAACGAGGTCTGGATTCCGGCCATAGAGGATGGTGCGAGCAAGACACTCTCTCGGGCCCGGTGGGTCTACCTGCCGGATAGGGCCATCGAGTTGATCGGCGAGATACCGAAGACTGGGCACGCGTTCCTGTCGTCTCGCGGCAACCCGTTCAAACTGAGGGACCATGGCGGCGGGCAGATCGCGAAGCAATTCCGCAAGCTCTGTAAGGCGGCTGGTTTACCCAAAAACGTGGTCTGCTACACGCTTCGTCACACTTGGGCGACGTTCCATTCGGCCCAGGTCGCCCACCACGACCTTCTTCTCGACCGGGGCGGATCGGCGAAGGCCGACACCGCCCGCGACTACCGCCAAGCTCATCCGGCAGACCTGGTCGAGCAACTCTACGCCTGTGGCTGGGGACTATGGGCAAGATCCGGTCAACACGCAAAAATTCATGCAGAAAGCGTGAGGAAATAAATATGTTACGGGAAATGTCCGCTCTCTTAGCAGGGGAGCGCCTTCGACCACTTGGCCACGTCTCCGCTGGCCCGCTTAGGGATGTCTTCCCGCAGAAACAAGGTGACACTTCAGGGAAATCGAACCGGCTGGGCCTTGCCTGGTTTTTGCGCTTAGAGGGATCAGTCGAACTGGAAAAGTTGCTTACTTTCAGCGAGACGCAGTGCCAATCCGGTGAAACCTTGAACAGTTTAGAGCATCATTCCGACTCTGGGGCGGCGCCGATGACGCCGCTGATAAGATTGGTGGCCAGCAGGCTATGAGAGGTCAGTTTATCGGGATCAAGACGAAGGGGCTGGATTGTGGCGGGGGCCTTGGCCATTGCGGCAGCACGGGCGCAATGGGATATCCTGCGCCTCTTCCACCGATAAGGCCGCAAAGCGCAGTCCGGCACCCGGGTAATGCGGCCCAACGCCGGCAGGTCGGCCGCGATGACGCCGGCGATCTTGGAGTAACCACCCGTCGTTTGGTGATCGGCCAGAAGGACGATGGGCTACCCGTCGCTGGGTGACGGTATGGCGCCCGTTGCAACGCCGTCCGAGACGATGTCTTATCCGTTCGGTGGGACAGACCCGAGCCGCTCAGGCGCTGGCCCATTCGGTCGGCCTTGGCGGTCACGCAGAACTCTGCCTGCAGAAACTCGGCTACGGCATCGTGGGTGAAATGATCGCCTTGCGGGCCGGGAACGACGCGAATGGTTTCCGGCACACCCACCGCACAGGCCATCGTCTGAATCGCGCCGATCTGGTAGATCAGCAGCTTTTCGATCTCATCGGGGTCGTCCTCGGCAGACCGGCTTCGGCCGAACCACCACCGTTCCAGATAAACGGGATGCGCGCCTGCACTCACGCTGTTGGCTTTGGCAAGTCTGAGCCTGCGGTGCATGACAAGCGGATCGCCAGCGTGGAATCCGCAGGCAATATTGGCCGATGTGACGATGTCGAACATCGCCGCATCATGGCCGATCGTCCAGGCCCCCAAGCTTTCGCCAAGACGGCAAACAAATCCATCTGCCGCATGATCCCCTGTCTACGCCGCCTACCCAATTACGATAAGGGGCTACAGGCCTCAGGGCCAAAGAAAAGGCCCGCAGTCTGGCTCACGTCCCCGACCGTTCTTCTGCCGGTCCCGGCCAATGGCCGAATACTGCGAAACGCACCTGCTTCGCGCAACAAACAAACGCTTTTGGTTGACTGATAAGACACTTCGCTGTTTAAGGCCGGGACCCGTGCGGCCGACGTGGATTGCACGAGCCTTGCAGGGGAGAGCACACCGAAATGATGCGATTCATCGCCGGAATTGCCGCGCTGATATGCTGGATCAACTGGCTTGTCGGGCAGGTCTTTGCCTGGCTGAGCCTGGGCATCGTGCTGGTCTGCTTTACCGTGGTCGTGCAGCGCTATGTCTTTGCCATCAGCTATGTCTGGATGCAGGATCTATATATCTGGCTGAGCGGCGCGATGTTCACCGCCGTCGCGGGATTCGCGCTGATGCGGGACGACCATGTGCGCGTCGACATCTTCTACCGTCCGGCATCGGTGCGCAAACGCGCGATGGTCGATCTGATTGGCGCACTTATCTTTCTGCTGCCCTTCACCGGCATTGTCTATGTTTACTCCATGCCCTTCGTGCTGCGCGCCTGGTCCTATACCGAGGCGTCGGCGAATGTGGGCGGCATGCCCGGCCTTTACATCCTCAAGTCGTTCATCATCGCCTTTGCGGTCCTTCTGGCACTGCAGGGCATCGCGATGATCTGCCGGTCGATCCTGGTGCTGGGCGGGCGGCGCGATCTGGTGCCAAGCGTCATTCAATACCCCGTCGGCGCGGATGACGCAGCCGCTGCTGCAATCGAGGGATCGCACTGATGGACCCCATCCTGATCGGCGAAATCCTCGCCGGCCTCATGTTCTTCGGCATCATCGGATTTCTGCTGATGGGCTTTCCGGTGGCCTTCACGCTGGCGGGCGTGTCGCTGATGTTCGGCGGCGTCGGCTATATGCTGGGCGTGTTCGACCCCTCTAATTTCGGCGCGCTGCCGAACCGCTATATCGGCTTCATGACCAACGAAGTGCTGGTCGCCGTGCCCCTCTTCATCTTCATGGGCGTCATGCTTGAGCGATCGCGCATCGCCGAGCAGCTTCTGATGACCATGGGCAAGCTTTTCGGCAATCTGCGGGGCGGGCTTGGCATTTCGGTCATCCTGGTCGGCGCGATGCTGGCGGCCTCGACCGGTGTCGTGGGCGCCACGGTGGTGACGATGGGCCTCATCTCGCTGCCCGCGATGCTGCGCGCGGGGTACGACCCCAAGCTGTCGACCGGTGTCATCTGCGCGTCCGGCACGCTGGGCCAGATCGTGCCGCCCTCGACCGTCCTCATCTTCATGGGCGACATGCTGTCGGGCATCAACAGCCAGGTCCAGATGGCCAAGGGCAATTACGCGCCCATGCCCGTCTCGGTGGGCGATCTCTTTGCCGGCGCGCTGCTGCCAGGCTTCCTGCTGGTGGGACTCTACCTCGCCTACACGATCTTCAAGGCGATCACTGATCCCGCCTCCTGCCCCGCGACGCCCGTCCCCGAGGCCGAGCGCGGCGATCTCATGCGCGAGGTTCTTTCGGCCCTCCTGCCCCCGATGCTGCTGATCCTGGCTGTCCTAGGCTCGATCCTCGGCGGCATCGCCACCCCGACCGAGGCCGCATCGGTGGGCGCCGTAGGCGCGATGGTGCTGGCGGCGCTGCGCTGGCGCCTGTCGCTGACCATCCTGCGCGAGACGGTCATCGCCACGGCGACGATCACCTCGATGGTCTTCGTCGTCCTTCTGGGCGCGTCGGTCTTCTCGGTCGTTTTCCGTCTGATGGGCGGCGACAACCTGGTGCATGAATTCCTCAGCACCTTGCCCGGCGGCACCCTGACCGCAGTGGCGATGGTCATGGCCATCATGTTCCTGCTGGGTTTCATCCTCGACACGTTCGAGATCATCTTCATCGTGATCCCGATCACCGCGCCGGTGCTGCTGATGATGGACGTGGACCCCGTCTGGCTTGGCGTGATCGTGGGCGTGAACTTGCAAACCTCGTTCCTGACCCCGCCCTTCGGCTTTGCACTTTTCTACCTGCGCGGGGTGTCCCCGCCCGAGCTGCCCACCTCGGCCATCTACAAGGGCATCCTGCCCTTTGTGGTGCTGCAAATCCTGGCCATCGCGATCCTTTTTGCCTTCCCCGGCATCGTCACATGGCTGCCCAAGCTGATTGCGGGCTAGACAGGCCAGACCGCACATGAGCAACATCTGAAAAGACCCAGCATCTTTACCGGGTCTTTTTTGACTCCTACGGTGAAGGGCTGGTTTGAGTCCAGAATCACCGATGCTGCGCAACGTTTGAATGTCTGATTCTGACGCGAGTAGAGTTTGTTGCGAACGGTGGTCTTATCTTTTCTTTACCAATTGTGAATAGAACCTGTCTCGCACGCACTCGGAGGCTCCATGCAACACAGTTTCAGCGATTTCCTCCGGCATGGTGGCGACAGCCAGTACAGAATAGCGCAGCGACATGGTCGTCTGGTTGGCTTTCGCTTGGGATTGTCGCTCAAATCCACTTTCCCAAACTATTCCGCTTTGCGGGTCGATTTCAGCGAACGCGTCGATCAGGTGACTGCTGAAAACACCCTGATGCTGCTGAACGCGCTGACGCCGCCTGACTCGGTGCCAACTTTTTCGGCATCCGATTTGCGAGATGTGTCCGATGCAAAGACGGAAGCGCTCAACGCATGGGACGCTCGGCTTGAGAACATATACAGCGAATATCAAAATCATCCGCAACGGCTTAGGCCGCTTCGAACGGCCATGGAAGAACGCCTTGTGCGCGCCTTTGCAGGACTGATCAATCAACTCCGGCAGGACGACCTTGGTATTGAGAGGTATGTTTGGCGCTCGCAGGGCGATCCCAAGGTGCGCGATAGCCATGCAGAATATGACGACCAGGTGTTTCGTTGGGATGATCCCCCGGCGGGCGGGCATCCTGGCGAGGCGCATAACTGTAGGTGTTATGCGGAACCGATTGCGTCAGCACCTCAAAACAACGTAATTCCAGCCGGCTCCGATCGCGGCGTTCCCCCGCAAGACCTTTCAATTCATGAAATAGGCGGGGGCCATACCATTGCCCTGCATGTCGGGAAGAGCGAAGCCTTCCTAATCGGATCGGTCAGCACTCCACGTGGAAGAACACTTTTCGTCAGCCAGTATCGTTGGCGGCACGGGCCTTTCCCGTCACTTGAAGCGGCCGAAAAGTTGACGAACTCTAATCTTGCGAGAAACTTGGACGTTGTGAACGAAGTGGCCAGTGGGAGCGTGCGTCGAGCCTTCATAACAAGTGATTTTGGATCAATAACAGGCTTTGAAGCATACAGAACCACTCAACGTGCTTCATCCCCGATACGGCTCCGGCGAACATTTGGAGTGGGAACCGTTATCGAGCACGCCCCAGACATGCCGGATGGGTTTATCATTATCACATCCTATCCAAGGATTGACTGACATGACGCCTCCGAAATCATTCTACGACTTCACCCTGCAATTTCATCAAGACCTAGATGTCGTCCATCCTGGTTGGGCCGAAACCCCAGACGGGCGCAACCAAATCTATGAAGACTTTCGGCAAGGTTACGGTGATCAAGCCGTACGGGAGCTGGCCACATTCTGCGAAAAACTCTTAGCTGACAACGAGATTGATCTTGGCTCGCTTTGGTTCAAAGAATCCAAGGCCGATTGGGTTATTCAAGATGAGGGCGTTCGTTTCCTATTTCGAGACTTTTTGGGCTGGGCGGCTTCACTATCTTAGGCCGCTTTTCAACGCGGAAACTCTCATAGCCGACATTGGGGCAAACGCAGCGAATTCACACTTTGTCCCGCTTAGCCGCCACCCATCGGGTAAGCGCCAGCACCTCCACGAGCAATTTGCAGTTGGGCAGGGCCTCAGCCCTGATACCTGTCTCCTACCCCAGCAAAAAAAAGGCCCGGCATCGCTGCCGAGCCTTGCGTTTTTGTTAGGCGATCACAGGTCGAAATAGCTCTTGCGGGCCTGCTGATACGGCATGTCGATCTGCTCGGTCCGCGAGCGCACCAGCGCAAGCGCGCTTAGGAAGCTCTCGGTGGTTTTCTTGACGAGGGGGTCGTCGCTCGCCCGCAGGTCTTCGATCACTTCCTTGGCGGCGTTGGCGCCCGCCTCCATGATGTCGTCGGGGAACTGGTGCACCTGCACGCCATGTTCGTCGATCAGCGTTTTCAGCGCGCGCGGGTCGTTGGCGATGAAATCGGACGAGACCATCTCGTATTCCGCCTGCGCCACATCGCGCACCAGCGCCTGCAGGTCTTCGGGCAGCTCTTGGTATTTGGCCTTGTCGACGACCACCTCCGTGGCAAGCCCCGGCTCGACAAAGCTGGAGAGGTAGTAGTGCTTGGCCACCTGGTGAAAGCCGAGCGCCAGATCGTTGTAGGGTCCGACAAATTCAGCGGCATCGAGCGTGCCCGACTGCAACGCCTGAAAAATTTCGCCAGCGGCCATGTTGGTCACGGTCGCGCCCAGTTTCTCCCAGACGCGGCCGCCCAGGCCCGGCGTGCGGAAACGCTTGCCTTTGATCGAATCGAGGCCGGTCAGCTCTTCGCGGAACCAACCGCCGGTCTGGTTGCCGGTATTGCCCGACAAGAAGCCCTGAACGCCGAACTGGTCATAGATCTCGTCCCAGATTTCCTGCCCGCCCATGAAACGGACCCAAGCGGTCAGCTCGGCCGTGGTCATGCCGTAGGGCACACCGGTAAAGAAGCTGAGCGCGGGCGATTTGTTCTGCCAGTAATAGGCGGCGCCGTGGCTCATCTCGGCGGTGCCGTCGATGACGGCGTCAAGGCTCTGAAGGGGCGGGACCAGCTCGCCGGCGGAATAGACCTGAACGGTCAGGCGGCCACCCGACGCGGCGGTGATACGGTCGGCAAGACGCTGTGCCCCAACGCCCAGACCGGGAAAATTCTTGGGCCATGTGGTGACCATGCGCCACGTGATATTGCCCTGTGCGATGGCCGGTGCGGCCAGTGCGGTCGCGGCGGTGCCAAGTGCACCAGCGCGGATAAACGAACGACGATCCATTAAGGTAACCTCCCAGTTATGTAGGATCCTGCAACGCGGACTGCTCGAACGCCCCCCGCCCCGCTATGGTGCCGCGAATTAAGCAGCGCCCGCCGGTAATGTCCATGATTACATGGGACGCGAAAGTGCATCTGCCTTCTCGCTCGCCGGGTCAGGCGCGCGTCAGCACCGCACGCGGCCGCGCCCGGTAGAGCGCCGAGGTGATCAGCCCCGCCAGCACCGCCTTGATCGCGTCGCCCGGGATGAAAGCCGTGACCAATAGCGCCGCCTCGCCCAGCGTCTTGCCCAGCACCTGCGCCAGTCCGATGATGCCGAACGCGTAAAGGACAAGTCCGCCCACCGCCGCCGCGACGCCTGCCGAGACGGCAAGCGGCACGCTACGCCAGCTTTGTGTGATCAGGCCCGCAAAGAACGCCGCGACCGGGAAGGCGATGAAAAAGCCCCCCGTGGGCGATACGATCACGCCAAGGCCGCCCCGTCCGCCTGACAGAAGCGGCAGACCAAGGCAGACCAACAGCATGAAAAGCAGCACCGCCAGCGTGCCTCGCTTTGCGCCCAGAACCGTGCCGCACAGCATCACGCCCAGAGACTGCGCCGTGATCGGCACGCCGAAGGGCAGCGTCACTTGCGGGATGATCCCCAGCGCGGCGATCAGTGCGGAGAAGAGGGCGACGAGGGCGATGTTGCGTTCCATGGGCTTGGCTCCTGATGGGCGGTTCGGGCATAGCTGCGCCAGAATGACGCGGCGTGGCAACCAAAAACTTGCGTCGCCCCAACTCGGGCTAGACGCCGCCGCGTGCCTTCAGCGCATCGGCAACCCGCTCGGCATCGTCGATGGCGCAGAGGGCAAAGGGCGTCACGATGCGCCATCCCGGCCTGCGAGCCGAGCGCGCGCGCCATGCAAGCCGTAATGCCGCGCCCTTGTCGGCCAGCATGGGCGTGAAACGGATGACCAGCGCGATACCCAGCTCCAGCGCGCGGGTCTCAACCCCGAACCGGCGCAGCGGTGCGGCCAGCCAGCGCACCACGGCGATCATGTCCGACAGCCGCGTCGTTATGGTCACAAGGTTGGCCAGGCCTACGGCGGTCAGCAGACGAAGCGCGATCACCGCGCCCTGCACCGGCGTCGCTGTCACCGCGTGCCAGATCAGGATGATGGCGAGGAAGGGCCAGAGCACCCGTAGCCGCACCATGCCGCTGCGGAAAAACACCGCGCCCGGCGCAGCATAAAGCGCCAGCATCCCAACAAAGGCCGCCGCGTGGCCCGGCGCGCTGCCCATCGCGAAAAGCACCATCGTTGCCGCGCAAAGCGCCGCCAGCTTGGCCCCCGCGGGCCAATGATGCGCGCGGGTCTCAACCGGCGAGGTCAGCGATATCATCCAGACCTCCCAAACGCTTCATCTCAGCGCGGAACTGGGCAAGCACGGCCTCCGGCGCACCGTCCTGCGCGATCCGCCCCTCGGCGATCCATAGCACGCGGTCATAGTCTGCCAGCACCTCGGGGTCGTGCGAGATATGGATCAGCTGCGCCTCGGCGCGGTCCAGATAACGCATCAGCTGTATCCGCGTGGGGATGTCGAGGCCGGACAGAGGCTCGTCCAGCACGATCAGCGCAGGGCGCATGGCGAGGATCGACATGAGGCAGACCAGCTGCTTTTGCCCCTGGCTGAGCGGATGAATGGCCGCGCCCGCCCAATGCGCCTTGCCGAACTCGGCGAGGATGGCGCGCACACCCTTGGCCGCGTCGGCCTTGGACTGGCCCAGCTGGCGCAGGCCGAAGGCGATCTCCTCATCCACAGTCGGAAAGATGATCTGGTGATCGGGGTTCTGAAAAAGGATGCCGACCGTGCGGATGGCCGCGCGCCGATCGCGCGCCACATCGACGCCGTAGATGCGCAGCGTGCCTTCATCCTGAGCCTCCAGCCCGGCAATCACCCGCGCCAGCGTGCTCTTGCCCGATCCGTTCCGCCCGACAATGCCGATCCGCGCCTCATCGGCGCGCAGGCTGATCCCGTGCAGGATGGTCCGCCCCTCCAGCGTCAGTGAAACGTTCTGCATGTCGAGCGAAGGGGTCACCGCGCGGCCTTTCCTGCTAAGCGCATGACTTAGCCGGGCCGGGACCGGGAAAACAAGGCTTGAGGTGCGCGCGGGGCACGGGCAAGGTGCGCGCCAGATCACCACCGCCGACAGGAGTGCCCAATGGACCGCGCCGATATCGTGCATGAAAACTTTCGCGCGCGCGCTGCGTCGGGCGATCTGCCCGAGGGCAGAGACCCCGCCGCAGCGCTGGAGCCCGCCGAGGCCATTCGCCTTTTCCGTGCGCAATGCCTCTCCCGCGCTCTCGACCGCACCAGTCGCGCGATGCAGAAGGCGGGCCAAGGGTTTTACACAATCGGATCAAGCGGGCATGAAGGGATGGCGGCGGTCGCCCACGCTCTGCGGCCCGATGACATCGCCTTTCTGCACTACCGGGATGCCGCGTTTCAGATCGCGCGCGCGGACCAGGTGCCCGGCCAGTCGATCCTCTGGGACATGCTGCTGAGTTTTGCCTGCTCGTCCGAGGATCCGGTATCGGGCGGGCGCCACAAGGTGCTGGGATCACGCGCGCTGATGATCCCGCCGCAGACCTCGACCATCGCATCGCACCTGCCCAAAGCGCTCGGTGCGGCCTATGGAATCGCTCTTGCCCGCCGGCGCCCGCCCGAGCACCGCACCCTGCCGCAGGACGGCATCGCGGTGGCGACATTCGGGGATGCCTCGCTGAACCATTCGACCGCGCAGGGCGCGATCAACACCGCAGGATGGACCAGCGTGCAGTCGGTGCCCCTGCCCCTCCTCATGGTGTGCGAGGATAACGGCATCGGCATCTCGACCCCGACGCCCAAAGGCTGGGTCGCGGCCAGTATGCGGCATCGCCCCGGCATCAAGTATTTCACCGCCAACGCGCTCGATCTCTACGAAACGGCACAGGTCGCCGCCGAGGCCGCGCACTATGTCCGCCGCCACCGCAAGCCCGCGTTCCTGCACCTGACCATGGTGCGCCTTTACGGCCATGCAGGGGCGGACCTGCCCACCACCTATATGCTAAAGGAGCGCGTCGAGGCCGAGGAGGCGAACGATCCGCTGCTGCATTCCGTGCGCCTGCTGGATGCCGCTGGTGCGCTGGCGCGCGAGGACGCGCTGGCGATCTATGACGAAACCTGCGAGCGCGTGTCGCGCGTCGCGGATGAGGTGACGACGCGCCCGCATCTGAAGACGGCCAAGGACGTGATGGCCAGCATCATCCCGCCCCGCCGTCTCTGCAAGCCCACCAACGGGCCCAGCCCGGAGGAGCGCGAGACCGCCTTCGGCAGTGACATGAAACAGATGGACCAGCCCCAACCGATGAGTCGCCTGATCAACTGGGCGCTGACGGATCTCATGGCCACCCATGGCGAGATCGCCGTGATGGGCGAGGATGTGGGCCGCAAGGGCGGCGTTTACGGCGTCACACAGCGCCTGCAACAACGCTTTGGCACCGACCGCGTGATCGACACTATTCTGGACGAGCAGAGCATCCTCGGCCTTGCCATCGGCATGGCGCATAACGGTTTTGTTCCCATCCCCGAGATCCAGTTCCTGGCCTATCTGCATAATGCCGAGGACCAGCTGAGGGGAGAGGCCGCGACGCTGCCCTTCTTCAGCTGCGGCCAGTTCACCAACCCGATGGTGCTGCGCATCGCCGGGCTTGGCTATCAAAAGGGGTTTGGCGGGCATTTCCACAACGACAACTCGCTGGCCGTGCTGCGCGACATCCCGGGCCTGATCGTCGCCTGTCCGTCGAACGGGCCGGATGCGGCAAAGATGCTGCGCGAATGCGTGCGGCTGGCGCGCGAGGAACAGCGCGTTGTGGTCTTTGTCGAGCCCATCGCGCTCTACCCAATGCGCGATCTTCATGGGCAGGGCGATGGCGGCTGGATGGGCACCTATCCCGCCCCGGACGAGCGCATCCGGCTGGGCGAGGTCGGCGTGCATGGCGAGGGCCGCGATCTGGCCATCGTGACCTATGGCAACGGGTATTATCTGTCGCGGCAGGCACAAGCCGCGCTGGAGGCCGAGGGGATCAACGCGCGCGTCATCGACATGCGTTGGATCGCACCCTTGCCCGAGAAAGCGCTGCTCGAGGCAGTGCGCGGGTGCCAATCGGTGCTGGTCGTCGATGAGTGCCGCCGCACTGGCGGGCAGGCCGAGGCATTGATGGCGCTCATGGTCGAGCGGGCCGAACTGCCCGTGACGCGCCTGACAGCCGAGGACAGCTTTATCGCCACCGGGCCGGCTTATGGGGCCACCATGCCCTCGGTCGATAGTATCATTGCCGCCGCCAAGGAGGCCTGCGAATGAGTTGCCGTGCCGTTCTGATCTGTCCCGGCCGGGGCACCTACAACAAATCCGAACTGGGCTATCTGGCCCGCCACCATGCGGGCGCGCCTTTGCTGGAGACCTTCGACGATCTGCGCCGCGCCGAGGGCCAGACATCCCTGAGCGAACTGGACGGCGCGGAGCGGTTCTCGACCGAGACGCACGGTACGGGTGATGTCGCGTCACCGCTGATCTTCGCCTGCTCCTACCTTGATCGCGCCGCGCTGGCCGAGGATATCGAGCTGGTCGCCGTCACCGGCAATTCGATGGGCTGGTATACCGCGCTGGCCGCTGCGGGTGCGCTGGATGCCGAGGGTGGATTGCAGGTGGTCAGCACGATGGGCCGCCTCATGCACGAGGCCGCAATCGGCGGGCAGCTAGTTTATCCTTGCACCGGCCCAGACTGGCGCCCCGATCCCGCGCGGCGCGCGGGCCTGATGCAGACCGTGCGCCAGATCGACGGTCATGCCGGGGTGCTGCGCCTTTCGATCGACCTTGGCGGGATGCTGGTGCTGGCGGGCGACGAGGCCGGGCTGGCCGAGTTCGAGGCCTCGGTGCCGAAACTCGACAACCTCTTTCCCATGCGCCTGCCGCATCACGCGGCGTTCCATACCGATCTGCAGGCCCCTGTCGCCGAGGCCGGGCGCGATGCGCTGCCCGCCGCGCTCTTTGGTCAACCCGAATTGCCGATGGTCGACGGGCGCGGCGGCATTTGGTGGCCGGGCGCCAGCGATCTGGGCGCGCTTTATGATTACACGCTGGGTGCGCAAGTCACCGAGACCTACGACTTCGCCCGCGCCATCCGCACCGCCGCACGCGAATTCGCGCCCGAGATGTTCATCGTCACCGGACCGGGCAACACCCTTGGCGGGTCAGTCGCGCAGTCGCTGATCGCTTGCGACTGGCAGGGAATGGCGGACAAGGCCGCGTTTCAGCAGCGGCAGGAGGATACCCCCTTGCTGGTCTCGATGGGGCTGGACGACCAGCGCGCCATCGTCACCGGGTAGGCACGGCTCAGGCCAAAGATGGCAGCCATAACACGATGGCCGGGAACGCGACCAGGAGGGCGATGGTGATGCCATCGGCTATGAAGAAGGGCGTCACGCCCTTGAAGACGTCCTGCACGCTGAGATCCGGCCGCACGCCCGCCACGACAAAGCAGTTCAGCCCGATGGGCGGCGTAATCAGGCAGAACTCGGCCATCTTGACCACGAGGATCCCGAACCAGATCGCGCACATTGGTCCCGACATGCCGAATGTGCTCTCCGCCGCGCTGACGAACTCGCCCCCGTTGAGGGCCATGACCGCCGGATAGACCACCGGCAGCGTCAGGAGCAGCATCCCGATGGCGTCCATGAACATGCCCAGAACGGCATAGGCCAGAAGGATGCAGACAAGGATCAGCATGGGCGACACGGTCAGCGAGGTGATCCAGTCCGAAAACGCGCCCGGCAGATCGGCAAAGCCGAGGAAGCGCACATAGATCAGCACGCCCCAGATGATGGTAAAGATCATCACGCTCAGCTTGGCGGTTTCCAGAAGGGCCGATTTCAGCTCGGCCCAGCGCATCCCACGCCAGAGCGCCATCAGGAAGACGACGAAGGCGCCGATGGCTCCGCCCTCGGTCGGGGTGCCCCAGGCGTCGCCGCCGAAGGGATTATAGACGAATAGGACGATGGTCGCGACGACGAAGAGGATGGGCAGCGCGGGCGGCAGGCTCTCGAACCTCTGGCGCCAGGTAAAGCCGCGCACCGGTGGGCCAAACCCCTTGATGCTGAGCGCCATGCCGACGATCAGCACCGCATAAACGATGGCCGAAAAGACGCCGGGAAGGAAGCCGGCAAGCAACAGCTTGCCCACATCCTGCTCGACGATGATGGCATAGATGACAAGGATGGCCGAGGGCGGGATCAGCGAGGCCAGCGTGCCGCCTGCCGCCACGACGCCAGCGGCAAAGCGTTTGTCATAGCCGATCTTCAGCATCTCGGGAATGGCGATGCGCGCGAACACGGCCGCCGTGGCCACCGATGCGCCGCTGACGGCGGCAAAGCCCGCAGTGGCAAAGATAGTCGAGACGGCAAGGCCGCCCGGCACCCATGCGATCCAGCGCTTGGCCGCCTCGAACAGCGCCTTGGTCAGGCCCGCGTAATAGGCCAGATAGCCGATGAGGATAAAGGTAGGGATCAAGCTGAGCGCCTGATTGGCGACCTTGGAATGCGGCACCTGCCCCGCCGTCTTGACGCCGACGGTCAGCGCCCAGAGAAATTCGTCGCCCGCGTAGCCTTTCTTCGACCAGAATATCCAGACGAGACCGACAAGCCCGGCCATCGCCGCAGCAAAGGCAACGCGCATACCCAAGACGACCAGCACCAGCATCATACCGGAAACGATCAGGCCAATATCAATCGGCTCCATCAGACGGCCCCTCTCGCATGGCGCGCGCTCATGCGTCGCGCCCGGTCAATTGCTCGGCTTCCATGCGGGCCTGGGTGGCGGCGTCGATCACCAGCGGCACGGCGACAGGCGCATCGGTGCCCGAGATCAGCGCGCGCAGGTACCCTATCGCCTGCAGCACCAGCCGCACAGCCAGCACCGAAAACGCGACGGGCGCCAGCAGCTTGGCCGGCCAGAGCGGTAGCGCGATATCCATGCTGCTGTCGCGGCTCCAAAGAGGCGCGCCAAAATCGAAGCTGCGCGAGAAATGGGCCCAACTGCCCCAGATCAGCAGCACGACCAGCGCGAGGATGACAAGCGTCGTGATCAACTCGACCAGCCACAGCACGCGGCCCCCGAGGGCGCCGACGACAATATCCATGCGGATATGCCCACCGTCGCGCTGCGCATAGGAGATGCCCATGAAGGCGATCAACGGCATCGCCTGCTCGATCCAGTCGACATAACCGGGCAGCGGCTGGTTCAGGAAATTGCGGCCCGAGACCGAGACAACGGCCAGCAGCATCAGCGAGAAGACGGCCAGACCGCTGATCAGCGCCAGCACCCTTTCCACGCGGTAAAGCCCGCGATCGAGGCGGCTGAGTAGACTGTCATCGGTCAGAACCGAGGCGGCACCGGCCATAGCTGTCTCCTGTCATGACTTGGGCTGTGGCAAAACCGGGGCGGCGGGCCCGCCGCCCCGGTGGGTGTCACGCTTGAAGGCTCAGTTGCCCTTCAACTCTTCCAGCTTGCCGGTGGTGAAGTCATAAAGCTCCTGCGCGGGCAGACCGCGGGCGCTCATATCCTCGACCCACGCGGTGGCGGCGGGGCCTGCGACGGCCTCGCGGAAAGACGCGATCCCCTCATCCGAGAAGGTGACCCGCTCGATCCCGCGCTCATCCAAGGCAGGGCCCCATTTGCCCATCGTGTTGGTTTCGTAGTTCTCGACGTAGTAATCCAGCGCCTCGTCGATCGAGCCCAACAGCGCCTCACGCTCTTCGTCGGTCAGATCGTTCAGGGCGTCGGTATTGGCGACGACAGGGCAGTTGACGGTGCCGGGGTTCAGGTTGGTGGTCCACCATTTGCCATTCTCGATGGTGCCGAAGGACATATGCGCGTGCGGCGCAAAGGCGACGGCGGTAACAACGCCGCTATCCATCGCCTGACGCACTTCGCTGGCCGACATCGAGGCGGGCACAGCGCCCACCGCCTCCATGGCCTCGCCGATGCCGCCCGTGGCGCGCACGGCGAGACCCTCGAAATCGTCAAGGCTCTGCGGCGCATCGCCAAGGCCGACGAGGTTGTATTGCGGCATGGGGGACGGCATCAGCAGCGTCGCGTTCCAGCGCGCCAGATCCTCCTGCACGGCGGGCTGGTCATAGAGTGCCATCGACAACTCGCGCTCCTGCTCCAGCGTCTCGACGCCGAGGAAGGGCAGTTCCAGTACGGTCAGGGTGGGGTTCTTGTCGCGGTGATAGCCTGCGCAGAACTGGGCCATCTCGAACGCGCCGATGGAGATGCCGTCAAGGTTTTCGCGGTTCTTGCTGAGACCGCCATAGCTGATGTTCAGGGTGAACTCGCCACCCGTCTTTTCGCTGACCAGCTCGGCCAGCTTCTCGACATGCTCGGTAAAGGCGCGGCGCTT
This sequence comes from Roseovarius maritimus, assembly GCF_043355895.2. Taxonomy (NCBI): domain Bacteria; kingdom Pseudomonadati; phylum Pseudomonadota; class Alphaproteobacteria; order Rhodobacterales; family Roseobacteraceae; genus Roseovarius; species Roseovarius maritimus. The sequence continues at coordinate 148,914 of NZ_JBHFPF020000008.1, forward strand.
GCCCCAGAGCGAAACGTTCCACTCGGTCGCAGCGGCCTGGCTGGCGAAACTCGCCGCGATGCCTGCCACGACGGCGCTTTTCAAAAAGGTCTGCATATGTCTTCTCCCTGTCGTTTCTTGTTTGGCCGGCGGCCATTCATTCTTTGGAATGTCGGACGACATTATAGAAATCGCCCGCGCGATCAACCGGCGCGCGCCGATTGCCCCCTCACACCCCCGATTGGTCAAAGGCGCGGCATGCGAAAGGTAAAGACCGTGCCGCTTTCGTCCGAGTTCATGGTAAGATCGCCGCCATGCCCGCGAGCGATCTCGCGCGCGATAAAGAGGCCGAGACCCAGCCCCTGCTGCGACTGTTTGACATTGCCCCGCGCGAAGGGCTGAAACAGCATCCGCCTGACCTCCTTCGGAATGGGCGCGCCCAGATTGGTAACCCACAAGTAGAACGAGCCGTCGCGATCCTGCGCCGAGACGGTGACGGACGCGCCCTCCTCCCCATGCGTGACGGCATTGGCCAGTAGGTTCGAGATCAACTGGGCGATGCGGCCCACATCGCATCGGATCGGATCGCAGAAATCATACTCGGTCACGATCCGCGTATCTGGATAGGCCAACTGAATTTCCTGCACCACCTGCTCGAGGATGGGCTGCACATCGTAGTCCTTGATCCGTTCGATATTCAGACCGCCGCCCAGCCGCGCGCGGGCGAAGTCCATCACGTCGTCGATCAGGCGTGCGATACGGTTGCTCGACCCCTTGATCGATTCGGTCATCTCCCGCACCTGCGGGTCCTCAGAACAGCGATCGATCGCCCGCGCCGCCGCGTTGATCGCCGCCAGCGGATTGCGCACATCATGGCCCAGAACGGCGATGAACTGCTCGCGCAGCGCCGCCTCATCCTCGCGCGTTTTCAGCGCCGCCTCGTTTTCTTTTTCGGTCGTGATACAGCGCCCCGAGCACAAGATATGCTCTCCTTCGGGCACGGCATTCCATGAAATCCAGTGATAGGAGCCATCCTTGCCCCTATATCGATTGACAAAATTCAGCGCGACCTCGCCGCGCATCAATTTATCGAAAACACCGTTCGTGTGGTCCAGATCCTCGGGGTGGATAAAATAGGAATACTTCTGCTCAGCGATGTCCTTCCGTGTGTAGCCAAGCAAGCGCAACCACGCGGGGTTGGTATCGATGAAGTGCCCCCGGTTATCGACGACCCCAAGCAGATCAGGTGTCACAAGCCAAGTTCGGCTACCGCTTTCTCTATGTGTCACGCCGCAGATATTTCCCGGTAAGGTTTAGTCGATGATAGCCTGCGGGGGGCAGGCTGTCATCACTCTTGACCCGGCGCTGCTTTGCGGCGGCTCAGCGCCCTTTCCAGACCGGATCACGCTTTTCCGCGAAGGCGCGCGCGCCTTCCAGCTGATCCTCCGACGAATAGAGACGGTCGACAGTGGGATATTGCCGCCGCGCGATCTTGTTCATCACGGTCTGAAAATCACTGCCTTCCGCGTCGCGCACGATCTCTTTCAGGGCGGCATAGACCAGCGGCGGCCCGCCCGCCAGACGGTCGGCCAGCGCGCGCGCCTCTACCATCAGGTCGGCTGCCGGGTGAACGTGATTGATCAGCCCCCAGCGCGCCGCCTCTTCGGCGTCGATCCAACGCCCGGTCAGCAGCATCTCCATCGCGATATGATAGGGAATGCGCTTGGGAAGCTTGGCACTGGCAGCGTCCGCCACTGTACCGGAATTGATTTCCGGCAGCGCGAATTGCGCATGATCGGCGGCCAGAATGATATCGGCGCCCAGCGCCAGCTCAAGCCCGCCGCCACAGCAGATGCCGTTGACCGCTGCGACGATCGGCTTGTTCAGATCCCGCAGCTCCTGGATGCCGCCAAAGCCGCCGACGCCGTAATCGCCATCGACCGCATCGCCATCCGCGGCCGCTTTGAGGTCCCAGCCAGGGCAAAAGAACTTTTCTCCACCGCCAGTGATGATCGCGACGCGCAAGTTGTCATCATCGCGGAAATCGCGAAACACCTCGCCCATGAGGCGGCTGGTTTGCAGGTCGATCGCGTTGGCCTTGGGCCGGTCCAGCGTCACTTCCAGGACATGGCCTCTTGTTTCGGTCTTTATCGGGCTATCGGTCATGGCTTGTCTCCTGTTCTGATGAGCGCATCCGCCGCAACGGCGCGCGTAGGGGTGCAGATCAGCGGGTTGATCTCGACTTCCTGCACCCGGCTTGCATTCTCCTTGACATAATCCTGCACCGCGCGCACGGCGGCGACAATCGCGGCGCGCGATGCCGCAGGCTGTCCGCGATACCCCGCCAAGAGCGGCGCGATGCGCAGACTGTCAATCGCGTCGGTGATGTCGGCCTCGCTGACCGGCAGGATCAGCGAGGCGCTATCCTGCAGGATTTCGGTCAGCACGCCGCCCGCCGCCAAGGTCAGGACAAAGCCATGCGCTGGATCGCGGACAACCCCGATGAGCAGTTCGGCAACGCCGCCGGTGATCATCTCTTCCAGCAAGTAGGCGGGCGCACTCATGCGCTCCGCCGCATCAATGACAGCCTCTGACGAGGCTAGGTTCAGCGCCACGGCGCCCGCCTCCGTCTTGTGCGCAAACCCCTCGCCCTTGAGTACTAGGGGCAACGCCATGGAATGCGCCGCTCGCTCCAGATCCGCCGCCAGGGCGCGCATCGACTGCGGCACATCCGCCCCATGTGCGGCCAGCGCAGCCTTGCTCTCCGCCTCGCTCAGGACCCGGGCTTCGCCCTCTGGTCCGGGCACCAGAATTGGCGCAGAAGGCGCTCGATAGCGGCCCAATCTGGCGGCTGTCTCGATCGCGGTCATTGCCTCGTCGATCCCCAGCAGCGGGATCATTCCCGCCTCGATGATGCGCTGCGCCATGCGCTCGCTCAGATTCTCTGGCAGGCTTGCGACAATGGCCAAAGGCTTGCCGGATGCGCGCACGGCAGCGCCGCCCGCGGCAATGGTGCAGTCCCAGGCCGCATCGCTGCACCTGTCGGTGCGCGGGTAGTCGACGACAAGACAGCCGAGGGCAATATCGCCCGACAGCGCCGCGCTAAACGCCTCGGTCATCCTGGGCACGTCATCCCAGATGAAGGTGTGGTAGTCCAGCGGATTGGCCAGTGCCACCATCGGCCCCAAAGCGGCGCGCAGCGCGCTACGCTGCTCCGCGTCCAGCGGCGGATAGATGACGCCCCGGCCCACGGCGGCATCCGCCATCAGGCTTGCCTCACCGCCAGAACAGGACATCGAAATCACTCGGTCCGACTCCAGCGGCCCGGCCAGATGAAGGAGTTTCAGCGTCTCGACCAGCGCAGGCAGCGTTGCCACCTGTGCCACGCCGAGCCGCGCCAGCAGGGCGCGGGCGCCCGCGTCGCTGCCTGCCAGCGAGGCGGTATGCGATACAGCCGCCGCTCGAGCCTGCTCGGACTTGCCGGCTTTCAGCGCGACGATCGGCTTGCCGAGCGCGCGGGCGCGATCCGTCAGCGCCTCGAAGGCACGCAAATCGCCGACACCCTCGATATGCAGGCCCAGCGCCGTGACGCGGCTATCCTCCAGCAGCGCCGTTCCAATCTCTGCCAGCCCCGTCTGTGCCTGGTTTCCAGCAGTCGCGACATAGGCGAGCGGCAGTCCGCGCGCCTGCATGGTCAGGTTGATCGCGATGTTCGAGCTTTGGGTGATCAGCGCGACACCCCGCTCGCACCGCTGGCCGCCATGCTGGTCCGGCCAGAGAAGCGCTCCGTCGAGATAATTGATGAAGCCGTAGCAATTCGGGCCGATGATCGGCATGGCGCCCGCCGCCTGCAAAAGCTGATCCTGCAGCGCATCACCATCACCGGTCTCGGCCTGCGCCTCGCGAAAGCCGCTGGCAAAACACACCGCTCCGCCCGCGCCCATCGCGGCGAGGCTTGCTACCGTGTCAATCGTCGCGCCCCGATTGACACCGATAAAAGTCGCATCAGGCGCTTTCGGCAGATCGTCGACCGCCGAATAGGCGTGCAGGCCGCCGACCTCAGCGCGTTTTGGATGTACCGGCCAGATCGGGCCGTCAAACCCCATGCGGCGGCATTGTTCAATGACGGATGCGCACCACACCCCGCCACCAACGACGGCGATGGATCTGGGGCGAATAAGACGGGAAAGGTCGCGCGTCATGTTGCCTGCTACTCCAAAAAAGATTTTGTGCCTCCGGCGGGGATATTGTCAACGAGATTTTCTTTGGCTGGAGCAGATGGTTACGGGAAAATGCGTTACTTGCATCTACCAACCGATCCACCAACAAAATGGCCAATTTTTTCAGGGCACGACACAGCTCAGGTTTCGTGTGAGAGCTTGTGGACGCCGACTGTGGTAGCATCTCAAAGACTATCTTCTGACTTTGCAAAGGTCCAGAGGTCCTAGCCTAAGGTCGACGTGTTGTTCGGCCTCGGTGCACCGGGGGAGTGCCGCCAACGCATCTTCAGGCAACGAGAGATTGCGGCTGGAACTTGAACGCCACCGGACCCGAAGCGGCTGGCCAGATAACATTGCAACAGCCGCCAACAGTCACAGGAGGCGTGAGTGGTCGATAGATCTGTTAGCCTTTTACTGTTCGGACGCAGCATTGTTTGAAGCCGGCCCCGGAAAAAAACGCGTTTACGCTGCTTAAATTCTTGCCGCTCACCTTCCCTGAACCTGAAGGAGAGTGAAGCGATGCGAAACACAGACTACACCAATCTTGGGCAGAAAGATCGGGATAACACAAAGGACCAAATCGCACGTCTCTCGCTCGCGGGATTGCAAAGATCGACATACGCAGGTGTCTTCGAGGCGGTGCCGTCGCAGAGGCAGACTTGCTGGACCTGCGATCTCATCTTGGATGGTTACAATCGTCGGTTAAACATCACCATCAATCGCAAGGCGGACCCAACACCTGCCGGCGACGCAGTGTGGCGCTACCGAGGTCGGTTGACCGGATTGCACCCCTTATTCCAGCGCCGTGCCTTCGACCTGACGGCCCAACCGGGAACCGGCTCCGCTCTTCGATTGATTGGCCGGCTGGACCTTCGTGTTGCCGTCCTGTGCGTCAGCGTTCTGCCCTGCGTGGGGGCGGATGGAGAGAGGCGAATATTATGCCTCTTGGAGGTTCAGCGCACATCTCTCGGTCATTAGACGTAGCAATACTCACCCTCAAACTCGGGGTGATCACTACACCCCCCGGTCGACAATCGAGGTTCGCAACCGCCAGAAGCTGGTTCTGCCATCACTCGAACGGGATACTGAAGTTTTCAACGCAATTTTTCAAAAATGAGACCATTTCCATGACGCTTTCTGACCGCCACCCGTCCCATGCGGACGACCTCATTCCAATGAACTGCAAAGGTAGTCCATCCGGTCATGAGGATGCCCCCATCTCCATTCAAATGAGCATCCATGCCTTCAAACTTGCGTCCCATTCGAATGCCGCGTTCAGCATCGAAGATCTGATTGAAAGCGGAACCTGGCAAAAATACGAGCGCCGGGCTGCTGCTCTCGCGCGCGCCCATCCCAGAGGGGATCCCTTCAAGGTCTTCCTCTCGCGCCTTGAAGTTGACGATTGGGCCACCTCCAACGCCAGGCAAGCCGATCGCTCTGCGCTGGTTCGCCTTGCCGCCCGCGACGTTCTGGAACTGATGCCAATTTATTGGCGGGAGACCTTGAACCGGATCGAGAGCGCAGAAGAGCAGAAAGAGTGTCTAGGCAGTCTGCGTCCTCATCTGTTCCCCTCGGTCAAACAGCAGATGAAGGACGCAGTCCGGCCGCTCTCTGGGGTGGAGAGAGCTCAGTTGGCGTCCGCGGTTCACTTTTTGATCGAAGTGCCTCCAGATCCGTTCCATGACCAAGCCCGCACCCGAAAACGAGAGGACAAGACCGCGCCAGACACCAGGCGCCGGCGGGATCGGTCGGCTCAGTCAACTTTATCGGCGCTCGGCCATCACGAACGCCGGAAGCGTGACGCTTTTCCCAATTATGATTGGCGCAGCCACTTGTGGACCTCTTCAATCGCAAGGGACCGACATCTGGACATCACGCGGCAGGCGATCTTGGCGACCATGATGCTCACTGGTGCGCGGCCGGCAGAGTTTTCGGAGGATTACGGCGTCGATATTCGTCTTATTGAAGTGGAAGGTGCGGACCGGCTGATCTTCCTGATAAAAGGTGCAAAGTGCATGACACAGCTTCATGAGGCTTTGCCAGCCAAGGGGCAATCGGTCCGTGAGATTGAGATCGCATGCGAGGCGCCTGAGGCAAGATGGCTTCGAGAAACGCTTCGAGATAAAGGCAATCTGCACCTGACCGTGTCGAGCCCGGGCAAGGACGCCAATGGAATTCCGCTGCCGGCGTCGGAAAGGCATCGCCGGGTTTCGGTCAGCCTTGGGAAACTTGTGACCCGATTGGGCAAACTGGCGTTCCCCAGCCTTCGGCATAACCTGACACCTTACGTGTTCCGGCATGCGGTGGCCGCCGACATGAAGAACTCAGACCGGTTCGATTCCGAGATGATCGCCAGCGCCCTCGGCCACCAAACTACTCGAACGCAACGGTCATATGGTCTCAAGAGCAGTGGCCGCAATCTATCTCTGGATCGGATAGAAGCCATAACCCGTGTCTCTGCGGTGAGCCCTGTTCGGGACTGTGGAAGATTGGAAGAGCGGTTTGGATCTGACGCAGGGTAATCACCCATGTTGGGCAGCTATCACCCAACCGAGCTCATCGGGTAAAAGGGCGGAGAGCGGACTTCCTCTGCGGCTGCGCTATTCCTGCTTTTCACCTTGAAGAGCTGACCTTCGACCATTCGACTCCTTATGCATAAATTGGAGGGGGCGCCAAGCGGCTCTGCCATCTCAACGCAATGACGGTGACAGCTTTCTCGCACTACGGTTTTGAGTGATCGGCTTCATTCTCTCCCTCTACTTCGATGGTCCCTTCGTCTGCCTTGGGCTTAACGTCGCGGCGCTCTCGTGGTAACGATGCAACGAAATCTTTGGAAAGGTATTCCTTCATATGGTCGCGCAGCATATCCATCTTGAGGCGTGTGCGGAGCGCATAGATTTCCTCGTCGGGTAGGTCTTCTAGCCCTTCCTCGGATGCCTTAGGCTCCAGACTCATTGATTTTCATAGCCAGAAGATGACGGTTGCGGCGAGAGCGACAGCGGACAGGAAGACCT
>NZ_JBHFPF020000009.1:0-147744 GCF_043355895.2 Roseovarius maritimus
AACCGAAAATGTCGACGTCGACAACTGCGCCCACCAGGTCGTGCTCAAACTCGAACAGATGGGCCTGATCGCGGGGTGAATTAAGGGGCCGCATTCGAGGATGCGGCCTTTGCCATGCTGACGGCAGTTATGCGGACTTTGCTGCCGTTCAGATTTTATGCCGAAATATCAATATGCCCACTCGGTGTAGGCAAGCCAGCAGCCAAAAGAAAATACCACGATTGTTAGGCACCACTTCAAAAAGGTGAAATTTTTCAGAGTTCTTTGAAGCCAATCGATAAGAGCGCCCAAAACAATTTCCATATTTCTTCATGCTCCACCGACATTTAGAACTTATGGTTCGATTACAGCCCCATCAAGCATTTTGGGCTCGAAGCCGCCATTCAACCTCCCTCGCCCAGCACCGCACGGGCCGCACGCCCGTAAAGATCGCCGTACTCCGCCGCCGTATCCTGCATGGCGACCACAGCGGGTGCGCGCGCTTCGAAGTCTTGGGCGGATGCGGCCTCCATTGCGGCCTTCACCTCGGCCTCGCTCTTGCACAGAATCATGCCTGACGTGTCAAAGAAGTCGCCAATATTGGGACAGCCCCAGTAGATCGGCACACAGCGGCACAAGACCGCGTCCACCAGCTTCTCGGTGAAATAATTTGCCTCGCGCACATTCTCGATAACTACCGAGTACCGATAGGGGGCCAGCCCATCCGCTTTTGCGGCAAAGGGGGTATAGCCACGCCCCAACACGTCCAGATCCATGTCTTGCCCGCGCGCCCAATCCACAATCGCATGACGCAGCCGATGCCCTTCCTGCGAGCGTTTGTCAGACGCGATCAGCGACATCATCCGGGTCTTGGACGTATCCAGATCGCGCCATTCGGGCACCCAAGTGCTCCCAAAAGGGAAAAATACGCCGTTCGGGATCTCGGACAGCAACGCGTCATTATGGCTCAGCACCTTGTAGAACCTTCCATGCGAGCGGCGCAGCGAGTTCAACTGGCCGCCGTGGATCGCCTCAGGCTCCAGCACCATGACCGACACGCGCGCGCGGATGCCAAAACCGGGGCGCCAGTGTAGTGATTTGCGGGGGAAAACGATCAGATGGTCGCGCGGCTCGAGATCGGCCAGCGTCTGGTCTTTGATCCCCTCGGGCGCGCCCAAGGGCCAGATGAGCCGTTCCAGCGCGATACGGCCAGGCCGCACGCCCAGCTTCATGTCGTGGGGCAGGACCGCCACCTTGGGCGCAGGCTGGGACATTTCATCGCTCCGCAGAGAAAACCGCCCCTCCCATACGCGACGGGGCGCGCACCGGCAACCTGCCCATGCGCGCCCCAATCTTCACCTTGGCGAAAATACTAATGCGCCGTTCACCCCCGGCGCTATCCTCAATGCACCGTCACAGGCTCCAGATCATGCTGGCGCGCCAGCACGAAGGCCATCTTGCGGTCGCTGACCAGCGCGAGGCGCTCGCCTTCTTCGCTGTGCACGGCGTAAAGCGTGGTCAAATCGCCCACCTGGCTCTGTACGTCCTCCGGCAGATCCTCGACCGCGACCGAGCGGACGTAGGCGATGCGGTGGCCCGCCTCATGCGGAAATTCAAATTCGGTATCCATGATATTGCCTCCTTTAGACGGCTATTATTGGCCCCGTTTGTTGATCTTGATCGTCTGAACAACTGTCTCGGGTTGGGCGCGGGTCAAGTCGATATGCAAAAGCCCGTTCTCCATAAGCGCTGCACCTACTTCGACCCCGTCGGCCAGAACGAAGCTGCGCTGGAACTGCCGCGCCGCGATGCCGCGATGCAGAAATATCCGCTCTCCCATATCGGCGCCTTGGCGGCCCCGGATCACCAGTTGGCGATCCTCGACCGTGACCGACAGATCCTCGTCGCCGAAGCCTGCAACGGCCAGCGTGATGCGATAGGAATTCTCGGAAGTCTGCTCGATATTGAAGGGCGGATACCCTTCATTCCCGGATTTTGCGCTGCGCTCCAGCAGCCTTTCCAGCTGGTCGAACCCCAGCATATAGGGGTGCGCCCCCAGCGTCAGTTTCGTCATGTGCCACGTCCTTGCGTCAAGCGACTGGTCAGTATAGCGCCGCCCCATGCATCGGCGGCGGCGCCTTGATCTAGAATATGGGCGCTCGTGCGCAGCGGTGCAAGGGCTAGGCGGTAGGCGGTTTTCGGCGTAAACTCGCGCGGTCCATCACGGTCAGGAATCACGCCTCATGAATGCCTATAGCGAACTTGCAATGAAATCCGACGACGTGCTGCGCGTCGAGCTTGAGCAATTTCGCCGCGAGCACCGCGATCTGGACATTGCGATCGAGGCGCTGGAAGAGCGCACCGTGCGCGATCCTTTGACGATCAAGCGCCTGAAACAGCAGAAATTGCGCCTCAAGGACCGCATCGCCTATATCGAGGACCGCCTCCTGCCCGATATCATCGCCTGATCGCGCGTTTTGCCGCGCAGTGGTGGTAGACGCCCCAGCCCGGCCCGCCTATGGTTCGCGCCTGATTCATGAGGGGGCGCAGGATGCCAAAAATCGAGGTCGGGATCATCATGGGCAGCCAGTCGGACTGGCCCACGATGAAGGAAGCGGCGGACATTCTGGACGCGCTCGACGTGCCTTACGAGACGCGCATCGTGTCGGCCCACCGCACGCCCGACAGGCTCTGGTCCTATGGCGCCGAGGCGGCATCGCGCGGGCTCAAGGCGATCATCGCGGGAGCCGGGGGCGCGGCGCATCTACCGGGCATGATGGCCTCCAAGACGCGCGTGCCGGTGATCGGCGTGCCGGTTCAAACCAAGGCGCTCTCGGGCGTCGACAGCCTCTATTCTATCGTTCAGATGCCCAAGGGCTACCCGGTCGCCACCATGGCCATCGGCGCGGCGGGTGCCGCCAATGCGGGCCTCATGGCCGCCGCGATCCTCGCCAATGGCGACGCGGAGCTGGCCCAGCGGCTGGACGCCTGGCGCGCCGCCCTCTCGGCCTCCATCCCCGAGGAGCCATCCAATGACTGAACCGCTAAAAACCGGCGCGACCATCGGTATCCTGGGAGGCGGTCAACTGGGCCGCATGCTCTCGGTCGCGGCCTCGCGGCTGGGGTTCAAGACCTGTATTTTCGAGCCGGGCGAGGGCTGCCCCGCCTCCCATGTCGCCGACCGTCATATCGCTGCGCCTTACGAGGACGAGGGCGCGCTGCGTATCTTTGCGGATGCCTGCGACATCATCACCTACGAATTCGAGAATATCCCCACTTCCGCGCTGGATATTCTGGAAAAGCTGCGGCCCGTCTACCCCGACCGACAGGCGCTGCGCGTCAGCCAGGACCGGCTGGTGGAAAAGGCGTTTCTCAACAATCTGGGCCTCAAGACAGCGCCTTTCGCTGCTGTCGATGATGACGTCGACATCACCGAGGCGATGGCCGAGATCGGGCTGCCCGCGATCCTCAAGACGCGCCGCTTTGGCTATGACGGCAAGGGGCAGGCCCGGCTGAAGGACCCCAATGATGCCAAGGCCGCGCTGGCCGATATGAACGGTGCCCCGGCCATTTACGAGGGCTTCGTCGATTTCAGTCACGAGGTGTCGGTGATCGCCGCACGCAATGCGGCAGGCGATGTGTCGGCCTATGATCCCGGCCAGAACGTGCATGAGGGCGGCATTCTGCGCACCACCACCATCCCGGCCAAACTGACCCCTGCGCAGCGCAGCGACGCGGTGCTTCTGGCCGCACAGATCCTGAACAAGCTGGATTACGTGGGTGTCATGGGGGTCGAGCTGTTTGTCACGCCCGAAGGCCTCATCGTGAACGAGATCGCCCCGCGCGTGCATAACTCGGGGCATTGGACGCAGAACGGCTGCACCGTCGACCAGTTCGAGCAGCATATCCGCGCCGTCGCAGGCTGGCCTTTGGGCGATGGCAAGCGTCACTCCAACGTGGTGATGGAGAATCTGATCGGGGGCGACATGGACCGCGTGCCGGAACTTGCGCGCGATGGCAGCTGCGCGCTGCATCTCTATGGCAAGGCAGAGGTGAAGCCAGGCCGCAAGATGGGCCATGTGAACCGCGTGACCGGCCCGGCGTAACGCCTAGCCGCGCCGCTTGCGCTCCACTTTTCGCCCGGTCTTGGCCGCCTTCTTCTTCGCCGCGCCCAGCTTGCGCTTGGGCGGTTTGCCACGGCCACGGCCACGCCCGCCGACTCGGCCGCCTTCGGGCATTTCCTTGCCCTCGACCGATATTAGGTCCAGCGCGATACCGCCGGTGACCGGCAGCGCCTCGGCCAGCTTGACCGTGACACGCTGGCCCAGCGTGATGATGCGCCCCGAATCCGCGCCCATCAGCGTGGCTGTATCCGCGTCGAAATGGAAATACTCGTTGCCGATATTGCGCACCGGGATCAGGCCATCGGCGCCCGTCTCATCGAGCCGCACGAAGGCGCCAAATTTGGCCACGCCGCTGATGCGGCCGGTAAATTCCTCGCCCACGCGCTCCGACAGGAACGACGCCAGGTAACGGTCATTCGTGTCCCGCTCGGCCATCATGCTGCGTCGCTCGGTGTCCGAGATATGCTTGGCCGTGCCCTCCAGCTGCTCCTCATCCGCCGAAGTCAGCCCGTCATCGCCCCAGCCATGGGCCGAGATCAGCGCCCGGTGCACGATCAGGTCCGCATAGCGCCGAATGGGCGAGGTGAAATGCGCGTAGGATTTCAGGGCGAGGCCAAAATGGCCGAAGTTCAAGGGCGCGTAGTAAGCCTGTGTCATGGCGCGCAGGGTGCTCATGTTGATCTGCTCGGCATGGTCGGTGCCCGCCGCGCCGTGCAGGAGCGCGTTCAGATGCGAGGTGCGCAGCACCTGCCCCTTGGCCAGTACCAGCCCCGCCGCCTCGGCGACCTCACGCAGCGCGTCCAGTTTGTCCTCGGAAGGCTCTTCGTGGACCCGGAACAGCAGCGGCGATTTTTTTTCATTCAGCGTCTCGGCGGCGGCGACATTGGCCAGCACCATGAATTCCTCGATCAGTTTGTGCGCATCCAGCCGCTCGGTGAAATTGACGCTGATCACCTTGCCTTCCTCGCTCAGCATCACCTTGCGCTCGGGTAGGTCCAGGTCCAACGGCTGGCGCGTGCCGCGCGCGTGTTTCAGCGCGTCATAGGCAGCGTAGAGGGGGCGGATCACGTCGTCCATCATCTCGGCGCAGCGCTCGGAAGGCTGGCCATCCATCGCCGCCTGCACCTCCTGATAATTCAGTGATGCGCCCGAGCGCATGATGCCCCGGTGGAAGCTCTGGTCCAGCTTGTGTCCGAACTCATCAATGCGCATCCGCACGGCGATACAGGCGCGCGGCACGCCTTCGTGCAGCGAGCAGAGATCGCCCGAAAGGCGATCGGGCAGCATCGGCACAACGCGGTCCGGGAAGTAGCTGGAATTGCCCCGCTTGCGCGCCTCGGTATCGAGCGCGCTGCCCGGCGTCACGTAATAGGCCACATCCGCGATGGCGACCCAGATCACATGGCCGCCCGCATTATCCGGCGCGTCGTCGGCATGGGCATAGCAGGCGTCGTCATGGTCCCGCGCGTCACTGGGATCAATGGTGACCAGCGGCAGGTGACGCAGATCCTCGCGGCCCTTGAGGCCGGCAGGCTTTTGCGCGTCGGCCTCGGCGATCACGGCCTCGGGGAAATTATCAGGGATGCCGTGCTGGTGGATGGCGATGAGCGAAACGGCGCGCGGCCCCGAGGGATCACCCAGCCGCGCGGTGATGCGCGCGCGCGGCAAGCCCATGCGGCCCTTCGGCCCTGCAGCTTCCGCCTCGACCAGCTCGCCATCCTGTGCGCCGCCTGTTTGCGCGGCGTCGACCTGCCATTCCTTGCCCTGTCCCTTGTCGATGGGCAGGATGCGCCCGCCCTCGGCACCCTTGCGAAAGATGCCCAGCACCTTGAGCGGGGTATGCCCGATGCGCCGGATCAGACGCGCCTCATAATGGTACGCCTCACCCTTGACCTGCTGGAGCTTGGCGAGGATGCGCTCGCCCTCGCCAAGCGCTGGATCGGAGGCGCGTGGCATCAGCAGCACCACCGGCTCGACGCCTTCGCCATGCCATTCCAAAGGCTTCGCCAACTGGTCGCCGTCGGGCGTCGAGCCCATGACCTGCAGCACGCTGACGGGCGGCAGGCGATCCGGATCGCGATAGGTCTTCTTGCGCTTTTCCAGATGGCCCTCGGCCTCGAGCTCCTTGAGGATGCGCTTGAGGTCGATCCGCGCGGCGCCTTTGATGCCAAACGCCTTGGCAATCTCGCGCTTGGCGCCGAGGGTGGGATTATTTTCGATCCATTGCAGGATCTCGGCTTTGGTGGGCATCTGGTTCATTTCCACTGCGTATCACGGCGCCGAGGCCGCCGAAACAGCTATTCAGAGGAGGCCAGATCGGCGACGGTATCAACGTCACGCAGGGTATCGACCTGGGCAATGCGCGCGCCTGGCAGGGTGGCGATGCTGTCTTGCAAGGCATGCTCGGTAGACCAGCGCACGCCCTTAAGGAAACTTGACGGAATGGCTCGGCTGCGCTTTAGCCCGATCAGCCAATAGCCGCCATCTGGCGCGGGGCCGAAGACGGCCTCGTGTCCGCCCAGCGCGTCAAAGGCGCGGGCAATGTGGGCGCGTCGGATGCCCGGAATGTCGCCCCCGATAATGCAGACAGGGCCGCGCCCCACGCCGCGCATAAGCCGCGCCATCCGCGCGCCCAGATCGCCCTGCCCCTGACCCACACGTGACAGATGGGCAGGCCACACCCGGCTGGTCCTTCCCTCGCGATCAGGCGCGACCGCCAGCACTACCCGCCAGCGCGGATCCTCGACCTCGCGCAGAAGGCGCGCGGTCTGGTGGCGAAACCACCAGGCGGCGACGGTCATACCGATATCTTTGCCCAGTCTCGATTTTACACGGCCCGGGCGCGGCTCTTTCAGCATGACGACCAGCGTCGGGCGGATCATCCGGCGAAGTAATCGCGCAGGATGCGGCCGTAGATCGCCTTCAACTGGTGGATCTGCTCGATGCTCACATTCTCGTCCACCTGATGCATCGTCTTGCCGACAAGGCCGCATTCCACGACTGGGCAATGATTCTTGACGAACCGCGCATCCGAGGTGCCACCCGAGGTGGAGAGGACGGGACTGCGCCCCGTTTCGGCCTCGACCGCGCGCACGATCCGGTCCGAGAAATCGCCCGGCGGCGTCAGGAACGCCTCGCCGGAGTTTTTCACTTTCAACTCGCCGGTGACGCCCATCTCGTCGCAGATGGCATCCAACTGGCCCTGCAGCCATTCGGTCAGGCTGTCGCCGCTGTGGATGTCATTGTAGCGTATATTCACCGTCGCGCGCACCGCCGCGGGGATGACGTTGGTCGCGGCATTGCCGGTGTCGATGGTGACCACCGCCAGCGTCGAGGGGTCGAAATGATCGGTCCCCTCGTCGAGCGTGTGCGAACTGATCCGGTCCACCAGCCGCGCCATTGCCGGCAGCGGATTGACCGCGCGGTGCGGATAGGCGGAATGGCCCTGTTTGCCGGTGACGGTGATCCACGCGCTCAGCGAGCCTCGACGCCCGATCTTGATCATGTCGCCCATCTCTTCGGGGCAGGTCGGCTCGCCCACAAGGCAGACATCCATCGCCTCGCCCTTGCCCTTCATCCAGTCCAGAATCGCAGTGGTGCCGTCCAGCGCATCGCCCTCCTCATCACCCGTAATGGCGAGGATCACGGCCCCATCGGGGGGCGTCTGTTGCACGAAATCCACGGCGGCGGCGGCAAAGGCCGCGACCCCCGATTTCATATCCGTCGCCCCACGTCCCCACATCATGCCGTCCTTCACTTCGGCACCGAAGGGCGCCACGGTCCAGGCCGCCTCGTCACCCAGAGGCACGACGTCTGTATGCCCGTTGAAGCCGAAGCTGCGCGCCGTGCCCTTTGCACCCCAACGTGCGTATAGATTGGCAATTCCGCCACGATCGACGCGCCAGCAGGCAAAGCCCGCCTGGCTCAGCAGATCCTCCAGCAAGCCCAGCGCGCCGCCCTCCTCGGGGGTCACGGAAGGGCAGCGGATCAGCGCTGCGGTCAGCTCGGCGGGGTCGATGGGGGTGTGGGTCATGGGGGCCTCGGGATGCGGTTGTGATGGGCGAATGGCTATCCCGGTTGCAGCGTCTTTGCAAATTCCGCGCGATCGCCGTGAAAAAAGTTAACTTCGCGGCAAAAGATGGGTATTCTCGGGGTCATAAAAATCAAAGACCCGAGGCAGGGCACATAAGGCATAGGGGGCACGAGCAGTCCCCGACATCACAGGGCGCCAGCTGGCACCCGTGAAACGGCTGCGCTGATCATCTTTGCGGCCCCGTGCCTGTTGCGTCCGTCTCGGCCTGGAACTTGGGGACGGCATATGGTTAGCGGCACGGAAATACCCATCGACAGAGGCGCGAGCGCCATGGAAATGGCGCAGGAGATGTTCGGCCCCGACATCATCATCGAAAGCGCCACTTATACAGGTGATAACGACAGCTCGGGTATCTACAGCAATGGCGACACGATTTCACCGGGCGTGATGCCTGGCAATACGGGTGTCATGTTCTCGACGGGAGATCTGCGCGGCTTCACAGGCAGCAGCCGGTGGTGGCAGGGCGGCTCAAACACCAGCACGAACCAGACGACAAATTCGAGCGGCCCCAACGGCGTAGACTCTTTCGACGACGCTGCAGGGGCGCCGACCTATGACGCCTCCTACATCGATGTCGATTTCACGCCCTCGGGCGATATGCTGACCATGCAGTTCGTCTTTTCCTCGGATGAGTATCCGGAATACGCGGTGGGCGCGTTTCAGGATTTCGTCGGGGTCTGGATCAACGGCCAACAGGTTCAACTGAGCGTCGGCGATGGCGATGTCGATCCAAACAACCTCAATGCCGGCTCCAACGGCAACCTCTTCATCGACAACACAAGCGACCAGTACAATACCGAGATGGACGGCTTTACCGTCAATCTCACCCTCAAGATTCCGGTGATCCCAGGTCAGACGAACTCGCTCCGCATCGGCATCGCGGATGTGACGGACTCCAATTACGATAGCACGCTGATCATCGCGGGCGGCAGTATCCAAAGCTCGGTTCTGGCCTTCGACGACACGACCAAGCTGGATCCCTTCGGCTCGAAATCGCTGGATGTGCTGGCCAACGATACCAACAATGGCAGCGGCAGCCTGACGATCACCCACATCAACGGGCAGGCTGTCAGCGTCGGCGATTCCGTCACCCTGAACAGTGGACAGACGGTCCAGCTCAATGCCGACGGAACGCTGGGTCTGACCGGGGATGGCGATGAGGAAGAGTTCGCCTTTACCTACACCGTCGAGAATTCCACCGGAATCAGCGATACCGGCTTTGTCCTGGTCGATAGCGTGCCGTGCTTTGTTGCGGGCACCATGATCCGCACAGTTGATGGGGAAAAGCCGGTCGAAACGCTGGTTCCGGGCGACATGGTGATAACCCGCGACGACGGCGCGCAGCCGCTACGCTGGATTGGCAGACGGCGCATCGCGGCGACGGGCGATTTTGCCCCTATTCACATCAAAGCGGGCACCTTCGGCGATCATGGCGCACTGGCGCTGTCGCCGCTGCACCGCGTTCTGATCCGCGACAGCCTGGCCGAGCTTCTCTTTGGCGAGGGCGAGGTGCTGGTGGCGGCGCGCGATCTGGTCAATGACCGCTCGGTGCAGCGCGTGCCGGGCGGCGAAGTTGAATATGTGCACATCCTCTTTGACCGCCACCAGGTGGTCTATTCCGAGGGGCTCGAGACCGAGAGCTTCCTTCCCGGCCCGCAGACGGCCCGCAGTTTCGAGGCCCAAATGGTCGAGGAGATATGCGCGATCTTTCCTCAGCTTTGCCCCGAAACCGGAGCAGGCTACAGCCCCGCCGCGCGCCGCACCCTCAAACGCTATGAGGCCCAGCTCTTGATGGCCGGGACACGGGCGGCCTGACATGGGTTGGATCGGCATCGCCAATCACGAGGGCGGCAGGTTCGACGCCGCAGGACTGGGCCATACGCCGCAATCCGAAGCGCAGCCCCTGACCGGCACCGCCCATGCGGGCACGATCCTGATCGACACGTACCTCTCGCCAGATGCGCGCCCGCAAACCCTGCTCAGCTTTCGCCGTGCGGCGCCCGAGGGCGGGACGCTGTCGCTGCAGGTGGTACCCAGCGGCGGGATCGTTTTGATCGACGAGTTGGGCAATGACGTGCGACACGCCGCACTGAACCACGATCTCGACGGGCGCAGCGATCAGGTCCGGGTGCGCTATGCCTGGGATGACGCGGCCGAGGGCGGGATGCTGACGCTCAAACATCTTTCCAGCGGGATGATCCGCCGCGCGCCAGTGGCGCCGGGCCATCCGGTCGCGCTGGAGGACCTGCGCATGTTGACTCGTTTCCCCGCGCATCGCGTGATGGACCCCGATGTCAGCTTTGTCGCCGTCTCGGACCGGATCGAGCCGATCGGCGCCATGCCGGGCCTGACAGGCGGCGTGCCCATCGCCACCCCGCGCGGCGAGGTGCCCGTGTCGCGCCTCAAGCGCGGCGATACGGTGCTGACCGCGTCGGGAGACGTGGTGCCGATCCTGCGGATGGTATCGCAATGCGTGCCCGCCTATGGCTCGCTGCGACCTGTCCGGCTGCGCGCGCCCTTCTTCGGGCTGCGCCGAGATATCGTCATAGCGCCGCATCAGAGGCTGGTGATCGGCGGAAGCGAGGTGGAGTACATGTTCGGCACCGAGGCCGCCCTGGTGCTGGCGCGCCACCTCGTCAACGGCTCGTCTGCCTATCATGCCACCGGACCGGACCTCGTGACCTATCACCAGATCCTTTTGCCCGAGCATCAGGCCATCATCGCTGGCGGATGCCCGGTCGAGAGCCTTTACATCGGGCGCCTGCGCCGCGACCGCGACGCGCTGGCCGCCTCGGCCCTCGGCGGGCTTGACGCGGCGCGCCTGCCTGAACATGCACGCCCGATCTGGCCGGTGCTGAAGCCGTTTGAAGCCCGCACCCTTGCCATGCGGCGCGCGGCCTAAGCCTCGCCCGGGTCCAGATCCAGCGCCTCATCCCGGCCCGCGTCATCGAAGAAGGGCGTCATCTGCGCAACGATCACCGCGTTCTCATCCAATGCCCGCTGCATCAGCGCGCGGTCTTCTTCGCCGATCTCGTGGCCGCCCTCTTCGCGCTCGGCCAGTGTGCCGTAGCCGCTGACATCGAGGGGCGCGGTATCGGCCTGCTTGAGGATCGCGACCGTCTCGCGCACGGCCTCCGCCTCGTCCACGCCGCTGGCGTAGATGAGCAGGGCCGCGCCAGTGGCGCTCTTGGGCAGGCCGTCACCGGTTTTGCGCCCGATCTCGACCAGGAGGGTATAGACCTCCTGCCGTTTGGGCTTGCCTTTGACGTTATCCGTGGCTTTGTCTGATTTTGTCATGGCATCGCTCTAGAGCGGCAGCAGCGTGCGGTCAATCGCCGGGCATCGCTTAACCAAACAGCTCGACACCCAATGCGGTCGCATAGATCGCCATCAACGCCACACTCTCCATGCCGATCCGGGCTGGGCCCTGCCGCTGGCGAACGATCAGCCCGGCCAGCAGGACCGAAGTCATTAATAATCCCGTCGCCAACCAATAGAGATCATTCTGCTCGACCGCGTGATAGATAGAGCCGTCGCGATAGGCGATATCGGCTCCTACAAGGAACAGCGTGTCGAACGTATTGCCGCCAATAATGCCGCCCACGGCCAGTTGCAGCGCCCCGCGCCGCACAGCGACAAGGGTAGTCACCAGCTCGGGCAGCGACGTGATGACAGCGGTGCCCAGCGCGCCCACGAGGCTGGAGGCCAGGCCATAGCGCGCGATCAGCGACTGCCCCGACTGCCCGATCACCCAGCCGCCCACAGCCATCACCAGGACCAACGCGGCAAAGATCATCGCCGGTTTCTGGACCGAGCGGCGCGCCTCCTCGGGATCCTCGGGCGCATCCTCGCGCGTCTCATCGGTATCCACGGCTTCCCACATGGGCCGCTCGCGCACCTCGGCGGACAGGCGCACACCGAAAAGATAGGCCCCGAACAGCAGGAGCGACACGGGATGCACCCCAAGATAGGCCAGATCCGGCCCCGCGATCGCCGCCAGCGGCATACTGAGCAGGATGATCAGCATCACGGCCTGAAAAAGGTTCGCCGGCTCGGCAGCCGCGTGTTCCAGATTCGTGCCTTTATGCAACAGATCCGCCACCGCCAGAAACAGCGTTTGCGCAGCAATCCCGCCCACGGCATTGGAAAAGGCATAGCTGGCATCGCCCGAGGCGGCGGCATCCACCGATACGATCACCCCGGCGATCGACGTGGCCCCGCCCAGGATAAGCCCGCCGATCAGCGCCTCGCCCATGCGCGACCGGTCGGCGATGATATCGGCCAGCCGTGTCGCGCGGATCGACGCGCCGACCACGGCAGCCCCTGCAAGGAACGTCGCGATCAGCAGATAGGGCAGCGGCAGAGCGGCAATCATGCCCTGTCAACGCGGCGGCGGGCGCCGCGGGTTCCCGCCGCGCCCGAAAACATCAGGTGCGCAAGAGCTCGTTGATCGACGTCTTGGAGCGCGTCTGTGCATCCACCCGCTTGACGATGACCGCGCAGTAAAGGTTCACGCCGTTCTTGGACGGCATCGAGCCCGAGACGACGACCGACCCGGCGGGCACTTCGCCATAGGTGAACTCACCCGTTTCGCGGTCCACGATCTTGGTCGACTGGCCGATATAGACGCCCATACCCAGAACGCTGCCCTCGCGCACGATGCAGCCCTCAACCACCTCCGAGCGCGCTCCGATAAAGCAGTTATCCTCGATGATCGTAGGCCCCGCTTGCATCGGCTCGAGCACACCGCCGATACCGACGCCACCCGAGAGGTGGACGTTCTTGCCGATCTGCGCGCAGCTGCCGACCGTAGCCCAGGTATCGACCATCGTGCCGCTATCCACATAGGCGCCCAGATTGACGAAGGACGGCATCAGCACCACGCCCGGCGCGATATACGCGCTCTTGCGCACGATGCAGTTAGGCACGGCGCGAAAGCCGGCGTCGGTCCATTCGGTTTCGCCCCAACCCTTGAACTTGCTGTCGACCTTGTCCCACCAGCCGCCGCCCTGCGGGCCGCCCGATTGCGGCTCCATGTCCTTGATGCGGAACCCCAGCAGGACGGCCTTCTTGGCCCACTGGTTGACGTGCCACGTGCCATCGTCGCCGCGTTCGGCCACGCGCAGCTTGCCGCTGTCCAGCGCGCTCAGCGTCGCCTCGATCGCCTCGCGCGTCTCGCCGCCGGTAGCGGAATTGATCGTATCGCGCGCCTCCCAGGCGGCCTCGATTGCGGTTTCCAGCTGCGCGTTGGACATTGCGGCACTCCTCAAGCGTTTTTCCCGCCTTCGCGTATAGGCACAGGCGCCGCGCCGCGCAATGCAGCAAAAGAAAATGAAGATGCAAGCCACTTCCCGCGCACAATCTGGACAGTGTCCGTACAAGGGTATTTGGGCCAAGAAAAAACACCACAGGATGCAGTTCGCGCATGGTCCTGCTTTTTCTTGGAAAAATACCCAAACCCACCGGGCGCCCCAAGCGCTGGTCAAGCCTTGTGCGAGACGATACTGCTAAGGCAACAGCGCAAGTCAGCCCAAGGGAAGTCCAGATGACCGAAGACCGCACCAGCCCGTTCCGCGATGCGGATAGCGATCGCAGCACCGCCGAACAGGTGCCGGACACGCCGCAGACGCGCGCACCCGCCTACCGGCTGGCCTTCAACGACCCCGACTTCATGCTGCGCGAGGATTTGCGGCCCGTGCGCCTGCAGCTGGAACTGCTCAAGCCCGAGCTGATCCTGAACGAGCGCGGCATCCGCTCGACCGTGATCCTCTTTGGCGGCGCGCGCATTCCCGAGCCGTCCATGAAAGAGGGCGCGCGAACGCAGACGCTGGCGGATCTGTCGAAATACTATGACGAGGCGCGCGAATTCTCCCGGCTGATGACCGAGAAATCCATGGGGGCCTATGGGCGCGACTATGTCATCGCAACCGGCGGGGGGCCGGGTGTCATGGAGGCGGGCAATCGCGGCGCGGCGGATGCGGGCGGCGCGTCGATCGGCCTCAATATCGTGCTGCCGCACGAGCAGGCGCCGAACGAATATGTCACGCCCGGCCTATGCTTCAACTTCCACTATTTCGCGATCCGCAAGATGCATTTCCTCATGCGGGCGCGTGCGGTCTGCGTCTTTCCCGGCGGCTTTGGCACGCTGGACGAGACGTTCGAGGCGTTGACGCTGATCCAGACAGACCGGATGAAGCGCGTGCCCTTCCTGCTTTTTGGCGAGGAATTCTGGCGCCGTATCATCAACTGGGAGGCGCTGGCCGAGGCCGGCACCATCAGTGACGAGGATCTGGAACTGTTTCAGTTCGTCGAAACTGCCGCAGACGCGGTGGCTATCATCGAGGCATGGGACGAAGCACAAAAAGAGTGCTGAGCCGCGCCCGGATCAGGCAGCGAAATGCGTGGGAATGGTGCAGAGCGGCCCGCCTTTGATAAGCGATGTGACCACGCGGCCTTCGTCCGTATCGCGGATGCCATATCCGTAGCCGCGCAAGCGGTGCTGCCATTCCCGCTCCGAGACGGCCATGCGGCGCTCGCGGGTGACGATGGCGAGGATGTCAGTAATATCGTTACTCATTGTTTCATACCTTGTGACAATAACCTGTGAGATCTCAGTAATCACGCATTGCGGCAACAATCGGAACGGATTGAGGCCGGGCCGAGGTCTTTCCAGGTCACACGAACGCAATAAGCCGCCCGGCGTTATCGCGGGGCGGTGTGGGCAGGCGAATGCCGGATGATGGGCGTCAGGCGACGGGGGGGGTTGGGCCGACTATCAGCTAAAGTGCGGCATTTGCATCACCCCTGCCCCAGCTCGGCCTCGATCTGGGCGCGGGACTTGCGCGCGCGCTCTGTCGCGGATTTCAGCTGGCCGCAGGCAGCCATGATATCCTCGCCACGCGGTGTTCGGATAGGGCTGGCGTAACCGGCCTTGTAGATGATGTCGGCAAAGGCGCGGATGCGGTTATTGCTGCTGCGCTTGTAGGGTGCGCCGGGCCATTCGTTGAATGGGATCAGGTTGATCTTGGCCGGAATTCCCTCGATCAGCTCCACCAGGCGGCGCGCATCCTCGTCACTGTCATTGATGCCATCGAGCATGACATATTCAAAGGTGATGCGCTCGGAATTGCTGACCTTGGGATAGGCTTTCAGCGCCTCGAGCAGCGCTTCGATGTTCCATTTCTTGTTGATCGGCACCAGCTTGTCACGCACCTCGTCCGTCGTGCCGTGAAAGCTGACGGCCAGCTGGCAGCCGATCTCGGCAGCCGTGCGGTGGATTTCCGGCACGATGCCGGAGGTCGACAGCGTGATGCGGCGGCGGCTCAGCTGGATGCCCTCGGGGTCCATCGCGATCTTCATCGCGTCGCGCACATTCTCGAAGTTGTAAAGCGGCTCGCCCATGCCCATCAGCACGATGTTGCTGAGAAGGCGGGTTTCATCCTTGGGCGCGCCCTGCGTGGGCCATTCGCCCAGATCGTCGCGCGCGACCATGATCTGGCCGACGATCTCGCCCGCCGTCAGGTTGCGCACCAGTTTCTGCGTGCCGGTATGGCAGAAAGAGCAGGTCAGCGTGCATCCGACCTGGGACGAGATGCAAAGTGTGCCGCGTCCTTCCTCGGGGATATAGACCACCTCCACCTCGTGCCCGCCCGCGATGCGCACGAGATATTTGCGCGTTCCATCGCTGCTGACCTGGCGGCTGACGACCTCCGGAGTTTGGAGCGTGAACTTTTCCTCCAACTCAACACGATATGCCTTGGCCAAGTTCGTCATCTGCGCAAAATCGCGCACGCCCCACTGATAGACCCATTGCCAGATCTGCCCCGCGCGCATGCGCGCCTGCTTTTCCGGCGTGTCATTGTCGATCAGCGTCTGGCGCAGCGCGTCGCGCGTCATGCCGATCAGGTTCGGCTTGCCCTCCGGCGCCTTGCGCGGAATGGTCACGAGATCCTGTGTGATCGGTGCGGTGCTGGTCATCGGGCGGGCCTCTCATGGGTCGGATATGTCCCCATATAGGATTCGTTGAGCAAAGCCAAAGGGGCTGCGCGCGCAAGTTTACCTGCCGCGCGTCGGCGCAAACGGGCCATGAAATGGTCTAACTGCTGGTGCATGACCGATCCCGGAATTGGCAATAGCGACGGGAGAACGGCATGGGCACGTGGAGCGCGGGAAGCTTTGGCAATGATGCGGCGTTGGATTTTGTCAGTGGCCTGAGCAGTTTCAGCGCGCTGAAGCGGCATCTGCATGAGGCCGCCGAGGATCGCGGCGAAATGGACGCGGACTGCGCCAGCGCGGCACTGGCGGCCTGCGATCTGCTTGCGGCGAGCATCGGGCGCCCCGCAGAGGATATGCCCGATATGCCAGACCTGAAGGGCACGCCCGCCGCCAAGGAGGTGCCCCGCGATCTGCTGCGCCTCGCCCGCAGCCTGGTGACACGGATACGCACAAGCTCGGAACTGGCGGAGCTTTGGGAGGAAGATAGCGACGAATGGCACGAGGCGCTGGACGATCTCAAGGCGCGCCTGACACCGTCCAAGGCCTACCGCACCTCCCCCAAGCCTGCGCCAACCGAGTTACCCGATGATTTCATCGGCTATTGCTATATCTGCTATGGGCAGGTGACCGAACAAAATGGCCTGCGGTTCGAGCATACGATGCACGGCGCCACGTGCGCGTTCTATCCCCACCGCAAATGCATCGAGGATCAGATCCCCGGCCCGCATTGGGCGGCCGATGGCGCGCCGCTGCCCGGGACAAGGGCCAAACTGCTGCGCGACATGGGGGTTGAGGACTAGCGACTGCTGAACGAAAAAAAGGGGGCCTGCCCGGCACGGGCGGCCCCCTCGCAATCATATCGCTCAGCGCGTTATTGGCAGCGCTTTTCGGCCTCTTCCATCGCGGCGGTATAGCCGATCAGTGAGAAGGTGTCCTTGGTCTGCGTGCCGCGGGACGAGCGCGCGGTCAGCACTGCATCGGCTCCGCGCTTGAGCGCGGCGATGATCTTGGCGTCGTCGTCAGCGCTGGCGGGCCATGCCCATTCGTTCTCGGTATAAAGTTCGAAGGTGTCGGTGCCGATCACCAGCTCGACGGTCGAACCCTCGGCGAAGGGGTAACCGCCGGTGAAAGCGACCTGGCCGCGCACACCCGCATCGGGGCGGAAGAACGTCATGAAGAGGATCTCGCCCCGGCGCACGGCAACAACCTGGCCACCGCGCGTGTTGACCGTCTCGGTCGGCGCGGACACGGTCCAGCATTCGCGCGGGGAATCTTCGGTGAAAACGCTCCATGCGGTGTTTGCCGCGACCTGGTTGGTACTTTCGCTCTGAGCCAGGGCCGCGCCGGATGCGAAAAGGGTGGTTGCCGTCATAATCGCCGCGCCCAAGGCGCCGCGCGTCACGTAAGATGCCATTCTTGTGCAGCCTCCAAGCTGTCTTTGAGCCTCAATTGGACCGCGATGGCCAGCCAGCCCTCTTGGCAGGGATTTCCGCTTGGCAATCACGATGTTCTTCTCGACAGTGCAACTTTAGCCCGAAACGTGCCAGAAACGAAAGAATGAATTGGCGGAAACCCGCACATCATTCGCCCCGTACATTCCTCCAAGGAGCCATCCGATGATACGACCCACAACCGCCCCCGTTCCCATGGCCGAAATCTGGCGCGGACCCATCGCCGAGAGCCTGCATCTTGGCCATGCGGTGATCTGCGGGCCGGGCGGCGAAGTGATCGAGGCCTGGGGCGATCCCGATGTCACCGTCTATCCGCGCTCGTCCTGCAAGATGCTGCAGGCGCTGCCCCTGATCGAGAGCGGGGCCGCAGATGCCGCGGGCCTTGGTTCCGAGCATCTGGCGCTGGCCTGTGCATCGCATCAGGGTGCCGCGATCCACACGGACCGCGTGGCGCGGTGGGTGGCAGACCTTGGCCTTGGCGAGGCAGATTTTCGCTGCGGCGCGCATATGCCCAGCGACGAGGCGGCCGCGCATGCACTGATCCGCGCGCATGAGGCGCCATGCCAGCTTCACAACAATTGCTCGGGCAAGCATGCGGGTTTTCTGACGCTGAACCGCCATCTTGACGGGGCGCCGGACTACATCGAGCTGGATCACCCCGTTCAGCGCGCCTGCCTGTCGGCCTTCGAGGAGGTCACAGGCGAGGCCAGCCCCGGCTACGGCATCGACGGCTGCTCGGCGCCAAATTTCCTGACATCTTTGCACGGCATGGGCCGCGCTATGGCGTATTTCGCCACGGCCCGCGAGGGCGCGGATACGCGGCAGACAGCCGCCGCCCGCCTGCGCGATGCGATGATTGCGCATCCCGATCTGGTCGCCGGTGAGGGACGCGCCTGCACCCTTCTGATGCGCGCCTGCACCGAGCCTGTGGCGCTTAAAACCGGCGCCGACGGGTTTTTCATCGCCATCCTACCGCAGCGCGGGCTCGGCGTGGCGCTAAAGATCGCGGATGGTGGCACGCGCGGCGCGGAATGCGCCATTGCCGCGCTTCTGGTGCGCCTCGGCGCGCTGGAGGCCGATCACCCCTCGACCCGGACCTTCATGAACAAGACAGTCACAAACTGGCGCGGATTTGAGACGGGCATGATCAAACCGGCCTCAGCGCTCTTGGTCTGAGTGTCGCCGGGCAAACGGCGTCACACATCCGCAAACTCACTGCGCGCATAACCCTGCAGGAAAAGCAGCGCGGTCAGATCGCCGTGGTTGATGCGCAGATCGCACTGGGCCGCAACGCTGGGCTTGGCATGAAGCGCTACCCCCGCGCCCGCATGTCCCAGCATGCCCAGATCGTTGGCTCCGTCACCCACCGCCATCGCCTCGGACGGGGTGATGCCCAGCCGCGCGGTGATCTGGTCCAGCGCATCCACCTTTGCCTGCCGGCCCAGAATGGGACGCGCAACATCGCCGGTCAGCACGCCATCCTCCATGCCCAGGACATTGGCCCGATGCTCGTCAAAGCCCAGCGCCTTGGCCACCGGACCGGTAAAGTCGGTGAACCCGCCCGATACCAACGCCGTATGCGCACCGTTTTGCCGCATCGTCGCGACCAGCGCTGCGCCGCCCGGCGCATGGGTGATGCGCGCGCGCAGCACCTCGGCGATGACCGCCTCGCGCAGACCTTTGAGCAGCGCCATACGCTCCAGCAGGGCCCCCTCGAAATCCAGCTCGCCATTCATCGCACGCGCGGTGATCTCGCGCACATGATCGCCGACGCCTGCCGCCTCGGCCAGCTCGTCGATGCATTCCTGCTGAATCATCGTGCTGTCCATGTCGGCGATCAGCAGGCGTTTTTGCCGCCCTTCCTCGCGCTGCACCGCCAGATCGACACGCATCTTCTGCAGATCGGCCCAGACTTCCCAGAGGTTTGCAGGCGCGTCGCAAAGGCTGAACTCCGCCGCCTCGTCGGGCGCCAGCCACTCTACCGCCCCGCCCCCCCATGCGTTGCGCAGGTTTTCAGCCAGATGCGGCTCCAGCCCGCCGGGGGGCGCGATGAGGGTGGCGATGAACATGGGCGGCGGCTCCGAAAAGGTAAAATGCGTCGCGAACAGTTCGCGAAACGGCGCTATAGCGTCATTTTATGACTTGCGAAAGGGCGCGCCGCCGCATAGCAACGTCGGTGGGACACCCTTCCCCAACGAAGGGCGCTTATCTGGAAGGATAGCATATGGCTACCGAAGACCTCGCGCGCATTGATGCGCGCAAACCGGGCGTGCGGCCCGCAAATCCGCGCTTCTCCTCCGGCCCCTGCGCAAAACCCCCCGCATTCGCACTTGAAAAGCTGTCAGGCGCCCCTTTGGGCCGCAGCCATCGTGCCGCCGTGGGCAAGGAGCGTTTGAAGGCCGCGATCGACGGCACCCGCGCTGTTCTGAACATTCCCGAAGAGTATCGCATCGGCATCGTGCCCGCCTCGGACACGGGCGCAGTCGAGATGGCGATGTGGACCATGCTGGGCGCGCGCCGCGTCGAGATGCTGGCCTGGGAGAGCTTCGGCGCAGGCTGGGTCACGGATGCCGTGAAGCAGCTGAACCTTGATGCCGAGGTCAAGACCGCCGAGTATGGCGAGATCGTGGACCTTGCCACCGTCGATACCGACAATGACGTCGTCTTCACCTGGAACGGCACCACATCCGGCGTGCGCGTTCCGAATGGCGACTGGATTAAACCGGACCGCGCCGGTCTGACGATCTGCGACGCCACTTCGGCGGCCTTCGCGCAGGATCTGCCTTGGGACCGGCTCGATGTAACCACCTTCAGCTGGCAAAAGGTGCTGGGCGGCGAAGCGGCGCATGGCATGATCGTGCTCAGCCCGCGTGCCGTGGAGCGGCTGGAAAGCTACACCCCTGACCGGCCCCTGCCCAAGATTTTCCGCCTGACCAAGGGTGGCAAGCTGATCGAGGGCATCTTCAAAGGCGAGACGATCAACACGCCCTCCATGCTGGCGGTCGAAGATTACCTTCTGGCGCTCGACTGGGCGCAGGCTGTCGGCGGCCTTCAGGGCCTAATGGACCGCGCCGATGCCAATGCCGGGGTCATTGCCGATTTCGTGGCCGAGAATGACTGGATCGCGAACCTCGCCAAGGACCGTGCGACTCGCTCGAACACGTCCGTGTGTCTCAAGTTCAGCGATCCGGGCATTACAGATGGTGCGGCTTTCGCCAAGGCGGTGGCCAAGCGGCTGGAAGTCGAGGGCGTAGCCTATGACGTGGGCGCCTATCGTGACGCGCCTGCGGGTCTGCGCATCTGGTGCGGCGGCACGGTCGAGACTGCCGACATTCAGGCGCTGATGCCTTGGATCGAGTGGGCCTATCACGTCGAGCGCGCGGCGCTCTGAGCCTTTTCCGGCGGGCCAAATGGCCCGTTCCCTCCCCCCATATTCAAAGGACGCTGAAAATGGCTCCCAAAGTACTCGTTTCCGACAAGCTGAGTGAAACCGCGGTGCAGATCTTTCGCGATCGTGGCATCGACGTGGATTTCCAGCCCGATCTGGGCAAGGACAAGGACAAGCTCGCCGAAGTGATCGGCGACTATGACGGCCTCGCCATCCGCTCGGCCACCAAGGTGACGGAAAAGATCCTCGAGAACGCGCATAAGTTGAAAGTCATCGCGCGTGCCGGGATCGGCACCGACAATATCGACAAGGTCGCCGCCTCCAAGAAAGGCGTGATCGTAATGAACACGCCCTTCGGCAACATGATCACCACGGCCGAGCATGCCATCGCCATGATGTTCGCCGTCGCGCGGCAAATCCCCGAGGCCAGCGCGTCTACCCATGCCGGCAAATGGGAAAAATCCCGCTTCATGGGGACCGAGCTGACGGCCAAGACGCTGGGTGTCATCGGCGCGGGCAATATCGGCGGTATCGTCTGCGACCGCGCGCGCGGGCTCAGGATGAAGGTGATCGCCTATGATCCGTTCCTGAGCGAAGCGAAGGCCGATAAGATGGGTGTTGAGAAGGTCGAACTCGACGATCTGCTGGCGCGCGCGGATTTCATCACGCTGCATGTGCCGCTGACCGATCAGACGCGCAATATCCTCAGCCGTGAGAATCTGGAGAAGACCAAGAAGGGCGTGCGCATCATTAACTGCGCCCGCGGCGGTCTGGTGGACGAAGAAGCCGCCGCCGATCTGCTGAAATCCGGCCATATCGCCGGCGCCGCCTTTGACGTCTTCGCCGAGGAGCCGGCGACAGAAAACCCCCTCTTCGGCCTGCCGAACGTGGTTTGCACGCCTCACTTGGGCGCCGCGACCACCGAGGCGCAGGAAAATGTCGCCCTGCAAGTGGCCGAGCAGATGTCCGACTATCTGCTGACCGGAGCGGTGTCGAACGCGCTCAACATGCCGTCGGTCACCGCCGAGGAGGCCAAGGTCATGGGCCCTTGGATCAAGCTGGCCGGGCATCTGGGCAGCTTCATCGGCCAGATGACGGACGAGCCGATCAAGGCGATCAACATCCTTTATGACGGGGTCGCGTCCAAGATGAACCTCGCCGCGCTCACCTCCGCCTCGGTCGCCGGTATCATGAAGGCCGTGAACCCCGAGGTGAACATGGTCAGTGCGCCCGTGGTGGCCAAGGAGCGCGGCATCAAGATCAGCACGACCCATCAGGACAAGTCCGGCGCGTTCGAGGGCTATATCAAACTGACCGTCGTGACTGACAAGCGCGAGCGCTCGATCGGCGGCACGATCTTCTCGGACGGCAAGCCGCGCTTCATCCAGATCAAGGGGATCAACATCGATGCCGAAATCGGGCGTCACATGCTCTACACCACAAACCGGGACGAGCCGGGAATCATCGGGGCGCTGGGTAACACGATGGGCGGCAGCGGCGTCAACATCGCCAACTTCACCCTCGGGCGCAGCAATGCGGGCGGCGAGGCGATTGCGCTGCTTTACGTTGATGCCCTGGTGCCCGACGATGTGATCGAGAAACTGCACCAGACCGGCTATTTTCAGCAGATAAAACCGCTGGAATTCGACGTCGATTAAGCTTTGAGGCCCGGCGCCCGCTCTTCGCGGCGCCGGGCGTCTACCGCTCGCTGCACACGCGAGGATCTTTCCAGTCTCAGGCCCGTGAAGCTCTGCCGATACAACCCATCAGCCGCGCGCGCCGGTGTTTGTTTGCCCATATCGCATCTCATTTACCAGGATCGCACCATTTGCGAGATGTCGTCTTAATTTCGCCTCGATTCACCGTAGGGTTGTAGTTGAACAAGCGTCGGATCAAGGCGCGTCCGATTGCAGAAGTTGAGGAAAAAAACATGAAAATTCTGGCGGTAGATGATGATCCAATCATTCTTGAACTTCTCAGCCAGTTCGTTGCCGCGTCGGGGATTCACAAGCTGATCACCGCGGCGTCGGGCAGTGAAGCACTGGAGATCATTCAACGTGTCGGCCTGCGCCAGTTCGACTGCTTCTTGCTCGATATTCAGATGCCCGGCATGGACGGAATAGAGTTGACCCGCGCGATACGCGCGCTGCCCCGATATGCCGAAGCGCCGATCCTGATGCTGACGGCCATGTCCGACAAACGCTATGTTGATGCAGCCTTCGCAGCGGGCGCCATGGATTATGTCACGAAACCCTTCGAGATGCAGGAACTGACAGGCCGCCTGACCTTGGTCGAGCGGCTGGTTGAGTCGCGCAAGACACGCACCAACCGGATTTTCGGGCCAAAGCCCGTCGAGGCCGAGGCTCTGATGCTGGAGCCGCCGCAGGACCTCCTGCTGCACGAGCCTGTCGCGATCTTCGATGTGGAAAACGTCATCGATTACCTCGCGATGGAAAATTACGTGGCGCAACTGTCGCGCAGCTCGCTCTTCGGCTCGACGACCTTTGCATTCTCGATCCGCCAGATAGAGCAGCTTCATGCGCGGCTGAGCGCATTCGAATTCTACAGCCTCATCACGGATGTAGCTGAAGTCATCTCCGACACCCTGACAGGCCATCAGTTCCTGATGTCCTACGCCGGAAACGGCACCTTCGTCTGTGTGACGGAAGGCGGCTGGCGCCCCGATACCGTCAAGTTGATGGACGCCGTGAATCTGTCGCTGTCGCGCACCGAGCTTTACGACAATTCAGGCAAGCGGATTCAGGCCAGGGTCAGTGCAGGCGAGGCCATTAGGCTGATATGGCAGTCCCAGGCGACGATCATGGGATCCATCGCCACCGCCCATGCCAGTGCCGAAGCGGCAAGCGTCGCGCATGAGGCAGCCCGCAATGACTTTTGGCTGACCGAACAGCGCGCATGAAGGATCTGGCAACAGACCTGCCCGGCTTTGTCGCGTTGCGCGCCAAATTTCTGGCCATGCTGCAGGAGCGACAGGGCAACCTTGCCGGTCTCGCGCTGGATGCCTGGAATACGCGCTCGGGTGCGGAGAAGGTCGAGAAGCTGGACGAGGCCGCCCGGCTACTTCACAAGATGTCCGGCAGCGCGGGGTCCTTCGGATTTCCGGAACTCGGCAAGGCCGCAGCTCGCTGCGAAGCCTTGATCTGCGCGCATCTCGAAGAGGATGATGTTCTGAAAACCCCCTGCCCTGCCGAAATCATCTCTGCTGCGGATGCGTTCGTCTCGCTCTGCGGGACATGCTGTGACCCTCACTGAGAGGTTCCGGAAGGCTCCGATCAAACGCATAGCCCGCGTCAGCCCTTGAACCGAGCGCACTCCACATACGCCAAACCGCAAAGGCATCGCCCTTGCGGTCATTTTGTACGTGGTGATCAGACGGTGACCGGGATGGATCCCGCAGCGATGCAGCAGACCCGGCAATAAAGTCAGGCACTCAGCCTCAACCGGTGCTTTTCGAGAACGTCCTTGATCTGGTCGCCCAGCGACATCGGATCGAAAGGCTTGCTGATGACCGAGGCCGCACCGCAAGCATGGAGTTTCTCGATCTCGGCATGTTGTGCGCGGGCCGTCATGAAGATGGCCGGGACATGCGGAATGTTCGAGGTCTCGCGGATCTTCTCCAGTGCTTCGCATCCGGTCATGCCTGGCATCATCATGTCCAGCAGCAGCACATCGGGTTGAAACGCCTCAATCTGTCTCAGGCCCTCCTCGCCGGAGGCGCATTGCAGCACATCGAACTCACCGGAAATCGACAGGGCCAGATCGGCAATTTCCCGAATGTCCGCGTCATCCTCTAAATGCAGAACCTTGATCATACGTACCTCTCTGGTGAACTGGTCTGAACCTGCGTGAACTGGCTGACATGTGCAGCCTGCGCGCTGCGCGGCAGGGTAAAATAGAATTCTGTCCCCATCCCTTCACGCGTCTGGAATCCGATGGTGCCGCCAAGGCTGTCGACGATTGCCTTGCAGATGCTGAGCCCAAGACCGGTGCCGCCCTTGGCCGCCCTGTCGGAATTGGTCATGTCGGCAAACCGCTGAAAAATCTTGTGCTGATCACTGGCTGGGATTCCTGCGCCTTCATCCTGAACCGAGACACGGACATGATCGCCGTTATCCTGCACGTTCACGAACACCCGGCCGTTCTCATTCGAGAATTTGCAGGCATTGGACAGAAGGTCGGTCAGGATCTGGATGAAGCGGTTTGGGTCGGTCTGCATGAAAAGCGGGATATCCGTGCCGCTGACCTCAATGGTCACGTTGGACAGCTTGTGCATCATGGCCGTCGCATTGCGGGTTTCATTCACAAGTTCCGACAGGTCCACGTCCTGGATCTCCATCGGCATTTCGCCGTTCGAGATTTTCTCGAGGTCCAGGATATCGTTGATGATCAGGATCAGACGGTCTGAATTGCGATGCGCGATCTCCAACAGATCCCGCGCGTTCTGGGGAAGCGTGATCGCTTTGCTGGACAGCAGCAACCGCAACGCACCCTTGATCGAGGTCAGCGGCGAGCGGAGCTCATGGCTGACCGTCGAGACGAATTCGGATTTCCTGCGGTCCTGCTCGACCATGTCTGAGATATCGGACAGCAGGATCAGGAAGAAATCGCTGCCTTTCGCATCATTGACCAGCTTGACGCTGACATGAAGCGGAATGCCTTTATGGATGATCTCGAACCGCGTCGCGGTGTCCGCGCTGCTTTTCAGCGATCGGCAGGCCAGGGCGATGGGTTCGAAATCACTGTGGCGACTGACACTGTCCAATGTTCTGTTCTGCGCGTCGTCACCGGACCAACCCAGCCGCTGGCGCGCAGCGTGATTGGTATAGCTGAATTTCCAGTCCGAAGAATTGACGATCCAGATGTCATCGCGCAACTCGTTCAGCAGCTCCATCGTCTCCTGTTCGGCAAGCAGCTGCTTGACGCCAGTTGTATCGGTGCGCACCGAGATCGAGCCAGTCGACTCTCCCTTGACGTCCAACAGCGGCAGGATGGTGGTCTGGGTGTAGATCGTGTGACCGTCCGCATGTTGCAGCGGCGTCTCGCCGTGCCATGGCTGACCGGTCTTCAAGCGCTCGCGAATGCGGATGGCGAGCGCCTCGTCCGACTTGGGGTAAAGGGTGCTGACGGGCTTGCCCAGCAACGCCTCGCGGGAATGGCCGGTAAGGGCCGTCATCAGATCATTCACGCTGGACAGGTTACCGTCCCGATCGACCGTGCTGACCACTGAATGGGCATCTAGCGCGCGCAGTCGTTGCTGCATGGGGGCCGCCAATTTGCGCATCTGTCGCCTGTGCCACACACTGAAAACGGTGAGCGGAACAATGGCGGCAATTATCACGGCGCCGATGGTGCCAACCATGATGGCGGATGAAGGTTGAAAACTGCTGACCGCAATCGCGTACCACAGAAATGCGAGGCACATAGCGCTCAGGATGATCAGCAAGCCCTGAATTTTGAGACTAATCGAAAACACGTGGTCTGCTCCGAGCGACAAATTCAACCACTGCCGGACGACAGATGATCAATACGATTTCAAATTCATTTCCGATTGAATGATCGAGCATGCTGGCAGAATTGTGACGCGAAGCGCGCAAATTCGTGAGGGTCCTGTCCTGTGATCAGGACGCACGTGTCAGGCAATGCCTGACCGATGTCACGATCGAGCGCAGTTCCGACCTGCTTTTGATCAGGTCGACCAGCAGCCTTGGATCCCTTGCGCGATCTTCATCCGCCGACAGGCCGATCAACCGGGCATTGGGTTGCAGCGTCGCAAGATCGTCCAGAAAACGGCGCGCGTCATCGCCGGGCAGCGTGCAATCGAGGATCACCGCGTCCAACTGGGTGGTTTGCGCGATCCGTGACGCCTCGGACAACGTTGCAGCGTGTATGACCTTGGCCACCGGCGCCAGTGCCGATGCGATCACCTCGGCGAAATCCTGATCCTTCTCGAAATGCAGTACCGACATCTGTCCGCGCCGGGATTTCAAGAAGGGAACGATGCTTGCATCGAGTGGCTGCGCGCCGGCCTGTTGATACACCTTTGACAATGGGCAGGTGAACCAGAAGACGGTGACTCCGTTTCGAACGCTTTCGAAACCGATATCACCTGAATGGCGCTTGATGATCCGCTTGGAAATATTCAGGCCAAGACCGGTGCCGCCAATCGCGCGCGTGTCCGAACTGTCCGCCTGCGAAAACGCCTGAAAGATCTTCGGCCGGAAACTCTCGGACACGCCGGGGCCGTAGTTCTGGACGTAAACAATAGCGCGGCCATCGATACGCTCGGCCTTGATCAGCACTTCGGTGTTTTCCGACGAATACTTGCAGGCATTGGAAATGAGGTTTGCCAAGACCTGCTTGATCCGGCTGGCATCGGCATGCACACAAAGCGGCGTGTCCGGCAGGTCCAGCCTCAGCCGGTTGGCGTGCGATTGTGCAAAAGGCGCGTGGTCTTCGGCGGCGGCGCTGATGATCGCGGCCAAGTCCACCGTCTCGAAATTGAAAGATACTTCGCCGGATGAGATTTTCTCGAGATCGAGGATATCGTTCACAATGCGTGACAGACGGTCTGTGTTCGAGCGCGCGATCTCGATCAGCCGCTCGGTCTTTTTCGGCAACGAGGTATCGGTCGTGCCCTTCAGCAACTCCAGCGCGCCCTTGATCGAGGTCAGGGGCGTGCGCAGTTCATGGCTGACCGTTGCGACGAATTCGCTTTTGATCTGGTCCAGCTTCTTCTGGTCGGTGATGTCATTGATCTGCGTGATGTAGAAATGCTCGTCCGTGTTCCGATCATAGGTCCAAGAGATGTTGAAAAGGCCCCAGCGTATTTCGCCGTTCGCATGCGCGATCCGGTGCTCGGCCGAATAGGTCTGCCGCGCGGGGTCTTTCATCATCGCGGTAACACCCTTGTAGATCTCCTTGATGTCCTCGCGCGGCATCATGTCCGCCAATCTGACCTCTTTGGTGATCCGCTCTTCCGAGATGCCGCACAGCGTGCAGAAGGCGTCATTTACAGTGATGAACCGCCCCTTGCTGTCGACCAGCGCCATGCCCACCGGGGCGGCGGCCAGAACCTGCCGGAACCGCTGCTCGCTTACCTCCATCGCGTTACGCGCCTGCGAGAGTTCGGTCACGTCCCACTGGATACCGATCATGCGAATGGCCGTGCCGTCAGCCGCGCGCTCGACGATGGATGCTTCCGAGCTTATCCACCGCCACTCGTCGCTGCTGTATTTCAGTCGATATTCAATGACGGCCCGATCTTTGCGGCCCTCCAGGCAATCCTTTTCGATCCGGCGCATGACTGCCAGGTCGTCGGGGTGAACCCGTGCATAGAGCATCGATTCCGCATCGACCTCTGTTGTGTCCTCGCTATCTTCGCAATCTTCGCCGACACCCATGTTGCGAAGCCAAGTGCCGGCCACCTTCATCTTGCCGGTAATCAAATTGTAGTCGAACACGCCGATCCGGGCAGCCTCAAGCGACATGTCGTAGAGGATCTTTGTCCGCTTCAGCTGGGTCTGCGCCTCGATCTGGGTCGTCACATCGCGAACGATCGCCGTGACACGGGCCAGCCCGTCTGCGGTGACCCAATTGTTTCGCTGCAAATCCAGATAGAGTTCCCGACCGTTTCGCGCATGGCCATGGGCGTTGTAGGGTTGCTGGCCAGTGTCGTTCTCGTTTTCCTTGATAATATCCGAGAACTTCAGGCCCGAGAGACTCGTCTTGTTGTATCCCAGCATCATCTGGGCCGCGCGGTTGGAAAAGAGAATGTGATCGTTCTTGTCCATTACGAAAACAGCAGTCACGTCATTTTCGACGATGGCATGATTTTCGCGCTCCCGCGTCTCGATCTGCCGCGCGCGCAGATCTGCAACCGCCATAAGCGCCTCGCTGCGCCGGCTGATGGCACGAAAGAGGAAGAGGAGCAGCGCTGTGATTAGGATCCCGCCAAGCAGGATGATCAGCGGCTGAGAACTCTCGAAAGCGCGATCAAAGCGCGTGGTGCTGGTAAAAACCATCGTCCACGGGCGGCCGAATTGCATGATCGTATAAGTGGCCGCATGAACGCCCCTTTGCTCGTCATTGACCGTATCTTCGAAGATCAGCTTGTCCGGCGTGGGCTGCGGCCCATCGAACAGCTGGAAGGAATAGCTTTCGCCTAGGCTGGGCGTGAGATCTGAAAGCAGGTTCTTTGCTATGAATGGTGCATAAACCCAGCCGACAAAGTCGCCTCGCCCCACCGGCAGCGTTGCCGACGGACCGACCGTCCTTTTGTAATAGGGGACCATCAGAAGAAAACCGGCCTGCTCTTTATCGTGCTGCACCAGCCGGATGGGCGGCGTCAGCTGGACCTCGCCCGTCTCGCGGGCCTGCTCCAGAACGGCTCTGCGCTCTGGCTCGAAAGTCACATCGAGGCCCAGCGCAGTCCGGTTTGCTCCAACCGGGTAGATGTATTTCACGAAATAATGCGTTTGCGCATCCGTCAGTTTCCTGAACGCGTATCCGGGTTGGCCGTCCCTTCGGGTCTCTTCCAGGTAAGCCTCGAGATCACTGTGCTCCACCTGCTCGACGAAGCCGATGCCACTGACGCCCGGCAGGAACTCGTCGATCCGAAGATGACGCACGTAATCATCGAACTCCGAGCGCGCCACGTTTTGCGACGCGCGAAAGAATGCCGTAGTGCCCTGAAGCGATTGAAGATACGTGTCCATTCGAGTCTGAAGAACCTTGATGCCATCCTCGCTCAGGCGCTGAAATTCACCATCCGCCGCCCGATACTTGGACGACACACTTGCTGCAAATGTTATCGCCGTGACAAGCATGCAGATGCATGCGAAGATCACTTCGGCCCGACCCGGCAACTTCATAGGCGTTACAATCTTCCGTTCTGTGCGTCGCTCGTTCTCTCAGGTCCGCCTCGCCGTCACGAGCACCACCGCGGCATGCTTTACCCAGCTACGATCGACCTTAGGTTGAGAGAATTGAGAAATCCACTATTTTGGCGTTTTGTGCTCGCGGCGCGCCAAAGCAAGCCCGAATGGACCGCTTAAGCCTCGACGGCGATGTTGTCGATCAGGCGCACGCCAGCCAGCCATGTGGCGGCAAAAAGCCGCGCAGGGCGGGTTGGTGCGTCGAGCAGCGACAGATCGTCATTCGCGCGCATCTCCAGATAATCGACCGACGTAAATCCAGCCTGCTCAAGGCTGCGGATCGCAGCAGTCTGGGCCGCCGCAAAATCACCGCCCTCGCTGATGGTGCGGGCAAGAATCTGCATCTGTTCCGGCAGCGCGGGCGCGATGGTGCGGGCGCGGTCCGACAAGAGCAGGTTGCGCGAGGACATGGCCAGACCATCAATCTCGCGGATGGTGGGGCAGCCATGCACGGTGATCGGAATATCCAGATCACGCGCCATGCGGCGGACGACCTGAAGTTGTTGAAAGTCCTTTTCACCGAAAAACGCGTCGGTGGCGCTGGTCTGGGCAAAAAGCTTGGCGACAACCGTGGCGACGCCTTCGAAATGGCCGGGGCGATGAACACCGTCCATGACCTCGGTCAGGCCGGCGACCGACACGGTTGTGGCAAAGCCCTCGGGATAGATCTGATCGCCGTCCGGCACATAGATCGCGTCAACGCCAAAGCGCGCCAGTTTGGCCGCGTCGCTGGTCTCGGTGCGGGGGTAGTTTGCCAGATCCTCGGGCGAGCTGAACTGGCGCGGATTTACGAAGATCGTCACGATGACACGCGTACAGGTCGCCTTGGCCGCCGCGACCAGCGACAGGTGCCCGTCATGCAACGCGCCCATAGTGGGCACGACGCCAATCGTCTCACCCGCGAGGCGCCAAGGGCGCGTGGCCGCGCGCAGCTCGGCCACGCTTCGCAAGATCGGCGCGGTCATGACGATGGCGTCTCGTCGGTGAAGAGATGCTCTGATGCCGGGAATTTTCGCGCGCGTACTTCGGCGGCATAAGCGGCGATTGCGGCCTCGCCATCCTCGCCCAAGGTCGCGTACCGCTTGACGAATTTCGGCTTGAACGCGGTAAAGAGGCCCAGCATGTCATCCACGACCAGCACCTGGCCATCGCAACCCGCCGACGCGCCGATACCGATGGTGGGGATGGCGATATCGGCGGTGATGCGGTCGGCAAGGCCGGCCGGCACCTTCTCGATCACGACGGCAAAGGCGCCTGCCTCGGCCACTGCGCGGGCGTCTTCGCTGAGAACGCGCGCGCCATGGCCGCGCCCCTGCACCTTGTAGCCGCCCAGCGTGCCCACCGACTGCGGTGTCAGGCCAATATGGGCCATCACCGGCACACCGCGCGCTGTCAGGAACGCGATGGTCTCGGCCATATGCGCGCCGCCCTCCAGCTTGACCGCGGCGGCGCCCGTCTCGCGCATCAGGCGCACGGCATTGCGCATCGCCTGGCGCGGGTCTTCCTCGTAGCTGCCGAAGGGCATGTCGATGACCATCATCGCCTTGTCCAGCCCGCGCGCGACGGCCTGCCCGTGCAGGATCATCATCTCCATCGTCACGCCAGTGGTCGAGGTGAGGCCATGCAGCACCATGCCGACGCTGTCGCCAACCAGGACGAAATCGCAATGGGCATCCATCATGCGCGCCATCGGCGTCGTGTAGGCCGTCAGGCTGACGATGGGCGTATGACCCTTCATTGCGCGGATATCCGCAGGAAGCGGGGCGGTCTTGCGGGCTGTGGCGCTCATCGGCGTGCCTCGAAATTACTGCGTTGTGGCAATGCCTAGCAAGGACAGCCGGGAAATTCCACCGCTGTCTTCAGCCCGGACAAGGCGGCGATCCGCCGGTCCGGTTGCACATGCGCGGCAAACCTCTAGAGGTGGCGCGAGCATGCGATGCCGCCTATATTGCAAGGGCGGGCATAAGGCATGCGCGCCAAAGGGGGTTCGTTTTGAGGCAGATATCAGCCAAGTTTATCGCGATCGCCCTTCTGGCGATATCCTGCGGGGTCCTCTCTGCGCCCATTTCCGTGGCAGCGAAGCAGCCTGGCGAGCCGGCGCAATCCGTCAGCCGGGACGATCTGATCCAGCTTCTGGGGCGGCTCCACGAGGACGGCGAGGTGCGCCGCGATCTGGCTGCGCTCGGCTTTGCCGGGGAAAAACTGGACCTTGCCACGCAGCACGCGGCGGACATGCTGCGCGATCCGGTGATCGCGGGCTATATCGCCGACCGCGTTCTGGCCGTCCGCGACGGTGCCGCTGTGCCGGTAACCCGCGCCCAAGGGCTGCTGTGGAGCGTGATCGACGAGGGGCTCGGCCACCTGCCGCTGCGCGATCTGCGCTATTACTATCTGGTCGAGCAGGCCGTTCTGGGCGCCATGCCCGTGAACATTTGCGGGCGCGCCGTGCGCGGCGATCTGCCGCCCGACCGTATGGCCGAGGCGACCGCCCGCGCGGCGGCGCGCCTCAATGTCGAAGGTCTGCGCAACTACTACCGCATCCAGCTGCGCGCGGCGCAGCTGGGCGCGCAGCGCGGCGCGCCGGTCCTGCCGCCCAAGCGCGCGGCGCAGGCCGAGGCCGCGATTTTCAGCGTCGTCACGCGCACCATTGCGGCGCGCGAGGACGCGCCCCGCGTCATGGCCAGCTTTGCCAATCTGGACCGGGCCAGCAATCGCGACGCCTGCCTTGCGGGCCGGGTGTTCATCCATGCGGTCCTGACGCTTGAGGGGCGCGAATTGCATGATGCGCTGATCCAGCTGAGCACCCCCTGATCCGTGGGCGCGGCGCGGGTTCTGGATAACCGGACGGCGCGGCATCTGTGGCTTCACGCGCATGGGCTTGGTGCCGTGGGCACCGGGCGGCCCGACGTGATCGCCCTCATCCGGCAGATCGGCTTTTTGCAGATCGACACGATCCGTAATGTGACGCGGGCGCACAACCACATCCTCTGGTCGCGCAATCCCAATTACCGCGAGGGGATGCTGTGGCCACTTCTGGGACGTGACCTCTTCGAGCATTTCACCCATGACGCCTCGCTGATCCCGATGGAGGTCCTGCCCTTGTGGCAGCGCCAATTCGCGCGGCTAGGCGCAAAGGCGGCGCAGGCCGAGTGGTTTCAATCCGGCCTCGCCTGCGCCGAGATCAGCGCCATCCGGGACCGGATCAAAGCCGAGGGACCGCTCTCGACCCATGCGTTCGACACCAAGGCGCAAAGCCGCGAGATGTGGGCACGCCCGCCGCACAAGAAAGCGCTGGACCAGATGTGGTATGCGGGCGATCTGGCGACGGCCAAGCGCGAGAATTTTGTCAAGTTCTACGATCTGGGCCACCGCGTCTTTCCCTCGCGCCTGATGGAGGGGCCGGAGGACGCGGATGCCATCGACGCGCTGTGCGACATGGCGCTGGACCGGCTGGGCATTGCCACCTGCGGCGAGGTGCAACGCTTTTGGGCCGCGATGAGCGCGCAGGAGGCGCGCGGCTGGGCCGCGCGGCGTCGGCCCGATGAAGTGCAGGTGAT
This sequence comes from Roseovarius maritimus, assembly GCF_043355895.2. NCBI lineage: Bacteria > Pseudomonadati > Pseudomonadota > Alphaproteobacteria > Rhodobacterales > Roseobacteraceae > Roseovarius > Roseovarius maritimus. The sequence goes on from NZ_JBHFPF020000009.1 coordinate 33,542, forward strand.
CGGGGCGGATGGCACGGCCCGCTCAGCCTATGCCACACCGGACCCGGACGCGCGGCTGGCAGAGCTCGCCCCACCCACCGGGCGATTGCGCATCCTCAATCCCTTCGATCCCGCGGTGCGCGACCGCGCACGGCTCAAGCGCCTTTTCGGCTTCGAATATGTGAACGAGATGTTCGTGCCCGCCGATCAACGCCGCTGGGGCTATTATGTCTATCCCCTGCTCGAAGGGGACCGCTTTGTCGGGCGGGCCGAGCTAAAGTCCGACCGTGCCGCAGGCTGGCTGCGCGTCACCGGCCTCTGGCCAGAGCCGGGCACACGCTGGGGCGCGCCGCGCACCCAGCGCCTTGAGGCGGAGCTGGCGCGACTGGCCCGCATGATCGGCGCGCGCGATGTCACGTGGCAGGTGCGCCCGCCCGGATAGCGCATGGCTGGCATTCGCGCAGTATAGGCAATATGGACTGTGGCGATTCAATCCCGAGTGGCGCCCCCCGTGCTTTTCAGTTCTCCCCAGTTCGTCTTTGCGTTTCTGCCTCTCAGCCTTCTGGGCTATTTCGCGATCGCGCGGATCGCCGGCGGGCGGGCCAGCCTCGGCTGGCTGGTGCTCTGCTCGCTCTTTTTCTACGGCTATTGGCGGCTCGAATACCTGCCGCTTCTGATCGGCTCGATCCTGGGGAATTACGCCATCGCCGCAGCAATTCAGGCGCGCCAAGGCATGGGCCGGGCGGGTTTCCCGCTTTTGATTCTGGGTATCGCGGCCAATCTCGGGCTGCTCGGATATTTCAAGTATTTCGGCTTTTTCGTCGAGACGGTGAACACCGTCGCACGCACGGGCATGGAGGTGCCGCACCTTCTGCTGCCGCTGGCGATCTCATTCTTCACCTTCCAGCAGATCACCTACCTCGTGGACAGCTACAAGGGGCAGGCCGCGCGCGGCAGCCTGCTGAATTACGCGGTCTTCGTCACCTTCTTTCCTCAGCTCATCGCCGGGCCCATCGTCCATCACAAAGAGATGATGCCCCAGTTCGCGCGTGCCGCGATGCTACGGCTGCGCTCGAAAAACCTGCTGGCGGGGTTGATCATTTTCGGCCTCGGCCTCTTCAAGAAGATCGGGATCGCCGACACGTTCGCCGTCTACGCCGATGCGGGCTATGCCGATCACACCCAGTTGACCATTCTGGATGCCTGGATCACGACCTTTTCATACACCTTCCAGCTTTATTTCGATTTCAGCGGCTATAGCGACATGGCCATCGGCGCTGCGCGCATGTTCGGCATCCGCCTGCCGCTGAACTTCCTGTCGCCCTACAAGGCGACCTCGATCCAGGATTTCTGGCGGCGCTGGCACATAACGCTGTCGCGCTTCTTGCGCGATTACCTCTTCATCCCTCTGGGCGGCAGCCGCCGCCGCGAGGGCCGCGTGGCGGCCAACCTCATGGTCACCTTCCTGCTGGGCGGGCTGTGGCACGGGGCGGGCTGGACCTTTCTGATATGGGGCGCGATCCACGGCGCGGGTCTGGTCATCGGGCGCATGTTCAGCCGCGCGGGGCTGCGCCTGCCGCGCGTTCTGGCATGGCTGCTGACCTTTGCGGCGGTGCATCTGGCGTGGGTGTTCTTCCGGGCCGAGGATGTGGCGCAGGCGCTCGATATCCTCTCCACGATGTTCGGCCTCAATCCGGCCGCCATGGAGGGGCCGCGCCATGTCGTGATCACCGGGGCCAGCACGGCAGGCAAATACCTGGCTTTGGCGTTGATCGGGGTGCTGGCATTGCCGAATACCTACCAGTTCACGCGCGACATCCGCCCGCTCTACAAGACGCTGGTCGGTGCCGCGCTTTTCAGCGCAGGCTGCATCATGATGCTGGTGTCGCGCAGCGAAGTCTTTCTCTATTTCAATTTCTGACGGGAGCCCCCAGCCATGTACAGCACCCGCCTGACCGTCTTTGCCGCCGTCGCTGCCGTGATCCTCATGGCGTTGCCCGCGGCCAATATCGCGTCGCGCGCCACTGTCGGCGGCGCGCTCATCCCGCAGGATCTACGCGATCTGTGGTCGCTCGACCGGATCGAGGGCAACCTCAGCTATCTCGCCATGACGCAGTTCGGGCGTTCGCTCTTTCCGGACCGCGTAGAGATCGGGCGCGAGGGATATCTCTTTCTCGGCGACGAAAGCAATGGGGTGATGGCCAAGACGGCGGGCACCTGGCCGGTCCCGGACGGTCTGATCGAGGCGCAGGCAAGCGCGCTGGCGCGGCTGCAATCGCGCGTTTCCGACACTGGCGCGCAATTCACCGCCGTGATCGCGCCCAACAAACATTCGATCTATCCCGAGATGCTGCCCGAGGGCACCCCTCCTGCGCCCCACACCGTCACCGACGATCTGATCGACGCTGCCGCCGCCCGGAACGTGCCGATACTGGACCTGCGCCCGGTCCTGCGCCACGCCAAGGACAGGACACAGGCCTATCTGAAGACCGACACCCACTGGACGCAGGCCGGAGGGGCTGCCGCCTATGACGCGGTGATGGCGCGCATCGGGGCAGAGGTCGCTGACTATGATCTGGAGCCTGTCGCCGCCTCTGCAGGCGATCTTACCCATCTTTTGAAGATGCAGGACCTCTACCCGCCGAAGGTCGAGCAGGACTACCGCATCGGCCTGAGCGCGCCGCCTGCCACATGTGCCGCGCAAATCAGCCTGATTTCCGGCGACGAGACCGCCTGCGCGCCCGTGCAGAATGGCGGACTGATCCCGATGGACAAGGTCTTGCGCGTGACCCGCACCCCCGATGCGCCGAACCCGCAAACCGTGCTGATGCTTTGCGACAGCTTCTGCATCGCTCCCTCCGCGCTCTACAACGCCAGTTTTGCACAGGTCTACTACATCCATTGGAAATTCATCGACGATCGCGCGCTCGGGCGGTATCTGCAGCGCCTTGCGCCGGATATCGTGATACTTCAGATGGTCGAACGGGACTCGCTGTCACTGGGCCTTGGCCAGTGAGGCGCCCGCATTTCAGGGTGGATTTGCGCGGCCAAGTCTGGCACCAGCCTTGACCAGCCCCCTTGCCTAGCGAGCGTCGTCTTGGATCTGGATTGCTTCATCATTCATCTCGCGCGCGCCAGAGATCGCGCGGCGCAGGTCGCCGCCACGCAGGCCCTGCTGCCGTTGCGCTGCCACGTGATGCAAGCGACGGACGGACAAAGCATGACCGAGGCCGAGGTGCGCGCCTATACCCCCCGCGCGCTGAAACCGCACTATCCTTTTGCCCTGCGACCCTCCGAAGTGGCGGTGTTTCACAGCCACCGCGCCTGCTGGCAGCGGATCGTGGACGAGGATATGCCTGCCGCGCTGATCCTCGAGGATGATCTCGAAATCGACACCGAGGCCTTCCTTCCCGCGCTGGCATTGGCGATGGCGCATTGCGAGGATGGCGATTTCGTCCGCTTCCCGATCAAGCGGCGCGAGGATGCGGGCGAGGATATCGCGACAGACAATACCATCCGCCTCAGCCGCCACGATGCCGTGGCGCTGGGAATGGTCGCGCAGCTTGTCACCAAAGGCGCGGCGCGCGCATTGCTGGACGCGACGCATAGGTTTGACCGCCCCGTGGATACGTTCCTCCAGATGACTTGGGTGCACGGCGTGCGCGTTCTGACTGCCTGGCCCACCGGGATCAGGGAGGTCTCGGCGCAGCTCGGCGGCAGCCTTATCAGCCGCAAGGAGGGCGTCTGGCCAAAACTGCGCCGCGAGGTGCTGCGCCCGATCTATCGCCGCCGCATCGCGGCCATGGCACGAAAGCATCCGAATGGCTGATCCCGCCGTCACCATCGTCACCGTCGCCTATAACAGCGCGGTGGTCCTTCCCCGAATGCTGGACTCGGTGCCCGCCGGCACGCCCGTCGTTCTGGTGGACAATGCCTCGCGCGATGTCTCGGACCTGCGCGCATTGGCTACCGGGACTGTCAGGCTGATCGAGAACCCGGCGAATGAGGGCTTTGGCCGCGCCTGCAATGTCGGAGCGGCGGCAGCGCGGACCGAATTCGTGCTGTTCCTCAACCCTGATACGGCGCTCATGCCCGGCGCGCTCGACGCTCTGGTCGCGGCCGCGCGGGCCTATCCCGAAGCCTCCGCATTCAATCCCATGATCCTCGACGAGGATGGCCGACCCCAGATCAAGCGCCGCAGCGATCTGGTGGCGCGTAGCCAGTGGCTAGCCAAAGGCACGCCCGATGGCGATGCCGTCCTGCCCGTCCTCTCGGGGGCCGCGCTGATGGTGCGCAAGGCGGATTTCGACACGATCGGTGGCTTCGATCCCGCCATTTTCCTCTTTTTCGAGGATGACGATCTGAGCGCGCGTCTGGCGCAGACCTGCGGCCCCCTGATGCTGGCCTTTCGCGCCGAGGTGCGCCATGTCGGCGGCGCCTCGTCGCAGCCCAGCCGCGAGGGCGACCGGATCAAGAATTCCAGCTGGGGCTGGGCGCAGATCTATGCGGTGCGCAAGCATCGCGGCCTCGCCGCCTGCGCTGCTCCCTTTGGCAAGGCGCTGCTCCGCGCCCTCTCGCCCGCCACGCTACTCTCGCCCGCGCGGCGGCGCAAATATGCGGCGCGCCTTTCGGGGATGACGCGGGCGCTGCTCGGATCTCGCTGATCCGGCCAGAGGGCAACCCTAGTAGACGTTTGCCAGCCCCTCGGGGTGCATCGATGGCAGCACGATCACGTCAGAGCCGTGAATCGAGCGCTGATGCAGATCGATCACGTCATGATTCAGCATTCGGATGCACCCTTGCGAGACAGCCTTTCCCAACTCCTCGGGCGAGGCGCTGCCATGCACGCGGTAGAGCGTGTCCTTGCCGTTCTTGAAGAGGTAGAGCGCGCGCGCGCCCATCGGGTTGTCCGGCCCCGGATCCATGCCGCCATTGGCGACCGAATAAGGCTCCAGGTCAGGCTGGCGCTCGATCATGGTCAGGGGCACCTTCCAGCGCGGCCATTCGCGGCAGAATTGCAGGCGTGCCTTTCCCTGCCATGCAAAACCCGCCTTGCCCACGCTGACCCCGTAGCGCATGGCCTTGTCGGGACTTTGCACGAAATGCAGCATCGCCGCATCGGGATCGACCACGATGGTGCCGCGGGGATGCCGGGAATAGGGATTGGCGACCTCCTGCCGTCTCAGGCGCGGGGCGATGACGCCCTCGCGCACGGCAGGGATCGGGTAGGGCTCGGTCGTGATCGGGCCATAGAAATCGGGCAGCGGCGGGTAGACCGGCGCCGGGGCAGGTGCGGGCGCGACTGGCTGGGCCGGCGGCTGCGCACAGGCGGCAAGGCCCCCTGCCCCCGCCAGAGCGAGAAAGCTGCGTCGGGTGAACATAATTTCATCCTTTACGGGTCAAGTGAGTGGGGAAGGCTAGGACCGGCTGTTCGCGACCGCCTCGCGCAGGGCCGCGCGATCCATGCTGCCGGGATATATCGTCGTGCCCACGATGAAGGCAGGCGTGCCCTGCAGGCCCAGTTGCTCCGCCTGCGCGCTGTTGCGCATCAGCAGCCCGTCCCATTTATTGCGATTATCCCGGTAGGCGCTGTCCAGCCTCGCGGGATCGAGGCTGGCCTCTTGTAGCGCCTCATCTATGCCGGCATCGGTCAGGCGCCCCGCCGTGCCCATCAGCGCATCGCTGGCCGCGGCGTAGACGCCCGCATCGGCCGCGCCCAACGCCAGCTGGCTGGCCCGGACCGAGGCGGCGCCGAAAATGGGCCAGTCTTTCATCATGAGGCGGATATTGCCGTCCTCTTCGACGACCTCGGTCAGGACCGGATGGTTGGCCTTGCAGTAGGGGCACTGGTAGTCAAAGAACTCGACGATGGTGACATCGCCCTCGGGGTTTCCCAGCACCGGGTTGACCGGATCGTAGAGCACGCCTTCGACGGTCAGACCCTGCGCCTCGACCCGCTTTGCAGGCGGGATCAGTGTCATGCCAAGCGCCGCGGCGCCCATGCCCGCGACGCCGCCGACAACCAGGTTTCTTCGGGTGATGAGGGTCATGATGGCTCTCCTTTGTCATGAGGTTCGGGGCGGCACCGCGCGGCGGCACCGCCCGTTTGATATCGTGTCAGTCTGCATCGCTCTCGGTCTGCAGATCCGTGATCCCGGCCAGCAAAGCGGCGCGGGAGATCTCTCCGGTATGGACGGCCTGCAAGGTGCCGTCGGCCGCGAAAAAAAGCGTACTGGGCAGGCCCATAAGCTTGAATTTCTCCATGAGGGCATTGTTCGGGTCGCGGATCATCCCGACCTCGGGCAAATCCGTCAGCTGCAGGAACTGGCGGATCGTACCCACCTGTTCGCCCTGGTTGGCAAATACGATCTCGGCGCCGGTCTCGCTTGAGGCCTGCGATTGCGCGACATCCACCATCATCGGCATCTCGCGCCGACAGGGCGGGCACCATGTGGCCCAGAGGTTCAGCACCAGCGGCTGACCGTCACGCTCGTTCAAGGAGACCGGCGCGCCGGACATATCCGCAAACCCGGCGGCGGGAATCCGGCCGCGCACGTCATCCGGCAGGACAACGCTCCCTATCTTGAACACCGAAGCAGCCGCGATGGCGCTGATCAGCACCGGCAGACCGGCCCCCCGCTGTCTCAGGAATGCCGCGAAGAGGGTGGCACCCGCGCCAAATGTGCCTGCGGCACTGCTGAACCCGCCCTGCCAGATCGCAAAGACCGAAAGCGGCGCGGGGGCGAAGGCCTCCCAATGTGCGACGACATAGCCGAGACGCGCGGTGACGATCCAGACCACGAGCGTCGCGCCGGACCAGCGGCGGATGGCCTCGGCGCTGCCGCGTTTGCGCCAGGCGGCGATTTCGGCCATCACCAGAAAGGCGATGATGGTCAGAACCGCGACAAAGCGGTCATTGGCAAAAACAAGCGGGCCGATCGAGATGGAATTCATTGCACCGCCTCCATCGATGTCACGACCGCGCCGGGGCCGGTATCGCCCACGATGCGCGTGCCGCTGGCCTCGGTCCGGCCCCGGTCCAGAAACACCATGGTCGGCGGGCCGACCGCGCCCAGCCGGTCCAGCATCGCCTGCCCCCCGGCGCCGAAATCGGTGACATCCGCCGCGATCACATGCGCCTCCGACAGTGCGGCCTGAACGCCTGCATCGGGCCAGACGTTCCGCTCGATCACGCGGCAGGTCACGCACCAGTCGGCGGTGACATAGACTATCGCGGGGCGATCCGATTGCGCCATCAGCGCGGCATCAAGCGACTGAACATCGCTCACCGTGTCGAACTGGATTGGCGCGGCCTCGGGCGCGCTGCCGCCCCCACCCTGCAGCGCGGCCAGCGGGCGCAGCGGATCGCCCCCGCCCAGCGCGGCGCCGACGGCCATGATCGCGCCGGCCAGCATCGACAGGATGCCGGCGGTCTGGGCCCCGCGCCGCGCGGCACCGGCGCCCGCGGGCAGCATATCCATCGCACCGGCAAAGACGCCCGCCCCGATCAGAAGGGCCGCCCAGAGCGCGAGGATCGCCGGGCCGGGCACCAGCCTCCCGATCAGCCAGATCGCCATGCCCAGAAACACGAAGCCGAAGAGACGCTTGACCCCGTCCATCCATCCGCCCGCGCGCGGCAGCATCCGCGACCCCAACGTGCCCGCGATCATCAGAGGGATGCCCTGCCCCAGCCCCAGCGCAAAGAGCGCCCCGGCTCCGAGCAGAATGTCGCCCGTCCCCGCGATGTAGAGCAGCGCGCCCGCCAGCGGCGCCGTCACGCAAGGCCCCATGATCAGCGCCGAGGTGAAGCCCAGCATCGCTGCGCCGCCAAAGGTGCCGCCGCGCTGCGATCCCGCGGACGACAGGCGCCGCGTCCAGGCATCGGGCAGGCGCAGCTCGAACAGGCCGAACATCGACAGGGCGAGCAGGGCAAAGATGCCCGCGACGATGTAGATCGCCACCGGCGATTGCAGCACCACCTGCAGGTTCTGCCCCGACCAGGCCGCCGCCACGCCCAAAAGGCCGAAGGCCGAGGCCATCGCCAGAACATAGACACCCGAAAGGGCCGCCCCGCGCCGGGCCGTCAGGTCGCGCCCCTCGCCGGAGAGGATGCCCGCGAGGATCGGAAACATCGGAAAGACGCAAGGCGTAAAGGCCAGAAGCAGGCCGAAACCCAGAAAGCCCGCCAGCACCAGCAAGGCACCGCCGCGCGATTGAAGGCCCTCGATCACGCCGGTTTCCTCGGCCAGCGTGACGCCGCCGGTCGGCGCAGCAGCGAAGGCCGCGCCCGGATCGCCGTCGATGCCGCCGCCAGTCCCGCCATCCAACGCGGCCAATGTCTCGCTACTGGGCGGGTAGCAGATGCCACCATCCTGGCAGCCCTGCCATGTCACCTTGACGGGGCCGTCTACCGGAGCCATCAGCGCCTCGGCAGCGCCCGTGTAGATCTCAGTGCGTCCGAATGTCGGATCGTCCATCTCGGTGCCCGGCTCCGTCTCCAGTGGCACAGGCGCGCCGTCTGGCTTTTTCGCCGATAGTTTGTCGCGGTAGAGATAGTATCCGTCGGCCACGTCCCATGACAGGATGCGGCTGCCGTCCGCCTCTTCGGACACATTGAGCTGAAATGCTTCGGCGACCGGAAGCGGAGCGCCAGCCGAGGATGAGAGGGTCTGCGCCATGCCCGGCATGGCGAGGACGGCCGTCGCCCAGAGGACGATGACGAAGCGCGCCAAGGGTCTTGCGGCGCGGCGGATGTGAATCGATGGTCTTGTCATGCGGTTCGGATCGCCCTTGGGGCTTAAGCGAGGCTTAAGGTCAGCCGCCCACGCATGTAACGTGGCGGAAAGGAGTTTGGCCGATGCGCATATTGATTGTCGAGGATGACGCGACGCTGGCCGATGGCCTGTCTGTCGGCCTGCGCCTGTCAGGCTTCACCCCCGAGTTGGTCGAAACATGTGCCGACGCGGATCAGGCGCTGGAACAGGGCAGTTTTGCCGCCGTGGCGCTGGACATCATGCTGCCTGACGGCTCGGGGCTGGATATCCTGTCGCGGATGAGGGCGCGCGGCGACCGCACGCCCGTGCTACTGCTGACCGCGCTCGATCAAGTAAGCGACCGGATCGCGGGGCTGGATCTAGGGGCTGACGACTACTTGGGCAAACCCTTCGATCTGGACGAGGTGACGGCACGTCTGCGCTCGATCGTGCGCCGCGCCGAGGGGCGGGCGCAGGCCGAGTTGGCATGGAACGGGCTGACAGTGGATCCCGCACGGATGTCGGGACGGCAGAATGGCCGCGACATCGTCTTTTCCCCGCGCGAATTCGTGATCCTGCGCGCCTTGCTGGAACGGCCCGGCGCGATCCTGTCCAAAGCCGCGCTCGAGGATCGGCTCTATGGCTGGCAGGAAGGGATCGAGAGCAACGCGGTCGAGGTCCATATCCACCGGCTGCGCGCCAAGCTGGGGGCGGAGTTCATCCAGACGGTGCGCGGCGCGGGATACAAGCTGGCCAAGGGGGACGCATGAATTCGATCCGCATCCGGCTGTTCGCGGTGCTGATGCTGGCAACGGGGGCCGTGTGGCTGTCGGCCTTCGTCTGGATTCAGCAATCGACCCGCGCCGAGGTCGAGCGCGTTCTGGACGCGCGGCTGGCCGAAGCGGGGCAGATGGTATCGTCGCTGATTTCGGACCGGCGGATCGACGTGGCCCGCGCGGCCACCATCGCCGAGGAGATGACCGGGCTGGAGAGCCCCGGCGCTGCGTATTCGCACAAGCTGTCCTGCCAGATCTGGTCGCTGGACGGCACGCTGGTCGGGCGCTCGGGCAGCGCGCCCGAGGGGCAGCTTTCGGCGCAGGATACGGGTTTTGCAGACAGCATCGTCGATGGCGAGGAATGGCGCGTCTATTCGGTGATCAACGAGGCGCTGGGCGTGCGCGTCATGGTGGGCGACAGCCATACCGTGCGGGACGGCCTCGTGCGCGACGTGACGACCGGCCTGATCGTGCCCGCGCTACTGATCCTGCCCATCCTTGCAGGCCTGATCTGGCTCAGCCTGCGGCGCGGGCTCTTGCCGCTGGACCGGCTGGCCAGGGGGCTGGCGCAGCGCGGCGCGGCCGATCTGGACCCCGTCGCCGCCAGCGCCCTACCACGCGAGATCCGGCCCGTCGGCACCGCGCTCAACGGTCTTTTCAGCCGCGTCAGCGCGGCGCGCGACCGCGAAAAGGCCTTTACCTCCTTTGCCGCGCACGAGTTGAAAACGCCGCTGGCCGGGATCAAGACGCAGGCGCAGGTCGCGGCCATGGCCTCGGACGACGCCACCCGCGCCGGAGCGCTTGCGCGCATCCAGCAGGGGGTGGACCGGACCGACAGGATGGTGCGCCAGCTCTTGTCGCTGGCCTCGATCGACAGCACGGAGGGCGGCGAGCACGCGGCGGTGGATGTGGCTGCGATCCTGTGCGACGTGGTAGACGATCTGTCACGGCTGGCTGCCGCCAGAGAGATAGCGGTTGAGATCGACGCCGAGGGCGCAGGCACAATCCCGAGCGATCCGGTTCTGCTGACAGCCGCGCTGCGCAACGTGATCGAAAATGCCATCGCCATGAGCCCGCAGGGGAGCCGCGTCGACATCACGCTGGGGCCGGTCGGTGACGGGCTGCGCATCCAGGTCATGGATCACGGTCCTGGAATTGCCGAGGCCGACAGGGCGCGCGTGACTGACAGGTTCTTTCGCGGCAGGGGCGCCAACACCAATGGCAGCGGGCTGGGCCTTGCCATCGCGCGCACGGCGGTCGAGCGGCTGGGCGGTCAACTTCACTTTGCGCCCCGCGACGGCGGCGGTGAAATGGTCACACTGGAATTTTGAAGGCGCCTGTTTTTTCGGCGCCACGCCATCCGGCCTCGCCAGGCGCCCGCGGACGTAAATCTGCGCGGTTTCAGGACGTCTTGCCACCCGGCTCTCCGGCTGCCCACCCCGGAAAAGTGAACCCAACCTTCCTCCACGCCGCCACTGCACGGTCGATGATCGCCGGATCGATATGCCACGCGCGGGCATGCCTAAAGAAAAAGCACTCGAAATCGGGCTCCACCTCCAGAAGACGTGCCTTTTCCCTCAGCGCGCCCTCCATATCGCCCATCTCGACCAAAAACCACGTCAGGTAGGCGTGATAGAAAAAGGCCGCGGCGATCGGCGCACGCTCGATTTCGACCTTTGCCTCGGCGGGGCCTGCGGTCATGGCGATTGCGATGGCTTTGACCGTGTGAAACCATCCCGCATGCACCGGGTTGAGCGCAATCGCCTGATCCAACAGGTCCACCGCGACGTCCCATTTCGCCAAGGCTGCATAGCAGGTGCCCAGCTTGGCCAACAACTCTCCGTAGCCGGGGTTGAGGCTGAGCGCCAACCGGGCCGAGCGATCGAACCCCTCCAGATCCCCGGCAAAGAACCTGGCCATGGCCAGCGCCTTGTGCGCGACGGCATTCTGCGGATCGCAGGAGACGGCCAGCCTGGCCTGCTCCATCATCTGCGGCAGCAGGTCATCGCCCCCGGCGGGGGGCATGTGATATTCATCCGCAAGGACCAGCGCCAGCACGGCATGGGCATCGGACGAGCCGTCATCTTCTTCCAGAACGCTCAACAGCCCATCCCGGATCTCGGCGCGCTCTACGGGGCTCAGCTCGAACGAGAGTTGGTGATAGCGCGAAATCCAGTTGTAGGTCTCCCATTTCTGGCTCCGCCCCTCCGCGGCCGCACGCCGGGCATAAAGGCCCAGCGGGCCGAACCTGTCGGTGATGCGCGCAGCGATACGCATCGCCATCCGGTCCTGCATCTCGTAAAAGGCGGGCAGTTCCATCCGGTCGCAGAAGTGGTCGACCAGAACGATGGAATCCGCCACCGCATCGACCAGATTGATCGACACGTCGATCCGCCCGTCGCGTATCATCAGGCTGCCTTCCAGCACGAAATCAGCGCCCAGCGCCTCCTGGATCTGCGGGATCGTCATCTTGTTCAGCTTGACCGTTTCCATGGTCGAGCGCGAAAAGACAGAGATTTCCTTGAAGCGCGACAGGTTGGCGATCGTCTCCTCGGTCAACCCATGCGAGATGAATTCATTGGCCGCATCGGGGCTGTAATTGTCAAACGGCAGCACGGCGATGGACGGCTTCGCGGTGCTCGTTCCGATGGCGTCGGGCTTGATGGCCGACGGTCTCTCGCCGTCCCATGACAGAAAGAACGACGGCTCGTACGAGCCCTTTTCGATAGCGATATGAATGGGGTCGTCCTGACCGTCCTGCACATAGAACTGCTCCAGCTTCTGGCGCAGGGCGCGGGCCTGCACGCGCACGATGGTATCTGTCTGTGGGTCGAAATCCTTGGGCCGGTCGAACACGTCGATGCCGATCGTGTAGCCCTTGAGCCGGTCCGCGCGCCCGGCCAGCGCCTCTTCGACGAGGTAGGTCAGAAAGCGCGACAGGCGCGGCGCATTGCAGAACTGCCTGCTCTCGATAATCCGGGCCAGCTGTGTGCGAACCACTTCCGTGGGCAATGATGTCGTTAGTTTCATGGCCCCGGCCCCCTCAATTCAGGCGTCGACTGAACGTGTCTCCAACCACTCCCCCACCTGTAAGCCTCACCGTGATTCACTTCGATGTCCAGCCCGCAGGTTTAGACTGAATTCGGTAGGGGGATCATATGTCACTGGAAGCCTCGATACCAAGCCTATCCTGAAGGTGCCATGATGAATGCACAGGATGAGAATCTGAAATCGGCGGTGAATTGCCTGAAGAAATTCGGCGCCGAGTTGGAAACCTTGGTGGAGCGCACGCAGGGCGAGGAAACTCGGGACACAATATGGCTGACTCACCCACTGGCCGAACTCAACACGCAGGTGCGTACCACGCTGCAAATGCTTCAGAGCGCAGCGTTCGACCGCACGCAAGCTGCCAAGGCACAGTCGGCCAAAGGCTATGACGATTGGAATGCGCTGCGCCGGGCCATCCTGACCTATCGCACCCTCGCTAGGCACAGCACGGAGCGACACTAGCATGGAAAATGCGAAGGCTGCAGCAACGCTGCGGAGCCAAGGCACCAACAGGTTTTACCGATTGGAATGCCATCGAAACGACATTAAAGGGGACAGCGCCATGACATCATCCACCCTAGGAACCGCCGATATAACTCGAGCATCCGCAGCGGATGTCCGGGTTGCCACTCTGGCGCGCATCGCGGGGCCCGCCCCATCCAAGCCTATCGCATTGACACCCAGTGCACGCAGCGAAGGTATGGCGCCCGCCCGGCGCGCCGAGACGAAAACGGATTCTGGTCCGCTGGTAAAGCTTTTCGAGCGCAATTCCTTTCGCAAGCAGTTTCAACCTGACGCCACCATCTTGCTGCATGACGAACCGGCGGATGCAATGTATCTGGTCGAGTCCGGAATGGTGCGCTGCTGCACCATCGACATCAGAGGGCGGCGGCAAATTTTTTCCTTTGCCACCAAGGGCGATGTCGTCGGAATTTCGGATGGCAACCGCTGGCACTTTACGGCCGAAGCTGTCGATCACGTGACCTTGCGCGCCTTGCCCCGCGCGACCGTCGAACATCGGCTTGCCGTCAGTATTGCCTTGCAACAGGACATGCGTCTACGCTTGCAGAATTTGCTGGCGCTGCGCGAACAGCAGTTGCTTTCGCTGCTGAACAACAAGGCGCATGAGCGGCTTTTCGACTTCCTCAAGGCCTTCGCATTGTCCCGGCCGGGCGGGGGGCACATTGCGCTACCCATGCCGCGCCGCGATATTGCGGATCATCTGGGCCTCTCGGTCGAAACTGTCAGCCGCGCCTTCAGTGACCTCAAGACCAAGGGCCTGATCAACCTTGCGAGCCACGAAAAATACAAAATCCTGCAATGGGACGAAGAACAGCCACGGGCCCTCGCCTCCTGAGGTGAAGGATTAATCCTGCATGGTGCCGTCTTCTTGCCGGTCTGCGCTACGTTTCGGCTTCTTGTCCTTTTTCAACGCCTCGAAGCCGATGATGACGTCCAGAAGCTCGGTTGTGATCTCGGTCTGCCGCAGCGACCGGGTATCGGATTGCAGCTCCAACAGCCTGTCATCCACCGATTGCTCGGCCTGCTGCATCAGGGCCATGCGGGCCGCATTCTCCGTCACCAGCGCCTCGGCGGCGGCGCGGAAAAGGCTGGCAAAGAGGTGGCCCCGGATCAGCGCGAGGAAAAGATCATTGGGCCGCATCGAGAAATAGGGCAGGCTGCGCGATTGCCACGGCGAGCTTTGCATCTCCGCCACCAATGCGCGATCCAAGGGGAGCAGGTTGGCAATCCGCGGGGATTGCATGCCGCCCTCGCCCCGTGCCGCATAGGCAAGCGACACCGCCAACCCGCGCGGCAGGCTGTCCCGACGGATGGTGTCCAGTCGCTGCGTCAAAAGGTTCGCAAGGCGGCCGATCCCGTCAACGGAGGCGGGCGGCGACAAAGACTTTTCCGCGGCAAGTCCTTGATCGGCCAGCGCATCGGCCATTTGCGCCCCGATACAGAGCACGGTCACGGCGCCGGTGCCGCTGGCGGTGATATGCTGCGCCACCTGCGCCGCAACCCCCTCGTTGTAATTGCCGCAAAGGCCGTGATCCGAGCCGAAGACGATGATCACGCGCGCATCGTCCTCCTTACCCTCGACGCCAACCGGCCCCGACTGCGACAGAAAGGCATGCAGTCCCTCCAGAACGGTGCCGTGATAGGCCTCGATCGCGCTGGCGGCATGCTCATACGGGGCCGAGTTGATGACCGAGAGGGTCTTCATCGTGTGCACCACGCTGCGGATGCCCTGCATGCTGGTCGTGGTCCGCGTCAGTTGCTCAAGCGTCTGGGCCATTCTGCGCCTCCAATGCCGCGCGCGACTGCCGTCCCAGTGCGGACATCCGGGCGCGATCCTCATCGCTGAGTGCGCCATCTTGCGCGATCTTCTCGGCCAGATCCTCGAACTCGGTGACAGCGGCGGTCCTCACCTTGGCCATGACAGCCACCGTGTCCGGCTCGTTCAGCCCGTCGAACTGGCCTTCCATTGCCGAGACAAGGACGGCGAGCTGCTCAATCGCCGACATGGGGTCACGCTCGGCCTGCCGAAGCGAGGCGCGCACCGCCGCACCGCGCGTCAGCCGCGCCCGCGTCGCATCGTCCAGCCGGGTGCCGAAACGCGCGAAATCCTCCAGCTCTTCGAATTGCGAAAGGGTCACGCGTAGGTTGCCCGCCACCGCGCGGAAGGCACGGCTTTGCGCCTTGCCGCCCACCCGGCTGACCGAGACGCCCAGATCGACCGCGGGAAACTGGTTTTTCCGCACCAGGCGGGGCGACAGGTAGACCTGCCCGTCGGTGATGGAAATCAGGTTCGTGGGGATGTAGGCCGAAAGGTTCTCGGCCTGCGTCTCTACCACCGGCAAGACGGTGATCGACCCGCCGCCAGCGTCTTCTGTGAACTGGCCCGCCCGCTCCAGCAGGCGGGCATGGATGTAGAAGATATCGCCGGGGAATGCCTCTCGTCCCGGCGGGCGGCGCAAGAGCAGCGACAGCTCGCGGTACGAGCGCGCGTGATGCGTCAGATCATCCAGCACCACCAGCACGTCGCGGCCTTCACCGGCGAAATGCTCGGCCATGGTCAGCGCCGCATAGGGCGCGACATAGGCAAGGCCCGCCGCATCCTCATCGCCCGCCGAAAGGATGATGGAACGCTCTGCCATCCCGCCATCGCGGATCGCGCCTATCACCTTGGCCACCGCATCGCCACGCTGCCCGATGGCGCAATAGATGCAAATTACATCGGTGCGTTTCTGATTGAGGATCGCATCGACAGCCAGCGATGTCTTGCCGGTCTGCCGGTCGCCGATGACCAGTTGCCGCTGCCCCAAGCCTATCGGCACCGCCGCATCGACCGCTTTGATCCCCGTGGCGAGGGGACGCGTGATCGCCTTGCGCTGCAGGATCTCGGGCGCTTCCGCCTCGACCGGGCGCAGCGCCGCGGCCTTTATCGCACCCATGCCATCCTGTGGCTGACCGAGCGCATCGACCACGCGGCCCAGAAGCGCCGCGCCGGTCTGCGTGCTGACAACCGAATGGGTCCGCGTGACCGCCGTGCCCACGCCGATACGGTCGGACGGCCCCAAGAGGACGACACCCAACCGCCCCGGCTCCAGATTGAGGACAAGGCCCATGAGACCGCCCTCGAATTGCAGCAATTCATCCGAGAGCGCCCGCTCAAGCCCGGTCACCACGGCGATGCCGTCCGCCACCTCGGCCACCTGCCCGATTTCGCTCAGCCGCGGCGGAGGGGCGGGGCTGTCCAGCAGCGCCTTGACCATGCCTTCCGGCTCGGGGCCGATCCTGCCTGCGGTCTCAGTCATGGGTGCGCGCCTTGTGATCGGTGTCCGCCGCAAGACGCGCGGTGATCTGCGCGCCTAAGCCCTCCACGTAGGACTCCACGGTCCAGTCCAGCTGCGCGCCACCGATCCGCAGCACGAGCCCCGGTGATTGATCGGCATCCGTATCAAACCTGACATCGACCTTGGGGAAGATGGCCTTCAACTCGGCGTTCATGGCCTTGGCGACCTTGGCGGGCAGAGGATCGCGGCTGCTGACCGTGGCGGCGGAGGGCGCCCCTCCGGCGGCGCGCTTGAGCTCGGGCGCCATCGGCCGGATCTGCTGCACGAGGCGCTGCGCCATCAGCGCCTCCAGCGTCTCATCCGCCAGATCCCTCAGCGCCTTGCGCGTCAGAGACAAAAGGGCCTCCGCCCCGGCGCGGTGCATTCTGGCCGAATAATTCCGCGCCTCGTCATCCATCTGCGTCTTCCAGCTAGCGTATTCCCGGTCCAGTCGCTCCTGCGCGGCCGCCAGCATCGCATCGCGCTCGGCCTCGGCGGCCTCGCGCGCGGCCTCGGCGGCCTCGTCCCTTGCGGCAGCCAGTTCGCGCAGCTTGCCGCGATAGTCCGCCTCGGTCCGGGCCGCCTCATCCGTGGCGATGGCGGCCTCCTGCATCCGCGCCGAAATTTCGGCCTCGCGGGCGTCGATGCCGTCCAGGATGGGACGGTAGAGAAACCGCTTCAGTAGCCAGACCAGCACCAGGAAATTGGCGATCTGCGCAGCGACCGTGATCCAGTCGATGGACATGGCTCAGCTGCCCGCCGCCTGCTGCGCGGCCTCCAGGGCCACGGTCCAGAACGGGTTGGCAAAGAGAAGGATCATCGCGACGACGAAACAGTAGATGGCGGTGGATTCGATCATCGCAAGGCTGACGAAAAGCGTGCGCGAAATGGTCGGCGCCGCATCGGGCTGCTGAGCGATGGCGCTCAGCGCGGTGGCCGCCGCGCGTCCTTCGCCGAGGGCCGGGCCGATGGCTCCGAATGAGACGGTCAGGCCTGCGGTAAAGATCGAGATGGCGGCGATGATTGCCAGGTCAGTCATGATATATCCTTTTCAGGCTGCGAAGGGCTGGATTGGGCCGTGGCGCCGGCGATGTAGACCGTCGCCAGGATGGCAAAGATGTAGGCTTGGATCATGCCGGTCAGCAGGCCCAGCAAATCCATCACCACGGGGAAAAAGAAGGGCGCGACGCCCAGCAGGATTGCCGCGATGACCGCGCCACTCATGATGTTGCCGTAAAGGCGGATGGCCAGCGAAATGCCGCGCGAGAACTCCGAAATGATGTTGAAGGGCAGCATGATGAAGGAGGGCTGCAGATACGTCTTGAGATAGCCGCCAATGCCCCGGCTGCTAATCCCGAAAAGCGGCACCGCGATCAGCACCGACAGCGCTAGCGCGGTGGTGGTCGAAAGCGAGGATGTGGGCGGCTCGAAGCCGGGTATGACCAGCAAGAGGTTCGACACCGCCACGAACAGAAAAAGCGTACCCGAGAAGTATAGAAGACGGCGCGAGGGGCCGGGCGCGATCTCGTGGATCTGGCCCTGAATGCCCTGCACGATCACTTCCAGCGTGGTGCGCCAGCGACCGGGTGGCACATCCGCGCGCAGGTTGCGCGTGATCAGTATCGACGCGCCGACCAGCAGCGCCATCACGATCCAAGTGTAAAAGATGGTGGCGTTAATGGGGATGCCCCAAAGGTAAAAAATCACGATCTGGTCGGGCGAGAGGGTCATGGCGCTGCACCGATCCGCGCGGCGGTGGTCGCCGCGATCCTCGCGGCAAGGAACGCTGCAGCGTATCCCAGCGCCGCCCATGGCCCGGCCTGCACCGTCACCGCCCAGCCTACCGCCAACAGGAGCGCAATGCGTATCAAGGCGCTCAGCGCCAATAGCGCGACCGGGCTATGCGCCCGCAGCGCCCGGCGCATACCTAAGGCAAGGCCTATGAAGAAAAGCGCGCTGACTGCCGCGCCAACCGCGCCGCCCAGCATCAGGGCTGTCCAATCAATCGGTGTCATCCGGGCGTCCTTCCTTGTTGATCCAGGCGATGGCGATGAAAATGCCGACGACCACACCGCCGAGAATCAGCGCGATCGTCCAGTTGAAGTTCTGCGGCGCCACCCGGTCCAGCCAGAGGCCCAGAAAGGCTCCACCAACCGTCGGCACGGCGATGGACCAGCCGATCATCCCGAAGGTGCCGATGCCTCGCAACGGGCTTGGTCCCGGATGTTCGCGCCGCGATTTCATCCGCTGCGCTTGGCGGGCGATGTCCTCGGCCGGTTTGTCGGGCTTTCGGGTCATGGCTGCGGCCTTTGCAGTTCGGCGAAACGGCGCACGATATCCGCCTCCAGCCGCGACAGGGCCGACCGCGCCTGCCGCTCTTCCTCATCCATCTGGACAAAGCGCTCCTCGACGGTTTCCTTGAGCGTGCCCAGATCGTCGCCGCGCACGCCGCGCAGGGCCGCGATCGAAACATCCGGCCCTTTCTTGACCAGCAACCCCTCGTCGAGGCCGAAAATCACTTCGGAGCCGTCGACGAGGCGCAGGGTCAGAACCGACGGCACCAGCGCCGTGACGAAATCGACATGGTTGGGATAGATCCCGAACGCCCCATTCGGGGCCACGCCCGTCAAACGGCTGGCCTGCCCTTCGAAGAGCGTGCCGGCCGGCAGGCGCAGGGTAACCGTCATTTGGGCGGCCATGCTCATGTAGCAGCCTCCTTCAGATCGGAGAGGCCGCCGATCATGTAATAGGCGCTTTCGGGCAGATCGAACTCGGTCTGGCCGAGAATCGTCTCGCAGCCGTCCAGCGTCTCGTCGATGGGCACCAGCTTGCCCTTGGTGCCGCTGAACGCCTCGGTGGTGAAGAATGGCTGCGTCAGGAACCGCTCCAGCCGCCGGGCGCGTGCAACGGTGGCGCGGTCCGCCGAAGACAGCTCTTCGAGGCCCAGCATCGCGATGATGTCGCGCAACTCCTCATACTCGGCCAGCGTGCGACGCACGGCGCGGGCGATGTCGTAATGCCGTTGCCCAACGACCGAGGGCGTCAGCATGACCGAGGCCGAGGCCAGCGGATCGACCGCCGGATAGAGCCCCTCGCTCGCGCGTTTGCGCGACAGCACGACCGAGGCGGAAAGGTGCGAAAAGATATGCGCCGCCGCCGGATCGGTGAAATCGTCGGCCGGCACATAAACCGCCTGAATCGAGGTGATCGCGCCCCGCTTGGTCGAGGTGATGCGCTCTTCCAGCGCGGCCAGCTCGGTGGCCAGCGTCGGCTGATAGCCCACGCGCGACGGCATCCGCCCCATCAGCCCCGACACCTCGGACCCCGCCTGCACGAAGCGAAAGATATTGTCGATCAGCAAGAGCACGTCCTGCCCTTTGTCGTCGCGGAAATACTCGGCCATCGTCAGGGCGGTCTTGCCCACCAGAAACCGCACGCCCGGCGCCTCGTTCATCTGGCCAAAGAGCATGACGGTCTTGTCGCGCACGCCCGCCTCGCCCATCTCGCGGTAGAGCTCCTCGGCCTCGCGCGACCGCTCGCCGATGCCGCAAAACAGGCTGACACCCTTGTGATGCTGGACGGTGTTGTTGATCAGCTCGGTGATCAGCACGGTCTTGCCGACGCCCGCCCCGCCAAAGAGGCCGGCCTTGCTGCCCCGTTCAATGGGCGACAGAAGGTCAATGGCCTTGATCCCCGTCTCAAGGATCTGCGATTGAAGGACCCGCTCGCTCAACTTGGGTGGGGGGCGGTGAATGGGGCGCAGATCCTCGCCCGAGGGGGCCGGCCGGCCATCAATCGGCGCGCCGAAAACGTCCAGCATCCGGCCCAGAACGGCCTCGCCCACCGGCACCCGAATGGGGCCGCCAGTGGCCCGCACGCTCTGGCCCAGGCCCAGTCCACGCACGGGCGCCATCGCCATGGTGCGCACCAGACCATCCCCGATCAGGCTCGCCACCTCCAGCGCCACATCGCCGGCATAAAGCAGATCGTGGATGCGCGGCGGCGGTCCGGCAAAGGCCACATCGACCACCCCGCCACGAATGGCCGCGATATGGCCCTCGGTGCTGTCGGCTATATCTGCGGAGGGTTCTGCGCTCACCGTGTCACCTCAACCGTCTTGCGACACGCGGGTGCCCGCCGTGCCACCAAGAATATCAAGCGCATCGGCCAGCCGGCCTATGCCCGCCACGCCGCCCTGATCTGCAAAATCGCAGGCCGCAATCAACTTTGGCCCCATCGAGCCTTTGGGCATGTCCAGCGCGCGGCCCTCATCGGGCGTCACGTGGCGCAGCGGCTGGGCCTTCTCGGTGCCGAAGCCCTCATAGACCGCGTCGACATCGGTCAGCAACAGCAGCGCATCCGCGCCGATATCGGCGGCCAGAAGCGCGCTGGCCGCATCTTTGTCGATCACCGCCTCGATGCCGACCATGCTGTCATCGGCGCGGCGCATCACCGGGATGCCCCCGCCTCCCGCGCAAATGACGATCACGCCCTGATCCAGCAGCAGACGCACGACGCGCAGATCTGGAATCTCGACCGGTTTTGGCGAGGGCACGACGCGCCGCCAGTGATCGCCGTCCTGCGCGATGGTCCAGCCTGCGGCCTTGGCGCGCGCCTCGGCCTCGTCTTTTGAGTACACCGGCCCGACGAACTTGGTCGGCTCTCGAAAAGCGGGATCCTGCGGGTCTACCACAACCTGCGTCAAAAGCGTCGCCACTGCGTGATCATGGCCCAGCGCGTTTTCCAGCTCCTGCTCGATCAGGTAGCCGATCATACCCTCGGTCTCGGCCCCCAGCACGTCCAGAGGATAGGCCTCGTCGGGTTTATAGGCCGCCCCTTGCAGGGCCAGAAGCCCGACCTGAGGGCCGTTCCCATGCGTCACGATCAGGCGGTGCCCTGCGCGCACGATGTGCGCCAGCGCTTCTGCGGCCGTGCGCACATTGGCGCGCTGGGCCTCGGCTGTCAGCGGCTCCCCCCGCTGCAAGAGCGCATTGCCCCCGACGGCTGCGACGACCAGCATATCAGGCCCCCAGCGTGGCGACGAGAACCGCCTTGATCGTGTGCATCCGGTTTTCCGCCTGATCGAACACGATCGACGCGGCGCTCTCGAATACGTCCTCCGTCACCTCCATGGCGCTCAGGCCGAACTCCTCCTCGATCTGCGTGCCGATGGCGGTCTCGGTGTTGTGGAAGGCGGGCAGGCAATGCATGAAACAGGCGCGCGGATTGCCAGTCTTTTCCATCACCTCTGCCGTCACCTGATAGGGTTTCAGCAGTTTGATCCGCTCGGCCCATTTTTCCTTTGGCTCGCCCATGGACACCCAGACATCGGTATAGACGAAATCGGCGTCCTTGACGGCGGCATCCACATCCTCGGTAATGGTTACCGTCGCGCCCGTCTCGGCGGCGATCCCCTTGGCCTCGTCGATAATCGCCTGATCCGGCCAGCAGGCCTTGGGCGCACACAAACGCACATCCATGCCCATCTTGGCCCCGCCGATCAACAGGCTGTCGCCCATATTGTTGCCCGCATCCCCGAGAAAGGCGAAGGCGACGCGGTGCAGCGGTTTCTCCACATGCTCCTGCATGGTCAGAAAATCGGCGAGGATCTGAGTTGGATGGAACTCGTTCGTCAGGCCGTTATAGACCGGCACGCCGGAATATTCGGCAAGCTCATCGACCACTTCCTGGCCAAAGCCGCGATATTCGATCGCATCATAAATACGGCCCAGCACCCGCGCGGTGTCCTTGACCGATTCCTTGTGCCCGATATGCGAGCCTGTCGGCCCCAGATAGGTGACCCGCGCGCCCTGATCATAGGCGGCCACCTCAAAGCCCACGCGGGTGCGCGTGCTGTCCTTTTCAAAGATCAACGCGATATCCTTGCCCTGCAGCTTCGGCACCTCGGTGCCGGTATATTTCGCCACCTTCAGATCGGCAGCCAGCTTGAGCAGAAAGGCGATTTCGCGCGGGGCGTAATCCCGCAGGGTCAGGAAATGCCGGTTCTTCAGATTGTAAGCCATTGTGCTAACTCCATTGCTCAGCTGTAGTGATGACGTCATCCACGTCGCGGCGGTACGCGTAGGGCAGCCGCTCGCCGTGACCGATGCGCACCAGCAGGGATGGGCGGCCCTCGGGAATGGTGATCAGGCGCGCGACACGTTTGCGCTGCACCGGCACCTCGACCGCCTGATTGATATGCGCCATCACCAGCCCGAGTGAAGTCGCCTCCAAGGCAAATCTCTGGAACGCACGGCCCGTCTCGATCCAGTTTTCCGGCGTATCGGCATGGCTGACGAAAATCATCAAGGCAGACGCGCTGGCGATATCGCCGCGAATTTTTGCGGACTCGGGGCGGACACGGTAGACCAGCGGGAATACCAGCCGGCCCATCCATTCCGGCAAACCCGGATTGCCAAGGCATCGCCCGAACAGCCCATCGCGCCGCGTGCGGGCCTCGTGCGGGCTGAACCGTATCCAATGCATCAGTTCACTGACAAAGGCCGGGTCTGCCATCTGGTCGGCGTTACCGGCCACAACGGCCTCGCAGAGCGACGCGATCTCTTCGGGCGCGTCCACAAGGCAGACTGTCACCCTGGAGGCAGTGGCCGCTTGGATCACCGCATCTTTTTCGGCATCGGTCAGCGGGCGCGCATCATATCTGTTTCGCGTCGATTGGCGCAAGGGAATGGCCGCGATCAGGGGCGAGGGGTCGGCAGTGCCAGTCTTCAGATCAATCTCGATGACCGTGCCTTCCTCGGTGATGCGCGGCACCGCAACCAGACCGAAGCCGGTGGCGGCAATCACGATGTTCTCCGTCGCGCATCCAAGGCTGACATAAAGATGGTGATCGTCAGGATCGACGGCAAGGCACCTGCGACGATGATCGGCGTGCAGCACTATGCGATCCGGGCTGAGCTCGAAACGCCATGGCTGCGTGTTGTGGCTGTTCGCGGCCAGAACCGCGAGACGCACCAGTTCCCGGCTCCGGCCATCGGGTGACCGAATTCGGGTATCCATCGGAGCGCGGAAGGCGCCGAGGGGTGCGTGATCGTTCATCTGGCCGCCCCTGCCCTATACGGGGTCGCGCTTTGTCGGGCAGCTCATGCAGTGACCGCCGCCGCGCCCGCGGCCCAGTTCGGCGCCGGGGATGGGCCGCACCTCGATGCCCGCGGCCTTGAGCGCGGCATTGGTGTCATCGTTACGGTCGTAGCCGATGACCACGCCGGGCCGCAGCGCCAGCACGTTGTTGCCATCGTTCCACTGCTCGCGCGCACGCTCTTCGGGGGTGTCGCCGCCCGTCGCCACGATCTGCAGCTTCTTGTAGCCCAGCACCTCGGCCACGATGTCGAAGATCGGACGCGGATCCTTGCGGAACTGCAGCGGCGCGGGGCCGTCGCCGGGGCGGATGTCATAGCAAACCAGCTCGTCCGCAACTTCCTTGAAGGTGGTGACCACATCGCCGCCACAGAGGGTGAATATAGTATCCAGATGCATCGCCGCGCGCGATTTCGGGATGGCGAAGGCCAGCACACGCTGCGCCGCACCCGTATCGAAGAGCGCCTCGGCCAGTTGGCCCACACCTTGCGGCGATGACCGCTCGCCCATGCCGACAAGGACGGTGCCGTCGCCGACGGGCATGATGTCGCCGCCCTCGACGGTGGCCAGCCCATGATCCTCGGTGGGATCACCCCAATGGATCGTCGTCTTACCCGCAAACTTTGGGTGGAATTTGTAAATGGCCGTGTTCAGCAGAGTCTCGGGCCGGCGCGCGGGCCAATACATCGGGTTGACCGATACGCCACCAAAGATCCAAGCCGAGTTGTCGCGGGTGAAAAGCGCATTGGGCAGCGGCGGCAGGATGAAGCCGTGGGGACCCAGATAGCTGCCGAACAGGCCGGTCAGCTCGAACGGCACATCATCCACCGCCAGCCCGCCCAAGAGGTATTCGGCCAACTCGGCGCCCGGCAGCTCGTCCATCCAGGCGCGCAGCTCCTGCATCATGCCGACGCCGATCTGGTCGGGCACGATGCGGTGGTCCAGCACCCAGTTGCGCCCCTTGGGTATGTCCAGCGTCTCGGCCAGCAGGGTGTTGACGTCCAGAACCTCGACACCTTCGCTGCGCATGGTTTCGGCAAAGACATCGTGATCTTTCTGCGCCTGTTTGACCCAGAAGACATCGTCAAAAAGCAGGTCCTGGCAGTTTTCCGGCGTCAGCCTGCGATGGGCCCGGCCGGGGCGGCAAACGATGACCTGCCGCAATTTACCGGTTTCGGAATAAACGCCCAGAGGTTCGTTTGTCATGTCTTGCCTCCTTCAGATGATGGCGGCGATGCTGAGCGCCGCTGAGATGAAAATGATCAGGATCAGAAGCAAAGGCCAGATGAACACCAGCCAGCGGTCATAGGATACCCGTCCGATCGCGAGGCCGCCGATCACGACCGCAAAGGTCGGATTGATCAGGTTCACCAGCCCGTTGGCCGATTGATAGGCCGTGACGACCAGACTGCGCGCAACACCGGCAAAATCCGCAAGTGGCGCCAAGATGGGCATCGACAGCACGGCCAGACCGGATGACGACGGGACGAAGAAACTCATGCCGACCTCGATCCAGAACATCAGATTGATGAAGGCCAGATCGCCAAGCCCGGCGAGCGACTGCTCGGCACTGTGCAGAATGGTGTCCGCGATCAGGCCGTTCTCCATGATCACGACAATGCCGCGCGCAAGGCCGACCACCAGGGCCACACCCAGAAGATCACGCGCGCCATCGACGAAGTTTCCGGTGATCTGCTTCTCTCCCATGCGCGCGATCAGGCCGATCAAGATGGCAGAGCCGAGGAATAGCGCACCCATCCGCGCCATCCACCAGCCTTGACTGGAAACGCCCCAGATCATGGCCGCGAACGTCAGACCGAAGACGATCAGCACAATGGACTGCGTGCCGGTCAGATTGGCCGCTTCGGCGCTATCCGACTGATCCTTTAAAAAAATCCGGCGATGTGCTTCGGCCTGCTTGGCCACAACCGAACGCGACGGATCCTCCTTCACCCGGGAGGCGTAACGCATGACATAGGCGGCGCAGACGATCAGGCCGCCGATCAGCAGGATGAAACGCAGAACAATGCCATCAGTGAAAGGAATGCCCGACGCGTTGGCCGCGATTACCGTCGCGAATGGATTGATTGTAGACCCCAAAACACCGATACCCGCACCGATCAGAATGATCGCGACACCGGTGACCGCATCGTAACCTGCGGCGATCATGATCGGAATCAGAATGGCATAGAACGCAAGGGTCTCTTCGGCCATCCCGTAGGTCGTGCCACCCAAGGCGAACAATGTCATCAGGATCGGGATCATCCAGATTTCCCGGCCCTGAAGCCTGCGCATCACCGTCCGGATGCCTGTATCAATCGCGCCGGTCGCGTTGACGATGCCAAGAAAACCGCCCAGAAACAGGACAAACAGCGCGACGTCGATTGCATTGGCGGCGTAACTGTCAGGATCATAGAAACCCGCAGTCGGCGCCAAAAGCACATCCCAGAAGCCCTGAGGGTTCGGGTCCACCTGCTGAAAGGTCCCCGCAACGGCAATTTCCCGGCCCACGGCGTCGTCCATTACGCGGTCATAGCTGCCCGCCGGTATGATCCAAGTCAGCACCGCCACCAGGATGATGAGAAGGAAAAGAATTGTGTAGGCCGTCGGAAAGCGTGACTGCGTCTGCGCTTCCGGGCTGTCGGTGGTTGGCGTTTCCGGCATGAATTCTCTCCCTGCAAAATGGCTTGCCCTTCGCCATCAATCGACGATTGGAAAACGTGACATTCATCTGGAGCATTGACCGCGCGCGCAGTTTCAGGATTGACGTTCGTCAATTAGCTGCCAGATCGAGGCCGTGTTTTACTGTGCCGAAGCCATCGTCTGCCGGAACCGCAGGAGGGCGATCACGAAGAATATCGCGCTGAGCGCCACCATGATCACCATGTCGGGCCAGACCGTCGCCAGCCCCGCGCCGCGATAGAGAATGGCTTGCGAGAAGGCCACGAAATGCGTCGAGGGCGAAATCTGCATCACGTTCTGCAGCCAGGTGGGGATGCTCTCCATCGGTGTGGTGCTGCCGGATAGCAGGTTCATCACCACCAGAACCGGCAGGGCCAGCAGGCCGAATTGCGGCATCGAGGTGGTGAAGGTCGCCAGAAGGATGCCCAGCCCGGTCACCGAAATCAGGTAGAGGACCGTGCCGCCCACAAAGAGGAAGATCGATCCTGCAACCGGCACGGACAATATGCCCTGCACAACGATCCACAGCGACAGCACGGCAGCGACGATGATCACCAGGCCGTTGGCCCAGATCTTGGCCAGCATGATCTCGGACGGGGTGACGGGCATGACCAGAAGATGTTCGATCGTGCCGCGCTCGCGCTCGCGGATCAGGGCCGCGCCGGTCAGCAGTACCGCCAGGATCGTGACGTTGTTGATCACCTGCATGACCGATGAGAACCACGTCGATTGCAGGTTCGGGTTGAACTGCGCGGTAACGATCAGGTCGATGGGCAGGCTGGTTTCGTCCTCGGTTCCGGTGACGAATTTCGAAAGCTCGGCGGCGATGATCTCCTGCAGGAAAACCGAGCCGTTGCCCGCCTGCACCATCGCGGTGGCATCGACATTCAGCTGGATCGAGGGCTGTAGCCCGGCAAGCACATCCGCCTCGAACCGGGGCGGGAAGGACAGCACGAAGACGTGGTCGCCACTGTTCATGACACGGTCGACCTCGTCCGGCGATATCTCTTGCGGCGTATCGAATTCGGGCGGCAGGATCGCCCCGATGATGCGTCCCGTGAGGTCGCTCCGATCCAGGTCGACATAGGCGACCGATGCGTTGATCACCTCCAGCTTGGCCCCCGTCGCGACGGCATAGACGGCAAAGCTGAACACGTAGATGATCAGGAAGAGCAGCGCCGGATCGGTCCAGAGGCTGCGCAGTTCCTTGCGCCCCAGCCGATAGATATTGGACAGCCACTGTATCATCTCAGCGTTCCTGCTTGTTGAGAGCCAGGATCGACACCGTTACAAAGAGGATCGCAAAGCCCGCCAGCGCCACGTGGTTGCGCCACAATTCGGCAAAGCCGAGATCCTTGGTGAATACGCCGACGCTGATTTGCTGATACCATCCCGATGGAAAGCTCAGCCCGATGACCTGCCCGCTGCCCGAGAGCGACGACACCGGCACCAGCAGCCCCGAGAAGTTCACCGCCGGAATGATCGAGATCACCGCCGCGGCAAAGGTGGCCGCCACCTGCGTCCTGGTGAAGGTCGAGATCAGGACGCCAAAGCCGGTCGTCGCCATGACATAGAGCAGCGTGCCCGTGACCAGCGCCGCGACCGAACCCTTGATCGGCACGTTGAAGACCCCGTAGGCGACGATCAGCAGCGTCACGAAACTGAGCATCGCGATGACGACATACGGCAATTGCTTGCCCAACAGGAACTCGGCCCGCGTCACCGGTGTCGAGCGGAAATTGGCAATCGAACCGGTTTCCTTTTCCCGCACGACACCCATGGCAGACATCATGGACGGGATCAGAACCAGCATCAGCATGATCACCGAGGGCACCATGGCGACGACGCTCTTGAAGGCCTGATTGTAGCGAAACCGGCTTGCGACATCCGCAGCTCTGGTATCGATGATCTCGCCATAGGTCCGCTCGGTCTGGGTCCGCGTGTAGGCGGCGGCCAACCCGGCAAGATAGCCGCGCGTCGTCTCGGCCCGAAAAGGCATGGCCGCGTCCAGCGCAATGCGCACCTCGGGCCGGTCGCCGCGCAGCAGCGCCTTGCCGAACTCGGGCGGGATCTGGACGGCGATGGCGATTTCGCCGTCGCGCAGCCGCGCCTCAAGCTCGTCCGCGCTGGAGGCAGATGGCTGTTCCTCGAAATAGCGCGAGCCGGAAAACGCCTCGAGCAACTCGCGGCTTTCGGCGCTGCGGTCCTCGTCCAGCACGGCATAGGGCAGGTCCGTCACGTCGAAGGAAATGCCATAGCCGAAGGTCAGCATCAGGATGACGGGCCCCATGAAGGCGAATGTCAGACGCAGCGGATCGCGCAGGATCTCCATCGTCTCGCGCCGGGCGAAGGCCCACATGCGCGAGGCGCCGCCGCGCTGGTGGGCCGAGCCCTCGCGGTGCTGGACAGGGGCCGCCCGCGGCGGGGAGTCGGTCTCACCGGCCGCTTCGCGCAGATAGCTGACGAAGGCGTCATTGAGGCTGTCCGCGCTTTTGGCCCTGGCAATCTCGTCCGGCTTGCCCACGGCCAGGACGCGGCCCGCATGCATCAGCGAAATGCGATCACAGCGCTCGGCCTCGTTCATGAAATGGGTCGAGATGAAGATCGTTACGCCGTC
Source organism: Roseovarius maritimus (assembly GCF_043355895.2). Taxonomy (NCBI): domain Bacteria; kingdom Pseudomonadati; phylum Pseudomonadota; class Alphaproteobacteria; order Rhodobacterales; family Roseobacteraceae; genus Roseovarius; species Roseovarius maritimus. Next base: position 62,334 of record NZ_JBHFPF020000009.1, read on the forward strand.
ATTGCGTGACAGACCGATCAGGTGCTGCCAGAACGCATCGCGCGCGATGGGATCGACGCCCGATGTCGGCTCGTCCAGGATCAGAACGTCGGGCGAGTGGATCACAGCCACGGCCAGTTGCAGGCGCTGCCGGATGCCCAGCGGCAAGTCGTCCGGCCGCTCGTCCGCTTCATGCACCAATTTGAAGGTTTCCATTACCTCGGCAACGCGCCCGGCGCGCTTGGCCGCGGGCAACTGGTAGAGCTCGGCGTGCAATTCGAGGTTCTGGCGCACGGTCAGCTCGCTATAGAGCGAAAAGGATTGCGACATGTAGCCGACCCGCTGGCGCGTGCGCATATCGCCCGCATTCAGTGTTTCGCCAAACAGCAGCGCCTCGCCCGCGCTGGCGGGCAGCAGCCCTGTCAGCATCTTCATCGTCGTCGTCTTGCCGCAACCGTTGGAGCCCAGAAAGCCGAAGATCTCGCCCCGCTCGATCTCGAAATTGACTGAGTCGACAGCGGTGAAATCGCCGAATTTGCGCGTCAGCGCCTTGGCCTGAATAGCGGGCGGTCCGTCGAATGCACGGCGCGGCGGCACGGTGACGGCGGTGTGGCCCCGGCGCGCTGCCTCGGGCAGCATGGCGATGAACGCCTCTTCAAGCGTCGCCTCACCGGTGAGCTTCAGCATCTCGGCGGGCTTTCCCATGGCAATGACCGCGCCGTCTGACATCGCCGCCAGCCAGTCAAACCGCTCGGCCTCTTCCATGTAGGCGGTGGCCACGATCACGCTCATCTGCGGGCGCTGCTGGCGCATCCGGTCGATCAGATCCCAGAATTGCTGACGCGACAGCGGATCGACACCCGTTGTCGGCTCGTCGAGGATCAGCAGGTCAGGATCATGGATCAGCGCCGAGCAGAGCGACAGCTTCTGCTTCATCCCGCCCGAAAGCTTGCCTGCGGGCCGGTCCGGAAAGGGATCAAGGCCGGTGGCCTGCAGCAGATCGGCAATTCTCTCGCGGCGCTCGGCCTCGCCCTGCCCGAAAAGGCGGCCAAAGAAATCGAGATTCTCGGTCACTGTCAGCGTGGGATAGAGGTTTCGCCCAAGACCCTGCGGCATATAGGCGATGCGGCGGTTGCAGGCCCGCAAATGCGCGCGGCTGCGGATATCGCCGTCCAGCACATGCACCTCCCCGGCCTGGATCTGCCGGACGCCGGCCAGCAGGGCCAGCAGCGTCGACTTGCCCACGCCGTCCGGCCCGATCAACCCGGCCATGCACCCGGCGGGCACCTTTAGCGAGACATTGTCGAGGGCCGCAGTCTGCCCGTAGCGATGCGTGACCGCCGACAGCACCGCGACGGGCGGCGAGGTCATCGCGGCAGTCTCACCGTCAGCTCATCCGGCCACTCCACGGTGTCATCCACACGGACATAGCCCACCCCCGGCACTCCTGCGCGCGCGCGGTCCTGATACTGGGCCAGCAGATCAGGCGGAATGGTCAGCTTGACGCGGAACATCAGCTGGTCGCGCTCTTCGTCGGTCTCGACCGATTTGGGCGTGAACTGGGCCGTGCTGGCCACGAAGGATACCTTGGCCGGGATGACGTAATCGGGAATCGCGTCCAGAATGATCCGTGCCTCGGCCCCGATGGCCAACCGCCCGGCATCGCGGGAGGGCAGGAAGACGGTCATATACATGTCCGACAGATCGGTCAGCGTCACGATACTGGTTCCGGCGGCCACGACCTCGCCCTCATGCTCCAGCACGTATTGGACACGCCCGGCGCGCGGGGCGCGCAGCGTGGCATCGTCGATATTGCTCTGCACGCCCTCGACGGCGGCCTCGGCAGCGGCGATGGTCGCCTTGGCCAGAGGGATGCCCGCTTCGGCGGCGGCAAGCGCGGCCTCGGCGGTGTCCAGCGCGGTGCGCTGCGTGTCCAGCTGCGCCTGACTGTTGAAGCCGTCGGCGGCCAGCTTCTCGACCCGGTCGTAGGCGGCTCGGGCGGTCGTCAGCTCGGATTTGCGCTGACGCAGCAACGCGTCGGCCTGCAACTGCTGCTGCTCAGCCTGCTGCACGGCGGCGTTGGCCTGCCGCAGACTGGCCTCAAGTGACGTCGTTTCCAACCGGGCGACGATCTGCCCCTGCTGAATCCAATCCCCCTCGGACACCAGCACCTCGGCTACCTTGCCCCCGGCCTTGGCCGCAACGGCGAGACGCTCGGCCTCGATCCGCCCGTTCGAGCGACTGATGCCATCGGGCAGCACGGATTGTCGCGAGATTTCCCACCACGCTGCCGCACCGAGCACACAGACCAAAAGCACAATGCCGGCCAGGAGGGTTTTCTTCATGATCCAAATCCCTTTTCATGCGGTGCGGACCCGCAATGCAGATGCAGCATCCTTAAATCCGCCAGTCCGGCGCCGGATTGATCAAGGTCAATTCTGAAGAATTCGATTTCAGATACGCCTGCGGCGAGTCTACTCTCGCGGAAAAGGAACGGTGAATGGCGCAGGTCTCCTCAAGTCAGAAGAAACGGACGCCGGCGCAGACGCTCTCACCAAGGAGATTGCCCTACACCCCGCCGCCCGGATTGTTCAAGGAACGGGCCGAGCGTGTCGCGCATACACATGTCACGATGGATCGCGCCCTCGACAAGGGGGTGACGGCCATTCAGGCTCGGTTTACCGCAGGCCTCTCGCCCATCGCCCTTGCCATGGCCTATTCGGATTGGGCCCTACATCTGGCATCGGCCCCCGGCAAGCAACTGGAACTGGTCGAGAAGGCCGGGCGCAAGATGTGGCGCTTTGCAAATTACGCCGCGCTCTGCGCGCGTGATCCCGACACGCGCGAGACCTGCATCACCCCCCTGCCCCAGGACAAGCGTTTCCGGGGCGAGGCCTGGCAGAAATGGCCCTTCAACGCGATGTCGCAGGCCTTCTTGCTGAACCAGCAATGGTGGCACAATGCCACCACCGGCGTCGAAGGCGTGACGGCAAAGCACAGCGACGTCGTGACCTTCGCGGCCCGGCAGATCCTCGATGTGTTCTCGCCGTCGAACTACCCGGCCACGAACCCTGAAGTGCTGGCCCGGACGGTGCATGAGGGCGGCATGAATCTTGTCCGGGGCTGGCAGAACTACATGGAGGACCTCTCGCGCGTCCTCACGGACAAGAAACCGATCGGCGCCGAGGCCTTTCAGGTGGGCCGCAACATGGCCATCACGCCCGGCAAGGTCGTCTATCGCAACCACCTGATCGAACTGATCCAATACGCGCCCACCACCGACAAGGTGCGGCCCGAGCCGATCCTGATCGTGCCCGCTTGGATCATGAAATACTACATCCTCGACCTTGGCGAGACCAACTCGCTGGTCCGATATCTCACGGCGCAGGGCTTTACCGTCTTCATGGTCTCGTGGAAAAATCCCGACGCCGATGACCGCGATCTGGGTATGGACGACTACCTGTCGCATGGCATCATGGACGCGCTGGACGCTGTCGGCACGATCTGCAAGGGGCAGAGGGTGCATGCGGTGGGCTATTGCCTCGGGGGCACGCTGCTGTCGATCGCAGAGGCGGCAATGGCCCGCGATGGCGGCGAGCGTGTCAAGAGCCTGACCCTGCTGGCCGCGCAGGTGGATTTCACCGAGGCGGGCGAGCTGACGCTGTTCATCGACGAAAGCCAGCTGACCTTCCTCGAGGACATGATGTGGGACAAGGGGTATCTTGACACCACGCAGATGGCCGGCGCGTTCCAGCTCTTGCGCTCGAACGACCTGATCTGGTCACGGGTGATCCACGATTACATGATGGGCGAGAGATCGGGTATGAATGACCTCATGGCATGGAATGCCGATGCCACGCGGATGCCCTACCGCATGCATTCCGAATACTTGAGGCGGCTTTTCCTGAACAACGATCTGGCCGAAGGGCGCTATTACGTGGGCGAGAATCCCATCACGGTGTCGGATATCCGCGCGCCCGTCTTCATGGTCGGCACCGAGCGTGACCATGTCGCGCCGTGGCACTCAGTCTACAAGTTCCACCTTTTGTCGGACACGGAAGTGACCTTCGTGCTGACAAGCGGCGGGCACAATGCCGGTATTGTCTCCGAACCGGGCCATCCGCGCCGTCATTTCCGGATCGAGACCAAGGCCAAGGACGCACCCTATACCGATCCGGACCGCTGGATAGCCCAGACGCCCGAACAGGAAGGCTCATGGTGGCCCGCGCTGACGCGGTGGCTGAGTGAGAGATCGGGCGACCCGGTCACGCCGCCCACGATGGGGGCCAAGTCTCATCCACCGCTTTGCGACGCGCCCGGCACCTATGTCTATCAGAAGTGAGCCCCCCGTGATGCTGCACGATTTGCTGAAGGGCAAGCGCGGCCTTGTCGTGGGGATTGCCAACGAGCATTCGATCGCCGCAGGCTGCGCCGCCGCCTTTCACGCGGCGGGTGCCGATATTGCCGTCACCTACGCCAACGAGACATCGCGCCCCTTCGTCGCCCCGGTCGCGGCCCGGCTGAAGGCGCCCCTGTTTCTGCCGATGGATGTAGAGGTGCCCGGCCAGATGGAGGCCGTCTTTGCCGAGATCGAGCGTCTGTGGGACAAGCTGGATTTCGTCCTGCACTCCATCGCCTTCTGCCCGCGCGGCGATCTGCACGGGCCGGTCAGCGAATGCTCGCAGGAAGGGTTCGCGCAGGCGATGGATATCTCGGTCCATTCGCTGATCCGCATGACCCGGCTTGCCATTCCCCTGATGCCTGAGGGCGGCAGCATCCTGACCATGAGCTATTACGGCGCCGAGAAGGTGGTCGAGCACTACAACATCATGGGGCCGGTCAAATCGGCGCTAGAAGGCACCGTGCGCTACCTTGCCGCCGAGCTGGGGCCGAAACAGATCCGGGTCAACGCCATCTCGCCCGGGCCGCTGCAGACGCGGGCGGGGTCGGGCATCGCCCATTTCGACGAATTGATCGACGCCGCCCGGCGTCGCGCGCCCGAACGAGAGCTTGTCAGCATCCATGATGTCGGCAACATGGCCGCCGGGCTGGTCAGCGATCTGTCGTGCAAGGTCACCGGAAACACCGCCTATGTCGATGGCGGATATCATGTGCTGGCCTGACGCCGCACCCACCCCTTTACGCCCAAGGACAGGACATTCAATGCAGTTCATCGAGAACAGAACCTTCGACGAGATCGAGATCGGCGAGACGGCCGAGCTGACCCGGACGCTGGCCCCGAAGGATATCGAGCTGTTCGCCGTGATGTCCGGCGATGTGAACCCCGCGCATGTGGATGCGGAATACGCCAGCTCGGACATGTTTCACAAAGTCATCGCGCATGGCATGTGGGGCGGCGCGCTGATCTCTGCGGTGCTGGGCACGGAGCTGCCGGGGCCGGGCACGATCTACCTGAACCAGAGCTTCAGCTTTCGCCGCCCCGTCGGGCTGGGCGACACGATCGCTATCCGCGTGACCGTCACCGAAAAGAAGCCGGAGCATCACCATGTCGCGCTGGACTGCGTCTGCACCAATCAGAAAGGCGAGGTCGTCATCGAGGGGCAGGCGCTGGTGGTGGCCCCGACACAGAAGGTCCGGCGCCCCCGTGTCGCCCTGCCGGAGGTGCATCTGCACGAACGAGGCGCGCGCTTTGACGAGTTGAAACGCGCCACGGCGTCGCTGGCGCCGGTGCGCACCGGGGTGGTGCATCCTTGCGATGCGCTGTCACTGAAAGGGGCACTGGAGGCCGAGAAGCAGGGCATGATCGTCCCTGTTTTGATCGGCCCCCGGGACAAGATCATGGCCGCCGCCGCCGAGGCCGGTGCCGATCTGAAAGACTCCGAAATCGTCGATGTGCCGCACAGTCACGCCGCCGCCGAGACGGCCGTGGCGCTGGCGCGCGCGGGCGAAGTTGCAATGCTGATGAAGGGCAAGATCCACACCGACGAATTGCTGGAACCTGTCGTGCACAAGGAGACCGGACTGCGCACCGAGCGCCGGATGAGCCATGTCTTCGCGTTGGATGTGCCCAGTTATCCGCGCCCCCTGCTGATCAGCGATGCGGCGATCAACATATTCCCTGATCTGGAGACCAAGGCCGATATCGTGCAGAATGCCATCGAGCTGGCCCACGCGCTGGGCATCGACCTGCCGCGCGTCGCGCTTCTGTCCGCGGTCGAGAGCGTGACGCCCAGCATCCCCTCGACCATCGATGCCGCGGGCCTGTGCAAGATGGCCGAGCGCGGGCAGATCACCGGCGGTCTGCTGGACGGCCCGCTTGCCTTCGACAATGCGGTCTCCGAGGCTGCCGCTGCCGCCAAGGGGATCGTGTCGCAGGTGGCCGGGCGCGCCGATATTCTGATTGCGCCCGATCTGGAGGCCGGCAACATGATCGCCAAGCAACTGATCTATCTGGCCGGGGCGGATGCCGCCGGCATCGTGCTGGGCGCGCGCATCCCCATCGTGCTGACCAGCCGCGCCGACGGTGTGCTGTCGCGCCTCGCCTCGGCCGCGATTGCGCAGCTCTACGTTCATCATCAGGCAAAGGTCCACCCGGTATGAGCGGCGATATCCTGACGCTGAACGCCGGCTCGTCCAGCGTGAAATTCGCGGTCTTCGCCAGCGATGATCCGTCGCCCAAGCCGCGGATGCGCGGCATGATCTCGGGCATCGGCGGCACGCCGGTCTTTACCGCGCGCAGCGCGGATGGAGCAGCACTGGACGCGAGCGATCTGGCCGCGCTGGAAGCATCAGCAGATCACGATACGGCGATTGCCCTCCTGCTGAAGTGGCTGACCACCCATCGCGGCGACACGGATCTCATGGCCGTCGGTCACCGGGTCGTGCATGGCGGCCAGCACTACACGCTGCCCACTCTGTTGACCGAGAGCGACATCAAGCAGCTAGAGGCGTTCGTGCCCCTCGCCCCGCTGCACCAGCCGCATAACATCGCCGCCATACGTGCCGTTGCCAAATGGCAGCCGGACGTGCCGCAGATCGCCTGTTTCGACACCAGCTTTCACCGCAGCCAAGCCCCGCTGGCCCAGATGTTCGCCCTGCCCCGCGCCCTGACCGATGAGGGCGTCATGCGCTACGGATTTCACGGGCTATCCTATGATTACATCGCCAGCGTTCTGCCGCAGCATCTGGGGGATATGGCGTCCGGCAGAGTTGTTGTCGCGCATCTGGGCAACGGGTCCAGCATGTGTGCGATGAAGGACCGCAAAAGCGTGGCGACCAGCATGGGCTTTACCGCGCTGGACGGGCTGATGATGGGGCGCCGCTGCGGCGCGCTGGATCCGGGCGTGGTCCTCTATCTGATGCAGGCCAAAGGGATGCAGGCCGCCGAGATCGAGACGCTCCTCTACAAGCAATCTGGCCTGCTGGGCGTATCGGGCATGACCAATGACATGCAGGTCCTGCAGAAGAGCGACGCGCCAGAGGCGCGCGAGGCGATCGAGCTTTTCTGCTATCGCGCCGCCGTCAGCCTCGGGGGGTTGCTACCCGCCATCGGAGGGCTTGACGCGCTGGTCTTTACTGCCGGGATCGGCGAGAATTCTGCACTGATACGCACGCTGATCTGCCAGCATCTGACATGGCTGGGCGTGTCGCTGAACGAGGCGGCAAACAGCCGCCATGCCGAGACGATCAGCGCAGCAGATGCGCCGGTCAAGGTCTGCGTCCTGCCAACCAACGAGGAGGCGGTCGTCGCCAATGCCTGCCGCAGTATCCTGACGAGCGGTCCGTTGCCCTGATCGCGGATCATTGACCCATGTCAATCATCCATGATGCAGCCTTGGATAACTTTACCGTGGCAAAAGACCGAATCAGAGAGGCTGCCATGACCAAGAGTGACAAGACTGAAAAGGCTGACACCCCGGCCGCTGCCATGACTGATCTGATGCAAACGATGCAGGCCTCCGGCATGCAGTCCATGCCCGCGCTGGGAACCAACTGGATGGAGGCCATGTCGGATATCGGAAGCGAGATGCTGAGTTTTACCGCCGAGCGCATTCGCCAGGACGTGCAGGTGCAGCATGATCTGCTGCACGCCAAGGGCATCTCGGAAATTCAACATATCCATGCCCGGTTCTTTCAGAAGGCTATGGACGACTACATGGCCGAGACGGCCAAGCTGATGCAGATGGGTCAGCACTTTGCCCCCAAGGCCGAGAAGGGTGAATAGTAAGACACGTGGTCTTTATCGTTTGACTCTACCGGGCTCCTTCCTGATCGAATGGCAGGCGCACGATTGACCTGCGTCAATCGCGGCCCGCTGCCTTGCGGATAGACTGCCTTTGACCAACCAAGGACTCGGAAAATGAAAAACAGCACGATTCTGATCGCGATGGGCCAGAACGCCTCGAATGGCGAAGTGGCGCGAAAACTCGAAGCCATACGCGCGCTGGAGGCGCGGGCGGTCATCATGATCGTCGGCGAGCTGCCCGTTTTTCCCTACTACGCGATCGGCGTACCAGCCTATGGAACCTCTGATATCCCGATCAGCTGGCAGGAAGAGATGACGACTTACAAGGCCGCGATGAAGGCTAGGGAAGACGAGATGGAGGGCCTGCTGGCGCAGCACGATGTGTCGGGCGATGTGACGAGCGTATCGTGCGAGCCTGCCATGGTGGCGGATGCCGTCGGGCGCCGGGCCATGCTATGCGACTTGATGCTGGTCACCGAGGATCTGCGCAAGCCTGACACGCTGTTTCGGCAGGTGGTCTATGGAGTCCTTTTCAACTCTCCCATCGCTTTGCTGCTGAACGATCACGATGCGGTCGCTCTGAACGCACCCAAGCGGATCTTTGTCGCGTGGAGCACCGATCTGCATTCAGGACGGGCCGTGCATCTGGCCCTGCCATTCCTGCGCACGGCCGAAAGCGTCATCATCGGCACGGTCGATCCGGTCAAGAACGAGTTCGGCGATGGCGAGGACCCCGGTGTGGACGTCGCGCGCTGGCTGACACATCACGGCTGCAACGTGACGGTGCAGCAATATCCCAGCGGCGGCCAGACTGTCGGCCAGTGCATTCTGGACCGTGCCGAAGAGGTCGGGGCCGATCTGGTCGTAATGGGCTCTTACGGCCATTCCCGCACCCGCCAAGCGTTCTTTGGCGGCACGACCCGGACGATGGTCGACCAGACGGATCAGGCGGTGTTCCTGGCCCACTGACCGCATCCATTACTGCTATACGCCAAACAAGAGGCCCGGCCGCATCCAGCGACCGGGCGTTTTTCTATTCAGCAGGCTGTGCGACGGACGCGTCATTCGCTCCAATCATGGACATGTACGTCGCGGCCCGAATGCCCTTCCAGGATCTTGACCGCCACTTGCTCCTTGGCCTTGTCGGCTGTGCGCACCCAAAGCAGAATACCACCATTGCGGATCTGTTCGGCGTAATAGTCCTTGTGATGCTTGTCCGCGCGGCGCGCGAGCAGAGCGCCGACCACCGCGGCGGGCCCGCCGCCGATGGCAATCGCCGCGATCGAGGCGGCCAATGTGCTGACCGGCGTCAGCATCGCCGCCATCGCGATATAGGACCCGAGAAAGAAGAAACCGCCCGCAATCGCGCCCTCAAGTTCACCCATCGCCTCTTCGGAAACGAAGGCCGCGCGGGGTGCGTCCGGGTTGTCCTCCAGATCCTCCGCCCGCCAATAGGATGAGCCAAGCGTTTCCTCCATCGCCTTCTTGCCTCCCAGAAGGCTGAGGTCATAGCGACTGAACCCGGCCGCGCGCAGATCGTAGACCGCGGCCTGCAGCGTTTCGAAACTGTCGAAGACACCCACGGCTTCGGGGATGTTGATGTAGGATGAATGATGCTCTTGCGTCTCGGCGGTCATGGCGGCTCCCCTGAAAAATTCGGCCCAATCTAGCCCCTCGGACGCGCGGTCGATTGACGGACGTCAATTTCTGGACAGGTGTTTACTCATCCGGCCCCGACATCGGAATCGCGTATTGACCGACCGCCTCGAGCACCTGCAAGCGCCGGCGCAGCGCCGCGTTCTCATCGACCAGCGACAGCACAGCGGCGATGCCCGGCACGTTCAGGCGCAGATCGACCTGAAGACGCTGCACCTTCCGCACCACCGTGATGCTGGTGCTCTCAAAGCGCCAAGCGGGCTTGCCCTGCCCCTCGGGCTCGAGAATGCCCTCCTCGACCAGTTCCACCACCCATTCCGCCGAGGATCCACAGATGCGGCACAGATCCACCAGCGTCAGCTGATCGACCACCTCGCTCATCGGCACCAAATCGTGTGAGTTTGCCATGATCTATGCCCCCATGCTTGCGCGCGGATCGTAATCCGTCTCGCGGGCCAGTTGCTGGTAGAGATCGCGCGCCTTCTCGCTTTCGATCGGCGGGATGACGATCTTGATCACCGCGTAAAGATCGCCCGGCTTCTTGCCGGGGATCCCGCGCCCCTTGAGGCGCAGCTTCTTGCCGGACTGGCAATGCTTGGGCACCGCCAGTTCGACCCGCCCACTGGGCGTCGGCGCGTTGATCCGCGCGCCCAGCGCCGCCTCCCATGGGGTGACGGGCAGCTCGACATAGACATCGCGGCCCTCGACGCGGTAGGCCGGATCTTCGCGGATCGCCACCTCAAGATAGAGATCGCCCGCCTTGCCCTGCCCGATCCCCGGCGATCCCTTGCCGGCGATGCGGATATGCTGGCCCTCGGCCACGCCCTTGGGGATCGTGACCCGGATCGTGCGCTCACGCATCACCAGATGGCCGCTCGGGTCCAGCTCGGGCGCGCGCAGGGTGAAGTCGCGCGTGCCGCCCGAATAGGCTTCGGCGAGGTCGATGACAATCTTGGCGTGGTGATCCTGTCCTGGCGCGTTGAACTGATGGGCCGAGCGCGGACCTGCCGACTGGCGCCCCCGCCGCGCAAACAACTCCTCGAAGAAATCGCCAAAGCCGCTGGGATCGGCCTCGGTATAGCCACCGCCGGAAAACTCGAACCCCTCGTCCCAGTCGGGCGGCGGGCGGAAGGATTGCCCCTCTTTCCAATTCGCGCCCAGCTGATCATAGGCCGCGCGCTTTTCGGGATCCTGCAAGACCTCATAGGCCTCACCAAGTTCCTTGAATTTGCGCTCGGCCTCGGCGGCATCGGCGCCAGGGTTCATGTCGGGGTGATACTTTCGGGCCAGTTTGCGATAGGCGCGCTTGATCTCGTCTTGGGGCGCGTCCCGCGCGACCCCCAGAACCTTGTAATAGTCTTTGTAGTCCATCGATCGTCTCATTCCCGTGCGGCGGCAGGCCCGTCACCGACCCAAGTTAACTAAAAATCCACCAGCGCAATTGATCAACCGCAATCCGCCTGTTTTTTCACCGCTTCGGCGGGCCTCCGCGAGTTCGCGCGCCATCAAAGGGGGTTTTCCCGATGCACCCGGTGTTCCTTGTGGTAAATCAAGCCTATGGACATCGTCATCGTCACCACGATCATTTCTGCGCTTTTCGTCGTCATCGGTGTGGCCGAGCCGTTGGCGGCGCGTTTGCGCCTGCCCTACAGCGTTATTCTGGCGATCTTGGGTATCCTCATCGGAGCCGGCGCGATCTTTTTCCTTCGAACCGACCTGACGGATGCGCTGAACCCCGTGGCGGGGGCGATCCTTGGCCTGCCGATCCGCTCGAACGTGTTCCTCTACGTCTTTCTGCCGACGCTGCTGTTTCAGGCGACACTGGGCATGAACCTGAGGCGCATGCTGGACGATTGGGTGCCCATCCTGATGCTGGCCGTCGTGGCGGTGGTCGTGGCGACGGTGGCCGTGGGCTATGCCCTTTTCTGGGTCAGCGCCCTGCCTTTGGCCGCCTGTCTGCTGATCGGGGCCATCGTGTCGACCACCGATCCATCGGCGGTCGTGTCGATCTTTCGCTCGATCTCGGCGCCGCGCAGGCTGGCGCGGATCATCGAGGGTGAAAGCCTGCTGAACGACGCCGCCGCTATTGCGCTTTTCGGTCTCTTTATGGGGTTCGTGATGCTGGGCAGGCCCGATCCGACCCTCACAGACGCGCTGGCGCAGTTCCCCATGCTGATCGCGGGCGGCGCCGCCATCGGCTGGTTGGCGGCACGCATCGCGGTCTGGATGATGTCTGCTTTCGCACGCTACGAACTCGCACAGGTCACCATATCCGTGGCGCTGCCCTACCTTGCCTATATCTGCGCCGAGCAGCTGGTCGGCGCATCCGGGGTCATCGCCGTGGTCGCCGCGGGTCTGACGCTGAACCTCAGCGGGCCGGGGCGCCTGTCGCCGCAGTCATGGGCCAATCTGGGCGAACTTTGGAGCGTTCTGGCCCATTGGGCCGGCGCACTGATCTTTATCCTCGCGGCGCTGCTGATCCCCCGCCTGCTGGAGGAGGTGCGGGTCAGCGATTTCGCCCTGATCGGCGTGGTGATCCTCGCCGCGATCGCCGCGCGGCTGGTCATCCTCTTCGGCCTCTTGCCCACGCTGACATTTCTACGTCTGTCGCCTCAGGTCGAGCGTCCCTACCGCGTCGCAATCCTCTGGGGCGGGCTGCGCGGCGCGGTCACGCTGGCGCTGGCCATGGCCGTCACCGAAAGCTTTCGCATCCCCGTCGAGATCAAGCGCGTGGTCGGCATCCTTGCAACCGGGTTCACTCTGTTCACGCTGATCGTGCAGGGTACCACGCTGCGCACGGTCATCGGCTGGCTGGGGCTGGACCGGCTGTCGTCCGTCGATGAGGCCCTGTCGCGGCAGGTGGTCGCCGTCGCCCTGCAGACGGTGCGCGAAGACGTGGCCCGCACCACCGAGAACTACGAGCTAACCCACGATATCGTCCGCTCGGAGGCGAAGCGATTTGGCGAACGGCTGGACGGAGCGGTCAGATCGGCGGAGGACAGCATCGACATCCTAGACCGCGACAGGGTGGCGCTGGGCCTCATTGCACTGGCAGGTCAGGAGCGGGAGACGATCCTTGTACGCGTGCGCGAACGTACGATTTCGGCGCGCATGGCCGAAAAGGTCCTGTCCGAGGCGGACCGGCTGATCGAGGGCGCGCGTACCGGCGGGCGCAGCGGCTATCAGCGCGCCGCCCGGCGCAGCGTCGCCTACGGGCGCGGCTTTCGCGCTGCGGTCTGGTTGCATAGTCGCCTCGGCCTGTCACGTCCCCTCGTGCTGATGACAGCCGACCGGTTCGAACTGCTCCTGTCGCAGCGGCTGGTCCTGCGCGATCTGGGCGCATTCATCGACGGGCGCATCCGGCGCATTCATGGCCGGCGGCTGGCCGATCTGCTGCAGGAATTGCTGTCGCGGCGGATCGAGGCGGTCGAGACAGCGCTGGAAGGGCTGCGCCTGCAATATCCCGGCTACGCCGAAGAGCTTGAGCGCCGCTTCATCCGCCGCACGGCCCTGCGTCTGGAAGAGCGCGAGTATACAGCGATGCGCGAGGACGGGCTGATCGGGGCCGAGGTACATACCAAACTGATCGAGGATCTGGCCGCCCGCCGCGCCGCCGCCGATAAGCGTCCACGTCTCGATATCGCGCTGCAGCGGATCGAGCTGGTACGGCAATTCTCGCTCTTTGCCGATCTGGATGAAGCGGCACTCAAGAGGCTGGGCGCCGCGTTCAAGACACGCTACGCGAATGCTGGCGATATCATCACCCGCAAGGACGCGCAGGCCACGGGCGTTTTCTTCATCGCCTCGGGCGCGGTCGAGTTGGAGACGGCCGGGCAATCCTGGCGGCTGGGTCGGGGCGAAATGTTCGGCCAGATGGCCCTGTTGCTGCACAAGGCACGCGTAGCCGAAGTGCGCGCCATCGCCCCCTCTACCCTTCTTGTGCTCGACGAGGTCCGGTTCCGGCGTCTGCTGAAACGCAGCAAGGCCCTGCAGGAGGCCGTGCGCCTCAGCGCCGAAAAACGGGGAATCGACCCCGAGTTGCTCATGGCGACCGATGCGAAAAAGCCAGCCTAGAGAAGATGTGCGATCAGGCCACGTTGCGCATCCAGCGCAGGCGCCGCTAAACTTGCCACGGGGCGATGCCAGACCACTCTTGCGCCGCGCGGACAGGCCCCTTGCCGCGCCAGAAAGGGCCAGACCATCGTGACTTCATCCGACACCGGCATGCCGAGCTGGACCTTTCACGCCGACCGCGACACCATCGTCTCCGAGCCGCATGCGCGCCCATCCATCCCCATCGACGCGCAGGACGAGGTGTTTCATCTGGGCCTGACATGCGGGCCCGAGGCGCGCGCGCAGCTGCCGGATATCCTCGGCATCGCGTTTGAGGAGCAAAGTGCGCGGCACTGGATGGCGCAACGAGACGGCTACCGGCTCAAGCTTGAGCAGCATACCGAATTCGTCTCGATTACGCTGGTCTGTGCGCAAGGCGCGTCCGGGGCTGTCTGCACCGATCTGCTGAAACAGATCGCCGCGACGCCGGATATAGAAGTGCTCAGCCTGACCCGCGTCGTGATGAACGCCGCTTCCAATGGGGCCAAGACGCCCCCGCGCACCCGCCTTTTCGGGGGCATCATGCGCGGCGGGATGGAGGTGCGCTCGTCGCTTGCTCCCGACGCCTCGGGGTTCATCACCTATGACGTGCGCGCACCGGACGGATCCCCCGATGAGGTCGGGCGGCGCGTGCAACGGCTGATCGAGATGGAAACCTACCGGACACTATCGCTGCTGGGCCTTCCGATGGCCCGGCGCACTGGAGAGGATCTGGCGCGCTATGAAAGCGGGCTGATCGACATCGTCAACGGCATGAGCTCGGACCAGCCCGGAAATGACGAAAAACTGTTCGAAGGCCTGTCGCGGCTGCTTCAGGACAGCAACGCCCTGCGCGCCTCGACCCGGTTCCGCTTTGCTGCCAGCCGGGCCTATTACAACCTTGCTCAGCAGCGGCTCGATTCGCTGGAAGAGGCCAAGCTGGACGATCTGCAGACGCTCAACGGTTTTGTCCGCTCGCGGCTGGACCCCAGCATGGCCACGATCGAGAGCGTCGCCACCCGCCAGAAGACCCTGATCGACGATCTGTCGCAGGCCCTGTCCCTCTTGCGGACGCGGATCGATCTGGCGGTGAACCGCGACAATCAGGCGTCGCTGAAGTCGCTGGATGCACGCAACCGCCAGCAGGTCATGATCGCGCAGACGGTCGAAGGGCTGTCGGCGGTGGCGATCACCTATTACGCCGTGGGACTGTTATCCTATGTGCTGAAATCGGTGTCGTCGAACCTGCCGGTGCCGGTATCGCACACCACGCTGGTCGCGATATCGGTGCCCGTTGTCCTGATTGCGGTTTGGACATCGCTGCACCGCATGCGCGCCAAGTGGCACAAGGAATAGCGCGGGTCGATGGTGCGGGCGGCGGGACTCGAACCCGCACGGGGACAAGCCCCAACAGATTTTAAGTCTGGTATGTCTACCATTCCATCACGCCCGCATCGCGCCGGACCATAGCCGCATCGGGCGCCGTGTAAAGCGCCTTGGCTCGGTGTCAGAGCGCGTCCTCGCTCTGCTCCAGCACTGGCAGGAGGGCACGCTCGGAGAGCCAGGGGTTCATGTCGAGCGCAGCGCGCAGGGCCAGCGCCGCCTCGCCCTTGCGGCCCAGCGCCACCAATGTCAGCGCCTTGCCCGTCAGCGCCGCCACATGGCGCGGGCTGCGCACCAGCGCGGCGTCCAGATCAGGCAGCGCAGCGGCGTAATCCTCGCGCAGGTAAGAGATGAAGGCGCACTGGTTGTAGCCCTCGGCATAGTCCGGGCAATAGGCCACCAGCGCCTCGAAGGCGGTCATGGCGCCGTCGTAGTCATAGGATTGCCGCCGCTCCATACCCTCGTCCAGCAGCTCCTGCGCGCGCGCATCAGGCGCATCGGCCCAGAGCGCCCACATTCTATCCGACACCGCCATACCCGCGCTCTGGTCGGGCGCGCCCTGCGCTTCGGCGACCAGGTCAGCCAGCGCCGCAGAATGATCGGGTGCGGGTGGGCAGGTCTCGGCGGCCAGCGGCGTGGCAAACCACGTGGCCAGCAAGCAAAGGAGCATGGCGAACTGTTTCATAGGGCGTCCTCCGGTGCGTTCTCCTTGACGGCCTGCATGGCGACATAAGTACTGGTGCCGGCGACATGCGGCAGGGTCGAGATTCGGTCGGCCAGCATCTGGCGATAATCGTTCATGCTTCGCGTGCGGATCTTCATAAGGTAGTCGAAATTCCCGGCGATCAAGTGCACCTGCTCGATCTCGGGGATCTGGCGCACTGCGGCGTTGAACTCGGCCAAAGCCGCCTCGCGCGTGTCCGTCAGACGCACCTCGACAAAGCTGACATGATCGAGGCCAAGGCGGATGGGGTCGATCATCGCGCGGTAGCCGGAAATGACACCGCCTGTTTCCAGTCGCCGCAGGCGCTGCTGCGTAGGCGATTTCGACAAACCGATTCGGTGCGCCAGATCGGTGATACTGATGCGTCCATCGGTTGCCAGAACCCGAAGGATCGCCTTGTCGAACTTGTCCAATTCGCTTTGCATCGTCATCGCCCTAAATTACATGCAATCGTCCTGTAAAATCCTAGTCAACAGGAAAAACACCTTAGCCTTACATGCTAAGCTAGATCAATTCGCCATCGCCCTTCGGCCCTAGCCTCCAAAGGATGTCCTCATGCCGTATGATACTGAATCGCGCCGCGCCATCGATTTGCAAACCTATGCGAATGAAGCTGCGACCGTTGAACGGCTAAAGGCCGAGGCGGGCCTCAGGCCCGAGGACCGCGCCCGCATCTGCGCCCGTGGCGCCGATCTGGTCCGCGATATCCGCGGTCAGTCCGATCCCGGCCTGATGGAAGTTTTCTTGGCAGAATATGGCCTCTCGACCGATGAGGGCATCGCGCTGATGTGCCTTGCCGAGGCGCTGCTGCGCGTGCCCGACGCCGAAACGATCGACGCGCTGATCGAGGACAAGATCGCCCCCAGCGACTGGGGCAAGCATATGGGGCACTCCACCTCGCCGCTGGTCAACGCCTCGACATGGGCGCTCATGCTCACCGGCAAGGTTCTGAAAGAGGACAAGAAGGGCCCCGTCGGCCATCTGCGCAGCGCGATCAAGCGCATGGGCGAGCCTGTGATCCGCACCGCCGTCGCCCGCGCGATGAAGGAAATGGGCCGCAACTTCGTGCTGGGCGAGAATATCCAGAACGCGATGGAACGCGCCGCCAAGATGGAGAAGAAGGGCTTTACCTACTCCTACGACATGCTGGGCGAGGCTGCGCGCACCGACCGCGACGCGACGCGTTATCACCTCAGCTATTCCCGCGCCATCAGCGCCATCGCGCAGGCCTGCACGCATGACGACATCCGCAAGAACCCCGGCATATCGGTCAAACTCTCGGCGCTGCATCCGCGCTATGAGGTCGCGCAGCGCGAGCAGGTGATGGATATCCTCGTGCCGCGCCTGCGCTCTCTTGCCCTTCTGGCGAAATCGGCTGGCATGGGCCTCAATATCGACGCCGAAGAGGCCGACCGCCTTGCCCTCTCGCTCGACGTGATCGAGACCGTGATGGCCGAGCCTGCGCTGGCTGGCTGGGACGGCTTTGGCGTGGTCGTGCAGGCTTACGGTCAGCGCGCGGGCCATGTGCTGGATTTCCTTTACGACCTCGCCCAACGCCTTGACCGCCGCATCATGGTGCGCCTCGTCAAGGGTGCCTATTGGGATACCGAGATCAAGCAGGCCCAGGTCGAGGGCATCGACGGCTTTCCCGTCTTCACCTCCAAGGCCGCGACCGACGTCAGCTACATCGCCAATGCGCGCAAGCTGCTGTCGATGACGGACCGCATCTATCCGCAATTCGCCACGCATAACGCCCATACCGTCGCCGCCGTGCTGGACATGGCGACCGATACCGAGGCGTTCGAATTCCAGCGCCTGCATGGCATGGGCGAGGCACTCCACAAGATCGTCATGGAAAAGCACGGCACCCGTTGCCGCATCTATGCCCCCGTCGGCGCGCATCGCGACCTTCTGGCCTATCTCGTCCGCCGCCTTCTGGAGAACGGCGCGAATTCCAGCTTCGTCAACCAGATCGTCGACGAGGATGTCGCGCCCGAGATCGTCGCCGCCGACCCGTTCCACATGGTCGAGCAGGAGCGCGTTCCGCTGGCCACCGGCCCCGAGCTTTTCCTGCCCGAGCGCGTGAATTCCAAGGGATTCGACCTCAAGCACCAGCCGACGCTGGAAGCGATCGAGGCCGCGCGCGCGCCATTTGCCACCCATGAATGGGCCGCCGCGCCCCTTCTGGCGGCCGAGGCGAAATCCGAAAAGGCCGTCCGCGTCGAAAACCCCGCCGATCCGGCGGACGCCCCCGGTACGGTTGCCCATGCCAGCACCAGAGACATCGAGACGGCGCTGAGCAATGCCGCCAAATGGGATGCCTCCGCCGAGAAGCGCGGCGAGATCCTGGGCAAGGTCGCGGATCTCTACGAGGAAAACTTCGGCGAGATTTTCGCGATCCTGCACCGCGAGGCGGGCAAGTCGCAGCCCGACGCCGTGGCCGAACTGCGCGAGGCGGTGGATTTCCTGCGCTATTACGGCGCCAACGCGCCTGATACCGGCCCGGTCGGCACGTTCACCTGCATCAGCCCTTGGAACTTTCCGCTGGCCATCTTTACCGGCCAGATCGCCGCGGCACTTGCCGCTGGCAATGCTGTCCTTTCCAAACCGGCCGAGCAGACGCCCCTGATCGCGCATTTCGCCGTGGGCCTCATGCACGAGGCGGGCGTGCCGAAGACGGCCCTGCAACTTCTGCCCGGCGGCGGCGAGGTGGGCGCGGCCCTGACCTCGGACGCGCGCGTCGATGGTGTGGCCTTCACCGGCTCGACCGCGACGGCGATGAAGATCCGTTCTGCCATGGCAAAGAACCTCGCCCCCGGTGCGCCGCTGATCGCCGAGACCGGCGGCATGAATTGCATGATCGTCGACAGTACAGCGTTGCCCGAACAGGCGGTCGCGGCCATCATAGAGTCGGCATTCCAGTCCGCTGGCCAGCGCTGCTCGGCGCTTCGCTGCCTCTATGTACAAGAGGATATCGTCGAGGAATTCTCCAAGATGCTGATCGGTGCGATGGAGGCACTCAACATCGGCAGGCCCTGGGATCTCAGCACCGATTGCGGCCCGGTCATTGACGAGACCGCCCGTGCAGGCATCGCCGAGCACATCCAGCAGGCCCGCGCCGAGGGACGCCTGATCCACGAGCTCAAGACGCCCAATGCGGGCACCTATATCGCCCCCACGCTGATCCGTGTGAACAGCGTCGGCGATCTGGAGCGCGAGATCTTCGGCCCCGTCCTGCATATGGCGACCTTCGGCGCGACCGAACTGGACACCGTGATCGAAGAGATCAACGGCACCGGATACGGCCTGACCTTCGGCCTGATGACGCGCATCGACGATCGCGTGCAATACGTGACCGAGCGGGTGCAGGCGGGGAATATCTACGTCAACCGCAACCAGATCGGCGCGATCGTGGGCAGCCAGCCCTTCGGCGGCGAGGGCCTGTCGGGCACCGGCCCCAAGGCGGGCGGGCCACACTACCTGCCGCGCTTTACCGCGCATCCCGCGCCCGTGGCGGGCGACGATTGGGAAGGCGTGATGAAGCCCAAGGAAATTCAGGCCGTGCTCGACAAGGCCAGGAGCCTTGAGATGACGCCGCGCGAGGATCAGCTGATGCCGGGGCCAACGGGCGAGTCGAACCGCCTGACCAGCCACGCGCGCAAACCGCTGCTCTGCATGGGTCCGGGCCGCGAGGCCGCGCAGGCGCAGGCCCGCGCCGTGATCGGACTTGGCGGCCTTGCCGTCGAGGCGACGGGCACCATCCCGCCCGAAGCGCTAACATCGCTCACCGGCTTTTCCGGCGCGCTCTACTGGGGCGATGCCGAAAGGGCGCGCCCCTATGCACAGGCGCTCAGCGAGCGGACAGGCCCGATCCTGCCGCTGATCACGGGACTGCCGGATTCGGGCTATGTCCTGAACGAGCGTCACGTCTGCGTCGACACGACGGCGGCGGGCGGCAATGCCGCGCTTCTGGGCGGCACAAGCTGACTTGACCAGACCCGGACATGGGGCCAACGTGGCCCCATGTTCCCCATTCGCGATCATAACCCCTCGGCGCGCACGCCCTATGTGACCTATGCGCTGATGGCCGCGAATATCGGCATATTCCTCAGCTATTGGCCCCTCTTCAACGATCCGCAGGCGCTCAATGGCTTTTTCGTGACCTGGGCGATGGTCCCGGCCAAGATCACCTATGGCGGCAGCTACGAGACGCTGGTCAGCTCCATGTTCCTGCATGGCGGATGGATGCATCTGGCGGGCAACATGCTGTTCCTGTGGATCTTCGGTGACAACCTGGAGGATGAGATGGGGCACGCCCCCTTTCTGACCTTCTACCTGGCTTGTGGCTTCGGCGCAGGGCTGGCGCAGTTGCTGGCCGAGCCATTGTCGCTGGTGCCGATGGTGGGCGCGTCGGGCGCCATCGCTGGTGTGATGGGCGGCTACCTTCTGCTTTTCCCCAAGGCCAAGGTAGATATCCTCATCATCATCGTCTTCCTCGTGCGGATTCTCCCCATTCCGGCATGGCTGATGCTGGGATTATGGTTCGCCTTCCAGGTATTTGGCGGCCTCTCGACCCCCACCGGTGCGGGCGGCGTCGCCTATTGGGCGCATGCGGGCGGCTTTGTGATCGGCACGCTGCTGACCGTACCGCTTCTGATCAGGCTGGGCGGTGTGCGTTTCTGGGCGCGCACCGGCGGCCATCCCCCCCATCCCGAGGCGCGCTATGCCTATAGCCGCACGCGCATTCCGAAAGTGAGGCGAAAATGAAAGCGACATGCCATTGCGGCGCAGTAGAACTACGCGTGACTCTGACGGACGGGCTGAACACCGCCCGCCGCTGCGACTGCAGCTTTTGCGCCCGGCGCGGAGCTGCAGCGGTCAGCGCGCCTCTCGATGGGGTCGAGGTGGTGCGCGGTGCGGACAAGCTGACGCTCTATACTTGGGGCACCGGCACGGCAAAGCATTACTTCTGCTCGATCTGCGGGATCTACACGCATCACCGCCGCAGGTCCGACCCGAACAGTTACGGGATCAACCTAGGCACGCTGGAGGGGGTAAATCCCCGGGATCTGGGCGAAATCGGCTGGGTCGACGGGATCAACCACCCGGCGGACCGATAGCTTACTGGTTGCGGATGATCTTGGCGAATTTGCCGAAAACGGCATTGTTGGCGCAGATTACCGCGCCTTCGTCCAAGATCTCGCGCCCCTCGGTCATCGGCTCGACCAACGCGCCCGCCTCCTTGGCGATCAAGAGGCCCGCGGCCATGTCCCACGGCTTCAAACGACGCTCCCAAAAGCCGTCATAACGGCCAGCGGCGACATAGGCGAGGTCCAGCGACGCCGCGCCGAACCGGCGCACACCCGCCGTCGCGGGCAAAAGCCGCGCCAGATCCTGCAACGTGTGCGGCAGGTCCGAACGGCCGCCAAAAGGCAGGCCCGTGGCGAAGATGCTCTCGATCAGCTTGTCACGGCCCGAAACGCGCAGGCGCGATTCGTTCATCCACGCGCCTTCGCCCTTCTCGGCAAAGAACAGCTCGTCCTTCGAGGCGTCATAGACCACGCCCGCAACCACCTGCCCCTTATGCTCGAGCGCAATGGACACCGCCCAATGCGCGAGGCCATGCAGGAAGTTGGTGGTGCCATCCAGCGGATCGACAATCCAGCGGCGGGTGGGGTCTGTGCCCGGCTCCTCGCCGCCCTCCTCGGCCAGCCAGCCATAGGTGGGGCGCGCGTTCATCAGCTCGGATTTGATGATCTGCTCGGCCTGGATATCGGCGCGGCTGACAAAATCGCCCGCGCCCTTCATCGACACCTGAAGATTCTCGACCTCGCGAAAGTCCTTGGCCAGCGCACGCCCCGCCTTGCGGGCCGCCTTCATCATCACGTTGAGATTTGCGCTGAGTGCCATGGGTCTGGTCCTATTCTCGGGTTCAAGCCGCGCGTATAAGCGCCCCGTGACTGGCCCGCAAGGGGACTGCCCGCGTCCGGCCCGTCAAAGCGGTGCGCGATTGATCGCGGAGAGTGCGTCATTCGTATCGAGAATAAGCCCGCGGATACCGCGTATGCCCATCGCCTCAAGCCGTTCGGTATGCATCTTGAGATATGCCTTGGCACTTTGTTCATCTTCAAAGATGTAGATTCCCCCCGCCTTGCCGTTCTGCCGGTCTTCGGTCCAGATTTTCCAGATCATACCCGGCTCGTCGTTGATCGACTTGGCCAGGTCAGCCATGGCCTCGGCCATTTCGGCCCCAAACGGCCCGTCAAAGTCGAAGTCCACCTGCAACAGTTTTGTCATCGTCAGTCCTTTCGGAATTTCATGAAAGATAGGTTAGGGCCGCCATAAATTTTCGCGGGACGCAAGACCTTCGCGCGCGTCACCCCTCACCGCCTCTGCAATTTCACCGGGATCTCGCGAGCCAGCTTCAACAAATGCGCCATGAAGGGTTTCGCCGCATCGTCATCGCGGATCGCCGCATAGAGCCGCTTGGTCAGGCCGTTTTCGGTGATGGGCCGCACCACGTAATCCGTGCTGGTGCGCAGCTCGCGCACGACCCAGTCGGGCAGAACCGCAACACCGCGATTGCTGGCCACCAGAAGCAGGATGACCGCCGTCAATTCCACCTGCCGGATGGCGGCAGGCTCGACCTTGGCAGGCGTCAGAAGTTCGGTAAAGACATCGAGGCGCGAGCGGTCGACCGGGTAGGTGATCAGCGTCTCGCCCCGGAAATCCTCGGCCTCGACAAAGGGCTTCTGCGCCAGCGAATGCAGGGCAGAGGCCAGAAAGACCGGCTCGTAATCGAAAAGCGGTTTGAACCCGATGCCGCGCAGCGCCTCGGGGTCCGAGGAGATGACCAGATCCACCTCCTCTTTTTGCAGCGCAGGCAGCGCGTCAAAGGCGAGGCCGGGGCGGATATCAACATCGACCTCGGGCCAGGTCTTGCGAAATGCCTCCAGCACCGGGAAAAGCCATTCGAAACAGGCGTGACACTCGATCGCGATATGCAGGCGACCCGAGCTGCCGTCGCGCACGCCCGAAAACTCGGCCTCCAGCGCCTCGATCTCGGGCAGCACCTTGTTGGCGACGCGCAAGAGGCGCAGGCCCGCCGCCGACAGCGTCATGGGCCGCGAGCGGCGCACGAACAGCTCGACCCCCGCCTGGTCCTCCAGCCCCTTGATCTGATGGCTCAGCGCACTTTGCGTGATGTTCAACTGATCCGCCGCTTTGGCCAGCCCGCCGCAGGCATGGATGGCGCGGATCGTGCGCAGATGCCGGAACTCGATATGCATCTAGTAGCTCGCCTCATATTGATCGTGAATATTATGAATTTGCGTAATCTATGCCCAATTGCCACAAAGGCTCAACACTTTAGACAGGAAATCAGTCATGACCGCGCCCAACGTCTCTTTCGAGTTCTTCCCGCCGAAATCGCTCGAGGCGTCGTTTCGCCTTTGGGATACCGTACACACGCTGGCCCCGCTGCAGCCGCGCTTCGTCTCGGTCACCTATGGCGCCGGTGGCACCACCCGCACCCTGACGCGCGAGGCGGTCAGCACGCTGCACGGCGCGACCGGCCTCAACGTCGCCGCGCACCTGACCTGCGTCAACGCCACGCGGGACGAGACGATGGGCATCGCCGATGAGTTCCACGCCGCTGGCGTGCGCGAGATCGTGGCGCTGCGCGGTGATGCGCCGAAGGGCAGCGGCGGGTTCAAGCCACATGAGGATGGCTTCAAGGACAGTTGCGAGCTGATCAGCGCCCTCAAGGAGCGTGATCAGTTCACCATTCGCGTCGGCGCCTACCCCGAGATCCACCCCGAGGCCGCGGACGCGGACGCGGATGTGGAATATCTCAAGCGCAAGTTCGAGGCGGGCGCGGACGAGGCGATCACGCAATTCTTCTTTGATGCGGATACCTTCCTGCGCTTTCGGGATCGCTGCGCGGTGGCGGGCATCGACAAGCCGATCATTCCCGGCATCTTCCCGATCGAGAACTGGCAGGGCGCACGCCGTTTTGCGCAGTCCTGCGGAACCACGGTTCCAGACTGGCTGGATGCGGCCTTCACCACCGCCGAGCGGGACGACCGCAGTGATCTTCTGGCCATCGCCCACGCGACCGAGATGTGCTCGAAACTGATGGATCATGGCGTGAAAGACTTGCATTTCTACACGCTGAACAAGCCCGAGTTGACGCGCGACATCTGCCATGCGCTGGGCGTGACCCCCAAGGTGGAGCTGCGCGACGTCGCCTGACGCCTGCCACGGTCACACCGCAGCGCCGCCCCGCCCCAAGGGCGGCGCTGTTCCATTTCGCGCCGTCTCATGCACCGCTTCGGACGGATCACCCCCGACCTGCCGACGCGCGCGCAACAAAAACAGCCAACCCCAGCCGCGCCACGTGCCGACCGATGGCGCGCGCACATCGCATTGCAAGCCGTCCCGCCAATCCTCGGGCAGGGGCAGCCCCGCCGCCGCGCCCCGCTCCAGCATCCAGACCAGCGGGATATTGGCCAGAGGGCGGGCTGGCTCGAACCCCATCAAATGCCCGCCGACATCGCCATGAGCGCCGCGAAACCACATCTGCTGCACATCGTTGCAGGTATCGGGCACCGTCCACCACAGCACGGGGCGATAGGCGACGCGCGTCTCTTCCAGCGCCAGCGCGTGATACCCGTGCCGGACGGATTCCCCCAATTCATGGGAATGAAACTCGTAAGACGCCGCCCCCCAGCGCCAGAGGATCGGCAGGCGCAAGCCCAGCGCCTTGACCGTATCAAAGACGCCGACCATCTCGATCGGCACGGCGTCATGGCAACGTGCCCGGCGATGCGCGCGCAGCACATCGGCGGAGGGTAGTGTGCGATAATACCGCCAAGCCAGCAGCACATTCCGCTCCATCGCCTCTTCCTGGCGCAAAAGGCCAACAGTTTCGATGGCCCCGGCGAGTGAGCGCACGGCATAGGCCCCGCGCGAGAACCCGATCAGGTAAATCGTATCTCCGGGCCGATAGCGGCTGGCAAGATGGCCGTAGGCACGCCGGATCTGGCGATGAATTCCGCGCCCCATCATCACGCCCAGCGTGCTGCGCCAGTCCTGCCATTGCAGCCCGGCCTCGTAATAGAGGTTCAGATGCGCGCCCCGCCGCCGCGACAGGATGCGATAGATGCGGCCTGCATTGCTCTCGTCGCCGGGCACCAGCGACGACATCGTCCCGTCCAGAATGACCACATGGGCAATCGCGCCGCGGCGCGCATGGCCGCCCTCGCGCCCGGCGCGCAGATGCTCTTCACCGCCGGGCAGCAGTTTTTCGTATAGCCGCCGGATCCATCTGCGCAACGCCATGACAGCCTCCTTCGTCCCCTGCCCCGTAAACGATGTCGCATCATGCGGCGCGGCTCAAGCCACGGCGCACCACCCCAGCTTTTTCTTGGAGAAAATACCCATGATCGGCAGCAGCAGCCTAGCGCCCCGACAGCCACCCCACGCGCGCAAAAAGGCCCAGCAGCACACCACCCAGCCCGACGAGCAGAGTGCAGACAACCCAGAAGGCATATGGCGCAGTCGCGCCCGGTATCCCGCCCACATTGATGCCCAGCAGGCCCGTGATCAGGCCAAGCGGCAAGAATACGGCAGTAACCACCGATAACAGCAGCATCTGCCGGTTCATCGCCTCGGCGCGCGCGTCGCTGATATGGTCATGCACCACCTGCGCGCGGTCGCGGATCGCGTCCAGCTCTTCGGCAAGGCGCGTGACCCGCTCGGTCGCCTCGCGCAGGGCGCTGCGTTGCAACGCATCGATCCACGGAAGCGGCTCGATTTCCAGCGTGCTCAGCGCGTCGCGCTGGGGAAACATGTAGCGCCGCAGCTGGATCGCGACTCGCCGGATCTCGGCCAACTCGCGCCGGGGCGGCGCGATGGAGCCAATATCGACCTGGTCTTCCAGATCGTCGATGCGCTCATTGAGGTCCGCCACCACAGGCTCCGCCCGATCTGCCAGCCTGAGGGCCAGTTGCGCGATCACCTCGGACGGGGCAGCCGGGCCGGTGCCGCCCTCGCAATGCTCCAGCAGGTCCAACACGGCCTGGCTGGGGCGGCGCGTCAGCGTGACGATGCGGCGCGGCCCGGCCCAGATGCGCAGGCTGACCATATCCTCGGGGTCCTCGCCGGGGTTCAGGTTGACCCCGCGCAGGTTCATCAGCACTCCGCCCTGATAGAGCGTGCAGCGCGGACGGGTCTCCTCGGCCATTAGCGCACCCGCGATGATGTCATCCCCGGCCAGCGCCTCCAGCCACGCGCCATCCTCTCCCGGCGACTGGCGCACGTGGATCCAAAGCGACGTGCCTTCGGGCAAATCCTGCATCGCGGTGTTTTCAGGCGCGACACGCTGCGCGCCGCCTTTCCCGTCCAGCTGGATCGCTGTCATTTCATGCATAATGCCTCCGTCGCCACCACACGCTGCGCCGCGCCATTGAACGCCAGCGCGCCGCGCGGGGCCAGCCTTGATTTCAGTGCGCGGATGTCTGGCGGGCTTCCCCTTGGGCGGCGAATTGGCTAAGCCAAGCGCAAGGCGAAAAGGAGCACTCCCATGGCGATGGAAAAGACATTCGATGCGGCCGAGGCCGAGCAGCGGCTCTACGAGGCGTGGGAGACATCCGGCGCCTTCAAGGCAGGCGCGAACGCGGCCCCCGGCGCCGAGCCGTTCAGCATCATGATCCCGCCGCCCAACGTCACGGGCAGCCTGCATATGGGCCACGCGTTCAACAACACGCTGCAGGATATTCTTGTCCGCTGGCACCGCATGCGCGGGTTCGACACGCTCTGGCAGCCGGGCACCGACCACGCCGGCATCGCCACGCAGATGGTGACCGAGCGCGACATGGCTGCGAATGGCGAGCCGACGCGCGTCGAGATGGGCCGCGAAGCCTTTATTGAGCGTGTCTGGGAGCAGAAGGTCAAATCACGCGGCACCATCATCGGTCAGTTGAAACGCCTTGGCGCTTCTGCCGACTGGTCGCGCGAGGCCTTTACCATGGGCGGCGCGGCGGGTGATCCCGAGAAGGGAAGCGGCCCCAATTTCCACGACGCGGTGATCAAAGTCTTTGTCGACATGCACGACAAGGGGTTGATCTATCGCGGCAAGCGGCTGGTCAACTGGGATCCGCATTTCGAGACGGCGATCTCCGATCTCGAGGTCGAGAACGTGGATGTCGCAGGGCACATGTGGCACTTCAAATACCCGCTCGCGAACGGTGCGACCTATGAATATCTGGAGAAGGACGAAGACGGCGAGGTGATCTTCCGCGAGGAGCGCGATTACATTTCCATCGCCACGACCCGCCCCGAGACGATGCTGGGCGATGGCGCGGTGGCCGTGCACCCGTCGGACACGCGTTATGCGCCCATCGTGGGCCAGATGTGCGAGATTCCCGTAGGGCCAAAAGAGCATCGTCGCCTCATCCCCATCATTACCGACGACTATCCCGACCAAGATTTCGGCTCGGGCGCGGTCAAGATCACCGGCGCGCATGATTTCAACGACTACGCCGTGGCCAAGCGCGGCGGCATCCCCTGCTATCGCCTGATGGACGCCCGCGCGCAGATGCGTGACGACGGCGCGCCCTATGCCGACGCCGCCGCATTGGCGATGGAGGTGGCGCGCGGCGAGCGGACGCTGGACGAGGCTGAGGTCGATACGATCAACCTCGTGCCCGACCACCTGCGCGGGCTGGACCGGTTCGAGGCGCGAAAGCGCGTGATCGAAGAAATCACCGACGAGGGCCTTGCCGTGATGACGCAGGCGCATGATCCGCGTCTGGGGTCCGCCGCCGCCAAACCTCTGGCCCCCGAGGAGGGCGGCGAGGCACGCGAGGATACGCTGGTGCCGCTGGTCGAGGCCAAGCAGATCATGCAGCCCTTCGGCGATCGCTCCAAGGTGGTGATCGAGCCGATGCTGACCGACCAGTGGTTCGTCGATACGCATCAGATCGTGCAGCCGGCGATTGATGCCGTCCGCTCGGGCGAGGTGACGATCATGCCCGAGAGCGACCGCAAGGTCTATTTCCACTGGCTCGAGAATATCGAGCCGTGGTGCATCTCGCGGCAGCTCTGGTGGGGGCATCAGATCCCGGTGTGGTACGGGCTGGATCTGGAGCGCGGGGCGTTTCGCGATGACGAGGGCGACGGCGCGCTCGATCTGGTCGAGATGCAGCGCCTTCTTTGGGATCAATCCATGCCGCCGGGCACCGACCGCTACCATGCCGCGCCCGATTTCGAGGGGCTGGGGGCCAAGTTCGACGATGTGCTGGCCAGCCTGCCGACGCCGCTGAACCACGCACGCCTTGTCGAGGTCGCAAGCCGCGAGGACGCGATGCATCGGCTGGCCGAGAGCCTGGCGGAATATGTTGCCAGCCAGGACCCGACGCAGCTGGTCTATCCCGTCTGGCGCGATGCGGACGTGCTCGACACTTGGTTCTCCTCCGGCCTCTGGCCCATCGGTACGCTGGGGTGGCCCGAAAGGACGCCGGAACTGGCGCGCTATTTCCCCACATCGACGCTGATCACCGGCTTTGACATCATCTTCTTCTGGGTCGCCCGGATGATGATGATGCAATATGCCGTGGTCGGGCAGAAGCCGTTTTCTCATGTCTATGTCCACGCCCTTGTCCGCGACGAGAAGGGCAAGAAGATGTCAAAGTCCCTGGGTAACGTTCTGGACCCGCTGGAGCTGATCGACGAATACGGCACCGATGCCGTGCGCTTTACCCTGACGGCGATGGCCGCGATGGGGCGGGATCTGAAGCTGTCGACGCAGCGCATCGCAGGCTATCGCAATTTCGGCACCAAGCTCTGGAATGCCGCGCGTTTTGCGGAGATGAACGGCGCGACTCCGGCGGATCTGGGCGATGCGTATTCTGTCGATACTCTTCCGACCCCGAACGAGACCGTCAACAAGTGGATCATCGGCGAGACCGCCAAGGTCCGCGCCGAGGTGGATGCCGCGCTGGCGGCCTATCGGTTCAACGATGCTGCCAATGCGCTTTATGCCTACGTCTGGGGCAAGGTCTGCGACTGGTATGTCGAGTTTTCCAAGCCGCTGCTGATGGACGGCACCGATGCGGTCAAGCGCGAGACGCAGGAGGTGATGGCCTGGGTCATCGACCAGTGCCTGATCCTACTGCACCCCATCATGCCCTTCGTGACCGAAGAGCTGTGGGGCAGTCTGGGCAAGCGCGACAAGATGCTGATCCACGCCGACTGGCCGACCTATGGCGCCGAGGCCGTGGATACGGCGGCGGACCGCGAGATGAACTGGGTGATTTCCCTGATCGACGCGGTGCGCAGCGCGCGCGCGCAGATGCATGTGCCCGCGGGTTTGAAAATTCCGCTACTGGCAACCTCGCTGGATGACGCCGGCCGTGCCGCGTGGGACCGGAACGAGGCGATGATCCTGCGCCTCGCGCGCATCGAGGGGCTGAGCCATGTCGATGCCTTCCCAAAGGGCTGTGCCACGGTGGCGGTCGAGGGCGGCACATTTGGCCTGCCATTGGCCGATATCATCGACGTGGACGCCGAAAAAACGCGTCTGGAAAAGACGCTGGGCAAGCTCGACAAGGAGATCGGCGGTCTGAAAGGGCGCGTGAACAACCCAAAATTCGTGGCGTCGGCACCTGAAGACGTCGTCGAAGAGGCGCGCGAGAATCTGGCCTTGCGCGAAGAAGAGGCCGATACCTTGCGCGCGGCCCTTGCCCGGCTGCAAGAACTGGGCTGAGGATGACCCGCCGGGGGACAGCCCTCCGGCGGGGCCAGAACCATCACAGCATTCCCTCCTAACAATGGAGTGTGTCAGTTACATACGCTTTGACAGCGCGAAAATTGATGCGCGGCAGTTACTCCGACATGGAACTCTGACCCGGCCGCACGCGTTAACGCTACTAAGTTCCAAATACTTGAAGGGAGAAATCTTATGAAATTTGACTTCAGAAAAATCGCACTCGCCAGCGCGATCGGCCTTGGCATGGGATCGGCCGCGATAGCGCAGGATACCGTCCGCGTCGCCACTGACCCCAGTTTTGTGCCTTTCGAGATGATGGATCAGGACACCGGTGAAATGACCGGGTTCGATATGGATATCATCCGTGAGATCGGCAAGCGAGCCGGATTTACACCGGATATCAACACGATGGATTTCAACGGCATCATTCCTGCGCTGCAGACTGGCAACGTGGACATCGCGATCGCCGGCATGACCATCACTGAGGAGCGCAAGGAGATCGTCGATTTCTCGGACCCCTATTACGATAGCGGTCTGCAGATCCTCGTCGGCAGCGATCAGGACGGCGTCAAGGAAATCGGCGATCTGGAAGGTATGAAGATCGGCACCAAGATTGGCTCGACCAGTTACGACTTTTTGACCGAGAAATTCGGCGATAGCGCCACGGTAACGCCCTATCCGGGCTCGGCCGACATGTATATGGCGCTGATGGGCGGCAGTGTCGACGCCGTGTTCTACGACGCACCGAATGTCGGCTACTTCTCGCAGACCCGCGGCGAAGGCCAAGTCAAGGTCGTCGGCCCGCTCTATGAAGGTCAGCAATATGGCATCGCCTTCCCGCAGGGTAGCGACCGTGTGGACGCCGTGAATGAGGCACTGGCCTCCATGCGCGAAGACGGCACTTACGACGAAATCCATGCCAAATGGTTTGGCAAGAGCGAGTAATAAGGCAGGCGATCGCTGCATAAAGTATGAACGATCATACGCGAGATATCAGCCGTGCGATAACGCGGCTCCGCCTCCCCGGGGATGCATCTTCGGGGAGGCTTTCACGTCAACGGACATTTTTTGCACCGGAGCCTGATTTGTGAATTCATCCTTTCAATTCGACTGGCAGGCGGCCTTTGCCTCCATTCCCTACCTGTTAGAGGGCATTCCCTACACGTTGCTGATTTCATTCGGCGGTCTTGCCATCGGTTTTGTCATCGGCATCATTTTCGGCCTCATGCGCATCAGCCCTACCGCATGGCTACGCGTACCGGCGATCACGTATATTGAGGTTTTCCGCGGCACACCCGTTTTGGTGCAAGTCCTGTTCATCTTCTATGGCCTGCCGCAGCTTCTGGGCGGGCCGATCGACGCGCTGACAGCCGGTATCGCTGCCATCGCGGTCAACTCGGGCGCCTATATCTCGGAGGTCGTGCGCGGCGGTGTGCAATCCATCGAGCGCGGTCAGCGCGAGGCTGGCGTGTCATTGGGCCTGTCGCGGTTTCAGACATTTCGCTACATCATCTGGCCGCAGGGCTTTCGCCGCATGATCCCGGCGCTGGGCAATCAGGCCATCATCAGCATCAAGGACACATCCCTCTTTGCTGTCATCGGCGTGGGCGAGTTGGTACGCCAAGGACAGATCTACATCGCAACGACATTCAACGCGCTGGAAGTCTACTTGATGGTCGCGCTGATGTATCTGGCGATCACGCTGACGTTGTCGCTATGTCTGCGCATGCTTGAACGCAAGGGGCTGGTTGGACAATGAGCAAGGAAAACATGAGCAAGAACGGCTCGAAGCCCATCGTCAAGATGGAAAAGCTGAACAAGCATTTCGGCACCCTGCACGTGCTGAAGGACGTCGATCTCGAGGTTACGCCCGGCGAGGTGGTCGTGATCATCGGTGCCAGCGGTTCGGGCAAATCGACGCTGATCCGCTGCATCAATGGTCTGGAAGAATTCCAGTCCGGGAGCCTCGACGTGGACGGCAAGGAGCTTTTGCCGCACGGCAAGGCGACAAAGGCGCTGCAGACGATCCGCACCGAAGTTGGGATGGTGTTTCAGCAGTTCAACCTGTTTCCACATATGACGGTTCTGGACAACGTCACGCTTGCCCCGATGAAGGTGCGCGGCGCCAGCCGCGACGAAGCGGAAAAAACCGCGCGCCGCCTGTTGGAGCGTGTCGGCATTTCCGATCAGGCCGAAAAGCACCCCAGCCAGCTATCGGGCGGTCAGCAACAGCGCGTCGCCCTCGCCCGCGCACTGGCGATGGAGCCGCGGCTGATGCTGTTTGACGAGCCGACATCGGCGCTCGACCCCGAGATGATCGGTGAAGTGCTGGACGCGATGCGCGAGTTGGCCCGCGAGGGCATGACCATGGTCATCGTGACGCATGAGATGACATTCGCCCGCGAAGTCGCCGACCGTGTGGTCTATATTCACAGCGGCGAGATCGTCGAGGAAGGCACGCCCAAAGAAGTCTTTGACAATCCGCAGAACGAGCGCACGCAGAGCTTCCTTGCGCGGGTGCTGACGCACTAGACGGAGAGCGCTGCTGCGGGCGATCCTCAACCACGTGGCGAGGCAAAGTATTCAGCGCGTGGAACATCTCATGTGGCGCAGCACAAAGACGCTGCGGTTGGTGCCTTGTTGCATAGGCGCGATCCGTCACCTACCAGTTGAGTCTCGTATCGAGGCTCGCAAACATGCTGACGATCTTCTTGGCCATCGCGCCGGTTTTTGCCCTGATCCTGATGGGCTATGGATTGCGGCGCGGAGGGATCCCGTCGACCGAATTCTGGAACCTCAATGACCGGCTGGTCTACTGGGTTCTGATGCCGGCGCTCTTCTTCGCCAAGATCTCGGCGGCCGACCTCAGCGGTGGGCTGGGCGATTACGCAGTCCTGCTCTACGCCGGTTTTTTCGCCGCAATCCTGTGCGGATGGCTCTTGGGACGCATGTTTGCCGCGCCGCAGGCCAGCTCGCTCTTGCAGGGTAGCGCGCGGTTCAACACGTTCATCGGCCTCGCCATTGCCGAGGCCCTTTTCGGCACCACGGGGCTGCAGATCGCAGTCCTTGGATCCGCCTTTCTGGTCCCCGTGGTGAATGTCACGGTCGTCACATTGATGACGCGGCAACTGGGCGGCGGCGGCAAGTCGATCCTGCGCGGACTGGCGAAAAACCCCCTCATCCTCAGCATTGCAGTCGGAGTTCTGTTCAACTTTGCCGGGCTGAACGAGGTTCCGGTTCTGCATGACATCGCCCGCATCCTCGGCAACGCGGCATTGCCGATCATGCTGCTCTGTGTCGGGGCCAATCTCAAGATCAGAGGGCTATCGGGGTCCGTTCGGATCATCAGCCTTTCGGTAATCGGCAAGTTTCTGATCAACCCAGCGGCAATCATACTGGCGGCAGCGGTCCTCCACCCCGACCCGCTGGCCGTCCAGATCGCCCTGATCTTTGCGGCGCTCCCCACTGGCGTTGCCAGCTATACGCTTGCGCGCGAATTGCGCGGTGACGCGCCCCTGATGGCCGCAATCATCACGACGCAAACCTTGCTGAGCTTCCTCACTTTACCGCTGACACTGCTCATCGGGCAGGCCGTATTGTCCCTATGATACAAAGCCACAGCTGATACAAAGCCACAGCGGCACTGCCTGCTGATGTGGGTTCATCGCCGCGATGCCGGATGCATTTGCGATCTTGCGGAATGCGCCCTAACAGTGGGCCATCATGGCTTTATGAGGCAATGACATGCTGATCCGTGTCGGCGACGAGCGCACCAAGAGTATCGACTTGGCCCTGGCCGGGCTGCTGTCATGCGTGGCCGGCGCGCTCAACGCTGTCGGCTTTCTGGTCGCGGGATCGTTCACTGCGAACATGACAGGAAACGTGTCGATGTTTGCCGAATATCTCGCGCAACGCGAAGTTTTCATCGCCCTGTCCTTTGCGGGGCTGGTCGCTGCGTTCATCCTGGGCGCGGGGGTGGCCGCATTCGGGATAAAAACCGGCGAGAAACGCCAAAACCGCTCGGTCTACGCGCTGGCGATCGCCGCCGAAGCGGTGATCCTTCTGGCTCTGAGCCTTGCCTTGATCCTGCATCCCTCCAGCGCGGAAGAGGCATATCTCATATCCGTCCTGAGTTTTGTGATGGGCTTTCAGAATGCCGTGACAACGGTAATATCCCGCGCGCGCGTGCGAACCACCCATGTCTCGGGGATGGCGACGGATGTGGGCATTGAACTGGCGGCAATGCTGGACGGCCCGAGCGCGCGGCGCGAAACCCTGCCCAAGCTCAAGCTTCACAGTCTGACCCTCGTCAGTTTTGCAGCGGGAGGCATCTGCGGCGCAATCCTGTTCTGGCTGACCGGATACTGGCTGTTCGTGGTCGCAGCGGGAATATTGCTATGCATCGCATCGCCCGAGATAATCCGCGCGCGTCGCGGCTAGGCGGACCCTGATAGGGCCACGTATCCAGATCCGCGCGGATCTCCACCACCTTCGATTGTGGCGCGGAAAAAATTCCGGTGACCTGAGTACTGCCCATGTCACTCACACCGAAGTGTTGAAGTGCGACTCGCGATTGCAACCGCTGTCGGCCTTATGGGCAATGCCCCCCTTTGCGCAGGACCAGATGCATGAGGTCAACGACAACGCGGCTATGTCCGGTGTCGAGATCAACGCCGACAGGGGCGATGACCTCGACGTCCTCGACACGGCTGGCCGCAAGATCGGCGAGGTCGAAGAGGTGGCCGGTCCGGACCGTGACACCCCTGAGGCGCTGGTCGTCGATTTCGAGGATGAGATTACTGACTATGGTGACGAGGACCGGGTGCTTCCGCTCAGCGTCTTCACCTTCGACGGCAACGCGACGCTCCTTGCCGATGGCACCGACATCAAACGCGCGCCGATCTGGCGCGACTGACCTGATCCGCCGGAGCGCGCTCGCCCCAGACTCAACTCCGGTCACGGCCGCTTTTACTCAGGCGGCCTTGGTATCGCTCTCCTCTCGGCGGGCAGCGGGGAACATCATATAGTAAAGCACAGGCGCCGCGATCAACGTGAGGATACTGGCAAAGCCGAGGCCGCCCATGATGGTGACCGCCATAGAGGCAAAGAACGCATCCCAAAGGAGCGGGACCATCCCGAGGATCGTGGTGATCGCCGCCAGCATGACAGGCCGCAGGCGCGAGGTGGACGCCTCGACCACCGCGCGGCTGAAGGGGACGCCATCGGCGCGGGTCAGATCGATCTCCTCGACCAGCACGATGCCGTTTTTCAACAACATTCCCGAGAGGCTGAGAAGACCCAGAAGCGCGGTGAACGAAAACGGCAGACCCGTCCCCAGCAGGCCGATCGTCACGCCGTTGACCGACATCGGAACCAGCAGCCAGACGATGAGCGGTTGGCGCAGCTTGCCGAAGAGGAAGATCGAGATCAGCACCATGATCAGCAGAGAGACCGGCAGGCGCGAGCCAAGCGACGTTTGCGCCTCGGTCGAGTTCTCATACTCGCCACCCCATTCAAGGCTGTAGCCTTCGGGCAGCTCCAGCGCCTCGACCGGGCCGCGGATATTGCTGAAAATCTCGGCCGAGTTCACGCCCGCGGGCACACCTGCCATGACGGTTATCGTGGGCAAACGGCCACGGCGCTGGATCAGCGTATCCTCGGCAGCATAGTCGAACCCGTCAATCATCTGCTCCAGCGGGATGAAACTGCCCGCTGCGGTGGAGTAGACGGGCTGCCCCACCAGACGCGAGCCATCCGCGCCATCAGCGCCCGGCGCGCGCAGCACGATGGGGATAAGGCGCGAGTTTTCGCGGTAGGTTCCGGCGGAGGCGCCATCGGTCGCGTATTGCAGCGCGCTGGCCAGATCGCTGCGCGTGACGCCAGCCGTCTTGGCGCGCCCGTCATTATAGAGGGGTCGGATCACCATCTCGCGTTCGCGCCAGTCGGTGCGCAGATCCTGCAGGCGGTCGCTGGCCCCGCGCATCCGGTCCTCGACCTCGGATGCCAGGCGCCGCAGCACATCGGCATCCGCGCCCGAGATCCGCGCCGCGATGGGCGCACCGCCGCCGGGGCCAAAGGCCAGCCGCTCGGTCCGGAATTCGCCCTCGGGCAGGTTGGCGCGCCCGAATGCCTCCAGATCGTCGCGCAGCGGCGGGATCTGGGCCAACGTATCGGTGCGGATAATGAGATGGCCATAGGTGGGCAGGCTCTCCTCCGGCGCGTAGGTCAGCATGAAACGCGAGGCACCGCCGCCGATGAAGGTGGAAACCGAGACGACATCGTCGCGGGCGGTCAGCCAATCCTCGACGATCCGCATGTCGCGCGAGGTAGCCTGGATCGACCCGCCCTGAGGCAGCTTGTAATGCACGTAGAACAGCGGCGTGTTGCTGTCGGGAAAGAACTGCTGCTTGACCTGACCAAAGCCCCAATAGCAGGCGGCGGTCAGCACGATCAGCCCCGCAATCACCAACCAGCGCAGCCGGATCGCGCCACGCAGCAGCGCGCTGTAGGCGCGAAAGACCGGCCCATTATAGGCGCCGCCCGCCTCGCCGCCGCCAACCTTGAAAAGGTAGTAACCCAGAAGGGGCGTGGCCGTGATCGCCAGGACCCAAGACAGCAGCAGCGAGATACCGATGACGGCGAAGAGCGAGAAGAGGAACTCGCCCGTGGCGTCCGGGCTGAGGCCGATCCCGGCAAAGGCCATGATGCCAATCACCGTCGCCCCTAGGAGTGGAATTTGCGTCTTGTCGGCGGTCCGCTCGGCGGCATCGGGGGCGGATTTGCCCTCGGCCATGTCGCCCTGCATGCCTTCAGCCACGACGATGGCATTGTCCACCAGCATCCCCATGGCGATGATCAACGCGCCCAGCGAGATGCGCTGCATCTCGATCCCGAAGATGGCCATGAAGAACACGGTCCCGACCACGGTCAGGAGGAGCGTCACTCCCACCACCACGGCAGCGCGCCAGCCCATGAAAAGCGCGAGCACCACAATCACGATCAGGACCGACATCGCGAGGTTCAGCAGGAAATCCGAGGACGCCTCATCTACCACCACATGCTGCTGATAGATGGGATGCAGATCGACGCCGACAGGAATATCCGATTGCAGCCGGGCAAGGCGCGCATCGACGCGCGCGCCGACATCGACGATGTTCAGCCCCTCCTTGCCGGAGATGCCGATGGTGAACGCCTCTTGCCCGTCATGGCGGATGATCATCGACGGGTTCTCGACCCGCCCGCGCGTCACGGTGGCAAAGTCGGTGAGGCCAATCAGCTCGCCGCTGACGCCGATGGTCAGATCACGGATGGCATCGACGCTGGTCGAGCCGGAAGGCGCATCAATCCGGATATTCTGGCCCGCTTGCTCGGCGGCGCCTGCGGCGACCACGGCGGTCACCTCGCGGATCGCACCACGGATCGCATCCGGCGGCACGCCCAGATTGGCGGCAATGGCGCTGTCCGGCTCGACGAAGATCGCTTCTTCGGGCAAGCCCGCCAACACTACATCGGCCACGCCGTCCACGGACAGAAGCTCACGCCGCAGGAAATCCGCGATGTCGTGGATTTCGGCGTCCGAGAAACCGGGGGCTGTGACCGCGTGGAAGATGCCATAGACATCCCCGAACGTGTCATTGACCAGCGGCGTGCCTGCGCCGGGCGGTAGCGCGCCGCGCGCATCGGTGACGCGGGCGCGCAGGCGGTCCCAGACTTGCGGCAGCTCGCTTCCGTCATAAGTGCTGGCGATTTCGACGTCGATCCGACTGATGCCGGGCTTGTTCGACGAGGTGATCGTGTCCACCTCGGCCATCTTCTGGATGGCCGATTCCAGCGGCTCGGACACCTCGCGCGCGACCTCGGCGGCGCTGGCTCCGGGATACTGCGTGATGACGATGGCGTTCTTGATGGTAAAAGAAGGATCCTCGAGCCGGCCGATCGTGGCAAAGCCCCAGATGCCGCCCAGAAGGCAGCCCAGCATCAGAATCCATGTCAGCAGAGGACGAGCAATGGCGCCGCGGGCGATCGCTAGGCTCATTGCGTCAGCCCCTTGAACCGGCGCACCTTCTGCCCGTCGCGCAACTGCGCCGCGCCGGCGGCAACGATTTCCGTACCCGGCTCCGGCCCTTCGGTCACCCGCACCTGCGTGTCGTCGCGCATCTGGATCGTGACAGGCGTCCAGACGACAGTGCCCTGATCGGCGTCCTCTTCGGTGGGGTTAAACACCATCAGCCCCGGCTGGCGGTCCGCATCGAAGGTCAGCGCCGTGTCGGGGACCAGCATCTGATCGCCCTCCATCCGGTCCCCGCGAGCCGTCACGGTGACCGATGCGCCGGGCAGGACCCAGTCAGGCACATCGCCGGGAAAGCCCAGTGTGATCTCATAGGTCTGGGCCACATCGGCAGTCTCGGCCTCGAATTCGCGCAGGACCAGCGGGAAGGTCTCATCCGTGCCGGGAAACGTCGCCTCAAAGGTCACTTTCTGCGAGCGTCCGCGCCGGAACAGAACCTCGGGGACCGACACATCGACCCGCAATTCGGACATGTCATGCAGAAGGACGACCGGCTCGCCCGCGGCAATGGTGGTAAAATTCGCGACCTCGCGCCGCGCGACCAGCGCGTCGAACTGCGATGTCAGCGTTGCGTCCTCCAGCGCCTCCTGAGCCTCCTCGGCGCGGATGCGGGCCAGATCGGCTGTGGTGCGCGCGTTGCGCACCTCGACCTCGGAGACGGCGTTGCCGGCCAGTTTTGACAGCCGCTCGACATCGCGCTGCGCCTTCTCCAGATCGACCTGCGCGCGCGCCACCTCGCGCTCGAACGCTGTCAGGTCAAGCTGCGCAATCAGATCGCCCTTCTCCAGCGGCGCGCCTTCTGCGACCGGAAACTGCGTTACCTGTCCGCTGACCTGAAAGGCGAGATCCACTGTCTCGCGCGCCCGGACGCGGCCATAGAACTCACGCTCCCTTGTGCCTGCGCCTTCCTCCAACGTCATCAGCTTGACGGGACGTAGCGGCTGCTCTGGCGCGTCATCGCTTTCCTGCGCGGCGGCAGGAGAAGCGAGAACAGCCAAGAGGGACAGAAGGGCGAAGGCCTTTTTCATGACAAGGGATCCTTTGCGCAGACTCGAAAGCCGGGATTGGCTTGATATGGGGCAAAGCTGTCCCATGTCGAGCGTGGATGATAGCAATCAGCGCGTTACCTAACAGCGTAGCGCGCCATGAACATGGTGACCGCAGCGCCCGAGACGCGGCGGATATCCTCCTCCGACGGGCTCTCGCCGATACCGCAGAGGCGGCGCGAAAAGAGGTCGGTCTTGCACAGCTCGGCCAGTTGGTTGGCCGCCATGTCAATATCCTCGATGCTCAGCGCACCGCGCTGGACATACCCGTCGAGGATCGCACCCAGCCGTTGCATCAGCATCCGGGGTCCGGAGGCATAAAACCTTTGGCCCAGTTCAGGAAAGCGATGGCTTTCGGCCACGCAGATGCGGTAGATCTGCTGCCCGAAATCCGACAGAAAGAAGCGCGTGATCCGATCCGCCAGCTCGCTCAGCGACGCCTCGACCGGGGCAGCGGGGTCGATCTCGGCCATGGCGGAGGCGGCCTGACGGTCGCATTCGATCCGCGCCACTTCAGAAAAGAGCAGCCTTTTGTCCGAGAAATAACTGTAGAGCGTCGCCTTGGACACGCCAGCCACACGTGCGATGTCGTCGACATTCGCCCCGTCAAAGCCGTCGCGCATGAACACTTCGCGCGCGCCGTCCAGCACCTGATCGAACTTGCGCCCTTTTCGGATCTCGCTGCTCTGTGCTGTCATGTTGCCGCCCCGAATTTTGCGCCAACCTAAAGCGCGCAGCCTGCCCGATGCAAGCGCGCCGCAATTGACGCCGCGCGCGCGCCTGCTACCAAGGGGAATGGCCGCGATTTTCATTCAGACCTTGCCGTTCTTCTTGATCATCGCGCTGGGATACGGCGCGGGGCGCAGCGGTTTTTTCACCCCCCAGGCGACGGCTTACCTCACGAAGTTTGTCTTCTACTTCGCGCTCTCGGCCATGCTCTTGCGCTTTTCGGCCAATCTCAGCCTGCGCGAGGTCTTCGATCTTCCCTTTGTGCTGGCCTATCTCAGCGGCACGGCGGTGATCTATGTGCTGGCCACGGGCGCCGCGATCCTGCGCGGTTGCCCCGCCGAGGAAGCTGCCGTCGAGGCGCAATGCGCCGTCATAGGCAATGTGGGGTTTCTGGGCATTCCCATGCTGGCCATGCTGATGGGCGAGGCGGCGATCGTTTCGGTGATGATGGTGCTGGCGGTCGATCTGATCGTCTTTGGCGCGCTGATCGTGATCGTGATCACGGGCACGCGCGACGGGCGTATGCGGCCGGCCGTCCTGATCACCGTGGGCATCGGCCTGCTAAAGAACCCGATGATCGTGTCGATCGTGCTGGGCCTGACATGGTCGGCCCTGCGCCTGCCCATTCCGGGCCCGGTGAACGAGTTTCTGATCATCCTCGGCGGCGCGGCGACGCCCGGCGCACTCTTTGCCATCGGTGCCTCGCTGGCGGGTAAATCGGCAGAGCGGCCTTATGCTGCGGGCTGGCTGAGCTTTTGCAAACTGGTGCTGCACCCCGCCGCCGTCGCCATCGCCGCGCTCTGGATCTTTGACGTGGCGCCCTATGCGGCGGCGGTGATGATCGCGGCGGCTTCCCTGCCGGTGGCCGGCAATGTCTACATGCTGGCGCAGCATTACGGCGTCGCGCCGCAGCGGGTCTCGACTTCGATCCTGATCTCGACGGTGCTGGCAGCCGTGACGGTTTCGCTGGTGATCGGCTGGGTGCAGCCGCTTTATTAGGGGCGATTTTTAGCCGTTTCGCCGTTCGCAACCGGCTGTTAATCATCTATGTGACAACGAGGACATCAAGAGGAGCGCCACGATGGAGACGAAATCGGAAAACGCCTGTTTTGGGGGCATTCAGGGCGTCTACAGTCACGCCTCCAAGGCGACGGGCACTGACATGACATTTGGCCTCTTCCTGCCCGCCGAGGCGAAGGACGGCCCGGTGCCAGTGCTGTGGTACCTTTCGGGCCTCACTTGTACCCATGAGAACGCCATGACCAAGGCGGGCGCCCAAGGCTGGGCGGCCGAGCAGGGCATAGCCGTCATTTTCCCCGACACCTCTCCGCGCGGCGATGGGGTCGCCGACGACGACGCCTTCGACATGGGCCAGGGCGCGGGTTTCTACCTGAATGCCAGCCAAGAACCGTGGGCCAAGCACTTCCGGATGTGGGATTACATCGCCGAGGAACTGCCCACGCTGATCGGCGCCGAGTTCGCCGTGGACATCGAGCGGCAGTCGATCACCGGCCACTCGATGGGCGGGCACGGCGCGCTGACGCTGGCGATGGGCCTGCCGGGGCGCTACCGCTCGGTCTCGGCCTTCTCGCCCATCTGCAATCCCGCTAACAGCGATTGGGGCCGCAAGCAGTTCACCGGCTATCTGGGCGAGGACGAAGGCAAATGGGCCGCGCATGATGCCAGCCTCCTGATGGCGGAAAAGGGCTTTGACGGGCCGATGCTGGTGGATACCGGCACCTCCGATCAGTTCCTCGACCTCCTGCGCCCCGAAACGCTGGCCGAAGCCGCCGCCAAGCGCCGCCAGCAAGGCATCATCCGGATGCAGCCCGGCTATGATCACAGCTATTTCTTCGTCTCGTCCTTCATGGAGGATCACGTGACGTTCCACGCCGAGGCACTTTATGCGGGATGAGACCATGGGTCGGTACGATCTGATCATCATCGGCTCGGGTCCCGCGGGCCGCGCGGCGGCGATCCAGGCGGGCAAGCTGCACCGCCGGGTGCTGGTCATCGACCGCAAGGACCGGCTGGGGGGCGTTTCGGCCCATACCGGCACGATCCCGTCCAAGACGCTGCGCGAGACGGTGCTGAACCTCTCGGGCTGGCGCGAGCGCAGCTTTTACGGGCGCTCCTACCGGGTCAAGGACGATATCGGCGCCGAGGATCTGCAGGCCCGCCTGCACAAGACCGTCGATTACGAGGTCGACGTTCTGGAGCATCAGTTCAACCGCAACCATGTCGAAACGCTCTATGGCATGGCCAGTTTCGTCGGCCCGAACGAGATCGAGGTGCAGGTGGATGCGGGTCAGACCACGCGCCTGACGGCGGGCAAGTTCCTGATCGCCACGGGCACCAAGACCTATCGGCCGGATACATGCCCCTTCAACGGCACCACGGTCCTGGACAGTGACGAGTTCCTGAAACTGGAGACAATCCCGCGCAGCCTGACGGTGATCGGCGCGGGTGTGATCGGGGTGGAATATGCCACCATGTTCTCGGCGCTCGATGTGCGCGTCACGCTGATCGAGCCGCGCGAAACCTTCCTCGACTTCATCGACCAGGCCATCGTCGACGATTTCACCCACCAGATCCGCGAGAACGGCGTCGATCTGCGCCTCGGCTCGCCCATCGAGAGTATCACCGACGCGGGCCGTCACGTCGAGGTCGCGCTGGAAAACGGCCGCCATGTGCGCAGCGATATGCTCCTCTTTGCCGCCGGACGGATGGGCGCAACGGCACGGCTGGGCCTCGATAAGGCTGGCCTCACCACGGACCATCGCGGACGGCTGGAGGTCGAGCGCAAGACCTACCAGACGAAGGTGCCCCATATCTATGCGGCGGGCGACGTGATCGGCCATCCCAGCCTCGCCTCTACCTCGCTACAACAAGGGCGCATCGCCGCCTGTCACGCGCTGGAAACGCCCACTTTGCCCGAAAGCCCGTGGTTTCCATATGGCATCTACTCGGTCCCCGAGATCAGCACCTGCGGCATGTCCGAAGAGGAAATGAACGAGCGCGGCATTCCCTACGAGGTCGGCGTTGCGCGCTTTCGCGAGACCAGCCGCGGCCATATCATGGGGCTGGAGCACGGGATGCTGAAAATGCTCTTCTCGCTCAAGACGCGGCGCGTGCTGGGCGTGCAGATCGTCGGCGAAGGCGCGACGGAGCTGATCCACATCGCGCAGGCGGTGCTGAACCTGAAAGGCACCGTGGATTACTTCGTGCAAAATACGTTCAACTACCCGACGCTGGCCGAGGCCTACAAGATCGCCGGACTGGACGCGTTCAACCGCATGCCGATACCCGAGGAATACAAGGTAGGCCGCAAGACGAGCAAGGCAGGCGCCAAATGACGGACGCTTGCTTTCCGCGTGGAAAGCGGCGCGGAAAACGTATTTTTTCCAAAGGGGCTGGTCCACGATGATCTATGTCGATGCCGATGCCTGCCCGGTCAAGGATGAGGCGATCCGTGTTGGCACGCGCCATGGATGGGCCGTTTACATCGTCTCGAATGGCGGATTGCGCCCCTCACCCCATCCGCTGGTCCAGACCGTGATCGTGCCCGACGGGCCGGACATCGCTGATATATGGATTGCCGAGCGAGCGGGCAAAGGCGATGTCGTCGTCACCGGTGATATTCCCTTGGCGGCGAAATGCGTCGCGGCCGGCGCGCTGGTGCTCAAGCATAATGGCGAGGCTTTGACCGCTGCCAATATCGGCAATGTGCTGGCGACGCGCGATTTGATGACGGATCTGCGCGCCGCCGACCCGTTTCGCCAGGGCGGCGGCAAGGGGTTTACAAAGGCGGATCGTTCACGCTTTCTGGACGCGCTCGAGCGGGCCGTCCGGCAGGCCCGTAGCCTCGCCCCCTGAAAGGCCCCTTCGCATGACCGTCCTCGCCGCTCCGGCCAACAATACGATTGGCGCGTTTTGCGCGATGGCGGCAATCCTGTGTTTTTCCTTCGTCGATCTGGGCATCAAATTGTTGAGCGAGGATTACGCGCTGCACCAGATCGTGCTCCTGCGCTCGCTGGTCAGCCTGACGGTCTTCCTTGCCCTCATCATGCCCTTCAGCGGTGGACTGCGGGTATTTCATACCCGCAGGCCCGGGGCGCATCTGCTGCGCGGATGCTTTATCGTCTGTGCCAA
Organism: Roseovarius maritimus; assembly: GCF_043355895.2. Classification (NCBI taxonomy): domain Bacteria; kingdom Pseudomonadati; phylum Pseudomonadota; class Alphaproteobacteria; order Rhodobacterales; family Roseobacteraceae; genus Roseovarius; species Roseovarius maritimus. Next base: position 106,140 of record NZ_JBHFPF020000009.1, read on the forward strand.
CGTGTGCCTCTTTCTGGGCCTCGCCGCGCTGCCAATCGCGGATGCGGTTGCGATCTTCTTCATCTCGCCCTTGGCCATCGCGGTGATGTCGGTGATCTTTCTCAAGGAAACGGTCGGCCCGCGTCGCTGGGTCGCAATCCTTGTGGGGCTGGTCGGTGTCCTGCTGATCGTGCAGCCGGGCACGGAGGCATTCCAGATCGCCTCGCTGCTCCCGGCTGTCGCTGCCGTCCTTTATGGCGCGATGCACATGGTCACGCGCAAGATCCGCGACACCGAAAGCGCGGCGACCATGACGATCTATGTCATCTTCACCTTCCTGATCTCCAGCGCCGTGATCGGCTTGCTGATCGGGGACGGCCGGTTCGAGACCGGCGCGCATCCTGCGCTCTCGTTCCTGTTGCGCGCCTGGGCGCCCATCGACACACCCGACCTCTGGGTGATTGCCATGCTGGGCATTGCGGGCGTCGGCGGCAGTTGGCTGATCACGCAGGCCTACCGGCTGAGCGAGGCTGCCTTTGCCGCGCCGTTCGAGTATGTCGCGATGCCGGTCGCCATCTTCTGGGGCGCCGTGTTCTTTGACACATGGCCCAGCGCGAATGCGTGGATTGGCATTGCGCTGATCATCGGCTCGGGCCTTTACATGCTGTGGCGCGAACAGCGTCGCGGCGGCGTGCGCCCAACGTCGCGCTATCGCCGGTGACGCCCCGGGCCGTCATATTCGATATCGGTAACGTGCTGATCGAATGGCAACCCGAGCGCTATTTCGATACGCTTTGCGGCGCAGCCCGCCGCCGCGCGATGTTCGCCGCTATCGACATTCCGGCGATGATGAACCGCATCGACGCAGGCGCCCATTTCGGCGCCGAAGCCGCGCGCATGGGTGATGCCCATCCGGATTTCGCGTCCGAACTGCTGCATTTCCGCGACCATTGGTGCGAGATGGCCAAGCCTGCCATCGACCACTCTGTGCGCATGCTGCAGGCGCTAAAGGCACAAGGCATGCCAGTGTTTGCACTCTCGAATTTCGGCACCGACAACTTCCCGCTCAGCGCCGCGCAGTTTCCGTTTCTGCAAGAGTTCGACCGGGCCTATATCTCGGGCCGGATGGGTTTGATCAAACCCGAACCCGCGATTTATGCAGCTGTCGAAGCGGATTGCGGGCTGCCGCCCGAGGCGCTTTTTTTCATCGACGACCGTGCAGACAATATCGCCGCCGCCGCTGCGCGAGGCTGGCATGTGCATCATTTCCAAGGGCCGGAAGGGCTGGCGCAGAACCTCGTCACGCTCGGCCTTCTGACACCGGACCAGGCCCGGTGACAACGTTTCTCGCAATCCTCGCCCTCGTCGCTGTCACCCCCTTCCTGCGTGAGGCCGCGCGCCCGCGCATGCCGCGCCGCGATGCGCCGGGCCAGTTTGCGGACCTGCCCCAGGGCTGCGTGCATTATCGCTGGCTGGGCGCAAAGGACGGGCCTGTCGCGGTCTGCGTGCACGGCCTGACAACGCCCTCCCCGGTGTGGCAGGCTATCGCCGAAACCCTCGGCGATATGGGCTACCGCGTGCTGGTCTACGACCTCTACGGGCGCGGCTATTCGGGCTGCCCCGGAGGCGCGCAGGATGTGGCCTTCTTCACGCGGCAATTGTCGGACCTTCTGGCAGACCAGAAGGTGACCGGCGACATCACCCTTTTCGGCTATTCGATGGGCGGCATCATCGCGCCCGGCTTTGCCGCCGAGAACCCTCGGATGATCCGCAGGATCGTTCTTCTGGCGCCCGCAGGGATCGGCCATGATCTGGGCCCCGCCTCGCGCCTGATGGCCAAGACAGGGCTGCTTGGCACCTGGGCGATGCTGGCACTCTATGGCCGTTCGATGCGCCGCGCGCTCGAAGCCGAGCGGAGCCAGGCGTCGGGCGTGCCGGGCATTGTCGACATGCAAATCGCGCAACTGCGCTATCGCGGGTATCTGCCTGCCGTACTGTCATCACTACGCGGCGCGCTGGACGCGGACACGGAAGCGGTGCATCGCAAACTGGCCGAGGCTGGCCTTCCCGTCCTGGTGATCTGGGCCGGGAAGGATGATGTCATCCCGATCAAAGGGCGCGATACCCTGGCCGAATGGAATGCGGCCGCCGTGCAGGAGGTGGTTCCCGAGGCGGGCCATGCCCTGCCATACAGCCACGATGCAGACGTCGCGCGTCTTCTGGGCCATCACCTGGCGCGCTAGGCCGGGATCAGCCGGGTCTCCTTGATCGGCAGATGCACAATCGCACTGAACGCGCCAACGCCAACACCGATCCACCAGACCGCAGTATAGTCGCCGTAGATGTCATACATCCGCCCACCCAGCCACACGCCAAGGAAACTGCCCAACTGGTGGCTGAAGAAGACGATCCCATAGAGCGTACCCATGTAGCGCAGCCCGTAGAGATGTGCGACCAGACCGCTGGTCAGCGGCACGGTCGCCAGCCATAGTGCGCCCATCGAGACCGAAAACAGCAGCACAGTCGCAGGCGTGATCGGTGTCAGTATAAAGGCGGCCGCGATGATCGTGCGCCCCGCATAGATACCTGCCAGCAGGTATTTTCGCGAATAACGCTTGCCCAGCCATCCCGCCGTCAGCGTGCCCGCGATGTTCGCCAACCCGATCAGCGATATCGCCACCGCCCCTAGCGCCGAGGTGCTGGTGATGCCCATTCCGTAGAGCATCCCTCCCGGCAGGATCGGCCCGCACATCTCGGTCACGAAGGCCGGGAAATGCGCGGTAATGAAGGCCAGCTGATAGCCGCAGCTGAAAAATCCCAGAAAAATCAGCACATAACTCGGATCGCGCATCGCGCGTCGCAGGATCTGGCCCAGGCTCTCCTCCAGCTCGGACCGGGTTGCGACAACCGGCACGCGCATCAAGGGCAGCACCATGAGGCTTGCCAGTATTACCCCGGCAAAGAGGACAAACACCATCTGCCAACTCATCAGCCCCAGCAGCGCCTCGGCCACCGGCGCGCCAAAGACCTGACCCGCAGATCCGGCAGCGGTCGCAATCGCCAGGCTCATGGAGCGGTGTTCGTCACTGCTTGCCCGGCCCACCACGGCCAGAATCACGCCAAACCCGGTGCCGGCGATGCCGAAGCCTACGAAAACCTCGAAGAATTGATGTGCCTCCGGCGTCACCGCCAGAGACGATGCCACCAGTCCCGCAGCATAGACCAGCGCCCCCAACACAATCGCCCGCCTGTCGCCGATCTTTTCCGCCAGCGCCCCGAACAACGGCTGCCCGATCCCCCAGGCCAGATTCTGGACAGCGATAGCAAGGCTGAATTCACTCCTCAGCCAACCGAATTCGTCCGCGATGGGGATCTGGAACACGCCGAACGATGCGCGTACCGCGAATGAGATCACCATGATCACGCAGCCCGCAATGAGAACGGGCGTGAAAATGGAGGCAGGCTTGTCCATGGCGGCTCCGGGAGGCTGGCTGCCGCACCATTGGCCGGAATGCTCGTGCCGTCAAATCACCATTCGTGCGCTGCGCCCTCAGCAATCCCGATCCTTGGCCAGCGCATCCAGCTTGGCCTCCATCGCGGCCAGACGACCCACGACTTCATCGCGATAGGTGTTGGTATTGGCCGCATCCTCGGAATGATGCGCGTCCTGCATCGAGTTCACGATCAGACCCACCAACAGGTTCACCACCGCGAAGGTCGTGATCAGGATGAAAGGCAGGAAAAACGCCCAGGCCCAGGGATGCACGTCCATCACCGGGCGCACGATGCCCATCGACCACGATTCCAACGTCATGATCTGAAAGAGCGTGTAGCCTGACCGGCCCAGCGTGCCGAACCACTCGGGAAAATCAGCGGCAAAAAGCTTGGTCGCGATCACCGCGCCGATGTAGAAAATGATCGCCATCAGCAAGAAGACCGAGCCCATACCCGGAAGCGCGGTCACGAACCCCTCGACCACCCGCCGCAACCGCGGCGCGACCGAGATGACGCGCAGCACCCGCAAGATCCGCAAGGCGCGCAGCGCCGAAAGTGCCTGCCCCGCCGGTATCAGCGCCAGCGCGACGACGATCAGGTCAAATACGCTCCACCCGTCGCGAAAAAACCGCCCGCCCCGCGCATAAAGCTTGAGCGCGATCTCCGTGACGAAAAAGGCAAGACAGGCGGTATCCAGCGCCACGATCAGCACGCCGAACTGCGCCATCAGGCTGGTCGAGGTCTCCATGCCCAATATGATCGCGTTGAAGATGATCACGCCGATGATCACCTGCCGCACGACCGCCCGCGACAAAAATGCGTCCAGCCTTGCGCGCGTATCCATTACCTGATGCCTCCCCGAGCCTGCCCAACAGCACGAAAGGCGGCCCATGCGCGCCGCCCTTCTGCTTCGTCTTGCCTCAAATATCCATTCGTTAAAAATCTGCAAGATTTCCAACGCGGCTGCGCGCAACGCAAAGAGGGAAAGAGCGCGCCGCAGGCGCTCGTTACTGCCGCGTGCCGCCTCAGCCCTTCGCGATCATCTCGGATTGGCGCACGATCACCTCGGCCTGCTTGATGCTGGCGATATCGACAAGGCGGCCCTTGTAGACGGTCGCGCCTTCGCCATTCGCCTTGGCCGTCTCCATCGCGGCCAGGATCTCGCGCGCTTCGGCAACGGCTTCCTCGGTGGGCGTGAATACTTCGTTGGCCAATGCGATCTGCTTGGGATGGATGGCCCATTTTCCGACCATGCCCAGCGTGGCCGAGCGCAGCGCCTGCGCGCGGAAACCGTCATCGTCCGAGAAATCCCCGAAAGGCCCATCGACTGGCAGCAAGCCATGCGTGCGGCAGGCCGCGACAATGGCGGCCTGCGCCCAATGCCACGGATCGGACCAGTGCTTTTGCCCATCGTGCAGCATATAGTAATTTTCCTGCGTGCCGCCGATCCCCGTCGTCGCCATGCCCATCGATGCCGCGAAATCGGCGGCGCCGAGGCTCATCGCCTGCAGACGCGGGCTGGCGGCTGCGATTTCCTCGACATGGGCGATACCCGCCGCGCTTTCAATGATCACCTCGAAGCTGATCGGCTTTGTGCGCCCCTTGGCCCGCTCGACGGCGGTGACCAGTGCATCGACGGCATAGACATCCGCCGCGCAGCCCACCTTGGGGATCATGATCTGGTCCAGCCGGTCGCCGGCCTTCTCCAGAAGGTCCACCACGTCGCGATACCACCAGGCACTGTCCAGGCCGTTGATCCGCACGCTGAGATACTTGTTGCCCCAGTCAACCGAATTGATCGCCTCGATCGTCTGCTTTCGAGCCAAATCCTTGTCATTCGGGCTGACCGAGTCCTCAAGATCGATATTGATCACATCCGCTGCGCTGGTCGCCATCTTCTCAAAGAGTTTCGCGTTGGAACCCGGGCCGAAGAGTTGGCAGCGATTTGGGCGGGCGGGAGCGGGCGGCTGCAGACGAAAGCTCATTGGAACCTCTTTCCGATAAGGAAGTTGCGTGCGGATATCCGCAATCGGTATTAAATTACCCACCCTCTTGCAAGGCGGTTTTGCAGGCGCAGCATTTGGTGAAATTCACCGAATTTTACCAAATGGACCGCAGATTCTTCGCCTATTAATTACGCAGACGCCCAAATTACGGCGCCATTTCACTGAAGACAGGTTATTACCGTAGAAATTTGCGTGATACCGGGCCTTAACTTAGATAAGACGGCATCAATCGCCGAATCCGAAAGCCGGGCCGCGCTGGCCCGCCCCTGCAAGGACCGAACATCCCATGATCGAGACGCCATATCTTCTATTTCTGGGCGATGCGCCCGATATGCTGGCCGCCAAGGTCGCCATTGGTATCCGCGACTGGCGCCCCGAAAATGCCGTCGGCCAGTTCCGCCTGCCGGGGTGTGGCGCCGATTTGGGACTGACCGAGATGACACTGCTCGAGGCAAAAGAAGCAGGGGCCAAAACGCTGGTCATCGGCGTCGCCAATCGCGGTGGCATCATCAGCCAGGCTTGGAAAAAGGTTCTGGTCACGGCGCTCGAGGAGGGTTTCGATATCGCCTCCGGCCTGCATAACCTCCTGCGCGACGAGCCCGACCTCGTGGCCGTGGCCGAGGCGACGGGCCGCAAGCTGCACGATGTTCGCGTCCCTTCGGTTAAATACCCCATCGCAAACGGCGAGCCGCGGAGCGGCAAGCGATGCCTCGCCGTCGGCACCGACTGTTCGGTCGGCAAGATGTACACCGCGATGGCAATGGAGCGCGACATGACCGAGCGGGGCATGAAGGCCACGTTCCGCGCTACCGGCCAGACCGGCATCCTGATCACCGGCGACGGTGTGCCTCTGGACGCGGTGATCGCGGATTTCATGGCCGGGTCGATCGAATACCTGACGCCGGACAATGACGCCGATCACTGGGACATGATCGAGGGGCAAGGCAGTCTCTTCCACGTCTCCTATTCGGGCGTCACCATGGCGCTGATCCATGGCGGTCAGCCCGACGCGCTGATCCTCTGCCACGAGCCGACGCGAAGCCATATGCGCGGCCTGCCCGGCTACACTCCGCCCACGCTCGAGAAGTTGCGCGACACCGCCCTCCCGCTGGCACAGGTCGGCAATCCGGCCTGCCGCGTCGTTGGCATCTCGATCAACACCCAGCACATGAGCGAGGAAGAGGCCCGGGATTACCTGGCCGACGTCGCCCAGCGCATGGACCTGCCCGCGACCGACCCCTACCGTTTCGGTGCAAGTCTGCTGGTCGACGCGTTGGAAGCGCTGTGATTTGATGGCTTCGGCGCGGGAGAATTCGCGTCCAAGTTAGAACATTTCTGAACTAAGAAAGGCGGGACGCATGCAGGTTTCGGTGACGCGCGATGTTTTCAAGTTGGCTCAGGTTTTCACCATCAGCCGCGGCTCGCGCACCGAGGCGCAGGTACTGACGGTCACGGTCAACGACGGGGTGCATCGCGGTTGGGGCGAATGCGTGCCCTATGCCCGCTACGGCGAGACGCTGGAGAGCGTGACGGCGCAGATCGAGGCGACCGAGGTGACAGACCGCGCGGCGTTGGCGGCCATGCCAGCAGGGGCGGCCCGCAATGCTCTGGACTGCGCGCTGTGGGATCTGGAGGCCAAGCGCGCCGGGCGGCGTGTGTGGGAGTTGGCCGAGCTGCCCGAACCGGGGCCGGAAATCACGGCCTATACCCTCTCGCTCGACACGCCCGAGGCGATGCAGGCCCAGGCAGCCAAGAACAAGCACCGCCCCCTGCTGAAGATCAAGCTGGGCACGCCGGACGATATGACACGGCTGGAGGCAGTCCGTGCGGGCGCGCCCGACGCACGCATCATCGTCGATGCCAATGAAGGCTGGAGCGCCGAGATCTACGCCGATCTGGCGCCGCATCTGGTGCGCCTGGGCGTTGCGCTGGTCGAGCAACCCTTGCCTGCGGGCGAGGATGACGCGCTCTTGGGCGTGGAGCGTCCCCTGCCCGTCTGCGCCGACGAGAGCTGCCATGACCGCGCCAGCCTTTCCGCGCTCAAGGGCAAGTATGACGTGGTGAACATCAAGCTGGACAAGACCGGCGGGCTGACCGAGGCACTGGAGCTTCGGCGCGAGGCCCTGGCCCAGGGCTATCGCGTGATGGTCGGTTGCATGATCGGCAGCAGCCTTGCGATGGCGCCTGCGACATTGGTCGCCCAGGGCGCGATGGTGACGGACCTTGACGGCCCGCTCCTTCTGGCCGAGGACCGGGACACACCGCTGACATTCGACAGCGCCGGGGTGCACCCCCCCGCGCCGGAGCTATGGGGATAACGACAATGCGCACCGTTTACGTGAATGGGGACTACCTGCCCGAAACCGAGGCCAAGGTCTCGATCTTCGACCGCGGCTTTCTGATGGCAGACGGCGTCTACGAGGTGGTCAGCGTGCTGAATGGCAAACTGGTCGATTTCGAGGGGCACATGACTCGCCTCGACCGCTCGCTGAACGAGCTTGGAATACCCGCCCCCGAGGCGCGCGCCGATCTGCTGGAGATCCACCGCGAGTTGGTGAAGCGCAACGGGATCGACGAGGGGCTGATCTACATGCAGGTCACACGCGGCAATCCCGGTGATCGAGACTTTCATTATCCCGCAGAAGATACCGAGCCGACGCTCGTCCTCTTCACGCAGGCCAAGCCCGGCATGATGGACAGCGCGATGGCCAAGCGCGGCGCGCGCATTGTCACGGTGCCCGACATGCGCTGGGGCCGCCGCGACATCAAGACGGTGCAGCTTCTCTACCCGTCGATGGCCAAGATGATGTCGCAAGCCGCAGGCGTCGACGATGCCTGGATGATCGAGGATGGCCACATCACCGAGGGTACGTCCAACAACGCCTATATCGTCAAGGACGGACGCATCATCACCCGCGCGCTCAGCAATGACATCCTGCACGGAATCACCCGCGCTGCCGTCCTGCGCTTTGCCCGCGAGGCGCAAATGGAGGTGGAAGAGCGCAGTTTCACCCTGGCTGAGGCAAAGGCAGCGGATGAGGCCTTCATCACATCGGCCAGCGCCTTTGTCACCTCTGTCGTGGAAATCGACGGCGACCGCATCGGTACCGGCACGCCCGGCCCCCTCGCCGCCCGCCTGCGCGAGATCTATATCGACGAAAGCCTCAAGGCCGCCATCTAGCGCGGCCCAGCACCTTCGTCTTGGCGAAAATACTCATGTCGGACCGCTCCCAAGGAGTGATCCGACTGCTTTTTCAGCGCTTTTTCTCGACATTCTCGGCGAAGGCCGTCTTGAACGCCTTCTGCTGACTGGCGTTGGCATCCGTCTGATACTGCGATTTCCATTCGTCCATGGTCATGCCATAGAAAATCTCGCGCGCCTCGTCCTTGGACATCTCGATCCCGCGCGCATTGGCAGCCTCCTGATACCAGCGGCTCAGGCAGTTGCGGCAGAACCCGGTGAGGTTCATCATGTCGATATTCTGCACATCGGTGCGCTCTTCCATCAAGTGATGGCGAAGGGCGCGAAAGGCAGCGGCTTCAAGTTCGGTACGTGTCTGGTCGTCCATGCGTGTCTCCTTCTTGGTCAGTCGGCTAAGTCAGTCGGGCAGCACGCGCTTGGCATAGGCAGGGCTCAGATCGGCAACATCCACCGACAGGCTTTGCACATGATGCATCTCAGCCTCCATCACGCGCAGGATCACCTGTGCCAGTTCCGATTTGGTCGCCTCGTCGCGCCCCGGCAAGAGGCGCAGCGTCGCGTGGGCAAAGCTCTGCCCGCGCGTGCCGAGCAGATGCGCCCCCGCGGCCTGCGTGCGCAGCTTCAGCGTCTCGGGCTTCGGGATCGCGGCATGTTCCGCCAGCGCATGGTAAAGCGCCTGGCACAGCGCGTCGAGGCCAGTGCCCCCCGCAGCATCGGCGGAATGTTCGATGATCACATGCGGCATCTTGCGCCTCCTTTACAGACCGGCCTCGGCCAGTGTTTCGGACAGGATCGGCGCCAGGCGCGCCGCCCAGGCGCGCTGCTGCGCCTCGGTTTCGATCAGATCGTTACGCAGCTCGATCAGCACGTTCGGCCGCCCCCGCTCGATCCCGTGCCGCGCGATGGTATCGCCGGGCAGATGGCCGGTATAGGGCTGATTGTCGCCCACACTCAGGTCCGGCTGGGCGCGCAAACGCGCCAACAGGCGGTGTGCGAGGCGCGTGTCGGTAGAATAGAGCACACCGATCTGCCACGGGCGCGGCGGGCGGCCGCGCAGCTGCGGCGTAAAGCTGTGGATGGACACCATGACGGGAGTGCGCCGCGTTTCGGCCGAGCGTATGATCGCCTCGTGATAGGGCCGGTGGCAGCGGCGCAGACGCTCGCCCGCGTCGATATCGGAAATACCGCGATTGCCGGGAATGATCGTGCCGTCATAAAGCTGCATGATCAGCGTCGGGTCATCCTCGCCCCGGTTCGGGTCGATCACGAGGCGAGAGAAGCGCGACAGGACGGCGGGGCCGTCCAGCGCCGCGGCCAATGCGCGGCTGACGCCCTCGGCGCCCGGATCATAGGCGATGTGGCGCGCCATGTCGTCCGCGCTGACCCCAAGGCACCCGCGATTCACGAAATCCGGCACTTCATTCGATGCGTGATCGCACAGCACCATCCAGCGCCCGCTGCGATCGGCCCCGTCTATGACGACTGGATGATATGTCACCCCAAATCCCTCGTCTGCCCTTTGCCCCGACGCAAAAGAATGGCAAAGCTTCGGACATGCGCCGGGCCGATTGCCCAGCTTTGCCCTGCCACGCCAGTTTGCTTGTCTTCGGCCTCAGAATACAGGAAGTTTCACATATGAGACGCCATCGCAACGTCAAGATCGTCGCCACGCTCGGCCCCTCGTCGGAAACCTACGACATGATCCGCGCCCTGCACGAGGCGGGAGCCGATGTCTTTCGCCTGAATATGAGCCATGGCCAGCATGACGAGATCCGCGAAAAGCACCGCATCATCCGGCAGGTCGAAAAGGATCTGGACAGCCCGATCTGCATCCTCGCTGATCTTCAAGGTCCGAAACTGCGCGTCGGCGTCTTTGCCAAGGGCGAAGAAGAATTGGAGGAAGGCGCGTCCTTCCGCCTCGATCTGGACGAGACCGAGGGTGATGGCACCCGCGTCTGCCTGCCCCACCCCGAGATTTTTCAGGCACTGGAGCCGGGCGCGTCCCTCTTGGTCAATGATGGCAAGATCAGGCTGAAAGTGACCGAGTGCAGCGCCAGCCATGCCACCTGTGAGGTCATCGTCGGCGGCACGATCAGCAACCGCAAGGGCGTGAACGTGCCGGACGTTGAATTGCCACTGGCCGCGCTATCGGAAAAAGACCGCAAGGATCTGGAATTCGTCTGTCAGCTGGGCGTTGATTGGCTGGCGCTCAGCTTTGTCCAGCGCCCCGAGGACGTGGCCGAGGCGCGCGAGCTGGCCCAAGGCCGCGCGGCCATCCTGTCCAAGATCGAGAAACCGTCTGCGGTGAAACGCTTTGACGCCATCCTTGCCGCTTCGGACGGCATCATGGTGGCGCGCGGCGATCTGGGCGTGGAACTCCCTGTTCAGAACGTGCCGCCCATCCAGAAGCGCCTTGTCCGCGCCTGCCGCGAGGCGGCCAAGCCGGTGATCGTGGCCACCCAGATGCTGGAATCGATGATCGAATCGCCGGTCCCGACCCGCGCCGAGGTCAGCGATGTGGCCACCGCCATCTACGAGGGCGCGGACGCCATAATGCTGTCGGCGGAATCGGCGGCGGGCAGCTATCCTGTCGAGGCGGTGACGACGATGGACAACGTCGCGCGCGAGGTCGAGAGCGATCCGACCTACCGCCAGATCATCGAAGCGTCACGCGTTGCCGTGCGCACCACGGTGGCCGACGGCATCGTCGCCGCCGCGCGCGAGATCGCCGAGACGGCGGATATCAGCGTGATCTGCTGCTTCACCCAATCGGGCACCACCGCGCTGCTGACGGCGCGCGAGCGACCGCGCGTGCCGATCATCGCGATGACGTCGCTGCGCGGCACCGCCCGGCGCCTCGCGCTGAGCTGGGGGGTGAACTGCGTGATGACCTCCGAGCTGGACCGGTTCAAGATGGCGGTGATCAACGCAGCCCGCGCCGCGCGGGCGCAAGGCTATGCCACGACAGAAGATCAGATCGTGGTGACCGCAGGCGTGCCGTTTAACGTGCCGGGCACCACCAACATCCTGCGCGTCGCGCCCTGCCAAGAAAGTTTGATATACGCCGCGGATCCAAGCTAAGGTGACGCATAGGTCACCCAGATAGGCGGACAGGCATGAACAGCGATCAGATACTCGTCATCGGAGTGGTGCTGGGGGTGTTTTCGATCCCCGCCATCGTCTCGGCCATCTCCGATCGGCGCCCGCCCCGCGTCGCGTCGCTGGTGCTGATCGCAGCAGGATGCCTGGTGGTCTGGGCGGTCTCCATGAAACCGACGGGCTACAGCATCACCGATGTGCCCAAGGCCTTCGTCCGCGTTGTGGGCGATTTCATCAACTGAGGCGGCTTTGCCCTTGCACGCCGGGGCCATCCCTCCTAAAAGGCGGCCTTCACCCGCGCGTCCGGCCCTGAGTGGCATGCCGAGTCGCGCGTTCGACCGACCACTGAATAGGAGCCGGAAATGCCCAAGATGAAGACAAAATCGAGCTGCAAGAAGCGGTTCAAGATCTCGGCCTCTGGCCGCGTGATCGCAGGTCAGGCTGGCAAGCAGCACGGCATGATCAAACGCAGCAACAAGTTCCTGCGCAATGCCCGTGGCACCACCACCCTGTCCAAGGCTGATGAGCAGATCATCAAGCCGATGATGCCCTACGCGCGCTAAGGAGATCCAAGCATGTCGAGAGTCAAAAGCGGCGTCGTCACCCACGCCCGTCACAAGAAAGTCATCAAGGCCGCCAAAGGTTACTATGGCCGCCGCAAGAATACGTTCCGCGTTGCAACCCAGGCCGTCGACAAGGCCAACCAGTATGCAACCCGCGACCGCAAGAACCGCAAGCGGAATTTCCGCGCGCTTTGGATCCAGCGCATCAACGCCGCCGTGCGCAGCCATGACGAGGCGCTGACATACAGCCGCTTCATCAACGGTCTGGCGCTGGCCGGTGTCGAGGTTGACCGCAAGGTTCTGGCCGATCTGGCCGTGCACGAGCCCGCAGCCTTCGCCGCGATCGTTGAGCAGGCCAAGGGCGCTCTGGCAGCTTAAAGCCCCGGCACCTCACGAAATTTTGACGCCGCCGGAGACGCTCCGGCGGCGTTTTTCGTGCCGATCCCAAGCCGCTCGGCAAATGAGGGCATGACGTGGTCCCTCTAAAGGCTATCATGTCATGGATATTGGCATCCCACCGCCGCCCCTCGCCCCGGAAGGCCCATGACAAAGACACCTATCTGGAAGCAACTCGCCCTGAGTGCCGCGTTGATCGCGGCCGCGGCAGCGGCATGGCAATACCGCGCCGAGATCACAGCGCTTTGGCAGCCAGGGACCGACACGGCGCAGGGGGGACGCGGCAGCCAAGAGGGCGTGCCGGTTCTTGTGGCCGAAGTTGCCTTGGCCGAGGACAGCCTGTCTTTCTCCGCCGTCGGTACGGGGCTGGCCCAGCGCTCGGTGACTTTGCGCGCGCCCGCGGGCGGCGAGGTGACAGAGCTCAATATCACACCAGGCCGCCGTTTTGCGGAGGGTGACGTGCTGATGCGCCTCGAGGACGAGGATCAGCGTCTCGCCCTCTCGCTGGCCGAGGCGCGGCAAGAGCGCGCCCAGTCCGAGCAAGAGCGCTATACCGGCCTGCGCGATACGGGCGTGACCACCGTCCAGCGGTTCGAGGACGCCATGACAGCCTATCGCATCGCTGAAATCGAGCTTGAGCAAGCCCGTGCCGATCTGGCGGACCGCGTGCTGCGCGCCCCTTTTGACGGGATCGCCGGGCTGGCCGAGGTCGAGGTCGGCGACCGGATCGAGCCGAACGAGGCGATCGCAAGCTATGACGACCGCAGCCGCATCCTGGTGGAGTTCGACCTGCCCGAGGCCCTGCTGCCCCGCGCGGAAATAGGCATGGCCGTGCGCGCCACCTCGCCCAGCATCGACGCGGAAGCGCTGGCAGGCGAAATAACCGCCATCGACAGCCGCGTTGCCGCGACGACGCGCACGGCGCGGCTGCGGGCCGCGTTTCCCAACGAAAGCGATACCCTGCGACCCGGCGCGTCCTTTACCGTGACGCTGGACCTGCCCGGCGACAGCTATCCGATCCTGCCCGAGCTTGCGCTGCAATTCTCGGGGGGTGCGCTGCAGGTGTGGCGCATTGATGGCGAGGGCCGCGCCCAGCCCGTCGAGGTGCGCCTGATCCGCCGGCGCGGCGGCTCCGTCATCGTCCAGGGACCGCTAAGCGAGGGCGACAGCATTGTCGTCGAGGGCCTGCAACGCATGCGCCCTGGTCGCGAGGTGGATGTGCTGAACAGCCCCGGACAGGGGGCAACGTGATGAATGACGCCGGCGGAATCAGCGCGCTCAGCGTGCGGCGGCCCTGGCTGGCAGCAGTAATGAACCTGTTGATCGTCATCGCCGGGATCGGCGCGCTCTGGGGCGTCGAGATCCGCGAGTTGCCCGATATCGACCGCCCAATCGTCTCTGTCCGCGCCAACTACCCCGGCGCCTCTCCCACCACGCTCGATGCCGAAGTCGCCTCGCTTGTCGAAGGGGCGGTTGCGCGGGTCGCCGGCGTCACCTCGGTCGAAACCTCCTCCGAAGAAGGCAACTTTCGCCTGCGCGCCGAGTTCAGTCCCAGCCGCGATCTGGACACGGCGGCCAGCGATGTGCGCGAGGCTGTGGCGCGGGTCGAAACGCGCCTGCCTGACGGGGTCGAAGATCTTTACGTCGTCAAGTCCGAGCAGGACGCCAATCCCATTGTCGACATCGCGATCTGGAGCAACGCGCGCCCCATCGACCAGTTGACCCGGCTGGTCGAGGATGCCGTGATTCCCGAATTCACCGCCGTGCCCGGCGTGGCCGAAGTCGTCGTCTTCGGCGATCGCCAGCGCGTCCTGAGGGTCGAGGTCGCGCCCGAGCGCCTCGCCGCCTTCGGTCTCTCCATTGCCGAGGTGGCCGATACCCTGCGCGCCGCGCAGTTCGATGTGCCGGTCGGCAGCTTCGGCTCGGGCCAGCTTGAGGTGCTGGTGCGCGCTGATGCGACCGTCACAGATCCCGCCCTCATAGAAGAGCTGAAGATCCGCGAAAATATCCGCCTCGGCGATGTGTCTGATGTCTATTTCGGCCTTGCCACCGCCGAGAGCGTCGCGCGCCTTGACGGGCGCATGGTGCTGAACCTTGGCATTGTGCGGCAGGCACAATCCAATACCGTGCAGATTTCCGACGAGGCCCGCCGCGTCATCGAGCGGTTGCGCCTGCGCTATCCTGAACTGGGCTTCGAGATCACCTCCGACAGCGCGATTTTCATCAAGGGCTCGATCGCCGAGGTCGCCAAATCGCTTTCTGTCGCCCTGCTGATCGTGATTGGGGTCATCTGGCTCTTCTTCGGCAAGCTGCGCACCGTCCTCATCCCGGCCATCGCCATCCCCATCGCGCTGACCGGATCGCTCGCCGCGATCTGGCTACTGGGGTTTTCTGTCAACCTCATCACGCTCTTGTCACTGGTTCTGGCCACCGGCCTCGTCGTCGACGATGCCATTGTCGTGACAGAGAACATCCAGCGCAAACGGCAGGAGGGTCTGGGCCGCCGCGCCGCCGCCGCCATCGGCGCACGCGAGGTCTTTTTTGCCGTCATCGCCACCACGGCGACGCTGATTGCAGTCTTTGTCCCCATATCGTTCCTGCCCAGCGACGCAGGTAGGCTCTTTACCGAATTCGGATTCGTGCTGGCTATCACCGTCGCGCTCTCGTCCTTTGTCGCGCTCACCATGTGCCCCATGCTGGCCTCGCTGACCGCCGATATGGGCGGCGGCACCGGCCCGCTCGCGCGCCTTGGCGGGTGGCTCTCGCGCGGCTACATGGCTCTGGTCCGGCCGATGGTGGCGGCGCCGCTGGTGACGCTGGTCGCCGCCTCGCTCCTCGCCGGGTCCGCCGCGCTGGTCTATGGCCAACTGGGCGAAGAGCTTCTGCCTGAGGAGGATCGCGGCGAGATCGACGTATGGATCCAAGGGCCGGATGGCACCGGCCTCGACTATACCGATGCGCAGGTCGAGCGGGTCGAGGCGATGATGCAGCCTTTCGTCTCAAGCGGCGTGGCCGGCAGCCTCTATTCGATTACCGGGCGCTATGATCTTAACCGGGGCTCCATCGGCCTGCGCCTTGCCCCCTGGGATCAGCGCGAGGTCAGCCAGGCCGAGATCGAGGCACAGATCCAACCGCAGCTCGCCGACCTGGCTGGCGCGCAGGGGCGAATCTATGGCGGCAACAGCCTGGGCCTGCGCGGCTCGGCGGGCGGGCTCAGCATCGCGCTGACCGGGCCGAGCTATCCGCAGATCGCCGAGGCGGCTGACAGCTTTGCCGAGGCGATGCGCGATGTGACTGGCCTGTCAGATATCCGGATTCAGTATCAGGCGACGCAGCCGCAGCTGAATGTGCTGGTGGACCGCGCACGCGCCTCGGATCTCGGCGTCGACATGGAGGCGCTTTCAACGACCCTGCGTGCCCTGATCGACGAGGACGAGATCGCCGAGTTGACCATTCAGGACGAGGCCGTCCCGATCATCCTGCAATCCAGCGCTGGCGCTGTGCGCGATCCCGCCGACCTGATGAACCTTTATGTGCGCGCTGATAGCGGAGCGCTTGTTCCGCTCAGCCAACTCGTGTCCTTCGAGGAAAACGGCGTCGCCGCCGAGCTGGACCGTCACGCCCAGCGCCGCGCGATCGAGCTGAACGCATCGCTCTCGCCCGACACCCCCCTTCGTAGCGTGATCGACGACGTGCGTGCCCTGGCCCAGGACACGCTTCCCGGCGAGATCGGCCTCATCTTCCTCGGCGAGGCCGCATCGCTGGATGAAACGTCCAGCGCGCTCACGGCGACCTACATCATCGCGCTGATCGTGGTCTTTCTCGTCCTTCTGGCCCAATTCGAGAGCCTGACCAGCGCGCTTGTGGTCATGACAACCGTGCCCTTCGGCATCTGCGCCGCTATCTACGCGCTGCTGCTGACCGGCACGACGATCAACATCTACAGCCAGATCGGTGTTCTGATGCTCGTCGGGGTCATGGCCAAGAACGGAATCCTCCTGGTCGAATTCGCCGACCAGATGCGCGACAAGGGGGCCAGCGCCTCCGAGGCCGCGCTCGAGGCCGCCCACGTGCGCCTGCGTCCCATCTCCATGACCCTCATCTGCACGGTCATGGCCGGCCTGCCGCTTATCCTCGGCTCCGGCCCGGGCGCAGAGGCACGCGCCGCCATCGGCTGGGTCGTATTCGGCGGCCTCGGCATCGCCGCCGCCTTCACGCTCTTTCTGACGCCCGCTGCATATGCGCTGATCGCCGGCGCTTCCAGCGCCCGCGCGGCATCCGGAGAGGCGCTCGAAGCCGAGCTCCGCGAAGTCTAGCCCGCCATTTTTTTGCAGGAAGTATCCCGGGGGTGCCTGAAATTCCCCTTGGAGAGTTTCAGGCTTGAGAGCAAAGCTCCCGTCTTTGGCTCAGAACAGGCGCAGCACCAGAACGACGAGGACCGCCGGCACAAGCGCCGGATG
The DNA here is from genome assembly GCF_043355895.2 of Roseovarius maritimus. Lineage (NCBI taxonomy): Bacteria > Pseudomonadati > Pseudomonadota > Alphaproteobacteria > Rhodobacterales > Roseobacteraceae > Roseovarius > Roseovarius maritimus. Next base: position 123,340 of record NZ_JBHFPF020000009.1, read on the forward strand.
CAAGATATGGTCCAGGTAATTGCTGCTGCCCCAGCCAACCACCCACATGGCCTGCGCCGTAACCGCCAATAGCGGTACGAATATCATCCCCTGCCCCAGCCCGTAAGCGCAGAGCGCCAGCACCATGATCGCTACCGGGATCGGCGCATAGCCCAGCCGGTAGAGATCAATGGGCAGCGCTCCCATCGCCGTGGCCAGAAAGGCGACGTAGAGGCCGAGAAAAACCAACAGTTCGGTACTGCCGAACGGCTGAACCGGCGCGCCCATGTCCGCCGACATCTGGCGCAGGATCAGAAACGGTAGCACCGCCCCGACCGGCCCCAAAAGCGCGACCAGCCCGCGCAGCGGCAGCGTATCCCGCAAGAGCAGAGTGATGACGACACCCACAGCAAGCCCCAGCGGCACGGCGATCTGCGCCTGCATCCCGATCCCGAGGATCAGCCACGCCAGCCAGCCGATCAGCGAAGCCAGCCAGAGAATGGTCAGCGCCCCCGTCATGCGCCCAGCGCCCAGGCGAGGTTGAAGACATGCGCTCGGATGCCCCGTTTGCCCCGAACGCTGTAGACCAGCGCGATGCGCCCGTCCGGCAACGCGCGCATCATGGGATAGCGCGCATCGCCGCCGCCCTCCTCCAATGTGCGCAGGTGGTGCCAAGTCTCGCCACCATCCTCGCTCAGCACCAAATTCAGGATACCGCCATCACCCGCATCGTCATTGACCGCCATCAGGATCGCTCCGCCGCCGATCCCGATTGCCGCAACCGGCGCGCTCGGGTTCGCCATATCGGTCTCGCGCACCTTATCCCATGTGCGCCCGCCATCCTCCGTGCGGCTGATCAGAAGCCGCCGTGCTCCGCTGTCGAAATTCCGCAGAAAGGCCACGGCGCGGGCGCTGTCCAGCGGCACGATCATCGGCTGGATCGCCTTCATCGGCCCGGCCATGCGCCGCATGTCGCGCACGCGCCCCTCGCCGTCCAGCCGCACCAGCGCGCCATAGGTGCTGCCCATCTCGAAATAGGCCGGCAGGGCGTGCGATCCGTCCGCGTAGGCAACCATCGGGGATTTCACCAGGAACGAGCGATTGAGCAGCGGCGAAAGATTCAGCTTGCGCGCGCGCAGCGGGCCATCCGGCCCCATCCGCACTTCAGCGATCGAGGCCATGGCCCAGCCGCCCACCGACACGGCCGTGGTATAAAGCGTCTCCTCCGCCCCGTCGCGTTGAATGGTGTTGCCAAGGGTCACGACCAGTTGTCGCGGCTCGAACGTATCGCCAAGCGCCGCGCTGGTCAGGCGCGGCGTGATGGGCGAAACCGCCCCATCCGGCCCGATATCGACGCCCACCACATCCACATCCGCCTGCGCCTCTTGCGAGCCTGCAAACCACAGCACACTCATACCCTGATCGTTCAAGATGATGCCGGGCGAATGCGCGATACCGGTCTCAGGTGCATGGTCCAGCACAGTTTCAAACACTGGCGCGCCGCCCCGCTCCATCGGGGCGGGCACGGCCCACTCCCATGCCAGAGGCACGTCGCGGCGGATCGCCCAGGCGCTGAGGCCGAGGCTGAGCGCGCCCAGTGCCAGGACGGCGATTTGAACCGCGCCGAGGGCCATTCTAGCCGACCTTGAGAACGATCTTGCCGATATGGGCGCTGGTTTCCATGCGGATATGCGCCTTGGCGGCATCGGCCAGCGCAAATTCGCTGTCCATGACCACGCCCACGCGGCCAGCCTCCAAGAGCGGCCAGACCTTGCTGCGCAGCGCCTCGGCGATGCGAGCCTTGGCCAGATCGCTTTGCGGGCGCAGGGTGCTGCCGGTGATCGTCAGGCGGCGCACCATGACTTGGGCGAAATTCAGCTCGGCCTTGGGCCCGCCCAGAAAGGCGATCTGCACCAACCGCCCTTCATCGGCCAGCGCGCGGACGTTGCGCGGAATGTAATCGCCGCCCACCATGTCGAGGATCAGGTTCGCGCCGCCCTCGGCCTTCAGGATCTCGACGAAATCCTCCTCGTGATAGTTGATCGCTCGGCTTGCGCCCAGCTCTGTGCATTTGGCGCATTTCTCGGCGCTGCCGGCGGTGGCAAAAACGCGCGCACCCATGACATGGGCTAGCTGGATTGCCGTGGTGCCGATGCCGGACGAGCCGCCGTGAACGAGGAATCGCTCGCCCGCCTCAAGCCCGCCGCGCATGAAGACATTGGTCCAGACGGTAAAGTAGTTTTCGGGCAGGCAGGCGGCTTCGGCCATGCTCACCCCCTCGGGGATGGGTAGGCAATGGGCGGCGGGGGTGCGCACATATTCGGCATAGCCGCCTCCGGGCAGAAGGGCGCAAACCCGATCGCCGATGGCCCAGTCTGTCACGCCCTCCCCGAGGGCAACCACCTCGCCCGAGGCCTCAAGGCCGGGCAGGTCGCTGGCACCGGGGGGCGGTGCATAATTGCCCATACGCTGCGAGATGTCGGGACGGTTGACGCCCGCATAGGCGACGCGGATCAGCACTTCGCCGGGGCGCGCCTCGGGCACCTGCCGGTCGCCGAGGGTCAGCACTTCGGGGCCACCGTGCTCGGAAATCTCGACGGCCTTCATCGTGTCACTCATGGGAATGTCCTTCTTAGTCTTTGGTCCAGCGGCCGGGCATGTCCGCCTGCCCTTTCGGCGCGCGCACATGGCTCAGCACCTTGAGCGGGCCGGCCATGAGGGCGCTGGCCAGCTTGTTGTCCTTGGCTTTTGCCTTCAGTTTTTCGATCTGCATGACGTCGTCGATGCGCCGGTCCAGAAACTCCCATGTCGCGGCATTGTCCAGACTGTCATCGCCCAGCCAATACAGCACGGTCGAACCATAGACGCCTGCGAGCGTCGCGCGTTTGGTGTACCAGTTCACATCGTCAGACGTATCGCCCAGCGCCGTCCAGATCTTGTCCGCCGTGCCCCAGATGGCACGTGCCCCGTCGGCGGCATGTTGCGGCAGCGCAAAAAGAGTGCTGCCACGGCGCACCATCTCGCGGTCGCCCGCCTCGATACGCCAGCGCACGGCGGATTTGATGCGGTCAGTAAACCGCATCTCGCTCAGATCCTCGGCCTCCAGCCGCTCCAGCATCGCGGCATCGCCCGCTTCGTGATAGGCCAGCGCAAGATCCACGGCGCCGCGCGGCAGGGCGGCACGGGCGACCGCAGGCTCGATCCCGGCATCGCGGGCGGCGGCGTCGAAGGCGGATTTGCTCCACCCGTCGAAAGGCACATGCGCGGCGGCGGCCTCCAGCATTCTGGCTTTGATATCTGCGTTCTGCATGGCGTTCTCCTGCTTGGCTTCACCCTAGACATATAGGGCGGAAGTTGCTATAGACGCGCTTCCTGCAAAATCTTGCAACTTTAACTAGGAAGGTGGTGACACCACATGCAGGTTAGTGTTCGCGACAACAATGTCGATCAGGCGCTTCGTGCCCTGAAGAAGAAACTGCAGCGCGAAGGCGTGTTTCGGGAAATGAAGCTCAAGCAACATTTCGAGAAGCCCTCCGAGAAAAAAGCGCGCGAAAAGGCCGAGGCTATCCGCCGTGCCCGTAAACTGGCCCGGAAGAAAGCCCAGCGCGAAGGGATGATGTAAGTCACTCCTGCGCCGGTTTCGACCGACACGGATGAGAATTGAAGAACCCCCGGAGCGGATGCTGCGGGGGTTTTTTTGTTTTGAGGCGCGACGGGCACGCTGGCACCGTGTCTGGCCCATCATGAAAAAGGCCCCCGCTTATCACGGAGGCCTTACCATCTCTCACTTCAAGACTCTAAAGCCTTACATGCAGTCCTTGATCGCCTGCACGTCCGGGCCGTTCGGTGTGCGGCCCAGATTGAACGGCGCGGACGCATCGCGCCACTGGGCGTAGTCGTTGAGATAGTCCATCATCGACGCATAAACCTTGGCCGAGTTGGGGTTCTCGCAGGCGACCTCGATGATGACCTCGTTTGCCATTTCCTGCACCTTCGCCAGCGTCTCATCGTCATAGCGGTTGATCTCGACCGCCTCGTCGAACTTGGCATAGGCTTCGGTGGCGCGCTTTTCGGTGAAGGCCAGCGACCACATCATCGTGGCATCCGCCGCGATCTGAAGCTTCTCGCGGGTTTCTTCGCTCAGCGCGTCCCAGCTTGCCTTGTTGATCATGACACCAAAGACCGAGGCCGACTGGTGCCAGCCGGGGGTTGCCCAGTATTTGGTGACCTGCTGGAAACCGCCCGACCAGTCCACGTTGGGGGTGGAGAATTCGGCGCCGTCGATCACGCCGCGCTCGAGCGACTGATAGATCTCGCCGCCCGCCATGGAGACCTGATTGCCGCCCAGACGCTCGAGCAGCTTGCCCTGCTCGAGGCCGGAAAGGCGCAGGCGCTTGCCCTGCAGGTCTTCGAGCGAGGTGATCGGCTCGTTCGTGCGGAAGCCGGATTCGTTGTTGGTGATGCCGTAGGGCAGGTAGACCATGCCGAACTGGCCGTAGATCTCGTCATAGAGTTCGGCGCCGCCCCATTCCTGGATCCAGTTGGCGTAGTCGACTGCGTTGAACAGCGACGGCGTGGTTGCCAGCGCCGAGAACGCGGCGTCACGGCCTGCCCAGTAGCCCGGCCAATCGGCACCCGCCTGCACAACGCCCGATTCGACGGCGCCAAACACTTCGCCTGAAGGCACCAGCGATCCGCCCTCGAAGAATTCGATGGTCAGCTCGCCCTTGGTCAGCTTGTTCGCCAGATCGACGAAATGCTTGTCCGTCTCGATCAGTTCCAGCGACGAGGGCCATGTGGTGGTCATGGTCCAGCTTTCTTGGGCCATGGCCTGCCCCGCGAATGCGGCGCTGGCCGCAGCGGCCAGAATTGTCAGTTTAGTCATGCTTGATTCTCCCTGTAGTTTAGCATCAGTTTCCGTAAAGAGCGCTTGGCAGCCATTCCACCAGTGGCGGGAAGGCAGCGACCAAGACGCACATCGCGACGATCAGCCCGATGAAGGGCAGAACACCGCGGATGATATGGCCCGTGCGCACCTCTTTTGGCGCGATGGCGCGTAAGTAGAAGAGCGCGTACCCAAAGGGTGGCGTCAGGAACGAGGTCTGCAGCACCACGGCCATCAGCACGACGAACCACAGCAGGCTGACGCCCTCCATCTCCTGCACAATGGGCAGGAAGATGGGGAAGGACAGCAGCACGATGCCGGTCCAGTCAAGGAACGCGCCGAGGATGAAGACGATGAACATCATCATCGCGATCAGCATCCATGGCTCCATGTCGAGGCTGCGGATGATCTCCTGCGTGGCGCGCAGGCCGCCGGTGATGTTGAACACGCCCGTGAAGGCGGTGGCACCCACGACGATGAAGAGGATCATGGCCGAGGTGCGGCCCGTCTCCAGCATGGCGCTATAGAAGGTGCGCCAGTGAAAGCGCTTGCGGATGATAACGATCAGCAGGGCCAGACCCGCGCCGATGGCCGATGCCTCGGTCGCCGTGGCGATGCCGGCCAGAAGCGAGCCGAGGATGCCGAAGATCAGCACGAGAGGCGGCAACGCCTCGACCAGCAGCATGCGAATGAGGGCGGGGCGGCTGATCTTCTCGTCCGGTTGCACGGACGGGGCCAGATCGGGGCGCAGGACCGAGATGATATAGACATAGACCGCGTAGCTGAGGCCCAGCAGAACACCGGGGATCATCGAGCCGGCAAAAAGATCGCCCACCGTCAGCGGCGAATAGCTGGCCATGAGGATCAGCATGATCGACGGCGGGATAAGGATACCAAGGCAGCCTGAGGCGGCGATAACGCCCGTGGTCAGCGTGGGGGCATAGCCGTATTGCAGCATGGGGCGCAGGGCCATCACGCCCATCACCGTAATCGACGCGCCGATGATGCCCGTCGTGGCCGCCAACAGGATCGAGATGAAAACGACCGCCAGCGCAAGCCCCCCGCGCACGTTGCTGAGCAGAAGGCGCAGCGCTTCGAACATGCGGTCGGTCACGCCTGAATCCGATAAGAACCTGGCCATCAAGACGAAAAGCGGGATTGCGATCAGCGTATAATTGTCCAGAACATCGCCAAAGACGCGGTTGATGACGATGCCCAGCACCATCGTCTTGCCGGTAATGACGGCCGTCAGAACGGCCGTGCCGCCCAAAACGAAGGCCAGAGGGTGCCCCATGAACAGACCCGCCAGCAGCAGGCCGAACATGAGAAGTGCAATCAGTTCAGGATTCATCAAATCGCCTCTTCGGAGGTGGTGTCGACGTCGAGGATGAGTTTCAGCACCTCCGCGATGCCTTGGATCAGCAGCAATGCAGCCGCCACGACCATCGCCATTTTCAGCGGATAGACCGGCATCTGTATGGCGCCATAGGTCGTCTCGCCCTGATTCCACGACTTCATCGCGAAATCCCACGAGCGCGTGGTGAACACATAGGTGAAGGGGAAGAAGAAGATGAGATAGCCCAGCACATCGATGATACGCTGCCAGCCGCGACTGAAATTCTCGGTCACGATATCGACGCGCACATGCGCCTTGTGGCGCAGCGCATAGCCGCCGAGCATCACGAAGTAGAATCCGTAGAGCTGCTTGGACACGTCAAAGGCCCAGCGGGTCGGATCATTGAAAGCGTAGCGCATGACGACGTCGTAAATGATGATCCCGGCAAAAATGATCGCAACAACAGAGACAATACGCCCGACCACCTCGTTCAGTGCGTCGATGACGCGAATAATACTGTGCATGTCTGGTCCATGTTTATGTCCTCCTGCCTGCAGCATCGCGGCACAAAAGGGCAACTCCGCGTGCCCTCCTCCGGCCACGCGTCTGCTGCAGCGTCGATACCCTCAGGCTTTCGCGGAACGATTGCAAGGCTTCTGCGCGGCCTTCCGGGCAGGTAACGTAGCGGCATCCTGCCGATGACGGGCGCAAGGGCCTGTTTGCTGCAAAAATAGGCAGTTAGGCGGCGCGCAGCGCGCCTTGGCGGACAGGCGCGCGCCGCAGCGCGCCTGCCGTTTTGTCTTGATGCGTCCGGCCTGCTGGCCTATCTGCGGATGCAGATTTGTGGCGCTGCTGCGCCGCGACCCCCGGCTGACCCGAAAGGCGCGCGCCATGACCCTTCTTCGCAAAATCGACACCGGACTGATGGTCCTCATCGTCGCCACATTGGTGGCGACAGTCATACTCGCCTTCGCAGCGCCAGACTATTTCACGCTGACCTTCGCCAAGGAGGATGGGCTGGTCGAATACGGCACGGCCCTCTTCCTGCTGATCGCCAGCATCGTCATGGCGACCCATGCCACGTCGCTGTGGCGGCAGGGCCGGCGCGGCGCGGCCGTGATGACGGCCATTTACGGGCTGATGTTCTTTGTGGCGGCGGGCGAGGAAATCTCTTGGGGGCAGCGCCTCATCGGCTGGGAATCCAGCGAGTTCTTCCTTGAGAACAACAAGCAGAACGAGACGAACCTGCACAACCTGATGGTGGGCGACGTGCATCTGACCAAATCGCTTTTCGGCCCCGTGCTGTCGATCTGCATCCTGCTTTACCTTGTGGGCCTGCCGCTGATCTATCCCAAGGGTGGACGCATCGCCGCGCTTGCCGACAGGTTTGCCGTACCGGTGCCGTGGCTCAAGCATGCGGCCATCGCGCTCATTGCCAGCATCATCATTGCGGTGCTGGATGTAGGCCGCAAGTGGGAGGTCTACGAGTTGATCTTCAGCCTCGTCATCGTGTCGATCTTCCTGCTGCCGCAGAACCGGGACGCGACGCGCTAAAGGATCTCGTCCTCATCGAAGAGCGGTGCCGCGTCCATCTGCGCCGCGACGCCGTCCGAGGCGAACTCGCCGCGCGGCGTACTGGCGACATGAAACAGCGCCTCGCCCTCATAGACCACGGGCATGTTGCTGCGCCCGATGACGATGCCCGCCTCGTCGCAGATCACCTCGGCCTCGGCCTCGCCGAAGGGGTCGGTGACCGCGCCCAGCACGGTGCCCGCCTCGACCGCATCGCCGGTGGCCCGATAGCCGCGAAAGAGGCCGCCCGCAGGCGCGCGAAACCAGCGCGAGGCGCTGCACATGACAGTGACCGCGCGCGGCTTGGGTACGCCCTTTTGCGCCACCATTCCCAGCGATTGCATCACCCGCAGGATCCCCGCGAGACCCGAGCGTGATGCCAGTTCGTCAAAACGCAGCCCCTCGCCACCCTCGTAGAGCAGCACGTCGACCCCCGCCTCCTCGGCGGCCATGCGCAGCGATCCTTCGCGCAGCTTGGAGTTCAGCATGACGGGCGCGCCAAAGGCCCGGCCCAGCGCGGCCAGCCGGTCATTGCCCGGTGTCAGGCGGATCTGCGGCAGGTTGGAGCGGTGGACCGCCGCCGAGTGCAGATCGATCCCGACATCGGCGCGCAGCACGATCTCGCGCATGAATATATCGGCCAGTCGCGACGCCATCGAGCCTGTCGCGCCTCCTGGAAAGCAGCGGTTCAGATCACGCCGGTCCGGCAGATATCGGGCATTGTTCAGGAACCCGTAGGTGTTGACAATCGGCACCGCCAGCAAAGTGCCCGCCAGCCCCCGGAGCGGCGCGGCGCGCAGGAGGCGGCGCACGATCTCGACGCCGATCACCTCATCCCCGTGGATCGCTGCGGAGACAAACATGACAGGCCCGGGTTTGCGCCCATGCACCACATGCGCCGACAGGTTGACCGGCGTATGATCCGACAAGGTGCTGACGGGAATGTCGACGGTGCGCCGGGTGCCGGGCGCGATGCTGTGGCCCGCGATCTCGAAAGGCTGGGTGTCTGGCATATGCGCGCCTCCTGGCTGGGTTCGGCACGGCGATAGGCGGTTTGCCAGCCCCTGTCCACTTGCATGATGCCTGCCGTTTTCAAGAGCCGCCCAACCGCGCCGTCACAAAAAACAGTCGTCTTCGTAAAATATCTGCTACGTTTCGTCGCAGCCTCCGCTTTTGACGCGCAAAACCGCGCTGGTGACTGCGCCGATGCAATGGTGCGGTGATTGTGGCAGGCACAAAAACAGGAGGAGACGGGACAATGACAACGAAACTGGTGGTGGGCCTGGATGGCCACGCCTCGGGCGAGAGGGCGCTGGCACATGCGCGCCGCCTCGCCGAACTGATCGGGGATTGCGAATTGGTGGTGGCCTATATCGTCGAATGGTCCCCCTTCTCGTTCCAGACAGCCGAGGAAAACGAGCAGCGCCACAAGCGCCGCGAGGACGAGATCAAGACCGCGATGGAGCGTGTGGTCAATCCGGCGGTCAAACAGCTGCATGACGCGGGCCTGAAGGCGCAAGGGTTGGTAAAGCACGGCGACGTGTCCGATGCACTGGTGGCCATTTCCAACGATACCGGCGCCGAGCAGATCATCGTCGCACGCACCTCTGAAGGCGGCTTTGCCAAGCGGTTCTTCGGCAGCTCCACCTCAAACCTCGTGATGAGCTCTCCCGTGCCCGTCACCGTTGTCAGCTGAAGGGGCAGATCATGAAACTCATCCAACAAGCCCTTATCGCCACTGCGGCCATCGCCGCACCGGCGGGCGCCATGGCGCAGGAGGCCGTGACTCTGGACGCCCGTGTCAACGAGGCTTTCGCAAACTTTACCGGCCCCTTCGTCAACCTGATCTTTGCCCCCTTCCCCGGCACCACCTTCCCCTGGATCGTGATGTGGCTGGTCATCGGCGCGTCGATCTTTACCCTCTATTTCGGCTTCGTTCAGTTTCGCTTCTTCGGCCATGCGATCAAGCTGGTCAAAGGCGATTATTCCGATCCCAATGACGCGGGCGAGGTCAGTCACTTTCAGGCGTTGACCACGGCGCTGTCTGGCACGGTGGGCCTTGGCAACATCGCGGGCGTCGCAGTGGCCGTCGGCATCGGCGGGCCCGGCGCGACCTTCTGGATGATCCTCGCCGGCCTTCTGGGCATGGCGTCGAAATTCACCGAATGCACGCTCGCCGTGAAGTACCGCAATGAATACCCTGACGGCACCGTGTCGGGCGGCCCGATGTACTACATGAAGAAGGGTTTTGCCGAGTTGGGCCTACCCGGCGGCGGATTCCTCGCCATCATGTTCTCGATCTTCTGCATCCTGGGTGCACTGGGCGGGGGCAACATGTTCCAGGCCAACCAGGCCCATGCGCAGATCGTGGGCATCGTGGGGGATTATCCCGGCTGGATCACCGGAGTGGTCTTTGCGGGCGTCGTCTTTGCCGTGATCGTAGGCGGGATCAAATCCATCGCGCAGGTCACCGAAAAGGTCGTTCCGTTCATGGGCGTTCTCTATGTCGGCGCGGCGCTGGTCATCATCCTTGCCAATTACGATCAGATCGGCGCGGCCTTCGGACAGATCTTTGCCGGAGCGTTCACCGGCCTTGGAGTTGCAGGCGGTCTTGTCGGCGCGCTGATCCAGGGCTTCAAGCGGGCGGCCTTCTCGAACGAGGCAGGCGTCGGTTCTGCGGCGATCGCACACGCGGCGGTGCGCACAAAGGAGCCGATAACCGAAGGCTTTGTGTCGCTGCTGGAGCCGCTGATCGATACGGTGGTCATCTGCACCATGACGGCGCTGGTCATCACCATCTCGGGCCAGTTGATCATGGATGAGGCAACGGGCCGTTTCGTGCTGAACGAGGCGGGCACGGCCATCGCCACGGTCGGCGACACAAGCGGAGTCGCGCTGACCTCGGCGGCCTTCGGATCGGCCATCAGCTGGTTCCCCTATGTTCTGGCCATCGCGGTGGTCCTCTTTGCCTTCTCGACCATGATCTCCTGGAGCTATTACGGCCTCAAGGCGTGGACCTACCTCTTTGGCGAAGGCAAGGCGTCGGAGCTGACTTTCAAGATCATCTTCTGCGTGTTCATCGTGATCGGTGCAGCGGCCAGCCTTGGCCCCGTCATCGACTTCTCGGACGCGGCGATCTTCTCGATGGCGGTGGTGAACATCTTTGCCCTCTACTTCCTGATGAAGCTGGTCCGGCGCGAGCTGAACAGCTATGCGGGTCGGCTCAAGTCGGGTGAGATCAAGGAATATGCCCACTGATTTCGGGCCATTTCCCCAGAAGAGAGAGCACCCGCGCTGTAGCGCGGGTGTTTTCATTTGAGTATTTGAACCAAGATCAAATTTCTTGCGCGCTCAGGAGGATGCGGTGCTAGATTTGCACGCATGACGGAATCCAGCTTTGCCCATCGCCTTGCCGTGCGCAGCGCCTTGCCGCGCCTCAGCGCAGGCACCCGCGCGCCGGTCAATATCGGCTTTCTCGGCCCCCTAAGCGGCCCTGTCGAAAGCTGGGGCCTGCCGGGCCTCAACGGCGCGCGCATCTGGGAGGAGTGGCTGAACGCGGCGGGCGGCCTTCTGATCGAGGGCCAGCGGCACCCGGTGCGCATCCACGCCTTCGATTGCGGCTATGATCCCGACCATTCCATGGAAGGCGCGCGCCAGATGGTGCAGCGCCACGAGGTGGCCCTTCTGATGATGCTGGGGGGCGACACCTTCACTCCGGTGCGCGATTTCCTGATGCGTTCCAAGGTGCTGACCTCCACGCTGCTGCCGTCTGACCTCACGCCCGACACGCCTTGGCTGATCGCGCCCAGCGAATTGCATCCGATCTATACGGTGACCGGCGTCGACTGGCTGGCGCGGGCGCGGCCCGAGCTGAGGACTGCCGCCATCTGCAGCCAGACCGACGCGCTCGGGCTGCCCTCGCTGGCAACCTATCGCGCGGCATTCAAGGCGGCCGGGATCAAACTGGCCAAAGAGGTGCAATACCCGCCCCAAGAGACCGACCCCGCCGCCATTGTCGACGCGATGCTGGAGAGCGCGCCCGATATCCTTTGCTGGTCCACCAGCTATGCGCCGATGGTGCATGCGATGACCGAATACGCCCATGCGCGCGGGTTCACCGGCCAGATCGTGTCCTGCACGCTGGACAATTATCCGGCACTGGTGGCGCGAACCTCTGCCGAATTCATGGAAGGGACGGTTTTTCAGTTTCCCGATTTCGACGATCCGATGCTGAGCGAGAAGGCGTTTTTCTTCAATCAACCAGACAAGTTCTTCGAAGAATACAACCGCCGCTTTCCCGGCAGTTGGAGCGCGGTCAGCTGGGAATATGTCGCGACGCTGGAAATCTGGCAAGCCGCAGTGGAAAAGGCCGGGAGCCTCGCGCCCGCCTCGGTTCTCGCCGCAATGAAACAGCTGGGACAGGTGACGCACGCCTTCGGCCCCGCAGAGTGGTGGGGCGAGGAGATGTTCGGCATTTCGAACGCGCTGGTAGGCGACTGGCCGGTGGTCACCGTGCAGGGCGGCAAGGCGCGGATCACTGAATTCGGCTCGATCCCCGATTGGCTGGGCCGGCATGGCGGCCTGCTGCGCGCCGAAATGTCGGATCTGGGCCAGCTCTGGGAACAGCGGCTGGCCAATGGCGGCTGGGCATTTGCCGAGGCGCAAGATCCGGCTTGACCGCGCCGGACGGGGAACCGGAGTGTGCGCCGCCGCTGATCCGGTTACATGAATTGGTCCAATCGCGCAGACCACGTATGAAAGCCGGCGATCCACCCAACGCCCTGAATTCCAATATATAAAGGCCTTGAAAAATCGCGCAACGCGATGAGCGGCGCAAAATTGGTTCAAAAAATTACACCACAGGGCAACAAAGTTTCTTGCTTGTGAAAGAGACGCGCTGCTACGCTTTGATCGAGACCGTTGCACCGCATCCTCGCACGCCGACCAGAGCGACGCGTATCGGGGTGCCGGGCGACGCGGGCCAACGCGCGCCTTTTTCGGTCTCCAAGATATGTGCCGCGTAAAATCAGCGGCCTCAACATGGGAGAAACCAGATGATTTCCAAGATTATGGCTCGTGGCCTATCGCGCCGCACCTTTCTGAAAAGTACCGCGGCCACGGCTGCCGCTTCCGCGCTGCCCAGCATGTCACTGGCTGCGGGCGAGCCGATCAAGATCGGCTTTCTGGCGCCCCTGACCGGCGCGGTCGCCGCATGGGGCAAGCCCGGCCTTGACGGCTGCCAGATTTGGGCCGAGCGCGTGAATGCCGAAGGCGGCGTCGATCTGGGAGGCTCGAAACACCCCATCGAGTTCGTCAGCTATGACAACGAGTATGACCCCGCGAAAGCGCGCACCGGCGCGACCAAGCTGATCCGCGAGGATGGCGTCAGCTTTATCATGATGCTGGGCGGCGACACCTGGCCCGGCGTGCAGCCCGTGGCCGACAAGACCGGAATGCTGTTTTCTACCCTTCTTCCCTCGGACCTCAGCCCCGACAGCACCACGCTGGTCGCGCCGGCCGAGGTGCATCCGATCTACCTGGTGACCGGGGTGGATTATCTGGCCGATACCTATCCGGATGCCAAGACCGCCGTGATCTGCGCGCAGGACGACGCGCTCGGTCTGCCCTCGGTCGCGACCTACCTCGCCGCTTTCGAGGCGCGCGGGATCGAGATGTTGGAAGAGCCGCTGCTCTTCGATCCGGCCACCACCGATTTTGCGCCGATCGTGACGCGGCTGATGTCCAGCAATCCCGACATCATCTGTCTCGACACCTGCTATTCGGATTACGTGCACCCGATCTGCGAGCAGCTGTTTCAGCAGGGCTACGAGGGCAAGCTGATCAGCGCCACCGCCGATTTCTACGATCAGATGATCGCCAAGACATCCAAGGAATTCATGGAAGGCTTCATCTTCCAGTTCCCGGATTTCGACGATCCCGCGCTTTCGGGCGAGAACATCAATTTCAAGAACGCAAACGAGTTTTACCAGACCTATGCCGAGCGTCATCCGGGCGAATGGGGCGCGGTCAGCTGGGAATACGCGTCGATCATGGACCTCTGGAAGGCCGCCGCCGAAAAGGCAGGCTCGGCCGAGCCTGATGCCGTCATCACCGCGATGAAAGAGGGCGGCACCGGCGAGCATGCCTTCGGCGACGCGGTCTGGTGGGGAACCGAGCTATTCGGTATCGACAACGCGCTGGTCGGAGACTGGCCGGTCGTGGTGATCGAGGACGGCAAGGCGGTCATCAAGGGGTTCAAGTCGATCCCGGACTGGTACGAGCAGCATGGCGATCTGCTGATCAAGCACATGCAGGCTTACAACCAGATGTACGATCAGCGCGGCTGATCGCATGTCTGCGCGGCGCGGCGGCATCCACGGCGCCGCGCCGATCCCACCCCCCTTTCATTGAGAGTGCACTCCATGCTGGACCCTTCGCTTTTGGCCCAGACCGGCCTGAATGCCGTCTATGCCGCAAGCTACATCTCGCTCGTGGCCGTCGGCCTTGTGCTGATCTTCGGCGTGATGGGCGTCATCAACTTCGCCCATGGCGAGCTGTTCATGGCCGGCGCCTACGTCGTTGTCGCCGTTTATGCCGATATGCATTTGCCCTTCTTTCTGGCGGTCGTCGTCGGGCTTCTTTTTGTCGGATGCCTGGGCCTCTTGATGGAGCGGGCGCTGTTCAGGCCCTTGCGAGACAATCCCCTTGGCGGGCTGGTGGCCTCGATCGGGTTCCTGATGATCCTTCAGGCGCTGGCAACAATGGGCTTTGGCGTGCGGATGGAATTCATCCCGCCCGTCACGCAGCATGTCGTGCAGCTGGGCGAGGGCATCAGCATCCCGCTCGCGCGGGTCTATGTGATCATCGCGGCCGTGCTGCTTTTGTCGGCGCTGTGGTACTTCCTCAAGCGCACCCGGTTTGGCTGGGCGCTGCGTGCCTCGGCGCAGGACCCTCAGGCGGCGGAGCTTCAGGGCATTTCCATCGCGCAGACGGCCAAGATCGCCATGTTCATCGGCGCGGGGCTGGCGGGCATCGCGGGCGCACTGACCGCGCCTCTGGTGTCGGTCAACCCGCATATGGGCCATTCGGTGATCGTGACCGCCTTCATCGTCATCATCGTGGGTGGCGTCGGATCGCTGGAGGGGGCGATCATCGCGTCGATCGTCTATGCCTTCGTCCACACTTTCGTGACCACCTTCTACGGCGGGGTCATTGCCGACATCACCGGGCTGTCGCTGATGCTGCTGGTGCTGATCGTAAAGCCGACCGGCCTCTTCGGGAGTGCCGACCGTGCTTAAAGCCCTGATCTGGATCGCCTTCGGCGCCGCCTTGTTGGCCCTGCCCCACGGCCTCAGCTTTTCGCAGCAGGAAATCCTGGTGTTCCTCACCATCAACATCCTGCTGGTCACCTCATACCGCCTTCTGACGCTGACAGGTGAATGGTCTTTGGCGCATGTCGTCATCATGGGCGTCGGCGCCTATGCCAGCGCCCTTCTGACCAAGGAATTCGGCGTCTTTGTGCCCGTCGCCATGCTGCTGGGCGGGCTTGTCTCGGCACTGATCGCAGTTGTTCTCAGCTTTCCGCTCTTCCGCATGAAGGGTTTTTACTTTCTCATCGGCAGCTTTGCCGCTGGCGAGATCATCCGCCTTCTATGGAAGCATTTCCGCGAGCCCTTCGGCGGCGCCAAGGGCCTCAAGGGGATCGACCCGATGCCGGACTTCTCGATCGGCATCTATGATTTCGACTTCTTCGAGCCGGTCAGCTATTTCTACTTCGCCGGGTTCATTGTGGCCATCTGCCTCTGGATCCTCTGGCGGATCGAGCGTAGCCCAGTGGGCCTCACCTTCCATGCCGTCCATTGGCAGGACAAGCTGGCCGAGGCATCGGGCGTCAACCTGCGCGCCTACCGCACGCTGGCCTTCGCGGTGGCCAGCGGATTTGCAGGCATCGGTGGCGCGCTGCTGGCGCATTACATCGGCACGATCAATCCGGGCAGTTTCGATCTGGACTACATGGTCTTCGTGCTGACATGGGCCATTGTCGGCGGCACCGGCACCTTCTACGGCCCGATCCTGGGCTGTATCGTGCTGACCATCCTCAATGAGGTGGTTCTGCGCGAGATGGGCTTCGAACAGATGCGCCCGCTGATCTATGGCGCGATCCTGATTGCCTCGATCCTCTTCCTGCCCAACGGGCTGGAGAGCATCGTGCAGAAATTCATCCGCCGGAGGGCCAAGTCATGAGCGATTTCCTGAAAGTTGAGGATCTGACGATGCGCTTCGGCGGTCTGGTCGCGGTCGATGCGTTGAACTTCACCGTTCATCACGGCAGCATCCACGGCCTGATCGGCCCGAACGGCGCTGGCAAGACAACCACGTTCAACATGATTTCTGGATTTTACACGCCCACCTCGGGCCGCGTTCTCTTGCGCGGTGAGGACATCTCGGACCTGAAAATGCACGAGGTGGCGCGCCGCGGTGTGGTCCGAACGTTCCAGCATTCGACGCTCTTTGCGGAGCTGACCGTGATGGAGAATGCTCTGGTCGGCACGCATATGCCCTTCCGCCCCAATATCTTTGCCGCGATTATCGGCTGGGATGCCGAGGACCGGCGCGGGGCGGCGGCGCGGGCTGGCGAGGCGCTGGAATTCTTCGGCCTCGATCATCTGAAAACCGAGCGCGCGGGCGATCTGAGCCACGGGCACCAGCGCGCTCTAGGCATGGCCGTGGCCTATGCCAGCCACCCGGACCTCATGCTGCTGGACGAGCCGTTCACCGGCATGAACCCCGAGGAGACGCGCCAGATGATGGACCTGATGCGCCGCCTTCGCGAGGCCGGCACGACCATCCTTCTGGTCGAGCATGACATGCAGGCGATCATGGGCCTGTGCGACACCATCACATGCATGAGCTTCGGCAAGTTCCTGGCCGAAGGAAATCCGAAGGAGATCCGCAACCATCCCGCCGTGATCGAAGCCTATCTGGGGGGTGCGCGCCATGTTGCTTGAGATGACGGGCATCTCCGTGAACTATGGCAAGATCAACGCAATCCGCGATATCACCATCAAGGTGCCCGAGGGCAAGATCGTTACCATCATCGGCGGCAACGGCGCGGGCAAGACAACCACCTTGCGCGCCATGTCCGGCATGGTGCCGATCACGAAAGGCGAGATCACCTTCGAGGGCAAGCGCATCGATGGGCTGCCCGCCTCCAAGGTGGTCGCGCATGGCATGGCGCATGTGCCCGAGGGGCGGCGCATTTTCCCGCAGATGACGGTCGAGGAAAACCTGCGCACCGGCGCGTTCCTGCGCCGGGACAAGGATGCGGTCGAGAATGACCTCGAAGACGTCTTCAAACGGTTCGAGCGCCTGCGCGAGCGGCGGCGCCAGCGCGCCCAGACCATGTCGGGGGGCGAGCAGCAGATGCTGGCCATCGGTCGCGCGCTGATGTCCAAGCCGCGCCTTCTGCTGATGGACGAGCCGTCGATGGGCCTGGCCCCCGTCATCGTCGAGGAGATCGCGCAGATCATCGAGGAAATCAACGCGCAGGGATTATCGGTGGTGCTGGTCGAGCAGAATGCCGAGCTTGCGCTGGAGCTGGCCGATTATGCCTACGTGCTCGAGACCGGAAATTGCGCCATGGAAGGGCCCGCGAATGAACTTCACGACAACGAGACGGTCCGTGCCGCTTACCTGGGCATTTAAGCGCAGCGATCCCGAATGGGCCTTGGCGCGGAAATCCGGCTGGAGCCGCGCCGACCTGATGTGGGAGCGGCTGATGGAGGCGGGATGCGAGGCCTTCGCCGCCGGGCAGACGGGCCGCGCCGGGCGGCTGTTCTTCGCCGCCGATGCGCTGGCACGGGGGCGGTTCTCCAAGGCCGATCTGCGCCGCGCCGCGCCCTTGGCGGCGCGGGCGCTGCTGCGCCAGGCACGCGGCAAGGATGCAGGCGCGCTGATCGCCGAAGCGCAGCGCATCTGGCAAGGCGCGCCAGACGCGGTCGCGGCGATGGAGATCAAGCCGCGCATCCGGTCCTCGCTCTTTCATCTGCGGATGGAGGCCAGGCATCGCGGCCAGTATCAGGACAACCTGCGCCTGCGCCTTGGCCGCATCGCCGAGGAAACCGCCGAAACATTGGCGCGGCTGGGGAATGGCCACGCACCGCACCGCCACTTTGCCCGCTGGCGCGGCGAAAAGCCCAGCGTCTTCGACGGCACCCGCAAGGTTCTGTCTGCGGCCTTGCTGATCCCCGACGCTGGGCCACGCTGATCGCGGCTCTGGCACCTGCCGCCAAAGCGGTTAGGATGCGCGCGGGATTTTGGCGAGGCAGATGTGGCAGACGATCTGAAAGTCTTGGTGATTGGCGGCACGGGCCGCGTGGGCCGGATGCTGCGCCGTCACTGGCAGGCGTCGCCGCCACGCGGGCTGACACTGATCCATCAGGCGCGGCGGGGCGGCGACGTTACGTGGGCCGCCGAGGACGGCGCCGAGGCGCTGGCCGCGCATGGCCCGTTTGGCCGGTTGCTAGTGCTGGCGGGTGCCACCCCCGCGCCCGGCGCGGACATGGCACAAAATGCTGCCATCGCGCGCATCTGCCACGCCGCAGCGGCGCGCATGGGTGTGGCGCATATGTTGCTGGCCTCAAGCTCAGCTGTCTATGGCACGGCACTCAGCCGTCCCTATGTCGAGGGGGACCGCCCGGCCCCCTCCAGCCCTTACGGTGCAGCCAAGCTGGAAGCCGAGGAGGCGCTGCGCGGCGCCGCGCCGCCTGTGACCGCGCTGCGCATCGGCAATGTCGTCGGCGCGGATGCGCTGATGCTGAACGCCGCGCGCGCCAGCGATGCGGCCCCGCTGACCTTGGATAAATTCGCCGATGAGCAAGGCCCGCAGCGCAGCTATATCGGCCCAGCGACGCTGGCCCGCGTGTTGGAGACGCTCCTGCATCTCGGCCCGTCCCTGCCGCAGACGCTCAATATCGGCGCGCCCCGGCCCGTCGCGATGCAGGCGCTGCTCAAGGCGGCGGGCATCCCCTACAGGATGCGGCCCGCGCCGCCCGAGGCGGTGCAGAACATCACGCTGGATTGCGGCGCGCTGAACGCGCTGCACCGGTTCGGGCCCGAGGCGTCCTCGGCCGCGCATATGGTGGCGGAGTGGCAGCAACTGAGGGATGCGCCATGACGCCCTTCAAACGCTTTTTCGACTTCATCTCGGCCATCGTGCTGGGCACCGTCCTCTTGCCCCTGACGCTATGGGTGGCGGCGATGATCCTGATCCGCGACGGACGACCGATCTTTTACGTGGCCGAGCGGATGAAAACGCCAACCAAGTCATTCGGCCTGATCAAGTTCCGCACCATGACCGTGGTTCCACATGACAGCGGCGTCTCGGGAGGGGACAAGGCGGCGCGGCTGACACGCACAGGCAAGATGCTGCGCGCCAAGCGACTGGACGAGTTGCCACAGATCCTGAACGTGCTGAAAGGCGATATCAGCCTTGTCGGCCCCCGCCCGCCCCTGCGCAGCTATGTCGAGCGATTCCCTGACATCTATGCCGAGGTGCTGAAATCGCGACCCGGCATCACCGGCCTCGCCACGCTTTATTTCCATCAGCATGAGGAATACCTGCTGTCACGTTGCACCGGCGCAGAGGAAACGGACCGCGTCTATGCCACCCGCTGCGTGCCGCGAAAGGCGCGGATCGACCTCATTTATCAGCGCAACCGATCCTTTTGCTATGACTGGGAAATCATGCTGAAAACGGTGTTCAAGCGGCTGCGATAGCCGGTCAGAACTCTTCCTTGATGGGCCGTGCAAGCAACGCCTGCATCGCGTCCTGCGGCGTCACCTCGCCCGCTAGCAACTGGCGCGTCATGTGCAGGATCGGCGCATCGATCCCCGCCTCAGACGCGATGCGCCCGGCAATCTGCACGGTTGCAGCGCCCTCGGCCAAGGGCCGTCCTTCCAGATCCTCGCCCCGGCCCAGCGCCATGCCATAGCCGAAATTGCGCGACTGCGCCGAGGCGCAGCTGAGCATCAGATCGCCAAAGCCCGAT
The DNA here is from genome assembly GCF_043355895.2 of Roseovarius maritimus. Lineage (NCBI taxonomy): Bacteria > Pseudomonadati > Pseudomonadota > Alphaproteobacteria > Rhodobacterales > Roseobacteraceae > Roseovarius > Roseovarius maritimus. The sequence continues at coordinate 143,162 of NZ_JBHFPF020000009.1, forward strand.
AGTCCCATATAGGTCTGCGGCTGCCCGCCCATCGCGGCGCCAAGTCGGCGCAGTTCGACGAAGGCGCGCGTGATCAGCGCCGCCTTGGCACTTTCGCCGTAATCCATGCCCATCACGACACCGGCCGCGATGGCATAGACGTTCTTGAGCGCGCCGCCGGTCTCGACGCCAGCGATGTCGGCGCTGGCATAGGCCCGGAACGCGTCCGAGCTAAGCGCACGGCAAAGATCCAGTGCCGCCTGTTCGCCACCCGCCGCCAGCGTCACGGCTGTCGGCTTGCCCACCGCCACATCGGTGGCAAAGCTGGGCCCCGACAGGACTGCCTGCGCATGATCGGGGCAGGTCTCGGCTATGACCCGGCTAAGGCGCAGGCCGGTCGCCATCTCGATCCCCTTGGCCGTGTTCACAAGGACCGCGCCGGGCGCAAGATACGGTGCCAGCTCAGGCATCGCACCGCGCAGGCGCTGCGCGGGTACGGCGAGGATGACGATATCCGCATCCTGCAGAACTACGGGATCGGTGCCCGCCGCAATCCGCTCGGGCAGGGTAATGCCGGGCAGGTAGCGCGGGTTCTTTCCCTCATGCGACAAGGCGCGCGCCGTATCGGGATCGCGGCAAAGCAGCGCCGTGTCTTGCCCGGCCCGCTGCGACGTGCAGGCGAGCGCCGTGCCCCAGGCACCGCCGCCGACAATGATCGTCTTTTGCTTCATCTCGCCTCGCTTGCCGTCATGCGGATATCGATCGTTCGCATCAGACTAGCCCGCCGCGCCGGGCCGGACCATGGGCAATTCAGGAGATTGACCGCCCGCCTGCCTGCCTGCGATGCACCGGACCCCGATAGCAATCCCGCGCGAGGCGTTTTTAGGTTGTCTCATGCAGCGGGCGGCATGTAGATGATGTGGCGCCACTGCCAATGGCGCTGAGGAATCGACCGGGGGGACGAGCGACGTGGGCCGAACGACCAAGACAATCGCAAACGGCCTGAAATGGACCGCCCTCGGCCTTGCTCTCGTGGCATTGCCCGCCTGCGGCCTGCCCCGCGGGGCTGCGCTTACCTCGGAAATCGTCAAGGAAGAGAGGGCCGCCAACCCGACCTATCAGGTGGTGCGAGTCAACCGCGTCAATGCCGCAGCTGTCGCGCACTGGCCAGCGACCGGCACAAATTCCTATTACAGCTGGCCCACTGCCAGCCGAGGCCCGCAAAGCGCCGTCATCCGCGCGGGCGACACGCTCAATCTGGCGATCTGGGACAATCAGGACAACTCTCTGCTGACACAGGCGGATGCCAAATCCGTGCAGATGACCGGCCTAACAGTCTCCCCCTCGGGATCGATTTTTGTGCCCTATCTCGACGAGGTCGTGGTTAACGGCCAGACACCCGCACAGGCACGCCGCCAGTTGCAGAACCGCCTCAATTCCATCGTGCCCTCGGCACAGGTTCAGCTGGAACTGAAGCCGGGTCCGAACAACGCCGTCGATCTGGTCTCGGGTGTTGCCACGCCTGGCAGCTACCCCATGCCCGATCGCAACTACAAGATTCTCAGCCTGATCGCCCAGGGCGGCGGCATCGCGCCCACGTTGCGCAACCCTCTGGTGCAACTGCAACGCGGCGGCACCACCTACAGCATCCGCTCCGAGCGGCTGTTTGCGGATGCCTCGCACAACATCACGCTGCGCGGTGGCGACAATGTGGTCGTGCAAGAAGATCAGCGCTATTTCACCGCCCTTGGCGCCACCGGATCCGAGAAATTGATCCGCTTCCCGCAGGAAGAGGTCACCGTGCTCGAGGCGATGTCGCTGATCGGCGGCCTGTCCGACAACCGCGCCAATCCCAAGGGCGTTCTGGTACTACGAGACTACGGGCAAAAAGCCCTGCGCGCCGATGGCAGTGGCCCCGAAAAACCGCAGGTGATCTTTGCCTTCGACATGACCAGCGCCGATGGGCTCTTCGCCGCGCGGAATTTTCTGGTCCAGCCCGAGGATACGGTTCTGGCCACCGAGTCCGCGATCACTTCGATCCGCACGATCCTTGGCCTGGTCGGATCCGCCTTCGGCGTTGCCAGCAATATCGACAATTACTGATCCATTGGTCGGCGGCACCCGCTCAGATGCCGCCCCGACCCCCTCAGCTGCTCCGTTAAACATGATTGCGGCGGCTTGACTTGCATCTACATATCAATGATTCTCGATATATGGACAAGATGCATGCCCTCGACGCGCTCGCCGCGCTCAGCCATTCGACCCGTCTCGACGTGGTCCGCCTGATGATCAAGTCGGGCAGACCCGGCATGTCAGCGGGAGAGATCAGCGAGGCGCTGGACGTGCGGCAAAACACCATGTCCACGAATCTGGCCATTCTGGCCCGCGCCGGCCTGATACGGAGTGAGCGCGAGGGGCGCAGCATCCGCTATTTTGCGGATATGGAGGGGATGTGCGGCCTCCTCGGCTTTCTGATGGAGGATTGCTGCGGCGGCCACCCCGAGCTGTGCCAACCCGCCATCGACGCCCTGGCCTGTCCGTGCTGATCCGGCCACAAGCCGACCCGAAAACCACGTCACAACAAAACGCGAGCCTTCATCATGACAGACAGATCCCTCCCCGCCGCGGCAGGCCTCGGCCCCTTCGAGCGCTGGCTGTCGGTCTGGGTTGCGATGGCCATCGGCGCGGGGCTTCTGCTGGGCAATCTCCTGCCGGGGGTCTTCGGCTTTCTCGCCTCGCTCGAGGTAGCTTCGGTCAACCTGCCGGTGGCGGTTCTGATCTGGGCGATGGTCTATCCGATGATGGTAGGCGTCGATTTCACTGCGCTGAGAAAGGCCGGGGACAAGCCCAAGGGTCTTGCCGTGACGCTTGTTGTCAACTGGCTGATCAAGCCTTTTACGATGGCCGCGCTCGGCGTACTGTTCTTCGAGTATGTCTTTGCTGGGTTGATCCCACCGGATGACGCGCAGGCCTATCTGGCCGGCGTGATCCTTCTGGGTGCGGCGCCCTGTACGGCGATGGTCTTTGTCTGGTCGAACCTGACGCGCGGGGATGCCACCTATACGCTGGTTCAGGTCAGCGTGAACGACGTCGTCATGGTCTTTGCATTTGCGCCGATTGTCGCATTTTTGCTGGGCGTTACGGATATCACCGTGCCTTGGGATACGCTGCTGCTGTCCGTTGGCCTCTATGTCATGTTGCCGCTGGTGGCGGGGTACCTCACACGCCAGCGCCTGGTTGCCCGGGGCGGCGATGCTGCCGTCGACGCGTTCAAGGCGCGCGTGCAACCCTTCTCGATCCTCGGCCTTCTGGTGACAGTCGTGCTCCTCTTCGGGTTTCAGGGCGAAGTGATCCTGAACCGCCCGCTGGTGATCGCCCTGATAGCCGTGCCTCTGCTGATCCAATCCTACGGCATCTTCTTTCTGGCCTATGGCGCAGCGCGGGCATGGGGCATCCCGTTCAACGTGGCGGCCCCATGCGCACTGATAGGTACGTCCAATTTCTTCGAGCTGGCCGTCGCCGTCGCGATCAGCCTTTTCGGCCTCGGTTCGGGGGCCGCGCTGGCCACGGTGGTCGGCGTGCTGGTGGAGGTGCCGGTGATGCTGTCGCTGGTGGCCTTCGCGAACCGGACGAGGCACTGGTTTCCTGCCGGAACTACATCGCAGTAGCTGCTGCCCGAAAAGCCCCCAATTCCCGCGCTCCCCTTGGAAAAATGAGGTGAAGTGGTGCGGGTGAAGGGACTCGAACCCCCACGCCAAAGGCGCCAGAACCTAAATCTGGTGCGTCTACCAGTTCCGCCACACCCGCACGTGCGCAGGGCCCGAAGGCGCAGCGCCAATCCGGTCTAGCGCAGCGCGCGGCGCGATGCGAGGGGGAAAATGGCCACACCTCGCGCTGGAGCAATGAAAATAGGCGACATTTACCAAATCTTAGGATAATCTGTCCTCAATAACGAGCAGATAATTAAAAAAACGGACATACGCCATGACGCCGAAAACGGCCGGGCGCGATCACGGGCAAACGACCCTTGAGGCCCCTTTGGAGCCTGCCGGAGTGCTATCCGGCAGTATCATTCTGACACTTGACGGCGAAATACCCGTCGAGCATCTGGTACCCGGCGACAGGATCATCACGCGCGACAGTGGCGCGGCGGTGCTGCTCGCAGTGCACAGACATATCATGCGAGTGCGCGCGGTGCGCATCCTGGCCGGATCGCTGGGCGATACGCGGCCCGACCGCGATGTCGTGCTGCCCGAAGGGCAACAGGTGCTGGTACGTGATTGGCGCGCCAAGGCGCTATTTGGATTACGGCAGGTCGCGGCGCCGGCCTACGCGCTAATCGACGGTGAATTCATCACCTCCGAGGGGGTCGCGACAATGACCCTTCACGAGCTGCGCTTCGAAGCGCCCCATGTGATCTATGCCGATGGGCTGGAGTTGGTCTCTCCGGCGCATCAACCGGTCGCGCATCAGGCACAGCGCGCGGGCACCCATGACGCGGCCTGAGGGCCGCGCCTGGCTGTGGGACCTCAACAGGTTGTTCCGATCCAATCCTGGTCGACCGAGGGGCGGCTTTGATTTTAGCGCCGAGTGTGGTCGGTGCC
>NZ_JBHFPF020000010.1:0-115951 GCF_043355895.2 Roseovarius maritimus
ATGCAATATTACGGCCCCCAGCCGCCAGAAGGCCATGGCAAGCATCACTATTACTTCTGGGTCTATGCCCTAAACACGACCGTTGAAGGCACCCCCACGCGGGAAGAGTTTTTGGACAAATACGCCGACAACATCATCGAGCAGAACCGCATCGTCGGCCTTTACGAAAACAAATAGGACTGCGTGGTCCCGACGGTCCACACCATGACCTGCCGGGACCGCACAGCTTAGGGAGATTACGTCAATGACCACAACCTCGACACAGCAAACCGTTTTCGAAGAGCTGGTGACAGCCACGAAAATCCTGGTTCACGAAGGCATTATGGATACCTTCGGCCATATCAGTGCGCGTGACCCGGAAGATCCAGACAGCTTTTTCCTAGCTCAGAAGCTGGCCCCCAGCCACATTACCACGGATGATATTCAGCGGTTCAACTTGGAAGGCGAGACCGAAGATAATCGCCCCTCCTATCTGGAACGCTATATTCACAGCGAAATCTACAAGGCGCGGCCGGATGTGAATTGCGTGCTGCATACCCATTCACCGGCGGTCCTGCCTTATTGCTTTACCGATCAAGCGCTGCGTCCCGTGACTCATATGGGGGCGTTTCTGGGTGAATCCGTTCCGGTTTATGAAATTCGTGACACGCAGGGTGATGCGACGGATCTTTTCGGTGGCGACAACACTGTTTGTGGGGAAATCGCCGCCAGCCTTGGAGATCACCCTGTGGTTCTCATGGCGCGCCATGGTGTCGTGAATGTCGGCAATTCTGTCCGCGAAGTGACGTTTCGTGCCTTTTATCTGGAACAGGAGGCCGCCGCCCTGACCGAGGGTCTGAAGATTGGGAATATCAAGTACCTTACGCCCGGCGAAGTAAAAACAGCCGGGAACCTTGTCGGCGCTCAGATCGACAGGGGGTGGGATCACTGGACCATGCGCCTGCGCGAGGCCGGGTTGATCACCTAACGTTACAGACACGCGGAAATCCCGGCCCTGCCGGGCTTTCCAATCCACTCGACTCGATCGCACCGAAGACGCCAGTTGAAAGAAGCAAAGCCATGTCGCACGCGAAAAACTACGATTACGTTATCGTCGGGGCCGGATCGGCCGGATGTGTGCTCGCTCATCGGCTGAGCGATGATCCCGATTGTTCCGTTCTGCTGCTGGAAGCGGGCGGTTGGGACCGTGATCCGATGATCCACATCCCATTGGGTTGGGGTAAAATCCTGACTGAGCGTCGCCATGACTGGATGTATTTCTGTGAACCCGAAGAAAACGTCGGCGGGCGCAGTGTGGAATGTGCGCGCGGCAAGGTGATCGGTGGGTCATCCTCGACCAATGCCATGGCCTATGTGCGTGGCAATAAAGGCGATTATGATCGCTGGGCCGAAAATGGGCTGACCGGTTGGTCCTTCGACGAAATTCTACCTTATTTCCTAAAACAGGAAACATGGGAAGGCGGGGCAAGCCAGCATCGGGGCGGTTCCGGCCCGCTGAGCACGCAGCACTGTCGCTATGAGGATCCGTTGATCGACGCCTTTGCCGAGGCCAGCGTTCAGGCGGGCTATCCCCAGACAGACGATTACAACGGTGCGCAGCAAGAGGGCTTTGGCCGCTTGCAAATGACCATATCCAAGGGGCGGCGCGCGTCCACGGCATCTGCCTATCTGCGACCGGCGTTGAAACGGCCCAACCTGACTGTGCTGACCGAGGCAATGGCAACCCGGATCGAAATGGACGGAAAACAGGCTACTGGCGTGACGATCAACCATCAAGGGGAGGAAAAAAAGATCAAGGCGAACCGCGAGGTTCTGTTGTCCGGCGGCGTTATCAACACGCCGCAATTGATGATGCTGTCCGGTATCGGCGCACCCGGCGAACTGGCACAGCAGGGAATAGAAACACGGGTTGCCCTGCCCTCTGTTGGAAAGAACCTGCAGGATCACGTGTCGGTCATCGTGATGTACAAACGGCGCGAGCCGGGACCGTTTCTCAAGAACATGCGCGCCGACCGGATCGGGCTGGATTTCATCAAGACCTACCTGACGGGGCAGGGTTTTTCGGCGGATGTTCCCGGCGGTGTCGTGGCCTTCCTGAAAAGCGACGAGGATCGGCCATTGCCTGATGTGCAGCTGTTGTTCACGGCGGCCCCGCTTGCGGCATGGCCGTATTTCAAACCCTTCAAGGCACCGTTTCAGGACGGGTTTGCCACGCGCATCGTGGCGACGCAGCCCCAAAGCCGCGGGTCGGTCAAACTGGCCTCGGCGGATCCCTTTGCGGCCCCGCTGATCCATCAGAATTTTCTGGATTCTGCGAAAGACTGGGATTCGCTGCGCGTCGGGTTCCGGGTGGCAAGGGACCTTGCGGCGCAGCCGTCGATGCAGCCTTTCATCGAGGCCGAATTCTTTCCGGGGGCAGATTGTCAAAGCGACGACCAGATTGACGAACATATTCGCAATACCTGCATCACGGTTCACCATCCCGCTGGCACCTGCCGGGCTGGGAATGACCCGGACGCGGTTGTCGACCCCGATCTGCGTGTGCGCGGTATTGACGGGCTGCGTGTGGTTGATGCGTCGGTCATGCCCGATCTGGTCTGCGGCAACATCAACGCCGCCGTCATTATGATCGCCGAGAAAGCAGCGGATCTTATCAAGACATCGAAAAAGCACGAGGTAGCGGCATGATTAAACGGATAGCCATCATCGGTCTGGGAACGATGGGGCCCGGCATGGCGGCCCGCCTTGCACGGGGCGGCATCGCGGTTGCGGCCTATGACATTGCGGCCGAGGCGCTGGAACGCGCGCAGACCATGATGGGGCAGGCGAACGTTGTTCTGGACGGGTTGGGCATTGAGGCTCCCGCCAGCGGTGCAGGGACGATCCGCTTTACCGATGATCTTGGCGATGCCGTGAAAGACGCGGATCTGGTGATCGAGAACATTCCCGAAAAGGAAGAGATCAAGGCCGAGGTCTATCGCCAGATCGACGGTTTGATCGGCCCTGCCACCATTGTTGCCTCGGACACATCCGGTATTCCGATCACCAAGTTGCAGGCGCATATATCGAACCCGTCGCGCATGGTCGGGATGCATTGGTCAAACCCGCCGCATATCATCCCGATGATCGAGGTCATCCGGGGCGAACAGACCGCCATTGAAACGGTCGAGACAATTCGCGATTTGATCCGCTCGATCGGGCTGTTGCCTGTGCTGCTGAAAAAGGACGTGCCGGGGTTCGTCGAAAACCGCGTGCTCTATGCGCTGCTTCGCGAGGTCGTGGATCTGGTCGAGCGCGATGTGATTGAGCCCGAAGATATCGACACCTGTGTGTCGTGGGGGATCGGGTACAAACTGGCCGTGGTCGGGCCTATGGCCCTGCTCGATATGGCGGGACTGGACATCTATCATTCGGTTTCGTCGTTCCTCAACGAAGACCTGTGCGACCGCAAGGATGTGTCCCCCCTGGTACGCGATCAGATCGCCGCCGGTAAGCTGGGGATCAAGTCGGGAGGCGGTATCTATCCCTACACACCCGAAAGCATCGCCGAGCTGCAACCCGAACGCGCGCGTAAACTGGTTGCGATCCGCCGTATCCTGGAAGGGCGGGGATAGACCATGACACTGGGGCAAACATTGGGTGCAAGCGCATGAACGATCATGCAATCATTCGGTTCGAGGCGCTGGTAGTCCAGCTTGTTGGTATCCTTCTGGGTATCAGTTTGATCGCTATGGTTGTGGTGAATGTCGTCAATGCCGTGGGCCGCTACAGCGGGTGGTATTCATTCGTGGGCGCAGATGAATTGCTGGTTTACGGCATGATCTGGATTGTCATGCTGGGGTCCATCCTGGCGGCGCGCAATCGCGACCATCTGTCAGTGAACCTGTTGCCAACGGTCGTGAAGGGCCGTTTGGCCGCTGCCCTGCAAGTCGTCATTGATGTGGTCACCGTGGCCGTAGCGGCCTTTATTGCCTGGCACAGCCTCAGCTTTATTGAGCGTATTGCGATGCTTAATCAGAAAAGCATGGGATTGGGTGTTCCGATGGTCATTCCGCATTCCGCGATTTTTGTCGGCTTTGCCGGTATCGCGGCGGTCACGGCATTTCTGACCGTGGTCGACATCATCCGCCTGACCCAATCCGAAAGGGGCCGCACATGACCTGGGTTTTGGGCATCAGCGTTGCGACACTGATCGCACTTGGCGCGCCGATTTTCGTGGCGCTGCTGGTTGCGGCGTCGCTGGCACTGTTGCTGTTCTCGGGTCCGCCGCTGATTGCGTTGCAACAGACGATCTTCGGTGGGCTGGATGCCTATGCGCTGCTGTCGGTTCCGTTCTTTGTCTTTGCGGGTGAGTTGATGGCGATCAGCGGCATCGCCGACAGGATGATCAATCTGGTGCGGGCGTTGTTCGGGCGAGTGCCCGGCTCGCTGGGGATCGCGGCCCTGGGTGGATCAACGTTGATCGGCACGATTTGCGGGTCTTCCGCCGCGGCGGTTTCGGCTGTGGGACGCAACATGTATCCGCAGCTTATCAAAGGCGGATACGGCAAGCAGCGCGCGGCGGGGATCATCACCTCAAGCGGTGCAATTGATATCGTTATTCCGCCCTCGATCGCGATGATCCTTTATGGCGCGTCGGCCGAGCAATCCATTGCAAAGCTGTTCATCGCGGGGATCATTCCGGGCCTTTTGATGGCGTTAATGATGGCGGGCTATATCGCGTTTTCGGCCCTGCGCACGCGTATCCCACGCGAAGAGAATTTTCGCGCACATGTCGCGTGGGTCGCGTTCAAAAACGCCTTTTGGGCGCTGACCATGCCGGCCTTTGTCATGGTGGGCATCTACGCCGGATTCTTTTCGCCGACTGAAGCCGGCGGTTTCGCCTGTGCCTATGCGGCCTTTCTGGGGATGGTCGTCTATCGCACCGTCACCTTTCAAAGTCTGATCGCGGCAGCGGTGAGTTCTGCGAAAATGACCGCGCGGATCATGATCGTCGTCGCAGCAGCGGGCGTGATCAGCTGGGTTCTGACCGTCGAAGGCATCCCGCAGGCGCTGATCGCGGCCACGGCGAATGCGGGCCTGTCACCGCTGGGCTTTTTGTTGACGGTCAACCTGCTGTTGCTGGCAATTGGCTGTGTTCTTGATCCGACATCTGCGATCCTTGTGCTTTCGCCGCTGTTGGTGCCTATCGCGATTTCGCTGGGAATTGATCCCATCCATTTCGGCGTGGTGATGACGGTCAACCTTGCCATCGGGATGTTCACGCCGCCCTTCGGTCTGAACATCTTTGTTGCCCAATCGGTTCTGGGACTGCGCACCACTGACATCTACCGTGGCGTATTGCCCTTCATGGTCGTTCAAATTGCGGCACTCGTCCTTATCACCCTCGTACCCGCGCTATCGTTGTGGATGTTGTCCGGCATGTCCTGACAACGCCTAAGCAAAAGGAGAATAAAACAATGACGGTACAATCCAACAGGTTCAAACTTACACGGCGCACTCTGGGCATTTCGCTTGCCCTGATGCTGCCTTTTGCAGGTTTTGCGCAGGCGCAAAGCACGATGAAACTGGCCTCGGCCACGATCAACGATGTTCAGCATGAATGGCAAAAGGAATTCCAGAAAGAGATGGAGGCCCGCGTTGGCGATCAGGTGACAATTGAGATTTACCCGGCCTCGCAACTGGGGGCGATCCCGCGCATGTCCGAAGGTGTCCTGCTGGGCACGATCGAAGGTTTCACGACACCCACCTCATTCGTGACCAATGTCGATCCGCGCTTTCAGGCGTTTGATGTGCCGGGGATGTTCCGGGACGCCGATGAGGTCGATGCCGTGATCCATGACGCAGAGTTTCGCGATTACATAGAAACGCTGTTCCTGAACAAAGGCGTGCGGATCATTGGCGCGATCTTCAACTCGCCCACACAAATGCTTAGCAGTGAACCTGTAACGACGCTGGATGGGTTCAAGGGGCTAAAGGTGCGCACCTTTGCATCGCCACTTCAGATGGAGCCGATGAAGGCACTTGGATCAAACCCGACCCCCTTGGCCCTGTCCGAAGTCACGCCACAGCTGCAGGCGGGCGGGATCGACGGGATGCTGGCCGGTATGCCGATCCTTTCGGCGTTCAAATTCTATGACACGGCAAAACATGTGACTGAATTCGATATGAATCAGATCGTATCGGTGACCTTGGTGAACGAGGCATGGTTCCAATCACAATCTGCCGAGGTGCAAACTGCCATTATCGAAGCAGGCCGGGCCGCCGAAGTGACGGTGTTCCCTTGGGGTGTTGCAAACGTAGAGCGGGCCAAGACAGCATGGCTGGAAAACGGTGGTGAAATCCACGCGCTTTCGGATGAACAACAGGCTGAAATTCACGCTGTCTTTGCCGAAGCCGCCGAGGTTGTCATCAGCGCGGATCCCGACGTCGCAGAAGTGCGTGACCGGATCATGTCCAAGCTGGAAAAGAAACGCGCTGAATGACCCGCTTAGCCTCCGATCGCATCGCAGTTGAAGTTTGCGCCATCGCTTTTTACGCAGGCAAAGCGCAATCTGGCCTCTGCCTTGCCGGTCGTCATAGGCAGGTCAAGGCGCGTGCGGGTGGTGTCCGTCGCGCACCAGATTGCTTCGATGGGCATCCGGTCATTGGTGGCGTTCATCAGGTTGAGAACCCCGGTTTCGCTATCGTGCCACAGGGTCAGCGTCAGTTGACCTTGGGGCATGATGCGGCCCAGATCATCGGAATACCAATGCGCAAGGGCCGCGCGGCATTCAATCGAAACACCGGTTTCATTCACGATGGAAACCTCAACCTGATCGGCGCCATCGGTGCCATGAATTATGCCTGAATAAGGCACATAAGTTCCGGTTTCGGCATGAGCCGGAAGCGAGAAGAGCCCGACAGACAGGGTAAATAAAAGTCTGCCAACCACTTTCGTCTTCGGGCGAAAACACCACAACAAAACAGGGAATAACATGATGAAAAACCTACTTATTTCTACCGCGCTGAGTGTGGCCCTTGGGGCCACGGCGGCACTTGCTGCCGAGGTCAATACCATAGCGATCCTGACACCGGAACAGGGGAGTGACTTTGGCTGGAACCAGCAGGGAGTGGACGCCGCAAAGGCCGCTGCCGAAGCGACCGGCGTGGAAATTATCGTTGCCGAAGGGTTGGGATACGGTGACGTGCGCGCGCCAATGCGTGAACTGGCCGCCGAAGGGGCCGACCTGATGATTGCCCACGCCAGCGGATACAATACCGCCGGCCCCGAAATTGCCGACGAAACCGGTGTTCCGGTGGCGATCGTCGATAGCCCCGAGGCGCTGAAAGAAGGGCTGGTCGCGGATTACACGCTGTCGGGTCACGAAGGGGCGTATTTGGCCGGTCGTCTGGCCGCCAAGATGTCAACCACGGGCACTGTCGGTATCGTCGTTTCCGGTGAGCCACCCTCGTGGAACTCGCAGTCGGCCGGTTTTGCCGAAGGCGTCAAGGCCGAGAATGCAGATGTAAAAATTCTCTATTCGGTGATTGGCCCCGCGGCCTATTCGGATGCGGCAGGCGGCAACCGCGTGACGACCTCGGTGATTGCGGCGGGTGCCGACATCATCTTTGGTCAGGGCAACGGGTCCAGCTTTGGCATGATCCAGGCGGTTGAATCGAACAAGGCGACTGATGGGTCGGACGTGATGTTCATCGACGTGATCGGCGACAAATCGGAACTGGACAGCGGGCATCTGCTAACTTCAGTCGTCTGGGACATGACCCCAGTTTACACGGCGATGGTCGAGGATCTGAAGGCCGACAAATTCGGCGGGCACGGCTATGCAATCAGCCTGGCGGACGACTCGGTCAAGCTGCTGAAAACCCCGCAGATCACGGACGATGCGGTCTGGGCCGAGATCATGGACTTGCGCGAGCAGATCATTGCAGGCGACATTACGGTTGAACCAAAGTTCGACGCCGAAGACGTCCGCGCCCTGGTCACAGTGGCCGAGTGAGTGCGTCAGTGACAAAGTCTATTGATACCCTGACAGACCTGCCGCCAAACGCGGCGGCAGGTCTCATTGGTGTGCATGGCGTCACCAAGCGTTTCCCCGGCGTCATTGCGGTCGACAACGTATCGCTAACGTTTCATCCCGGCGAGGTGCATGTCCTGCTGGGGGAAAACGGTGCGGGAAAATCCACGCTGGTGGGGATCCTGTCCGGGATACAGGAACCGGACGAAGGCTGTTTGTCACTGGGCGGAAAGAAAACAAGGTTGGCCAGCCCTTCGGCCAGTCTTGAGGCCGGAATCAGTACGGTGTTCCAGCATTCAATGATGGTGCCGACACTGACGGTATTGGAGAATCTGATTTTGGGCGCGCCGTGGTACGAGCGCCCACCCCGGGCCCGGATCGCGGCCCGGATGAAAGAACTGAAACGTGAATTCGGCCTTTCGCTGCCGTTGGATGCAATAACGGGTGATCTGTCTTTGGGCCAACAGCAACAGATCGAGATCGCCCGCGCGCTGTTGCGCGACAGCAAGGTGGTTATCCTTGACGAGGCGACCTCGATGCTGACGCCGCAAGGCGCGCAGGAATTGGGCGAGCGGATGCAGCATCTGGCCAAAAGCGGGTTGGCGGTGATCTTTATCACTCACAAGCTGTCCGAGGCTTATCGTTACGGCAACCGCATTTCGGTTCTGAAACAGGGCGCTTTTGCCGGTGAAATCGGCCCGGATGAATTACAATCCATTTCCGAAGACGCGGCTGTGGAAGAAATCGTGCGCCTGATGTTTGGGCGCGAAGCGGGCGCCACATCGACCGAACATCGCCAAAGCAGCGCACGCCACGAAACCCTTTTGGAGATTCAGAACCTTGCCACGCAAGGCGATGCCGATGTTCTGGGGATTGACGGTGTTTCACTGTCATTGCGTGCAGGTGAAATTCTGGGCGTAGCAGGGATCGACGGCAACGGCCAAAAGCAACTTGCCGAGGCGATGGCGGGTCAACGCCCTGTCACGTCTGGGCGCGTTGTTCTGGGCGGCGAAGACATCACGCAGGCTTCGGTGGCACAGCGTCGCCTGAAGGGGCTGCGGTATCTGACCGATGACCGTCTTGAGGAAGGCTCGGTTGCCGCGTTCCCCGTGTCCGAAAACTCGGTGCTCAAGGATATCGGGCAGCCACCGTTCTGGGTGAATGGCTTTGAGCGACCGAACCTTATCGCGCAACATGCGCGTGACCTGATCAAGAAATTCTCGGTACAGACGCCAAATGAAACAACGCCCATCGGTCGGCTTTCGGGCGGCAATATCCAAAAGGTTCTGCTGGGGCGCGAACTGTCGGGCGAAGCGCGGGTCGTGGTTTTCAACAAACCCACCTATGGGCTGGATCTGCAAAACATCGACACCTCGCGTCAGCGCATCGCAGAGATTGCCGAACGCGGATTGGGCGTATTGCTGATCTCGACCGACCTTGATGAACTGATGGCCCTATCAGACCGTATCGCGGTGATGGAAGGCGGGCGTATTCGCGGAATCGTACAAAACGACGGCAGCGGCGAAGCCCTGCGTTTGCGGATCGGGCGGATGATGGCCGGCGATGAAGAACAGGAACTGGCAACGGCATGAGTATAGAAAATGACGTGAACTCCGGATTGTTGGACGCAGGGGAGAAGACCGCAGATCGTGCTGGCGTGATTGCCGAGCGCAGCGCATTTCAACGAATACTGACCGTCACGGTCGGCCCGATCATCGCGGCCTTTGTGCTGTCGGCGGTTATTCTAGTGTTGGTCGGGGTGAGCCCGCTGACGTATTACGGCTATATCCTTGAACGGTCGCTGTTTTCCGAGCTGGGCCTGCAACAGACAGCAACCCGGATGGCGCCGCTTCTGTTTCTGTGTGCCAGCCTGATCATCGCCTTTCGGGCGGGCATCTGGAACCTTGGAACGGATGGGCAATTCCTGTTGGGGGCGGTTTTTTCCGCCGCCACGTCCCCACTTTTGTTGGGCGTTTTGCCCGGGTGGGCGGTTTTGCTGGTTGGCTTCCTTCTGGCCGCCGTTGTCGGCGCGATCTGGGCGATCATTCCGGCACTGCTCAAAGCGTATCAAGGCGTGAACGAAATCGTGACGACCTTGATGATGTCGTTTTTAGGCGTGCTATTGGCATCGACCTTGGTCAAGCTGCTGTTCAGGGATCCATCGACCACCGTCCCGCAAACCCAGACCTTGCCGGTGGATGACCGTCTGCCCCGACTGTTTGATACGTCGATTTCCAGCGGATTGGTCTGGGGATTGATCGCGGTGCTAGCGGTGCATCTGATGATGACGCGCACGGCCTTTGGCTTGCGCCTGCGTATGGTGGGGGCCAATCCCGCCGCAGCGACCCATGCCGGGCTGTCGGTGCCGTTGCTGACCATGGCAACCTTCACGCTGTCGGCCGGGTTTGCCGGGCTGTCCGGGGCCACCGAGGTTCTTGGGGTGACGGGCAATGTCAGTGCCAATTGGAACCCGGCCTATGGGTTGATGGTGATCCCGCTTGTCTTTCTGGCGCGGTTTCATGGGGTTGGTTCTATTGTGCTCGTCTTCTTCTACTCGGCCTTGATGATCGGCAGTGAAAGCGCCGCCCGCCGTCTGGGAGTGCCGCAGGATTTCACGCTTGTGCTGGTCGCCTGCCTGCTGATCTGTCTGGGGCTGGGCGAATATATTGATCACCGCAAACGCAAGAAGGAGCGCTGAGATGGGTGGACTACTGACCGAGGCGTTTCTGTCGTCCCTGCTGACCGGCGCCATCGTCGCCGCTATCCCCGTGCTGTTGGCCGGTCTGGGCGAACAGATGTCGGAAAAGGCCGGTGTGCTGAACATTGGCATTGAGGGCATGATGCTGATGGGGGCCTATATGGGCTTTCTGGTTGCGTTTGAAACCAACTCTCTCTGGATGGGATTTCTTGGCGGGATAATGGGCGGCGTTTTGACGGCCGCCGTGATGGCGGTGCTGTGTGTCCGGCTGGGCCTGAATCAGATCGTGATCGGTATCGGCCTGACCCTTGGTGTCGAGGGGTTGACGGCGCTGCTGCACCATTTCCAGTTTTCCCGCACCTATCCGCGCCTGCCCGCGCCCGAGCGGGTGAATATCCCGTGGCTGACGGATTTACCGATCATTGGGCCCTCGTTGTTTGGGCGGCATCTGCTGGTTTATCTTGCGCTTTTGGCGGTGGTTGGGCTGGCGCTGCTGTATCGGCGCACCAATCTGGGCATGACCCTGCGCGCCGCGGGCGAACGTCCTGCGGCGCTTGATGTCGCGGGCGGCAATGTGTTGGGCATCCGTGTTTTCGTTGTGCTGTTCACCGGCGCCATGGCCGGGCTTGGCGGGGCGTACCTGGCCAATATCGGGGCCGGGCTGTTCATCCCGTTCATGACGGGCGGGGCCGGTTTCATCGGGATCGTTCTGGCCATGCTCGCGCGGGGCCGTCCGCTGTGGGTTTTGATTGGTTCGCTTATTTTTGGCGCGGCTCTGTCGTTGACCACGGCGTTGCAGGTGGCGGGATCGAACATACCGACCGACGTGATCCAGATGCTGCCCTTCGCGGCGGTGATGCTAGTGCTGGTGCTATATGGCCGACGGGCGAAACTGCCCGCAGCCTTGGGTGCCGCTTATGAACGTGGCGCCCGCTGAGGGCATCAATAAATTGCCATTCCGCCAACCGGGGAGGGGAGGCGGGTAACAACAAGGAGAAGTGACATGGCCGATACCAAAGTCTTTTTGCTGGACGGGGGGTCGCTGGTGCTGGACGGGTTCCATATCTGGTGGAACAAGGGCCCCGGCGGCGAGGTCCGTTTTCCGGTGTACTCGGTGCTTGTCGATCATCCACAGGGCAAGTTTTTGATTGATACCGGCTATGATTTCGACCACGTTCAAAAGGTGCTGCCGTTCGAGAAGCCGCAGCAAACCGAACAGCAAACCATTCCCGGTGCGCTGAAACTGTTGGGATTGGAACCCAAGGACATTGATGTCCTGTTCAACTCGCATTTTCATTTCGATCATGTGGGCGGGAACAAGTTTTTCCCTGACACCAAGAAGATCTGCCACAAGGACGAGCTGCCTCAGGCGGCCAAATGTCAGCCGTTCGAGGTGCTTGGGTATTCCGACGTAGCATTCTCCAAAGACGTGGCCGAAGCGCGCGGCATGAGCGATCAACTGGACGCAGGCCAAACCGGCGCAAACACCAAGTTTGAATTGATCGAAGGGGACGTGCAACTGGCCCCGGGTGTGACGCTGATCTACACGCCGGGTCATACGGTTGGGCATTATTCGCTATTAGTGGAATTCGACAACCGCCGCCCGCTGCTGTTGACGCTGGATGCGGCCTATACGCGCAAGAATTATGACAATGACATCAACGCCGGATTCCACATTGATCCCGTTGCGGGTGTCAATTCGATGCGCCGCCTGAAGCAGGTCGAAAAGGAAACAAACGCCGAAGTTCTGTTCAGCCACGATCCCGAGAGCTTCAAGGACTATAAAACCGGCGTTAATTTCTACGGTTGAGGAGGCTATGATGAAATACCCAGAAACAACTCCGCCCGTGTTCACCCTGACGGCGGGCCCGGTTGATGCCTATCCCGAAGTGTTGCGGGCCTTAGGCACGACAGTGCTGTATGATTACGACCCTGCCTTTCAGGCGTTCTATGAATCTGTTGTGCTAAAGGCGCAAAAGGCATTGAACAGCGAGAGCCCGCCGATGATCCTGCAAGGCGAACCGGTTCTGGCGCTCGAGGGAGCGGCGGCCTCGCTGATTGCCAAGGATGACGTGGTTCTGAACCTTGCGTCTGGCGTTTACGGCAAGGGCTTTGGCTATTGGGCGGCGCGCTATGCCAAAAGCGTCGAGGAGATCGAGGTGCCCTATAACACCGCGATTGACCCCGAAACAGTGCGCGCCTTCTTGAAAGACCACCCCGAGGTCAAAGTGGTCTGCATCTGCCATCACGATACCCCGTCGGGGACGATCAATGACATCAACACCATCGGTGCCATCGTGGCCGAAGCGGGCGCATTGATGATTGTGGACGCCGTGTCGTCATGGGCCGGGATGCCTACCGATCCTACGGCCTGTCAGGCTGGCGTTTATGTGACGGGGCCGAACAAGTGCCTTGGATGCCCACCGGCGCTGTCTCTGGTCGCGGTATCGGATGCGGCCTGGGCCAAGATCGAAGCCAACCCCGACGCGCCGTTCGCGTCGATATTGAGCTTTACGGATTGGAAAAACGCCTGGAAAAAGACCGAGCCATTCCCCTTTACCCCCTCCGTGGCCGAAATCAACGGTTTGAACGCGGGGCTGGATCGTTACCTTGGCGAAGGTGCCGTAGCGGTCTGGAAACGTCATGCGCTGACGGCAAAGGTGTGTCGTGAGGGGTGCAAGGCGATGGGCGTGACCCTGTGGGCGGAACCCGAAGAAATCGCCTCACCAACCACAACATCTGTGCGGATGCCCGATGGTCTGGATGCAGGCCCCGTCCTGGCCGAAGCACGGGCGCGCTATGGCGTGACCATGTCGGCCGGGCGCAATGAAACCTTGGGCAAGCTGATCCGCATCGGCCACATGGGCCCAACCGCACAGCCAGCCTATGCGCTGGCTGCGGTAGCGGCGTTGGGCGGGGCATTGAAGGCTCTCGGCGCGAAGGTGGATGTGGCGGCGGGTCTGGCCGCTGCGCAGGAGTGCTGGGACGCAGCAATTGACGAATAGGGCCGGGAACGGCGAACAGGAAAGGAAACTGGGATGAGTAAAAATCTTGAAGGCCGCACGGCGGTCGTAACTGGCGGTGCTCAGGGAATAGGCAAAGCGATTGCCGAAGCCTTGGCAGATGCAGGGGCAACCGTAGTCATTTCCGACATCAACGGCGAAGGCGCAAAAGCGGCTGCTGCTTATATTGGTCGCGGTGCCACGGGCGTGACCTGCGATTCCACCGATGCCGCACAGGTCGAGGCAATGCTGGAAGGGGCCGCCGTTGACGGGGCGATCGACATTTTGGTCAACAACGCCTCGATCGTGCCGTTCATTGCGTGGGATGATGTTGATCTGGCCCATTGGGAAAAGATCATCACCACCAACCTGACCAGCGTGTTCATTGCCAGCCGCAAGGCAACCGATATGATGCGCGCCGCGGATCGCAAGGGAACGATCCTGAACATCGCTTCGAACTCGTTTTACGCAGGCACGCCGAATATGGCGGCCTATGTGTCGGCAAAAGGCGGAGTCATCGGTTTCACCCGCGCGCTGGCGACGGAAGTGGGCAAATTTGGTATTCGCGTCAACGCTGTTACGCCGGGCCTGACCGAATCCGACGGCGTGAAAGCCAGCCCGCATGCCGAAGCCTTTGGATTTGTCGAGATGTTGCAAGCCATGCCGGGCAAGGGCCAACCTGCGGATATCGCCAAGGTGGCCGCATTTCTTGTGTCGGACGATGCCAGTTGGATGACCGGCCAATGTGTCAACGTAGATGCGGGGATGATCCGGCTTTAACAGCCACATTTAAAACCGGCCCAAACCATTCAACGGACAAGCGCGTTAGTGAAGGCATGACGGTTACACTTGCAAATAGTGTTAGTGGGCAGCACGCTAATTGCTGCCCATTTTATATGACGACGGACACGCCAGCTTTCCAGAAATTCTCTCATTAATGTCTTCCAGATTAAAAAGCCTCCAGTCGCCTCCCTCTAGAAATTTGACGATTGAGCTCATCCTCTGTGACCTGCCCCCCGAAACTTCCCTCACCTTGACGTAGAGCTTGCTCAACCTTTCGAAGGAGCATACAGATGCGAAAGAGCCGTTTTAGCGAAGCCCAGATTATCGGGATGATGCAAAGAGCAAGAAGCCGGGATGCCGACTGCTGAGGTGTGCCATAAGCACGGTCTCAGCCAGAGCACGTTCTACAAGTTCAAATCCAGGTATGGCGGCATGGAAGTGTAGGACGCGGCGAAGCTGCGCGCCGTCACGGACGAGAGCGCCAAGCTTAAACGCCTGCTGGCTGATGCGATGCTGGACAACGTGGTGCTGAAGGATTTGCTGCGAAAGAACTGACAACGCCGATTGAGCGGCGAGAGGCAGTGCTACGGGCGATGCGGGATCATAGTATCTCGCAACGCCGGGCCTGCCGTCTTGTCGGTGTTGATCCCAAAACCGTCCGGCGTGAACGCCCGCCCGACAATCCAGAAATCCGCGAGGAGATGAAAGCTGTCGCGCACAAACGCCGCCGGTTTGGCTATCGGCGGATTGGTGTGATGCTTGAGCGCAAAGGCATGATCATGAATCACAAGAAGCTGTATCGCCTCTATACGAACGAAACACTGGGTGTGCGCCGACGACGGGGCCGGAAACGGGCACGTGGATCGCGGACACCGATGCCTGAAGCATCGAAGCCTGGTGAGCGTTGGTCTTTGGACTTCCTGTCCGACACCTTCGGCGCATCTCGCAAGTTCCGCATTCTGGCCGTGAATGATGATTTTTGCCGCGAAAACCACTGCCTGATGGTCCTCGATAGTTCCGAGGCTGCCAAAGGGATAGTGCGGTTGATTTATGTGCACAACCGTAGAGATGGAAAGCCTAGTCGCAGCCTAGCTCGTCAGTGTCTCTCAACTCACGCAATAGCTGGATTTCTTCATCTCGCCGCTCTTCATTGCTCATAGCGGCTTGTTCGAGATCGAATATGCGCTGCATCAGACTCGAGAATGTCGCGCTCGACACCAGAACAAAATCTTTTTTTCCCGGTCGCTCGATATGAAGCGGCATACCTTCCAAGTCATCTTCGAGCATGTCGATGCATTGATGCAAAATCGTGATCGTGCTCTTGTCTGGCATATCAATCTCCTCGGATTTGGACGGCGTTCATACAGATACGCCGCCCAGAATGCGAGGAGATTACCGTTCGGCCTGTCGCTGACGCGCCCCACGCTTCCGACGCTCGATGCCGGCCTGTCTCTCTGCTCGGTCGCGCTCGCCATTTGCCAGCTCTCGACCCCGTTCCATAGCCCATGCTACGGGCTTGCAGATGCCGTTATTCTTCATCTCATTGGCTAAATTCATGGCTCGACTTGAGGTTTTTCCTGCAAGTTTTGCGCGATCATGGCCCGACATCACGCCGCCCCTCATGTCGTTACGGGATACGATTTTCCATGCGTTCTCGAAGTCGATTGATTTCTTGTAAGACTCATCTGCCACCTCCGGATCCGGCGCCCCCTCAAGGCCTTCTGCTGCTGAATGTCCGGCGAAAAGACGTATGTTGCTCGTCAATGCTCGCGTCCAGAAGACATCGCGATCTTGCTCAGAGAACCCATTCCTGCGCGAGGTATTCATCAGATCTTTGCGGGCTTCGTGGTATATCTCGGCACCGAAAACTGATGCAAATGTCGCGCCCGGAAGTTTTGCGGCGGCCTGAAATGCCAAGTCTTCTAATCGACGTCGAATACCTCTTCGCCGTATTCGATATTCTCATTGTCTGGAAAAAGTTGATTGATGTCTGTGAAGTCTGTCATGTTGTTCTCCTTGTTTCACGTGGCGGGTGGTGGAGATTTCTTGTTGTTGCGTTGCATCCTCATTGCGGGGATACAGAAGAGATAGAGACAGGTGCGCGGATACAAAGCGCTTGGAGCGATTTTCTTAAAAGATCTTGTAAGCGCCTGGAAGACAGAGAGACTCTATGCTGCGGTGTCTTTGGTTCCGGTGGCTTCCATCGCCTCAATGAGGGCGTGGCCGATGGCTTTCCCGAGAAGAGGCGGCACCGCATTCCCAACCTGGACATACTGCTCGGTCTTTGAGCCAGCGAACACAAAGCTGTCAGGGAAGGATTGAAGGCGAGCGGCTTCGCGCACCGATATTGCACGATCCTGCTCAGGATGGATATAGGCGCCCCAATGGATATCACACTTCGTCAAGATCGTGCATGCCTGTCCACCCCAGGTCATGCGCCCGTATCGCTTGGTGTGGTCCGAGCGCTTTGCTCGCTTCATTCCAGCAGGAAGAAGGTCGAATGGGATATCGCGCCAACTCCCGCCCGCTGGAATGTGCTCCAGGCGATCAACGTTCACTTTCCCGAGGCGCGGGGCTGCGTGGCATGTGACTTCTGTCAGGTTGCCTCGGAGCAGCTTTTGGAAGCCTGATGCCGCTTCCGTTGCATGTGGCACAACGCCACGATCCTCGCCATTTTCAAGGACCGGGAGATCGGAAATCGCGTCTTGGATGGTCACGTAAGGCAATAGGCCTGGACCGTGCGTCGGCGCAGGGTGCTTGATCGGCGCGCCGGTCCTGTTGCCAATAAAGACCACGCGGCGGCGCTCTTGTGGGACCCCGAATTGCTCTGCCTTCAAAACCTCGAACTTAACGTCATATCCGAGCGCACCGAGTTCTGTCTGGATCGCGTGCACAGCTTCGCCGCCACCAATCGAGAAGATACCCGCGACATTCTCCATGACGATCCACTCGGGCTGGAGTGCCTCAACGATACGGAGGTATTCCCGGAAGAGTGTTGCGCGCTCATCGTGCATTCCGCGCTGGTGATTGTAGACCGAGTATGCCTGACAGGGAGGGCCACCAACGAGGACGGTAAGATCCCCCTTCTTCAGGCCAGATGCCTTCAGTAGATCACCGGTATCGAGATCCTGGATGCGACCAGGCAAAAACTTTGCCATGGGATGGGTGTCGGAGAACGTCTTCCCTGCGGCCTCAAACAAGTCGTTGCCAGCCAGGACGGTAAAGCCAGCCATCTCGAGACCGGCAGACAGTCCGCCCGCGCCACAGAAGAGATCTATCGCAGTCCTGCGCTTGCCCATGTTTGCCCCGAGTCTTGCTTTGTTCTCATTGCCGATACCAGATATCGCAGATTCCGGCAATTCAATATCGACATGCGCTCACGGGCCGGCGTCCATTTTGTCCTGGATAGAGCCCTCGAAGTTACCCATGGCGACGGGGATGCCGCCGGTCAACCCTTCGATAGAGTGCTCCAACGTTGTAAGGCGGCGATCAATAACTTGCAGCTCGAATGGCGCACCAGGAGCCGCTTGGATGAAATCTACAAGATACCAAACGATATCGCAGTTGGACACATCCGGGACCTCGCGCATTCTACCCATCGACTCGAAGAAGGCCACGTCTACCACAACGGCCATTTTCTTTCCCCAACGACGCAGGGTCGGAACCTTGATCTGCAGCTGAGGCATTAGCCGCTTCGGACCGCTAGATCGATAGTCGGGTCGGCGCCCATCGTTCGGCATGGCCAGCCGGCCACCGTTGTTGGCAATCGCGGTCAGTTCCTTTCCCATCTCCTTGCCAGAGAAGTAGACCGCCTGGATCTCGACAGCAGCCCACTTCATCGGATGGCCTGTCGGAGTGTTCTTGGCAGCGAGAACCATATCTATGTTGCCGACGCTTTGCCCAGGATCGCTGTCTAAATTGCCAGTAGACTCTAGGAAGCCCACTTCACCGACCTGAAACGGGTTCGGGTCGCCCAGGAGATCCTGACCGATATGTTGAGCGACGATGTTTTTCTCTTGGTATCGCACCGGACACATGCCGCGGATGTAGGCCCGCTTGCCAGTGACCGGCTGGATGCCGCCGCCGACCTTCTCCTGGTAAAGACGCATCGAGCACACGCCCCCTGGCTTGTTGCAAAATGGAAACGGGGTGTCGGTCCTGAACGGACATGGCATCTGTGTGGCTTTAAGTGCAGTGAGGCGCGCCTCGAGATCCGCCAGTCTCTTGTGTTCAGTCGCGGTCAGCGGGCCCAGCTTCGATTTCGATTTGAGATCAACGATGCGCTTCATCTCGGACTTGTTCAGCATCCTGCCGGATGCTTTGAATTTTCCCAGTCGAAGCCGGTCAGCGTCTGACAAATCGAGAAACGACAGGCCATACCATTCCGCGATATGGAACACTTCTTTATCTTTGGTCTTCGTCTTAGCCATTCGGCACGCCCTCGAATCCTTGCTTTATGAACAATTATCAAGGGTCATGACACTATGGAAAGAAAAAGACCCCCAGCTCTCGCCAGGGGCCTTGATGCTCGTTCTGATCGGCCAACAAGAGTTGGTTAGCGGCAACCGATCAGATCAAGGCTTCGAGCACAGCCCTGCAACAAACAGCCGCCTACCTCTCAAAAAGGAACGTCATCCTCGACCTGGCCGCTGGAGCCGGAGGATTGCTGGCCGCCGGTGGAGCCGCTGGATTTCCCATCCAGCATCGTCAGCTCAGATCGGAACGGCCGCAAAACCACTTCGGTGGAATACCGATCCGCACCGGATTGGTCCTGCCACTTGCGGGTTTCCAGCTGGCCTTCGACATAGACCTTGGAGCCCTTTTTCAGGTAGTCCTTGGCGACGTTGACCAGGCCGGGGTTGAAGATGGCGACGCGGTGCCATTCGGTGCGCTCGCGGCGCTCGCCGGTGCTTTTGTCTTTCCAGGTTTCCGAGGTGGCGATCGACAGGTTGACGACTTCGCCGCCATTGTCGAACGACTTGACTTCCGGGTACTGGCCCAGATTGCCGATAATGACTTTGTTGATTGATCCTGCCATTTCAATTTCCTTTCTTGACTGATGATACGCTTACTTTCGGCGGGAACCCTTTCTTGACAGCATCCATGGCGCCTAGCTTTTTGATAGGGAGAGGTTCGGAGAGGGGCGGTGATGCCCTTCTCTGAGCGCAGTCAGGGGGTCCGGGGGTGGAGTGCAGAACGACGCACCACCGGCCTGGTGATGGGGGTTCAGGGGGAGAAAGGGCGGCGCACCATCTCCCCTGATCATGGGGGATCAAAGGGGGAGATCGAAGTCTCCACTTTTGCGGGTCCAGGGCTGGCCCTGGCGAACGGCTTATTGAACAGAGCCGCGCAGCGGCGATAGTGCAAGAAGCTTAGTGAGTAGAAATCCTGCGCTCAAAAGGAGCGGCATGCGCAGCAGGGCTCCACCTCCCTTCAAAGGGAGAAAAGCAATGACGCGGAAGCACCCCATCGTATTCGGAATGCGCGCTATTTGGCCAGGCCAGCTCGCGCGCGTCGAATTGCACCAAACGCGCACCGGTGGAGACCTGTCGCACATCTCGCCCGAGCGCACGCACCTGAACCAGTTCTTGATCGGGAATGAGGACTGGCGGAAGTTAGTCGCAGAAAACCTGAGGTGCGCGTCTGAACTCAATTTCCGGCACTCATATCATGCGCGTCGATGGGTCAGGAAGCGCAAGGGTGAGGCCGCAGAGATCAAGCGGAAAGGCCCGCAGGATCCGTGGAAATCGGGTCGTTCCGAGGGACCAATCCGCGAGGGCATTCTCACCGCCAAGAAAGAATTTTTTGAGGGAGACATGCCGGGCTTTCCGTGCCCTGAAAAGGTCAAGTCTTTCCGGCGTGCGGCTCTCAGGTTTCTGGGAGACAGCTTCGGAGCAACGTGTGTGGCGGCGTGGGAAGATCAGGACGAAGAGGCGTATCATATTCATTTTATCGTGGTGCCGATCGTCGAAACAGAGAGCAAGAATTCGGGAAAGCAAAGGATGCTTGTTCCGTCCGCTATCCCAGTCATAAAATCGTATGAGCATGGGCACGATGTCGCTGCCGAATACTTCAAGGGCGTCGGCTTGGTGCGCGGCGAGAAGAGAGCCGAGAGACGGCGCCAGGCACTCGAAAACGAGCAAGAGAGCGAACTGCCGGCCGATAATATTCCCTGCCATATCTGGCGCGCGGATGAAGCGGTAAGGCTCGATGAAAAGCGACAGGAGGCGATATCAGAGCGCGCCGATACTGACCGCAGAAAGCGTGAAGCAGAGGCGGTCGAGAAGCGCGCGAGCGAAGCTGAGCAGCAATTGGTTTTGGAGACTGTGAGGGCGCGTAAAGCGGACGAAGAACGCGCCGCGCGGATCAAGAAAGAGGATGAGGCCAGGGCTGAGAAAGACAGAAAGCTTTCAAAGCGTGAGGCCGATGTCGAGAAGAAAGCCAGCATGCTGGTTCGGACTCTTCGTGAGTTTTCTGCGCTCGGAGAGCAAGTCAAATCTGCGGCTCGAAAAGTTGGCCTTGTCGATCATCCTATCGTGCAGACTGCCAGCCGCGCCGTCGCTCGCATCAAAGAAATGGTCGGTGAGTTGGGCGGCTCGGATCGCTGATACCCTACGCGCGATAGTTTGTAGGGTGAGGTGCCCCCCGAAAACTGGACACTGACGTAAGCTTTGAATTGTTGTCTGCTGATCTTCACTAAGAAGGAGATTGAAGATGTCGAAACGAAAGCAACATGCCCCTGAGTTCAAGGCGAAGGTGGCGCTTGAGGCGCTGAAAGGCGAGGCGACCGTGTCGGAGCTGGCGAGCCGGTTCGGTGTGCATCCGACGATGATCAACCAATGGAAACGGGCGCTGCTGGATGGCGCGTCCGGTGTTTTCGAACGCGGTAGCCGCAAGGCACCCGTCATCGATGAAGACCAGGTCAGGGACTTGCATGCCAAGATCGGAGAGCTGGCGGTGGCCAACTCTTTTTTGGAAAGAAAGCTCAAGCCCTGGGGCGGGAAGTGAGGCGTGCCATGATCGAACGCGATCATCCGGAACTGTCGATCGGCCAACAGTGTGCGCTTCTGTCGATACCGCGGTCATCGTTCTACTACACGCCGCAGGGCGAGACCGAGCAGAACCTCTCGCTGATGCGGCTGATCGACGTGCAGTTCTTGGAGACGCCCTTCTTCGGTGTGCGTCAGATGACGTGGCACCTGCGCAACGAGGGCCATGCGGTGAACGAGAAGCGCGTCCGTCGGCTCATGCGCCTGATGGGATTGATGCCGATCTATCAGAAACCCAACACCAGCAAGCCGGGACGCGGACACAAGACCTATCCCTACCTGCTGCGCGGTTTGCGGGTGGAGAGGCCAAACCAGGTCTGGTGCGTAGACATTACCTATTTGCCGATGCGCCGCGGCTTTCTCTATCTGGTGGCGATCATGGACTGGCGGACCCGAATGGTTCTGTCGTGGCGGATATCGAACACGCTGGACGCGGACTTCTGCGTCGACGCGCTGAACGAGGCGATCTACCGGTTCGGGCCGCCGGACATCATGAACAGCGACCAAGGATCTCAGTTTACATCCTTCGTCTGGACAGATCGTCTGCGCCGGTCAGGCATCCGCATCTCGATGGACGGCAAGGGCCGCTACCTGGACAACATCTTCATCGAGCGCCTGTGGCGCACCCTGAAATACGAGTGCGTCTACCTGCATGCCTGGGAGACCGGATCGCAGGCACGCGCGGGTGTCCGGCAATGGATGGAGTTCTACAATCACCGCCGCCCGCACAAAGCCCTTGGCGGCCAATCACCGGCAGTGATCTACTCGCTGCAAATCGAAGCAACGCAACCCGATCAGCAAGAGCAGATCAGAGCTTAAAAAGCGCCAGATCCTGTCCAACGAATGGGGAGCACCTCAGGGTAGCGACCGGAAAAGGTGCCGGGGACTCATATCCCCGGTATGAGTTCGCTTAGAAAATACCAGGCCGAGGATGTCGATAAGCTCCGCGACACACTCCGCCAGGGCGCGAAGAAGGTGCTCTTTGAAGCGTCGGTAGGCTACGGCAAAAGCGTGGTCATCGAGCACCTGGCCGCCGCGTATTCTGCAATTGGAAGGCGGGTCTGGGTCTTATCGAACAGATCGGCCGTCATCAATCAACTTCACGATAGAACGGGCGAAATGCCGGGCGTGACTGTCATGACTGTCCAGGCCGCGGACCGACGACGCGAGAAGCTCTCTGCCGAACCTGCCGCTCTTATTCTGGTCGATGAGGTGCATATGGGTGGAGCCGCGGCACAGTATCGCCCCGTCCTGGATTGTGCACCCTATGCGGTCGCGATCGGCTTCACAGGCACGCCAAGGCCGGAAACATTTTCTGTCTTTCCTGCGCATGTGCAGGGCAAGGGCGCGGCCTGGCTGACTGGGCAGCGGCTTCTCGCACCTCTCAAATACGCAGTCTCGAATGAGATGGATCTTCGTCATGTGAAGAAGCGGCGCGGCGAGTTCGATGAAGCGCAGATCGTCGAGATGATGTCGGAGCGCAGGATCTATTCCGATGCGATTGTAAAATTGGTAGCGTCCGAGGACGTGGTGTAATTTCACCGGCGCTGCCGGTGTAGGGAGAGGTGGCCATGCGTGCGAAGTTCTGACCGGCAAAGACAGCGATGACGAAGCGAAGAGGAAGATTGCTGCGCTGAAGGACGGCGGGCTTGTTTTTTCAATAGATAAAATTTCAGCCGGCTTTGACCTTCCTGATCTCCGGACCCTTATATGTCTTCGGCCGACCGCCTCCCCCCAGCTTTGGGTTCAGCAACTGGGACGCGCCGCCAGGGCATCGGACGGCAAGGAATTCGGCCGGGTGGTCGATCATGTCGGCAATGGGCGCCGCGTGGGCAGCCTAACGATGCTTCGAAATTGGCGAGACCCGGACGAAGACAAGCAAAAAAGACAGACAGAGGACGGGCAATGCTTGGGTGTTCGGCAGTGCGGGGAATGCATGGCTATGTTCGACGCCGGGCCATCAACCTGCCCGGAGTGCGGCACATCCCTAGCAAAAGAAACCCGCATACCAACAGCCGAGTCTGTCAAGCGCTTCCCTCTGAATCTGGCCAGCTCGACCGCGAGAGATGCCGAGCTCGTCTGCAACGGCATCGAGCGAAACGAAGTAATCTTGGAGAACTCGCTTCGAAAGCACGTATTTCTCTCGCTTATCGAGACCGGACATGGCTTCGAGCAGGGCCGATCTCACCCGATCGGCATCCAGTCCCTCATCAACATGCGGCGCATCGTCGGCATACTGTCGGCTTTTCGTCATCATCTGAGAGCTCGAACGGAATAGAATTCCGCATAGCCATCGCTTCTGCCGCAAATTCAGGGGAAGCGATCAGTGCGTTTTCTCACTGCATCCGGCGCCGCTTATTCAACTCTTGAACCCGCGCTCGATCACACGGTCGGCAATTGCCGCGGGTATGCCGGACACCATCTACAATTTTCTTGGTCGGGTATGCCGAGTCCGGCCCTACCCAGCCACACTTGGAGCATGTCTTGAACCACACCCCATCAATCCAACGATGACCGACATGGAGCCGCTTGTGAGTGACTGTATCGACGCACTCCAGGTTCTCTAACCGATTGTCTGTGCGATCATGATTGATGTGATGGATTTGGTAGCCAGGCGGTATGGCGCCATGAGCTTCTTCCCAGATCAGCCTGTGTTCTCGATCGAGCCTGCCGTATTCATTGATGACGAGCCAATACCCGTCTGAGCCGATAAATTTGGTTCCTGGTGGCTGTGTTGGTTTTGGTTGTGGCATTCGACATCCTCCTGAAGAGGAGGTCGCGCCCGGTGTGAGATCTCGCTCCCACAAATCGTAAATAGCTTCTTGTAGACTCCCGATGTTCGCGCAATGTTCTGGTATGGCCCGACACACTTCACCCGACAAGCGCACCGACGACACCGCATTCCCGGTGCGCATCAAGATTGCCGTCCCTCGAACAGGCTTCGGCCAGGCGATACATGAACCGCTGATCTGGCTTGGCAACGAACTGGGCCCGGGCAACTACGTGCATCACAGCACGCAGACGCTCGGCGGAGATTCGATCGCGTTCTATTTTCGAGACATAGAGGCAGCCCGATCTTTCCTTGCCGCCCATCCAGCTCTCAAACTTGCTGACGGCACAGAGAGCATCGCCTACAATTCAACTGCGCAAGACGGCGCCTGGTCATCGGAGCACTTTCTCGGCGTGTGTAATCTCTACTCAATGACAAAGGGGCAGGCGGCTATCCGGGCGCTATTCGAGAGCCTGAAGGACAGCACCGGCAACCTGCCGGCATTGCCACGGATCTATCCAGATTCCGCAGCTCCGGTCATCCGCAATACTGACGATGGGCACGAACTGGCCATGATGCGATGGGGCATGCCCTCGCCGAAGTTTACACTGAAAAACAGAAAGACAGACACTGGCATAACGAACATCCGCAATGGCAAATCGCCACACTGGCGACGCTGGCTTGGAGTCGAGCATCGGTGCCTGGTGCCGTTCACCTCATTCAGCGAATACGAAAAGCCAGGCGGCGGCCCGGCGGTGCCGGTCTGGTTCGCTTTTTCCGAGGATCGACCGCTGGCATTTTTCGCCGGTATCTGGACGGAATGGACATCAGTCAGAAAACTCAAAGAGGGCGAGACGACAAATGATCTCTACGGGTTTCTGACGACAGATGCTTCCGAGCCCGTCAAGTCAATTCATCCAAAGGCAATGCCCGTGATCCTCACTGATCCCGGCGATTGGAAAGCCTGGCTGACTGCGCCGACTGAGGACGCCATGCAGCTGCAAAGACCGTTGCCGGATGACATGCTGGAGATCATTGCGAGGGGTGAAAAATCAGATCCTAACTGATCATGCCATTGTCCGTAAAGGACACCTTTCACACGCTTTTCGACGTCATGCCGGCTCATCGCGACCGCACCCACAAACTGGCCTATTTCCAACGCGTCAGGGCGTTCGAAAACGATTACGCGCAGGTCAGGCCAGTCTATTCTAGTCTCTGTCTCTGTGCGACGTATTACAGGCTGTGTGATCATCCTCCCATCGTATCAGTCTCGGGATAACAGTTCATGAAGGTGCAATTCAGGGTTGCGCTCGACGCCGTGTTCGATATCAAACCCGCAAAAATCGAGGGGCAGTCATGGCAGTAAAGACATACAGACAAGTCGATAGCATGGGCGAATTGCTGAACCGCATGCCGGTAGAGGATCGGAGGGACTTCTTCTGCCGTCTCAGCGATGACGGGATTGCCGATGTCGGGGTGAAAAATCTTCGAGTCCAACGGCTGCCGGACTGTCTCAAGTCAATGCACGATGATATGGGCTCCGAGGAGAAGGCAGACGCATATCTCTTCACAGACCATGTTTTGAATAAGACGTATCTTGGCACAGTCTCAGGCAGTGTGGGGATGCCCGTGCGCGCCTCAAAAGAAGATGTTGAGGCGATCCACGAAGCATATTGGGGCTACCGGTGCGACGCGCTTGAAAAGAGCCTCTCAGAGCATATCGGCCAGGATAAGTTCGAGGTCGAAGATCCGATTACAGGAGCAACATGGAAAGCTTGGAACCTCCGGATGTGCGATGTCATTCCTGACGGTGTCGGAGAGTTGCATGTCGCGCATTGTGAAGAGACTGGAGATAAGCTGACATTCGATCCAGGAGACGATGGGTCTGTCAGGATCGTCATACGACCGGGAGACGATGATGAGCTGGTCTATGGGTTTCTGGCTGAGTTGAAATAAAAGACCCCCGGTCGTAGCCGGGGGAAATAAATCAACCTTCGATCATGGACTGGATCTCTGCCGTGTCAGGCATCGCTAGATGAGGAGGGCTGTAGGTAGTTTCCCAGAAAGCATATTCTCCGAGGTGGTTATCAAACTTTCCAACGGTTATTGTGCCATCCGACATGTTGGCTTCCTCGTATTAATCTTGAGACGCAAGATGGGGCAGGCTTGCTCTGATACGATCATGGCGCATTGCTGATATGCCTTCCCGAAGAACGCTCAGGCTTTTCAGGATGATCTCATTTGCCAGGCTTCGCTTTTTCAGGATGCTCTCGATCTGACTGTCCGAAAGTTTGTGGTCGGATGCTTTGACGATCGCTATCAGGCCGCCCCTTGCATAACCGAAGCCAGATCTGGCGCGCTTCTTCATCGAGGGGAAAATGCTCTCCATTTCATTGAAAACTTCGTTCAACTCTCGATGAACCCGCATGAAATCCCGATCCAGCGCTTCAAGAAGCTCAGGTATTCCTGATGTCACGGCAGCCGAAACCTTGCGCTGAGCCGACTTCTTTACTCTGATATCAAGATCTTTCTCGATCTTTGCGACAGTCGACTTGTCAGTGAACCCTACTGCGCAGCAATGTCCGCAGAGTGCTTTGCTACCGTCTGGCAGTAGCGCAAATATGCCCTTGCGGTGCCACTGACGTTGCTTGCAGAACGAGCACCGGACAATCTTTTCAGATAAGTATCCGTCCAGTAGCATGACCGGACGGATACCGGGCTCAACTTCGAGAACGACACCAGGCTGTTGCTCGGGATCGGTTATGACGAAATCCTCGTCGGGGAGAACTTGTTTGCTCAAATTGTCGCGCCTCTACAATTATCATTGACGGGGTTCGGTTTCCCGTGGGTCAAGTTATACCCGATTCGTTCTCTTGTGGGAAGTGATCTGGACGGCGCAAGATGTTGTGGCTGATGGGAGAACGAAAAGACCCCCGGCCGAGACCGGGGGCAAGTTGAGGTATGATCCGGATTTGCCGCCGGTCCGGCATCTGATCAAGTACCGATGCGAAGTCTATCGGCAGCTTTCTTTGCTTCACGTATCTCAGCAACAGCTTTCGACCGCCTGATTTTCTCGGCCTTTGCGTGCTCGGCAAACAACACATGAACGCGCGGGCTGATCGTCCACTTCATCTTGCGGAAGTCTCCGACCGCAGCTTTGCCGCCGTCCGACCAAAGCCAACCCATGAGTTCGAGGGCGTTCATTGCCTCACCGAGCGCCCTGTGATCTTTTGCGAGCGGACGGTATATCCGGCCGATCTGATATACAGTGATCTCTTTGACGCCGTGGGCCAGGATATGCCCAGCCAACCAGCGTGCGTGCTGCATGTTGTCATCTGTTGCGAGCACTTGCGTATACATCCGGACGGCCTCAGGCAGGAAGAATTTCACAAGCAGGTCGCGCGCTTGGATTGCGGTCTCCTCGGATATCTTGCGAGCAGGGGTCTTCAACTCACCTTGTTTTGTCTTCACATCCCCGTCCTTGACTGTCGAAGTCTCGAAAACATCGCAGAGCGGGCTCTCCTCTTGCGTCCAGACATCGTCCGAAACGAATTTGATCATGTGAAGAATAAGGCACAGGCGCGCCCAAAGACCGTCCCACTTCGAGAGATGCTCCGAAAGGCCCTGGTCGATCGTCGGCAGCTTCTGGATGAGCATACGCTGCATACGGAGATCAGCACCCATCGCCGCAGCTTCTGGAGTCATTTGGACTGCCCAGCCTTTCTCAGAATGCGCATGAGGGAGTTCGAGATCGTAAATCTTCTGGATCAGATCAGAGTATGCCTGCTCTGCATTCTCGTTCTCCAGGAAGTCCTCTCCGAAGCACGGGCGCGGGTTCACAAACAAAAAACGAGCCATGAAGCCGTCGGCATCCATTTTTGAAAGCCGCTTGCGGACAACATCATCTTGAATGCCCCCGTAAACATTCACTCCAAAGCTATCGCAATGGACTTCACGTGACATTCTATCGACCGTAGCCGGATCGCCGTTATAGCCTTCAAGCCATGTCGCTTTTTCGCTATCACCAGCGCCATTGTATTTTCCGAAACCACCAATCCAAGCCGCAATTTCGTCCCGGAAAATCGCGACGCCGCGGGGATTGTCAGCGCATATCTCGATTGACTTCTCAAGTCCTGCATCTTTCATAAAAAGACGCTTCATGATGGGCTTTTCGGGCTCATCTGGGATGCGATGACCTTCTTTTGCAGCATGAGCGCAGTCGGCCTTCCACTGAAGCATATCTTTTTTGTAGCCCTTAGCCAGTTCCTTGTTTTCTTCGACGAGACTCTTCTGGATTGTGAATATCGGCGCGAAAGGAGCCTTCATTGTAGCTGTCTTGTTGGCGCCGGAGTTACCAGAAAGACCTGACCAGAGGATGGGCTTCTCACGCCATTTCTTGACATGAAGCTTTGGCTGAACTGTGAAGCCTTCAGGTATCGCCGTTGCGACAGCAACAAGGCATCCAGCTGCAATGGCCTCTGGGTTTGTCCCGATCGAGCGGGCATTGTCTTCCGCGAAATCCCATATCACATCAGGAAGGGTTCCGCGCTCAAGAATAGGGTTACCAGTCAGGCTGGCGTCGCCGAAAAAATCGACGGGATCACGCGGATCGCTTTTTTCCTCTTGCTCGATCTCTTCATCGACAACCTCTTCGAAAGATGTTTCATCATTGATCTTGTCCGCAAAGTCTTCATCGCCCGTGTCCAGCTCGAACGCTTCCTCGAACTCGATTTCTTTCATATCTGACATTACCCATACCCCATGGTCTTTTTGTTATTAACACGAGAACGTTTTCTGTCTCGTCCTTGGGACTTAGGATCGGAAAAATGCCATCCAAAATGCTATTTTCACAAAAATGCAAGGGGTGTTCGTGTGAAGTGTGTGGAAGTTTACTAAGGTATTGAAAATAATGAAAAATAAAAATGTATCTGCAAGAACTCGAGCCCTTTTAGTCGCCTCCCAAGTTGCTGATTTATATAGACTTCACAAGAAAATCACTTGCGCGCGCAATGATGAAGTTCCCATTTTCAATCTTCTTCTATACTCAGCCTTATGAAATCACACACTTCCCACCAAATACCTTCACGCGCGTAAGTGCGAAACGTGTGAAATTTTTGTAAGTAGTGGAATTGTAGGGATTTAATTCGCGCTAATTCGCGGAAATCTCGAAGTTCGCTTTGTAAAATGTGTGAAATTGACTCTGGCCTGGCAGTCGAAAAGGAAAATTCTCCTTCGTGATCTCATGAACTGGCCAATGTTCTCCTCACAAGCGAGGAGCCCACATGACCCAAGACCCCGAAGACCGAATTCAGGACGACCTCACCCTCGCGACCGCCTGGTGCGAGCATCTTTTCCCAGGCGAAAGGCCGATCCTGTTATTCGCGGCATGTCAGAAGCGAGCGGAAGGCATCGGAATGCTGATGGCAGATTACAGCTCTCATATACGCAGGGATTGCCCAGTAGTCGATGTGGCGCGCTGGTCGATGGAGAAACGCGGACACTACATCGAATGGATTCCGGGAGTCGAAGTCTTATTCATTCTATCTGTTTCATCTGTCTGTCTTTCGGAGCATGAGCGTATTGCAGCTATTCAATTTTTCTCTCCGTCTTGGAGGGCAAGCATATGATTGAGTTTCGGTGCAACCCGGATCTTGTTGGCTTCGTGCGGGGTGATGGGGTGGATGTCGCGGTCACATATTGCGGCGTCCGAGTTTTCGATACCAAAGCGGCGGCACATACATCTGAGGCGGACTTCAATCACGATCTCTACGCGCAGTTGCTCGAAGATTATATCAATGGACTTTCGGCACATGAGAGGCTCGAACTTATTGGCAAGTTTCTCGCAGCCAGGCATGGCGACCAATGACATATGAAGATGACATCAGAGAGTCGCTGAGCGCGCCTCTGATGAGCGTTTGTGCGAAATCGGTATGTCGGCTCATCAGCTACTGCATTTGCGCACTGTGACGCTGGAGTGCCCCCATCGAGTGGTCCAGTTTGAATGTTAATGCATGGTCGGTCTTTGGTCTATCGGGACGATGCTTTTAGGTGCCGGCGGTCGGTAGCCCAACGCGCTGTGCGGCCTGACCGTGTTGTAGTGGCGACGCCAGCGTTCGATGAGGACCTGTGCCTCGCGCAACGTGGTGAAGACCTCGCCGTTTAGCAGCTCGGTCTTAGGTAGCAGATGCACCAAATTGACGGATGGACCGAAATGGCGGCTTAGGGTGCAATCGGTGGTATGAGCGAGCTCCTGATTGTCCAGACATTGAAGCAAAAGCGCGCCGAGATTCTCGGGCAGATCAAGGCCTACGAGGCCCAGATCGCGCATGCCAAGCACGACCTTGTCCACGTGAACGCGACCATCGAGCTGTTCTCGGCGCCGGAGCGCCAGCGGGCGCGATACATCGTGAGCCACGGGTTCTTCAAGAAGGGCGAGATCGCCGAGATCTGCGTTCAGCATCTCGGCGCTGGCACGGAGATGACGACGCGGGAACTGGCTGAACGGGTGATGATCGAGCGCGATCTCGAGATCACGGATACCGCGCTGCGAAACTCCGTGGTGTTCAAGGTCGTCCAGGCGCTGCGTCACGCCAAGCGCCGCAAGCTCGTGCGCATGGTGGAGAAGCGGCAAGGCATGTGCGTCTGGGCAGCTGGCGACGCGATTACGCTGCGCGTCGTTGCCAGTAGCCCTTCCAAGCCCGGCTGATCGGCGCGGCCAGTGCCCCTCCGATCAGGCGATCCGCCAGGGTTCCGTTGCTCTCGGAGCGATGGTCTTCGAGCCAGGCTGCGTGGGCGGCATAAGCGTTGAGATAACGCCCTTCGACCCGCAGATGCTGGCCACCGATCATGCGCCTGAGCCGCGAGAAGTAACTCTCGGCGAGGTTGGTATGCGCGCCGCCGCGACTGTAAGCCTCGGAATGGTTGATCCGTTGCATGTCGAAATCGCGATCGAGCAGATCCCAATGGGCAATCTCGTCCGCGGAGACGACGCTCCCAGGCTCGATCCTTTCTCGGGCGAAGTCCACGCCCAGGGCTTCTCGAAGGAAGGTCCGCGTCAGTGTCCGGCCCCCGCGCTGACGCAGCACGACGACCACGCGGCGCTTGCCGCTGCGGTTGGCAAGTCGTCTCCGGTCGATCCGCTGCTCGCGCAGGTTGGCTGGCCGGACGTGGCCTCCGAATGCGGCCCCATCGACTTCGACCTCGCCGTCGAGACGGGCCTCACACGTCTCCGCCGTCATGGCCTCGCGCAGCTTGTGCATGAGCACGAACGCCGTCTTGTGCTGCACGTCGAGATCCCGCGAGAGCTGCACCGCCGACAGGCCCTTCGAGGCATTCACGAAGAGGCAGATCGCGCCGAGCAGGTCGACGAAAGCCAGTTTGCGCGATGCAAAGATGGTCCCGGAGGTCACGCTGAACTGGCGATGGCATGCCGCGCACTTGAAGCGGCGGCGAGTCGTCAGGTCATAAATATCGAGGCATCCGCAAACCGGGCACACAGCCGCGCCCTCCGTCTCCGGCCACCGCAGGCGGCAGAACCGTCGGTATGCTGCATCCTCACCTTCGGAGTAAATCGTCTTCAACGAAAGGGTTCGTGCAGCCGCCGAGAGCAGGAAATGTTGAGCCATGATCACCTCACAGTGTGACGTATGTTCACACTATGTTCTCAAGCGAGGGCTGCGACAAGCGTTTTGGTGCATCTGCTACCTAAGACCGTAGCAGCTCATCCCGGAAGCGGGCGTTGAAGCTTTCGCAGTAGCCGTTTTCCCACGGTGACCCGGGGGCTATAAATGCCGTCTTTGCGCCAACCGCTCCGATCCAGGCGCGCACCTTCTTTGCAATGAACTCCGCGCCATTGTCTGATCTGATGTATTCCGGTGGGCCGCGCAGGATGAACAGATCAGTCAGGGCATCGACCACGTCGACGGAGTTGAGCTTGCGTTTGACTTTGATCACAAGCGCCTCCTTCGTGAACTCATCGATGATGTTCAGCGTGCGGAAGACCCGCCCGTCGTGGGTCCGATCCTGAACGAAGTCGTAGGACCAGACGTGGTTTGGACGCTCCGGTCGGAGCCTCACGCACGATCCGTCATTCAGCCAGAGCCGTCCTTTCTTGGGCTGTTTCTGAGGGACTTTCAGCCCTTCCCGCCGCCAAATCCGCTCCACGCGCTTGTGGTTCACATGCCAGCCGCTGTTGTTCAGCATCCCGGTAATCATGCGGTATCCATAGCGCCCATACTCTTCGGCCAGCGCGGTGATGTCCTCTGTCAGCCGGACTTCGTCCGGCAGTCCACAGGGCACCTTGCGCTGCGTAGAGCGATGCTGACCCAATGTGCGGTACACCCGGCGCTCAGATACGCTGAGGGTTTGCCGCACATTGTCGATGCATTGCCTGCGGCGGGAAGGGCTTAAAAGTTTCCCCGGGCGGCCTCCGCGAGGATCATCTTGTCCAGCGTCAGATCCGATACCGCGCGCCTCAGGCGGGTATTCTCGGCCTCGAGCTCCTTCAGCCGCTTGAGCTGATCGCGGCTCATCCCCCCATATTGCTTGCGCCACCGGTAGTAAGTCTGAACCGTCACGCCGATCTGACGCACAGCCTCCTGGACCGAACTCCCTTGGCCTTGCAGCACTTCAACTTGCCGTAGCTTCAGCACGATATCCTCGGGCTTCTCGCGTTTGCCTGCCATCTCGTCGTCCTCCTGAAAACGGGATATTCCTATCCCAAAAGGTGGACCACTTCAGTGGGGGCACTCCAACGCCTGGGAAGCGGCAAGAGATCGTGTCGGAGTTTCTTGTTGAGTATTTATTCAGGGATGATGACTGAGTGCTTTGGATCGGGTTTCAGGCGACTAAATACTTATCACCACAAGAAAGACAAGCAGACAGGAGGTGGTGATACATTCCGAAATCGCGTCACTTGGAGATCTGATGTTCCGGTCTGCGAGGTCGAAGTTCAGGCGCGTGGGGATAACCGGGGTATCCTTATTGCTCCTATTTGCCCAGGGTCTGAGCCAAACACTCTGCGTGTGAGGATGTTCTCAAAGAAAGAAGGTCAAGACCTCGGCCGATCGACCGTTCCCATGTCGATACCGTCGGATAACGAGCTAGGCACTGTATATGATGCTTGGTCTCAGCTCTCCTCTCATCAGCGCCTTTTAACAGGCTGCTGAAAAACACCGGTCTCGACGCGGTTTCGAGAACATGATTCACCCTTGTTACGGCGGCAGCGGGGGTGGCGATGCGCGGGACGGACGAGGCGGCGGGATCGCTGTTCAGCTATGTCGATCTTGAGGAGCGCGTTCCGGCGCGGCATCCGCTGCGTTTGATCCGCCGGATCGTCAACGACGCGCTGGCGAGCCTCGATGCCGAGTTTGGCGCGCTCTACACCGACTTTGGCCGCCCCTCCATCGCACCGGAGCGCCTGATCCGAGCGGGCCTGCTACAAATCCTGTTCTCGATCCGATCCGAGCGGCAGTTGATGGAGCAGATGGACTACAACCTGCTGTTTCGGTGGTTCGTCGGGCTCGGCATCGACGATCCGGTCTGGGTCCCGACCGTGTTCACCAAGAACCGCGACCGGTTGCTGACCACGGACATGTCTCGCAAGGTGATGGCCGCGATCCTGGCACACCCGGAGGTCCGGCCGCTGCTCTCGGCCGAGCACTTCTCGGTGGACGGCACCCTGGTCAAGGCGTGGGCGTCGATGAAGAGCTTTCAGCCGAAGGACAGCCCGCCACCCGATCACGACGACGATCCCGGCGGCCAGCCGCCACCAACCCAAGAGCCCCCCGCAGACACCGACCAGCAGACCGAGACCCAGCCGATGCCCGACACGCCCCGCCAGCCCCGCAACGCCGAAGTGAACTTCCGGGGCGAGAAGCGCTCGAACGCGACCCATGCGTCGGTGACGGACCCCGATGCACGTCTCTATAAGAAGGCACCGGGCGCCGCGGCGATGCTGTGCTTCATGGGCCATACACTGATGGAGAACCGAAACGGCCTGGTCGTGCAGGCGGACCTGACCCATGCCGATGGGCATGGCGAGCGAAAGGCGGCGCTCGAGATGATCAATCGCCACTCACCGGGCTCGACCCGGCGCCTGACGCTTGGGGCGGACAAGGGATATGACAGTGCCGACTTCGTCGCCGATCTCAGGCGGATGGTGGTGACGCCGCATGTCGCGCAGAAGACCCGGCATTCCGCCATCGATGGTCGGACCACCCAGCATCCCGGCTACGCCCTGTCCCAGCGGCGCCGCAAGAAGATCGAGGAATCCTTCGGCTGGGCCAAGACGGTGGGCGGCATGGCCCAGACCGTTCACCGCGGCCTCGACAGGGTCCGCGCGCAGTTCACGATGACCATGGCGGCGTGCAATCTGGCCAGGCTCCCGAAGCTCCTGGCGGTCTGACGGAAAAGGCAATCCAGACCAGGCGACTGCCGCCGATGCCGTAGAGAACCGACTTCAAATCGTGGCGGCAGGAACAACGTCCTTCAAGACCGACTTCTTCAGCAGCCTGCTAATGTTCGCGTCTGTAAAATACAGGACGCCAAAGGGCGGGTATCAGAAAGGAGGTGCGGCATGACCCCGGACAACATAAACACCTTGATCATCACCCTCGGCGTGCTCGCATTCGCCGCAATGGTCCTTTGGGCCTCCGTTCGGGCAGCGAGGGCCATGGAGGAGGTCGATAGCTTCGATCGAGGCTATGACTGCGGCCTTTCTGATGCCAATCGAAATCAATGGACTTGGAGCGAAACAAACACGCCCGTCGGCGGATCGTCGGTGAAGAAGAAGGGAGGGCAGGGGTGATGCGCTGGAAGACAAAGCCATACAATACATGGAAGACTGGGTTTGCTTTCTGGCCGTGCAAGATCGAAGGTCAATGGGTTTGGCTTGAGCGGTTCGAGTGGCGAGATTGCGGGCGATATGGTGAATATCGTCTGATGCGCGGAGGGCAGTCCTGATGCGCCCAATCGACGACCCTCATGATGAATGGACTGACACTTCCGGACTGACCGGGGCCGGTGGTGCGCAATGAAAATCGAGATTGATCCGGCGGATGTGGAGATCCTTGATAGGTCGCCTGACTGCATCCTGACGCCCGCCAGGATTGGTGGATGCACTTCAAGTTCTGGTTCTTCGGTATGGCCTATGAGGGTTCAGACGCCCCAAGCGTGGCGGCAATGACTGACGCCCAAATGAAAACAGCTCAGACGGTAGCCGCGATCGAGGTCAAAACACAGATCGCCGCCATGTCCAACCACGCCTGCCTTGAGTTCTGGCGCAAGACGAAGACGGTCGCATGATTTTCACTGGTGGGCGCGAGATCTCGACAGAAGCGGTGCCTATTTCTGGTATCGCGTGTTGCGCTGTGGAACC
This sequence comes from Roseovarius maritimus, assembly GCF_043355895.2. NCBI lineage: Bacteria > Pseudomonadati > Pseudomonadota > Alphaproteobacteria > Rhodobacterales > Roseobacteraceae > Roseovarius > Roseovarius maritimus. The sequence continues at coordinate 35,698 of NZ_JBHFPF020000010.1, forward strand.
ATCTTGAACTCGCGGAAGGACGGGCGAACGGTCGTGAATTCCACGTTATCCGATCCTTCCAGATGCCGCTTCAGTCCGGCCGATGATAGACCAGATCTGTAACCGAAAAGGACCTCCCGCAATATCGGTCCGCCGTCGAAATTTAGGTAACACAACTCTGGCGGTTTCTTCTTCCTCCGATGAGCCTCACCAGGGGTCAGGTCGCACCAGATACGCCATTCGGCCTCATACTCCCAGTGGCCGCTCTTCGTCCTTTTCGCGATATCGGTCATACGGCGATTGTATTCGCTATCTGTGAGGACCCGTGAATCCATCCCGATAAGGTCGGTCACATACTCGATCTTGGTGGCTTTCTCTTCTGGAACATCAAATCCGAGACAAACGCCGCGATGGTTGTTGGCATAGTGTGCCCACATGGTGGGAACGTCCCACCGCTCGGAAAAGGAAATGAAGCCCTGTTGTATCGAGTGACCGACGATTGCTTTTCGCCAGGCGTATCTGTTTTTCTTGCCCGTGGCATGGTTGCCAAAATCGAAAGGCATTAGCTCGAATAGGTCGTTTACTTCAGTCGAGAATGACAGTTTCAGCCTTCTGTCTTTGATGCTGAGGTAGCCATATTTGTCGGAAGTGAAGTAATATATCCGCTTTCTTCCCACCCTTGACCTCCCTTTTTTCTCCGCCCACGAACGCCTGGAATTCATTCGTATGACGAAGGCTTTCAGTCGTCGGCAGGATTGTGATGCTTGATGCCAAAATGCGTGTGTAGAAGGCCGAACAGAGCTTCTGCATCAATCTTCATTGGCTCGCCACCTTCCGGTCGCCAGACATTGAGAAAGCCCTCGTCGTCAATGCCTTCGATTTCAACACCATGCACTTCGACCTTTTCCCATTCATCTCTCGAGATCGTTTGGTCGACGTTGTGTCCTGGTGTCGGTTTGGGTGGCCAACTCATTGTTTATCTCCTGTTTTTATGCAATCGGTCGACACCCTGATATCACTAAGTTATCCGGGCCGCATGAAGTATATATACAAGACCCTCGATATTGCTTTTGGCTTGGCGTTTGGTGTGATTATGCTCAGCGCACTTATGTATGTTGCTGGCTTTCTGTCTTTCTTCCTATCGTTCGGGCTTTGGACAGGCGGCATAGGCTGGCTGTATCCTCCGGCTAACTTCATGTTCAGCACCAGTTTCTTCTTCGCTCTCGGGCTCGGCTTGATCGGGGTGATCACAGGATATCTGAAATAGTTCTGATCTGATGCGCGAACACGGCGCAAGAGACGCATATCCTTCTCGAGCGGAATAGGTCGCTCTTTCCATTCAGGCATAGGGGGCGACGGGGCCCCTGACCCCCTCCCCACATAGTGGGTAGGCGGGCAGTGCAGCAGAATTCTGGTTTCAAAAATTTTTTGAAAATGCCTTAACAACAACAGGTATAGCAAATCCCTTTGAAATATAGGGGTGTCGCCGCGAGCACCTGTTAAGAGACGCATATCCGGTATGTAGTCCCCTTAACAGGTTCCGGAAAATGGCAGCTAAAAAATCTCCAACAGACCCCAGACGATGCTCACTGGCAGAAGCCGAGAAATGGCTCGGCGTGTCGCGTCAAACCCTTGTCAAGTGGCTGGACCGTGGCGCTCCAGCTGTCGAGCGACCAGAGGCGAAAGGCAAGCTCGCGATCGTCTCAGTCCCCGATCTCTACAAGTGGTCTCTCGAACGTTCCGTAGATGAGGCAGAGGCTCGTCTTAAAGAGCAGATCGACAATATGGGAATCGACGCTGAGGCCGACCCCTCGCGCATGCCGAAAGAAGAAGCGGACCGCAGAAAGGCCGTACCCGAAGCACTGCGCTCCGAACTCCGCCTGGCGAACGATGCGGGCAACCTGGTCCCGATCGAGGATGTTGGCCCTGCTGTCGCTCTGCATCTTGCCCCTGTCAGGGAAAGACTGATGGGGCTGCACAAAGAGCTGCCTGAGAAGTTGGAGCGCAGGACAGGCGTATCTGCGCGCATCTCAACGAACATGATCCGCAAAGAGATTGATGCTTGCCTGGCCGACATCTCCAAGGAGGTAAAACTCACCGCTCCCGACAATGGGGAAATCCCGGATGCTGACCCTTCCAGCCTCAAGGATTGAGGAACTCGTAAGAGATCCTTTTTCTTTGAGCCGTGAGGCTCTGGGCCGCTTTGTTCGCAAGGCGGCCCTTTCGGCGTTGAAGCCCTCCCCAAAACTGAACGGCCGAGAGTGGGTCGAGAAGCACGGCGTTCACTCAATCGAGACATCGAGCCGTAGCGGCAAGTTCGACCTGTTTCCTTTTCAGGCCGACATGCTTGAACTGATGACGGATCCAGAGTGGCGCAAGACTGCTCTCATGAAGTCGGCGCGGGTCGGGTATACACAAATCGCTTCATTCCTCCTCGGCTATTATACCGAACACGACCCTTCGAAATCGGCTTTCATTCTGCCGACGGAGGCAGACATCGGCGAGTTTGCTAAGGACTCTTTCAATCCGATGTTGCGGGATATCAAGGCCTTGGCAAAAATCCGTGGCGGCATCTCGATGGATGATAAGCTTAACCGCTTCTTTGCAAACGGTTCGGTTGTCTATCTTCGGTCTGCGTTCTCCTCAGACAAGCTGCGACGCATCACCGCCGGCAACATCTTCTGCGACGAGGTCGACGCTGACGGATGGGACTCGTCCGGCCAGGGCGACAAGGTCGACCTCGCTGAGATGCGGACAACGACCGTGCCTGGATCCAAGTTCTTTGCCGGTTCAACGCCCCTCCTGAAAGGCTTTTCCAGGATTGAAGGTCTGTATGAGCGAGGTTCGCAACATCGCCGCTTTGTTCCGTGCCCGCATTGCTCCAGGGCTGCGAACGAAGACCTGTTCCAAGAGGCTGGAGAAGACTGGTGGGTATTCGGCGAGTTGATGGTGGAGAATGGTGTCGTCTTCGAGGGGCACCAGGTGCTCGAATGGGGCGGCGGTGAGACGTTTGGCATTCACTACAAGACCGACCCGGAAGACCCGACTTATATCTGCCGCCACTGCCAGGAGCATATCCCCCACGATCTCAAATGGTGGATGGATCTGCATGGCGAGTTCAGGCCCACGAACTTCGATGATGAGGGAAATGCCGCATTTTTCGCCAAACATTTCATGAAGCAACGCCCGGCCTGACGGGCTATCGCGCAATTGGATGGATTAGGGAAACTGATCAGCAAGCCATGCTCGGAAGCTTCGGTGCCTCAAGCGGGAACGGGATCGACGGGACATCAATGCTCGACACTGAAATTGAGAGATGGGTTGTGCCAATGTTTTTCCGTTATGGGTCGTCGAGCGTCGTTCTCGATGCCACTGATACGCAGGCACCATTCATAGGAATGTTGGATTTCTTCGCATGATTGATGCACTCGAAATCGCAAGGCTCAAGTCAAAGCAGAAAATGCGCGCGCGTGCTGAACGTGCAATCTTGCTGGCTGCTCCCGAGCACGATCAGCGTAATGCGGCACTCGGCATTCTTTCGGATGCGGAGGCGCAAGCTGTTCGTGGCGCGGTTGCGTCGGCGCGCACAGCATACCACGCCGAGGTTGCTGAGCTCGACGTGATTTTGGCGAGCGACAGCGCGGAGAGCGAAAAGCTCGATCAGATCCGGGAGTTGGACCTAAGGCTCGCCGATTAAATAAAGCCGCCTTTCTTGGTTTTTGACAGCCTCAGGACGCAATCGCATATTTTCGAATTTCGTCATCGCCCGCTGACAGGGCGATGATATTCGCCACATCACCAACCATTTGGGCCTTTTCATCGAGCCGTTCGAGATCTTTCACCATGGCGTTAAGTGACACTGCATCATCAGCCGCCTTGATATCCGAGAACATAAGAAAGCGGCTCGAAATCGAGTTCGAGTGCATCGACATCGATTCAAATATGGCTTTCTGACTATTTGGGAAAATCACCACATTATGGGCTTCCCAGTGGGCATGGCGCCCCTGAATATCGGCAGTTTTCGCCACTATCTTTGGTCCGAACACGCTTTGAATGCGTTCAAAAATGTGCTCGTTCGCTTTGCGTCCCTTCGCGTCAGACGCGGCCCTGATGGCCTCTGAGCAGGCACTGTTCGAAGCATTCGCCACGCAGACGATTGCCGCCTCAAGTCGCCCTTCTGGGACCCAGAGAGCAAACATGGAATGACCGTCGAAACCAACGCCATACTCATCCGCCGCTGTTCGAGCAGCACTTGAGAAGAAATCCTGTGCCGCTACAAATTCGGTCTCAACCAATGCGTGCCCCATGTCGGACACCCAGAATCGATCACCGTTGCGCTCGACTTCGACAACGACGGTCGCGCCGCTGGGATACATCACGGGAACATCGACAACGAGTCGCCCGTCCAATCCGCGGACTGCGGAAATGCGGGATAGGGCTTTTTTAACCCTATCAACAGCTTGTGTGTCGCTTTCAGTTGTCTTCACAGCAGTTGGCCTTGATCGCCCGGACTGGGCATGTCTCCTCCGTTAATGATGTTGGTTCTACGACAAACGTAGTCCAGTGCGGTAGGGAAATCTTTTGGCGGGTTTTCGACGATGCGCGCTTGCTCGTCGGTCCGCTTCCTCAGGGAACCGTCTTGGCAGAGACTATCGTAGAATAGGTGTTCGTGCGGGACGCCGGCGTCAATGAAAATTCCGTTGATGTCTTCTGGCCCGTAGAGCTTGTTCGCATGCGCTCGGACGGGGCTCAGCTCAAACCGATAGAGCGCGATGTTCGTTCGGCCAGAGGGTAGGTCGCAATCCAACTGGAACGTCGCGTGTGTCAGAGACCCCGGATACACTAGGACGCGAAAAAACACCCCTCTGGGGACACCAGCTTCGATCTGAACCCGCGCCTCAAGCTTCCTGAGATACTCGGTCTTGTTGTTGCTTTTGGGAGCACTCGCCCACCTCAGCGGCCTTAGCAGCCGCTTCTCGGAAGTGAAGATTGCGTGGGCGTCATCGTATGAGATCGGCATTTCGATTCGGACACTATCCGAGAAGGACGTGAGTGTCTCGTGAAACGCCGGTTTTGGATGGCGTTCGTTCTTCCCTGATTGCCCCTTAGGGCAGGCAAAATCCCCACAAATCAATCGCGTCAGGAACTCCTCCAGGACGCATATCCCTTTTGAAAGGCATCAACATGACCACACTCGCATCTCTCGTAAAAACCCCAAGGCAGGAAGATCACACTCGATCGCGGCAAGATCTCGGTATTTCCTTTGAAGTTGGGCGACATCGCAACGCTTCTGATGAAGCATCCGGTCCTCGTCGCTGGTTTTTCCGCCGGCAAGTCTGATCCGAAAGTTATCACGGCCGCAATCCTGCAATCAGGTCAGGAAGCGGTCAGCGATCTGATCGACGCTGCTACCCGGTCGGAGCCTGGCACTGCCGCTGACCAAGAGCTCACTGCCTTTGATGAGGCAGGAATCCTGATCGCATGCATCGATTCAACCCTGCCGAAAGATGAGGAGCGCCTGGGAAAGTTCCTGACCGATCTGGACGCGCTCATGACCAGGCTCGGTCTCAACGATCTGGCGGAAGAGGAAGCCGAGACAGAGTGAGCGTATGGGCCGCTCTTGTTGAGCGGCTCCAATCAGCGGGTCATAGCGACCCGCTGGAATACACGCCGGCCCAGGCATTCGCATATGGCCAGCTTGCCGATGAGCGGCGCAGACAAGAGATGCAAGATGCTCATCCTGTCCGATATGAAAGATGGCGACTTCCAGGTTCACAGGTTCTCTTACGACTGGATCATGGAGACATACGGCCGCGGCGACTACGCCAAGCAGCTCCGCACCGCCAGGGCAAACGCCGCACAAGACAAACAGATAGCCGATTACGCCTTCTCATGAGACCGAATTTCCGCCCAGGCCAAGTCGAACCCCTCTCCTGTTTTTGAACAGGAGATCTCAATCAATGCCCGCGCCAAAGCTCACAAAAGCCTCGGTTTCCAACGCTATCGCCGCAGCAACCGCGGCCGGCCTCACGCCAACGGCAATGGTCGTCCAGCCGGACGGTAGCCTGAGGCTGGAATTCCTCTCGGAACAATTGAACACTGCCGCGAACTCGGAGCCTTCGGAGCCGAGCGTGAAAGAACCGAAGAAGTGGGGAGGGGCACAGCGATGAAGTTCAAGTTCAAGGGGCTGAAAGAGGACTACACGGCAGCCGGGACTCTCCGGTGGCGTGTTCGGATGGAAGGTAATCCGAACAAGCTCATCCCGATCCCGATTGGGCCAGGAGAGCCTGGCTTCCATGAGCACTACTATGCGGCTAGAGCTGGACAGAGACTTGAGACTAAGAAGCCGGAGCGCCCCAAGAAGGGCACCCTTGACGCGCTGTGCGAGGCATTTATCGTGTGGATGGAGGAACAGGTAAGAGCAGAGAAGCTTTCGCCTCTCACGCTGAGCGGGCGCAAGACTGGGCTGAAGCAAGCCTGCGAGACGATCGATCCCGACGGCGACCGCATGGGATCTCTCGACGCAAATCTCCCGGAAGAAGCTTTCATCCACATCCAGGATGGCTTTGGCGGTCGGACTGCGGCCGCCGACACTTGCATCAAGGCGCTTCGAGCAGCCTACAAGTGGGGGTCGAAACGCGGATATCCCAAGAACACTGATGTCTTCTCGGTAGAGAAGGTCCACAAGGACGGCGGTGGCGCTGTCTCGTGGACTGCGGATGACGTCGAAAAGTTCCTCACGACCCATAAACCCGGAACCATGGCGCGGCTCTGGTTTTGTCTCGCTTATGACAGTCATGGTCGGATCGGCGACACCCACCGTCTCGGGAAGAAGAACGAGACCACGCACGAAAGCGAACGCTACCTCGACTGGCAGCCCTCGAAGAAGGGCTCAGCTTTTGTCTCGATCCCTTTAGGCGAAATGCTTGCGGCGGAACTGGTGTTGCATGACGAACGCGACACCTACCTGCTCACTGAGCACGGAAAACCGTTCGCCTCATCCGGCTCACTCGACAACCGGGTCCGCAAGTGGATCATCGAGGCCGGCCTTTGTGTCGATGCGAAGGACGCCGATGGCAACCCGATCTACGAGGGCAAGGGCACGCGGAAGGTCATCAAGAAGCAGGCCACCCGCTCGCAGCACGGGATTCGGAAGGGCGTTGCAGCCTTGATGGCCGAGAGCGGCGCATCGGAGTTCGAGATCATGGCGTCCTTCGGCTGGACCGAAGCGAAGACGGCGGCGATCTACACAAAGAAATACAAGCGCCGGGGCAGCGCCGCATCGGCGTCGAAGCGCATGGCGGCGACTGCGGCTTCTGGCAAAAGTGGACCACGGCCCGAAATTCGTGGTCCACATTCGGGCATAATGGTCAGTAAAATAAGGGATAAAAACGAAGGGTGGCAGCCCGTAGGGGAATCGAACCCCTCTTTCCAGGTTGAAAACCTGGCGTCCTAACCGATAGACGAACGGGCCACTCGCTGCGTGAGGCGGTTCCTAAGGCAAAAGGCCGGGGGTGCGCAAGGGGGTTTGTGCATCAAATCGTTATCCTGCAGCGAATTATTTCCGCGCGTCTCGGCGATCCGAACGGTCAGGCGCGGGCAGCATCCTCCAGGCGCAGTTGCGCCGATTGGCGGCCCTGCCAGACATTCAACTCCAGCCGTCCGGCCAGATGAAAGCGCGCGCCGCCATGTCCCTCCAGCGCGGCGCCCAGCGGGCCGTCGAAGGCGCCAAAGGCGATCGCGTCCAGTTGCGGGCCGATGCCATCGCCAAAGCGGATTTTCAGGTGCCGCTCGCCGACGCGCTTGGCAAAGGTGATCTGCATCTGGGCAAAGACATGGCGCGGCGCGGCGGATCCCGCTCCGAACGGGCCGGCGGCGTCCAGCTGAGAGATCAGATCGGGCGTTGCGGCGCCGGGCATGAGTACGCCGTCCAGCGCCAGATCGGCGGCGCCGCCCGTACCCGCGCCCTGTCGCGCCAGCAACTCCGACAGACGCGCCATGGCCGGCTCCAGTTGATCACGCATCACCGTCAGCCCGGCGGCCATCTTGTGACCTCCGCCCTTGACCAGCAGGCCCTCGCTTGCCAGTCGCTGGATCGCGGCCCCCAGATCGACACCCGCGACCGAGCGGCCCGAGCCCTTGCCGACATCGCCGTCAAAGCCGATCACGATCGACGGGCGGTTCGCGGCCTCCTTGAGGCGGCTGGCCACGATGCCGACGACGCCCGGATGCCAGCCCTCGCTTGCCGCCCAGACTAGTGGGGCATCCAGGCCGCGCGCTTCGGCCTGCGTCATCGCGGCGGCCTGCACGCCGGCCTCGATCTCGCGGCGCTCGGAGTTCAGCTGGTCCAGCCGCTCGGCCATGGCCTGCGCCTCGTGCGGCACGTTGCACGCCAAAAGACGCGCGCCGAGATCGGCGCGCCCGACGCGGCCCCCGGCATTGACGCGCGGCCCCATCAGAAAGCCCAGATGATAGGCGCTGGGCGCGCTGTCCATCCGTGCGACATCGGCCAGCGCGACAAGGCCGGGGCGTTCGCGCCGCGCCATAACGCGCAGCCCCTGCCGCACGAAGGCGCGGTTCACCCCGATCAGCGGCGCGACGTCGGCCACCGTGGCCAGCGCCACAAGGTCCAGCATCGCCATCAGGTCCGGACCCTTGCGCCCCGTCTCGCGCAACTGTCGCCCCGCCTCAACCAGCATCAAAAAGACTACGGCGGCGGCGCAAAGATGCGCCAGATCGCCGCTTTCGTCTTGTCGGTTAGGGTTCACCACCGCCAGCGCATCGGGCAGCGTTTCGCCGCCAAGGTGGTGATCGAGGATGACTACATCCGCGCCTTTTGCCGCAGCCACCGGCCCATGGCTGAGCGTGCCGCAATCGACGCAGACGATCAGGTCATGCGCGGCGGCCAGCTGCGCCATGGCCACGTCATTGGGCCCATAACCCTCGTCGATCCGGTCGGGGACATAGAGCGTCGCCTCGCGTCCCATCTGGCGCAGCCAGTCAATCAGCAGCGCGGCGCTGGTGCCGCCGTCGACGTCGTAGTCGGCAAAGATGGCGATGCGCTCACGCGCCTCCACGGCAGCCAGGAACCGGCGCGCCGCCGTTTCCATGTCCAAAAGGCTGCGCGGATCGGGCAGCAGGTCGCGTAGCGAAGGCGCCAGATAGGCCTCGGCCGCCTCAGGCGCCACCCCGCGCCGCGCCAGTGCCATGCAGACCGCGCGGGGCAGGCCGCTGCCCTGCGCGATGGCCTCGGCGGCGCGATTCTGCAGGGCTGTCGGGCCGATCCATCGCCGCCCGCTAAGCGATGCCTCGACATCCAGAAAGGCGGTCATCCAAAGGCCCCTTTCATTGTTCCCAAAATACTCAAGCCCGGTCGGCAAGACGCGCAGGCGCCAACCCGATGAGCGCGGCTCACTTCACCGGGTTGCGATAGATCATCCGCCTGACCGAGCCTGTTTTCGAGCGCATCAGCACGGTTTCCGTCTCGACATAGCCGGGGCGACGCTTGACGCCGCGCACCAGCGAGCCGTCGGTGACGCCCGTGGCGGCAAAGATTACGTCGGCGGTCACCATGTCGTCGCGCGCATAGACGCGGTCGAGGTCAGTGATTCCGGCCTTGGCCGCGCGGCCCCGCTCGTCATCGTTGCGAAAGAGGAGCCGGCCCCAGATCTGGCCGCCCATGCATTTGAGGGCCGAGGCCGCCAAAACGCCCTCGGGCGCGCCGCCCGAGCCCATATACATGTCAACGCCCGTCGCCTCGGCGTCTGCGCAATGAATGACGCCGGCGACATCGCCATCGGTGATGAGGAAGACGGCGGCGCCAGTGCCGCGCACCTCGTCGATCATCTCCTGATGGCGCGGGCGCTCGAGGATGCAGACGGTGATCTCCGACGCCTTGCAGCCGCGCGCTTTCGCCAGTGCCTCGACGCGCTCGCGCGGGGACATGTCCAGCGAGACGACATCCTTGGCATAGCCCGGCCCGATCGCCAGCTTGTCCATGTAGACATCCGGCGCGTGCAGCAGGCTTCCGCGCGGCGCCATGGAAATCACGGTCAGCGCGTTCGGCATCGCCTTGGCGGTCAGCGTCGTGCCTTCGAGCGGGTCGAGAGCGATGTCCACGCCGGGGCCGTCCCCACTACCCACTTCCTCGCCGATGAAGAGCATGGGCGCTTCATCGCGCTCACCTTCGCCGATGACCACGACGCCTTTGATGGCCAGCTTGTTCAGTTGCTCGCGCATCGCGTTGACGGCCATCTGGTCGGCAGCCTTTTCATCGCCGCGCCCGATCATGTCGGCGCAGGCCAGCGCGGCTGCCTCGGAAACGCGCGCCAGCCCGAGCGACAGCATGCGGTCGTTGAAGTCGGCGGTGTCGGTCATGGCAAGGTCCTTTACGGTATAAACGGCCCGGCGTGCGGGCGAGGCAGCAGTTCAGATGTTCTCAATGCGAAGCGCGATGGGGTCTCCGGTGACGACGCCGAGACCGGGCATGGCGTCGAGCGCGCGCGTCAGTTCTGCCCGGCCCGCCTTGTGCGTGACGATCAGAACAGGCGCATCGGAACCAGCGTGGTCATACTGGCGCATACGGTCAATGGAAATCCCGGCATCGCCCAGCGCGGTCGCCACCTTGGCCAGCGCCCCGGGTTTGTCGACCAGCGACATGCGAAGGTAATAGGGCGCAGGCGTGCCTGCGGCGGCGGGCTGCGCGCGCTCCAGCGTGGCGGCGGGCTGACCGAAGGTGGGCAGGCGGACGCCGCGGACGATATCCATCACATCGCTCATCACGGCGCTTGCGGTGGGGCCCATGCCCGCGCCGGGACCGCGCAGCACGACCTGCTCGACATTGTCGCCTTCCAGCACGACCATGTTCGTGCCGCCCTCCAGCGTTCCGAGGGGACTGCCCGAGGGCACGAGGCAGGGTGTCATGCGCTGCTCTAGGCCGCGTCCTGTCATTTGGGCAACGCCCAGCAGCTTGATCCGGAAGCCCATATCGGCGGCGTGGTGGATATCCTCGATCGTGACCGCGCCGATCCCCTCCATCTCGACCGCGCCGAAATCGACTTGGCAACCGAAGGCGATGGAGGCCAGCAGCGCCAGCTTGTGCGCGGCGTCGATACCGCCCACGTCCAGCTGCGGATCGGCCTCGAGATAGCCCAGATCGGACGCCTCCTGAAACACATCGGCATAAGCGAGGCCCGCCGATTGCATCCGCGTCAGGATGTAGTTGCAGGTGCCGTTCATCACGCCCATGACGCGGGTCATGTCATTGCCTGCCAGCCCCTCGGTCAGCGCCTTGACCACCGGGATGCCGCCCGCGACGGCAGCCTCGAAGCGGATGACGCGCCCCGCCTCCTCGGCTGCCAGTGCCAGCGCATGGCCGTGATGTGCCAAGAGGGCTTTGTTGGCGGTGACCACATCCTTGCCCGCGGCAATGGCGGCCTCGACCGCGTCCTTCGCAGGGCCGTTCTCGCCGCCGACCAGCTCGACGAAGACGTCGATATCATCGCGCTGGGCGAGGGCAACGGGATCATCCTCCCACGCGTAATCCGACAGGCTCACGCCGCGCTCCTTACTTCTGGAGCGGGCCGAGACGGCGCTGATCGTGACGGGGCGGCCTGCGCGCGCCTCCAGCAGCTTGGCCTTCTGACGGATGATGCGCACCACGCCGGTGCCGACAGTGCCCAATCCGGCGATACCGAGGCGCAGGGGGTCTGTCATGGCAATGTCTCCGGGATTTGTGCTGTCTGCAGTCTGATGGCTCTGCCGCGCGATCTACAGGCAAAGTGGCACGCGTGCAACGCGGGTTTTGCCTCGGACAAGGCGAGGCAGTTCCCTGCGCTACTCCTGCACGCCGGCGCGCATCCGGCTGCGCGTGGCAGGATCAACGACATCGCCGCGCAGCCGGCCGGCTCGGGCTTTCAACCCGGCGACGCGGGCCTCGATCGTCGGGGCGGTATCGGGGGCGATGCGGCTGGAAGCAAGCCGCGTGTCGAGCCCGTCCAGCGGTACAAGCTTCGGGTAGGGCTGTGCCAGCGCGGCGGATGAGGCGTCTGTGCCGACATCCGGAAAGGGCGTGCAGCTGGGGAGGGTGGCCGGCCCCAGCGCAGCCATCAGGGCAAGGGTGGATCGGATCAGGGTCATGGGCGGTTCCATCGGGTCGCGCCCTTCATGCCATCCTTTGCCTTGGCGGGGCAAGCGCCGCGAAACCGGGTCGGCCGCACGGCTGCTACGTGGCTACCAAGCGGCAGCGCTCGAACCTCTGGTTGGGCTTAGCTATTCGACCAGTTGATCTGCGGCGCAAAGCGCGGGATCGCCATCACATTGGTCGAGACATTGATATCGTCACCAACCCAAATATCGAAGAGGGGGGGGTACGAGGATAGGCTGTCGACGATGATCAACTCTTCACCGTTGCGCATGACGGGCAGCCTGTCATGCGCGGTCCTGACATCATCTGTCTTCAAAGCTTCGAGCAGGGGCGTGCCACGTACGTGGCTCCATTTGACCGAGTATTCGTCATCATTCGAGTCGTACTTTATGACCGAAACACGCATTGCGTTCTGACCATTGTCGCTTGCGATAGTGTCGAACACTGTCTTGGCGTTGTCCAGATAGGTAGGTGTGATCGCCAGCATCTCGCGCGATACCATGTCGGCGACAGTGTAGCTCGCCTTGTCGCGTGCGCTTTGGTAGCGGTGCACCTCGAAGAATTCGTAAGTGGCCCCGACGGCCCAGATGAGGAGCGGCAACGTGATGACCGCCTCGACCATGACAGACCCGCGTTCTTCGCGACGAAAGCCGGAGAGCCGGGATTTCAAAGATCTGAGTGCCATTTTACAGGGGCTCCATCACAAAGGCGGACATTGAAACGATGGCCAGTTGGCCGCTATCGTCCGCAGTAAGCGAGCGGGCAAGTTGCCCGGTCGGGAACAGGGGATCGTACTTTACGCAAGCGCGCAAAAACATCAGATCGTTCTGCTGGCCCGGACTGAAATCGAGCACCTGGTTACCCGTCTCCTTCTTGTCGGTACACTGCACATCATCGCCCAGCGTGGTCAGGTTACGCATGTTGCTGCGGATCATCTGAAGGCGGACGCTGTTCATGCAGTCCGAGATAATCAGAGCTTCGTCGCAGATCCGCTTCTTGATCTTGTCGTGATAGTCGGCCTTGGCCTTGTCTTTCTCTTCCTGTGTGTCCTGGGTCTGAGTGAACTCGCCCGTGCCCAGCCGGATATCACGCACGGCGATGTCTAGGCCGCGCTCAAGCATCGTCTGGCGTAGCGTGATCATGCTGAGCTCGAGGGACATGACCATGAGGGCCAGATAGACCGGCACGATGATCATGAACTCGGTCGTGGCGTTCCCGTCCTCGCGGCGCAGCAGGCGCGTCCAGCACCGCCGCAGGTGATGTATGGCGCGCGTCATTGTGTCAGCCTCAGGTTGACCACGTTCGACGCGATCGAGCTGAATGCCGCCGTGATACTGATGCCCTTGGCCGGATAGTAATGGGCAAAGGTCGTCGCGCAATTCTTCAGCTCGGTCTCGGCCGTGCCGTCCTTGTCCACTTCGAAGCCGATGGTGTAGATGACGACTCTGTCGTCTTTCTTCATGGCGCTGCAGATATCCTGCATCTGGTCGTCTTTTTCCCAGCCTTGCACGCGGTTGCCGGAATCTTCGAACTCGTCCTCGGCGTCACCGTAATAAATCTTCTTGTCGAGGAAGTCAGGGCTCATCCGGCCCCAGGCCATTTCCCAGCTGTAGTTTTCATACCCGGTAGCGTTGGCCGCGCTCTTGAGGGCGTCGAATTCCCACGACTGCATGTAGTCGTTATTGCTGAGGTTTTTGTATTTCCCGTTATTCGGGTTGTAGAGGAAATAGGACGAATAGGTGTTGGACTGATAAACGCATTCCCAGTACCATTTGTCACAATTGCTTTCTTTGTAGGTACGATAGCTGGAGTTATAAACGTAGTAGCCATAGCTGAACGACTGCTCCTGCCATTCAAGATAGTGCAGGAACGAATTGGCACCACGGAAACTGCTGTTTTCGGGGAATTGATTGGAATAGGTGTTATGGCCGTCGCCCATCATCACGATGACTTTCAGCGTCTCGGCCTCATTGTACTTGGCAGGAACATTGCCGATCAGGTCACTGACCAACGGGTTGTCGTCCGAATCCTTGATCGCGCTCAGGCCCGTCTTGACGCTCGCGAATTTGGGGTCCAGCAGGGCCGCGCCCCACTTCATGCCCAGATTGCCAGATGTGTTTCCGCGGGCTTGCAGTGACATGATCTTGGCGTGCAGCTTGGTTTCGCTGATCGAGTAGGGCAGGATTTCGGCGTTCGGCTCGTTATAACAGGTGCGGTATTCCGAGTTCAGCGAATCAAGGCCATTATCGTATTCCGATGTATAGATCAGTTGCAGTTGCTCGACATCGGGGTCGATCGCAGCAGATTTGAAATCGTTATCCTTGAACTGCAGGCAGGTCGAATAGTTCTGACGCTTGTCGACATTCAGTTGGTTGAGGATGTTTTCCCCCGCCGAGACGTCCCAGCTGAACGGCACGATCGAGATCACGGCATCACCCGGAGCGGCACTGTTCAGGATCGTCGTGACAAAGCTCTTTGCGGCCGTCTTGAGGTTGGTCAGCTTGCTGTTGTCATCCATCGAGCCGGACACGTCCAGAACCATCGCGACTTCCAGCTTGGGCACGCGGCGCTCGGCGCTCGAGGCGGCGCCGGCCTTGAGGGATTTGACGCCGGCCAGCTTCATCAGATACGTGTCCATGCTCATCTTGGCGCTGGCCTTGACCTTGCTGGTGTTCAGCGTCTGCGTAATGTCGTCATCATCACCCTCGCCGTCATCGTCGATATCATCGAGGTAGGAGGACATATCCGCCTTGGCGAAGTAATCCTGCACGATGCCCTTCGGCGATGTGCCGAATGGGGCGCCGGCGGCGGCCAGGACGGCGGTGTCCAGCGTGTTCTGAAGACGTGCGCGTTCCATCTCGTGGCGCATCAGGTCGACTGCCACGCCACCCGCGATTAGCATCATGACGAGAACGAACAGCGTGAAGGCGACAACGGCGCCATCCTCATCCTTGCCGAAGCGGCGCATTTGCTGGCGGGATATGATGGACGCCGGTGTCCGGATCTTTCTGATCTTGGAAGTTGTACGTGTCACAGTGTTACCTCGCGATACCGTTTACCGTCGTTGCCGACTCGGAATTCATCAGAGAAGGTATGCCGCAGCACTGTGGCTGAATTGCGGCCAAAACTCGTGAAAATCAGATGTAAATCAGGTTTCTGGGCGACAATGGGGCGGAAGCTGACCGAGTGTTTCCATCTTGTCGCCAACACGCGGTCGCGTGCTGCTGCGGCGGCGATCGCATGTCTGCTGCGGTCGGCTTGGCTGGACAAAAAAACTTCATGCATTAACGATGCGTTTGCGAATTGCAATTTAGACAGGATGGGCGGGGTACGAAGGTGCCTTCGGCGCATCCAAGGAGGACAGCGATGACAGCCGCGAAAGAACCGAGTTTCCGTGAGTCAGTGGATCTGATGTTCAACCGTGCGGTTGCACTGATGGATCTCCCGCCGGGCCTCGAGGAAAAGATCCGGGTGTGCAACGCGACCTACACGGTGCGCTTCGGCGTGCGCCTGCGCGGCCAGATCCACACGTTTACCGGATATCGCAGTGTCCATTCCGAGCATATGGAACCGGTCAAGGGCGGCATCCGCTTTGCCATGGGCGTGAACCAGGACGAGGTCGAGGCGCTGGCGGCGCTGATGACCTACAAATGCGCCTTGGTCGAGGCACCGTTCGGCGGCTCCAAGGGCGGTCTGCGGATTGACCCGCGCGAGTGGGACGAACATGAGTTGGAGCGCATCACCCGCCGGTTTGCCTACGAACTGATCAAGCGCGATCTGATCCATCCCAGCCAGAACGTGCCCGCGCCCGACATGGGCACGGGAGAGCGCGAGATGGCCTGGATCGCCGACCAGTATCACCGCATGCATACTACGGATATCAACGCACGCGCCTGCGTCACCGGCAAACCGATCAATGCCGGCGGCATTCAGGGCCGCACTGAGGCGACCGGGCGCGGCGTGCAATACGCGCTGCAGGAATTCTTCCGCCACCCCGAAGACATCAAGGCGGCAGGCCTCTCGGGCAAGCTGGACGGCAAGCGCATCGTCGTGCAGGGTCTCGGCAATGTGGGCTATCACGCCGCCAAGTTCCTGTCCGAGGAAGACGGCGCCCTCATTACGGCGATTGTCGAGCGAGACGGCGCACTGATCAATGACAAGGGCCTCAACGTTCAGGACGTGCATAACTGGATGGGCAAGCATGGCGGCGTCAAAGGATTCCCCGATGCCGAGCATGTGGCCGAGGGCACGAAAGTGCTGGAGAAAGAGTGCGACATCCTGATTCCCGCGGCGATGGAGGGCGTCATCAACATCTCGAATGCGGCCAACATCACTGCGCCGCTGATCATCGAGGCGGCGAACGGACCCGTCACCGCGGGCGCGGACCAGATCCTGCGCGAAAAGGGCTGCATCATCATCCCGGATATGTTCGCCAACGCGGGCGGTGTGACAGTGTCCTATTTCGAATGGGTCAAGAACCTCAGCCACATCCGCTTTGGCCGGATGGGCCGCCGTCAGGAGGAATCGCGTCACCAGTTGGTCGTGGATGAGCTTGAGCGCCTGAGCAATGACAAGCAGCTGGGCTGGACACTGAGCCCGGATTTCAAGCAGCGCTACCTGCGCGGTGCGGGCGAGCTTGAACTGGTTCGCTCGGGTCTGGATGACACGATGCGCGCGGCGTATCAATCGATGCGCGATGTCTGGCATGACCGGAAGGACGTGACGGATTTGCGCACGGCGGCCTATCTGGTCTCGATCAACAAGGTAGCGGCCAGCTATCGCGCGCTCGGACTCTAGGGGCCAAGTCAGCGCGGCCCACGGGCGGTGGTTGTGCACATCGCGCGCAACCACCGCTGGCCGCGCTGCGTTGCCATATGAGTCAGCTCCGCAAAGCCGGGCATTTCTACATTTCGAAAGGTTCCGTTCCATGTCCCGCAAGTTCATCGTCGCGCTCCCCCTGCTTCTCTGTGCGCCTGCAATGGCAGAAGAAGGCAATGCTGCGGGCTGCGCGGCCACGGCAGCCATCGTCGCGGACGCGGTAAGTATGCGGGCGGATGGCACCTCACAGGAGGCGGCAGCCAAGGGGTTGCAATCAGGCAATGTCGCGGAAAAGTACAAGGACGCGGTCGCCCCCCTTGTCGGCTGGGTCTACACGCTACCGCAGGATCAACTGACGGACGAGGCGGCCAGCGCCTATCACGACGCCTGTCTCGCACAACTGGGCTGATCGTTCTCGGGTGCCAAGGCCGGCCTGATCTGCGGCCTGACGCGCGCAACACCTTGGCTCGGCCGGCGACTCGGTCCATATTGCAACGATGTCCTTACCTCCCGGCTTTCTTGAAGAGTTGCGCACGCGCACGTCCCTGACGCAGGTCGTCGGGCGCAAGGTCATGTGGGACAACCGCAAATCCAATCCGGGCAAGGGCGACATGTGGGCGCCTTGCCCTTTCCATCAGGAAAAATCGGCCAGTTTTCATGTCGATGACCGCAAGGGGTTTTACTACTGCTTTGGCTGCCACGCCAAAGGGGACGCGATCAGCTTTGTGCGCGATACCGAGAATGTCGAGTTCATGGAGGCGATCCGCATCCTCGCCTCGGAGGCCGGGATGCAGATCCCCGAGCGCGATCCTCAGGCACAGGCCAAGGCCGACCGTCGCACGCAACTGGCCGAGGTCATGGACGGCGCGCAGCAGCATTTTCGCCTCATGCTCAAGACCGCCGCTGGCGCGGAGGCGCGCGCCTATCTTGAACGCCGCGGGTTGGACGAGGCGACGCAGGAGAGGTTCGGCATCGGCTTTGCGCCACAGGCGTGGCAGGGGCTTTGGGATCACCTGACCGGCAAGGGCATCGAGGCCGATTTGATCATGGGATGCGGTCTGGCGCGTCCGTCGCAAAAGGGCAACACGCCTTATGATGTCTTTCGCGGGCGCATCATGTTTCCGATCCACGATGCGCGCGGGCGCGTCATCGCCTTTGGTGGCCGGGCCATGGACCCGAATGACAATGCCAAATACCTGAACTCGCCCGAGACGGAACTCTTCGATAAATCCCGCACGCTCTATAATTACGGCCCCGCACGCGAAGCCGCGGGCAAGGGGCGGCCGCTGATCGTGGCCGAGGGCTATATGGACGTCATAGCGCTGTCGCAGGCCGGCTTTGACGCCGCCGTCGCGCCGCTTGGCACCGCCGTCACCGAGGCGCAATTAGCACTGATGTGGCGCGCGGCGGATGAGCCGATCATGGCGCTTGACGGTGACCGCGCCGGCTTGGCGGCCGCGCGCCGCGTGATCGACCTGGCGCTGCCGCTGCTGGAGGCAGGGAAGAGTCTGCGCTTTGCATTGATGCCGGAAGGGCAGGACCCCGACGATATCCTGCGGTCTCAAGGCGCCGGCGCGGTTCAGGCGCTGCTGGAGGGGGCCCAGCCCATGGTGCGCCTCTTGTGGCAGCGCGAAACGGAGGGCCGCGATTTTGACAGCCCCGAGCGGCGCGCGGCGCTGGACAAATCCTTGCGCGCCGCAACAGACCTCATCAGGGATGCTTCGATACGGAGCCATTATGAGCGTGCGATCAAGGATCTCACATGGGAGCTGTTCTCGCCGCGCAGAGGATCTGGTGTCAGTGGTCAGGCCGCGCGGGGCGGGCAAGGCAAGGGTCGCTGGGCCAAACCCGACCTTTCGGCGCGCGCCACGACAAAATCCTCGCCTCTGGCGCGGTCGGATCCGCGTCAGCATGATCATATGCGCGAGGCGGTTATCTTGGCCTCCTTCGTGGCGACGCCGGCCATCGTCGAGGAATTCGAGGCTGCGCTCGAGCGGTTGGACTGTTTCGATCCGCAGCACGCGCAGCTTCGCGATCTGATCCTTACCCATGGTGGCGAGGGGGCCGAGGCACTGGCATGCGCAATCGCCGCGGCGCTGGGGCAGGACACCCTTGAAAAACTTCTGGCACTGCCCCATGTCGCATTGGCACCGCCCGTCAGACATCCGGGAAACATATCCCTTGCCCAGATGACCGTGGCCGAGGAATTGGCCAAGATCGCGGCGACACGCGGCCTGCAGGCCGAGATCGTCGATGCCGCCGAAGATATGATGGGAGTGGCCGACGAGGCCGTGACATGGCGGCTGGGGCAGGCGGTAGAGGCGCGCAATCGCGCGGTTCGTAGTGAACATGAGGATCGCGCCGAATACGATCTGGCCGATAATGGAGCGCGCATAAATCGGGGTGAACGCGAGCAATTCGACGCGCTACTGGACAAGATTACTTTCTCGAAACCGCGCCGGTGAATGGATTTTGGTGAGGTTAGAGTAAGAAAAAAAAGTTAAACAGGTTGCGAATCACTTCTGCGCTGGGATGATTCGCACAACACCGCGTGCCGAGCGAATCACGTGCCCGCCACTCAGGAGACTTACATGGCCGCCAAAGACACCGACGACCAGAAGCCGGACGATCAGGACGCCGAAATCTCGCTGGACATGAGTCAGGCGGCGATCAAGAAGATGATCTCGGAGGCGCGTGAAAAGGGTTTCATCACCTACGATCAGCTGAACAAGGTGCTACCGCCCGATCAGGTCAGCTCGGAGCAGATCGAGGATGTGATGTCGATGCTGTCGGAAATGGGCATCAACATCATCGAGAACGATGAGGGCGAGGACGAAGAGCAGCGCGGCACCGCCGTGGCCGAAGTGGGCCGCAAGGGCGAGATCACGCTGGGCTCCGGCACCGGTGAGAAGCTGGATCGCACGGACGATCCGGTGCGCATGTATCTGCGCGAGATGGGAAGTGTCGAACTTCTCAGCCGAGAGGGCGAGATTGCCATCGCCAAGCGCATCGAAGCCGGGCGAAACACCATGATCGCCGGCCTCTGTGAAAGCCCACTGACCTTCCAGGCGATCACCATCTGGCGCGACGAACTTGTCAGCGAGGACATCCTGCTGCGCGACGTGATCGACCTTGAGACGACCTTCGGCAACCAGCTGGAGGGCGAGGGTGACACTGTGGTCGAGGCGGCCAATGTGGCCAACGCCCCGTCGGCGACCTCCAAGGATGACGGTGACGAACTGGATGCAGATGGCAATCCGATTGCGGCTGCCGATGACGACGACGATGACGAGGACGAGCAGGCCAATATGAGCCTCGCTGCGATGGAGGCCGCGCTCAAGCCGACAGTGCTTGAGACGCTGGACCGTATCGCCGACGATTACCTCAAGCTGGCCGAAATGCAGGATAGCCGGATTTCGGCGACCCTCAACGAGGACGGCACGTTCTCGTCTGACCAAGAGCACATCTATCAGACTCTGCGCAGCGAGATTGTTGTGCTGGTCAATTCGCTTCACCTGCATAACAACCGGATCGAGGCGCTGATCGACCAGCTCTATGGCATCAACCAGCGCATCATGATGATTGATGGCGCGATGGTGAAGCTGGCGGATCAGGCCCGCATCAACCGCCGCGAATTCATCGACGAGTATCGCGGGCGCGAGCTGGATCCGACATGGCTGGACGACATGGCTCAGAAAACGGGCCGCGGCTGGCAGATGCTGATCGAACGCTCGAATGACAAGGTGACCGAGTTGCGCGCGGACATGGCGCAGGTCGGGCAGTATGTCGGTCTGGATATCAGCGAATTCCGCCGTATCGTTGGCCAGGTCCAGAAAGGTGAGCAGGAAGCGCGGCTGGCCAAGAAGGAAATGGTCGAGGCAAACCTTCGTCTCGTGATTTCCATCGCCAAGAAATACACTAATCGCGGCCTGCAATTCCTGGACCTGATCCAGGAGGGCAATATCGGCCTGATGAAGGCCGTCGACAAGTTCGAGTATCGCCGAGGCTACAAGTTTTCGACCTACGCAACATGGTGGATCCGCCAGGCCATCACCCGGTCTATCGCCGATCAGGCGCGCACCATCCGTATTCCGGTGCACATGATCGAGACGATCAACAAGCTGGTGCGCACCGGTCGCCAGATGCTGCATGAGATCGGCCGTGAGCCGACGCCGGAGGAACTGGCCGAGAAGCTGCAGATGCCGCTGGAAAAGGTCCGCAAGGTGATGAAGATCGCCAAGGAACCGATCAGCCTCGAAACGCCCATCGGCGACGAGGAAGACAGCCAGCTAGGCGATTTCATCGAGGACAAGAACGCCGTTCTGCCGCTTGATTCAGCTATTCAGGACAACCTCAAGGAAACGACGACGCGGGTTCTGTCGTCGCTGACACCGCGCGAAGAGCGGGTTCTGCGGATGCGCTTTGGCATCGGAATGAACACCGATCACACGCTGGAGGAAGTGGGCCAGCAGTTCAGCGTCACGCGCGAGCGTATTCGCCAGATCGAGGCCAAGGCGCTGCGCAAGCTCAAGCATCCCAGCCGGTCGCGCAAACTGCGCTCGTTCTTGGATCAGTAATCAGACGCTCATGTCCGAATGACGCGAAATGTAGATATTTTTCGCGTCATTCTTTGGCTGGGATGAACTTTTCCTCCGCTAAGACGTTGTTTTCCCAGATGGAAGGAGAACGTCATGAAGCGCTTTGCCTTGATTGCAGCCCTTTGCGTGCCCGTCGCGGGTCTTGCCACCACGTTTGACGGGGGCAATGACACGGTGGTGAACACCGTCGAAATACGTGTCTCGCAAAGCGAATTGGCCGATTGTCAGGAAACACTGCGGGAGTTGCGCCAGCGCCCGGTTGTCACGGACGACGGGTTCAAGCTGCCCGCTTTCATGAGAAGTGACGACCTTCCTCGGACTGTCTGCGTGGTTGAGGCCTGAAGCCGAGAAAAGCGCATTGCTTGAGGCGTCTTTTCCATGTGTAATCTGACGCAGAACGTTGACCGAAAGTGAAAAAGCCGATGCGCTGAACGCGCATCGGCTTTTACTTTGGCTTAGCGTCGGATCATCCGGTCGGCATGATCACCACCTCCTGCACGTTCGCGCGCTCGGGCTGGTCGATCGTGTAGACCACTGCATTGGCAATATCCTCGGGTTTCAGCTTGTCCGGCTTCGCCTCTTCAAAGAAGGGTGTGTCGACCATCCCCGGCGCGATGACGGTGCAACGCCCGCCCCACTCGCGCATGTCCGAGGCCATATTGCCAGCCAGTCCGTGCACGAACCATTTTGAGGCGCCATAGACCGAGCCAGAGATGTGAACACGCCCGGCCACGGATCCGGTCAACACCAGATGGCCCTTGAATTTCTTGAGCGCTGCATAAGAGGCTTTGAGCGTCAGAAGCACGCCTTTGATATTGATATCGACCAGCTTGCTCCACTCCTCCGGGTCGCCCTTTTCGATGCCTGCCGTATCAAGGCCGGTGCCGGCATTGGCAAACACCGCGTCGAGCGCCCCGAATTTCTCGACCGTCTGATCGATGGCGCCCTCAAGGGATGACAAATCGGTCACGTCGCCGGGCAGCGCAATGGCCTTGTCGCCAATCTCGGCCGCCAAGTCTTTCAGCTTGTCCTCGCTGCGCGCGAAGAGGGCAACATTCCAGCCCGCTTCGGCCGCCTGTCGTGCCGTCTGTGCGCCGATACCCGACGACGCGCCGGTGATGAACAGAACCTTGTCTGCCATGTCGAAATCTCCTTATCTGATGATGTTGCTTCGCCAACGCATAGGGGGGCGCAAGAGGTCCATCCGCTGCATCTGGGGCTGCAATTTCGCCTCTACCCAAAACCTTGCGGCTGTCCTATAGTGACTGTGGATAATTGGGCGACAGACCCAATCCCGAGAGGCAGAGATGAGAAGGGGACAGGCCGATGCGCTGCCCGTTTTGTGGAAATATTGAAACGCAGGTCAAGGATTCACGCCCGGCGGAGGAGCATGTTTCGATCCGTCGGCGCCGTTTTTGTCCGGCTTGCGGCGGGCGCTTTACCACCTATGAGCGCGTCCAGCTGCGCGATCTGGTCGTCGTCAAGACAAATGGCCGCCGCGAGGATTTCGACCGTGACAAGCTGGAGCGGTCGATCCGCATTGCCCTGCAGAAACGCCCGGTCGAGCCGGAGCGGATCGAGCAGATGATCTCGGGCATCGTGCGCCGGCTGGAAAGCATGGGCGACACGGATATCCCGTCGAAAACCGTGGGCGAGATCGTGATGGAAAGCCTCGCGCGCATCGACACAGTGGCTTATGTCCGCTTTGCCAGCGTCTACAAGAATTTTCAGGCAGCCGATGATTTCGACAAGTTCGTCAGCGAACTGCGCCCTGACGCCGTGACCGGAGCCGAGAAGCCCGAGGCGTGAGCGCCGAGGCCGACATGCACCATATGCGTGCCGCGCTGGCCCTTGGGCGGCGCGGGCAGGGCCTGACATGGCCCAATCCCGCAGTGGGCTGCGTCATCGTGAAGGAGGGCCGCGTCATCGGGCGCGGCTGGACCCAGCCGGGGGGGCGCCCCCATGCCGAGGCCGTCGCGCTGGCCCAGGCGGGCATCGCGGCGCAGGGCGCCACCGTCTATGTCACGCTTGAGCCTTGCGCTCACCATGGCCAGACACCGCCCTGCGCCGAGGCGCTGGTGACGGCTGGAGCGGCGCGCGTCGTCATGGCGTGCGGCGATCCGGACCCGCGGGTTGCCGGGCGAGGTGTCGGCATCCTGCGCAACGCGGGCATCACTGTTGAGAGCGGCGTGATGGAGGCCGAGGCCACGTGCGATCTGGCTGGCTTTTTCCGCCGTGTGACCGCCGGACGGCCCGAGCTTTTGCTGAAACTAGCGACGTCATTTGACGGGCGCATCGCAACGCGCAGCGGCCAGTCGCGATGGATCACCGGCCCGGACGCCCGGCGCATGGTTCACGCCATGCGGGCGCGTCATGATGCGGTAATGATCGGTGCCGGCACCGCGCGCGCCGATGACCCGATGCTGACCGTGCGCGACATGGGCGCGCGGCGCCAGCCGGTCCGCGTAGTCGTCTCGCGCCGGCTGGATCTGCCGCTGCACTCCCGGCTGGGGCAGACTGCCCGGGACATCCCTTTATGGCTGATCCACGGCCCAGAGGCGGACACTGCCACTATCGCACGCTGGCAGGAGGCAGGCGCGCGCCTTTTTGCCTGTCCCGCTGATGCGGGCGGCCTCGACATGTGCGCGGCGCTCAACGCGCTGGGCGAGGCCGGTCTGACACGCGTCTTTTGTGAAGGGGGCGGCGACTTGGCTGCCTCGCTGCTGAAAGCGGATCTGGTTGACCGGCTGGCCAGCTTTACAGCCGGGCTGGCGCTGGGCGGCGACGCGCGTGCCGGAGTCGGCGCACTGGCGCTGGAGGCATTGGAGGACGCGCCGCGCTTTACCCTAGACGAAGTGCGGCGCGTCGGCTCCGATGCGCTGACGCTCTGGCGGCGCGCCTGACACCGCTCTTGCCCGGTCAGATTGGCGAAAAGCCCTTGGTGGCGGGGCTATACTGCTCGACCCGGCCTTCGCCGATATCCAGCCACACACCATGCAGTGTCAGCGTGCCCTTTTCCATCGCCGCCGATACGAAGGGAAAGCTGGTCAGATTTTCCAGCGAGACGAGGACGGCCTCCTTTTCCAAGGCGCGCAGACGGTCGGCCTCGTCCTCGATCCCGCTGACGCGAGCATAACCGTCGCGCAGGATATCCATCCAGCGCCCCACGAAACTGGTGCGTTTTTCCAACTCCGGCGCGCGGCCCGAGCACATGTCGTCACAGCCCTTGATCCCGCCGCAGCTTGAATGGCCCATCACGATCACATGCGCGACCTTCAGCGCGCAGACCGCGTATTCGACCGCCGCCGATGTGCCGTGCTGGCCGCCATCGGTGGTATAGGGCGGCACGAGGTTGGCGATGTTGCGGTGAATAAAGAATTCGCCCTGATCCGCACCGAAGATCGACGTGACATGCACCCGGCTGTCGCAGCAGGAAATCAGCATGGCGCGCGGATGTTGCCCTTCTTGGGCCAGCGTGCGGTACCAGCTTTCGTTTTCTGTGTAGGAGGTCGCCTTCCAGCCGTGATAGCGCTGGATCAGATAGGGCGGCAGTGGGCGTGCTTGCTGCATTGGGTGGCCTTCAGCTTGGGTCCGTCCAACCCCGATAAACTGAATTCTCGGCTAATTCGACAGACAAATTGCGGTGCCGGAAACCTTTTGGGAAGGAAAGAGGGTCAGGTTGGCATCCATCCGGCCTGCTGTGGGGCAGGCGGGGCGAAGACACGAATTCGGGGTGAGACCGTGGAACAGATTACCATGCTGCAACAAAAAGAGGTGGTGCGCCTGAATGCGCGCCGCCTGGAAGAGCTTTACTCCCAATTGGGCGAGGCCGGGGCCGAGGACGTAGTGTGCCGCGCGCTTGAGGAACTGGCCGTGCGCCTGTCGCATACCGAAAGGTGCCACCGCGATGGTCGCCTGACCGAGATGCGCAAAAGCGCGCGCAGCCTTGTCGCCATTGCGGATCAGATCGGCATGCAGGCGCTGTCGCGCGTCGCCGCCGATGTGACCCGGGCGCTTGATAACGACGACCTGGTTGCTGTTGCGGCCACGCTGTCGCGCCTTCTGCGCATTGGCGATTCCAGCCTGACCGAGGTGTGGGAGATGCAGGATCTGTCGATTTGACCGCTTGCAGGTGCTGGCGGCTCGGCTAGGCTGCGGGGGAAATGGCCGGGCATGCGTGGCCGGCCATGCGCTTTGACAATTTCGTTTTGACAATGAAGGGTGCCCCGCCAATGCCGTCTGACCAATCTGATCCGCAACGCCACAGTTTCAGCGCCGATGCCGAGGGTGCGATTCCGCTCCACGTGATTGAGGCGGATGCGCTGGACGATTGGCTTGGTGCCCAAGAGGACGCGGTGCAAACCTGGGTCGCGGCGGCGAGTTTCAAGGCGGGGCTGGGCGCCAGTCTGCTGGTGCCGGGCCGTGACGGCGCGCCGGTCATGGCGCTGGCGGGCTATGGCACATCGGACACGCGCGCGCGCGGACGGTTTCATCTGGCCGCATGCGCGGCAAGCCTGCCATCGGGCGCCTACCGGATCGAGGGCCTGGACCCCGCGCGGGCCGAGGAGGAAGCACTGGGCTGGCTCCTGGCCGGGTATGCGTTCGATCGCTATCATGAGCAGAAAGGTGCCGCCGCGCGGCTTATCGCCCCGGATGGGATTGATGTCGCGCGCATCCAGTCGATCGCCGAGGGCGAGGTGTTGACCCGCGACCTGATCAACACCCCCGCCAATGACATGGGGCCTGAGGCGCTCGAGGCCGCTTGCGCCGATCTGGCAGGCCGGTTCGGTGCGGATATCCGCGTAACGCGGGGGGCAGATCTTCTGGCGCAGAACCTGCCGCTGATTCACACGGTGGGACGCGCCGCCGATCAGGCCCCGCGCCTGATCGATATGCACTGGGGCAGCAAGGGGCCAGCCCTGACGCTGGTCGGCAAAGGCGTCTGCTTTGACACGGGCGGTCTCAATCTCAAACCTGGCTCCGGCATGGGCCTGATGAAGAAAGACATGGGCGGCGCGGCCACCGTTATGGGCCTTGCGCACATGATCATGGCGCTAGATCTGCCGGTGCGCCTGCGTGTGCTGATCCCGGCTGTTGAAAACTCGGTCAGCGCGAATGCGATGCGGCCCGGAGATATCCTGACCGCGCGAAACGGCAAGACCATAGAGATCAACAATACCGATGCCGAAGGGCGCCTTGTTTTGGCCGATGCACTTGCGCTGGGGGCCGAGGATGCGCCGGACCTGATGGTGTCCATGGCCACCCTGACCGGTGCCGCGCGCGTCGCGGTCGGCCCCGATCTTGCGCCGTATTACGCGGACGACTCCGGCCTGGTGGCGGCGATTGAAAGCGCGGCGGCCAAGGTGGCCGATCCGGTCTGGCGCATGCCGTTTCACGCGCCCTACGAAACGATGATCGAGCCTGGTATTGCCGATCTCGACAACGCACCCTCCGGCGGATTTGCCGGCTCGATCACCGCAGCGCTTTTTTTGCGGCGGTTCGCGGGGGGCACGCGCTATGTGCATTTCGACATCTATGGCTGGAATCCGGCCGCTGCACCGGCCCGCCCCAAGGGCGGAGTGGGCATGGGCGCGCGCGCTTTGCTGGCGGCGCTGCCGGAGGCGCTGGAGCTGTGAGCGATCCACGCCTGATGCCCGCCAACGCGCGCGTTGCGGCAACGGCGCTGCGCGGCCATGTCGAGGCCGTGCAGTTTACCGACGGGGCGGCGCGGCAGGTTGCCATCCCGGTTGCTGACCTGTCGCTCGCGCCGGGCGGCAAGCGAACGCGCCAGTGGCTGCTGGGCGCCCCGGTCACCTGTTACGAGATCCATGAGGGCCACGCTTTCGTGCAGGGGGAGGACGGATATGTCGGCTACCTGCCAGAGGGTGCGCTGGGCAGCGCCACCGCCCCCACCCATTGGGTGAGCGCGCGCGCGACCCATATCTACAGCGCGCCCGATCTCAAATCGCCGGAGCAGGCGTCGCTCAGCCATCTTTCCCGCGTCGTGGTCACGCGAGAGGCCGAGAACTGGGCCGAAACGTCGTTGGGCCATATTCCATCGCAGCATCTGAGCCCATTGCCGATGGCGCTGCCGGATCCCGTGACCGTGGCCGAGACCCACCTCGGCACGCCCTATCTGTGGGGCGGCAACTCGGCCTTCGGGATTGACTGCTCTGGCCTCGTGCAGGCGGGCTGCCGCGCCTGCGGCATTCCTTGCCCCGGAGACAGCGATTTGCAAGAGGCGGCGCTTGGCCGGGACATCCCCGACGGCGCGCTGCTGCGGCGCGGTGACCTGCTGTTTTGGCGCGGCCATGTCGCTTGGGTGCGCGACCCGGCGCATATCCTTCATGCCAATGCCCATTCGATGAGCGTCGCGGTCGAGCCCCTGGAGGCCGCCATCGCCCGCATCGCGGCACAGGGCGGCGGCCCCGTCACTGCACGCAAACGCCTCTAGGCCCTCGCCAGCCGCTTCATCTTGGCAAATTACTCGAATACCTGGTCAGACCGGTGGCAGAACCTTGCCCGGATTCATGATCCCGTTCGGGTCAAGCGCCGCCTTGATTGCACGCATGGCCGCCAGCACGGTGGGGCTTTTGTAGCGCGTCATGCTGGGCTGTTTGCTGAGGCCGATCCCGTGCTCGGCCGAGAAACTGCCACCAAGGGCCAGCGCCGCATCTTCCACCGCATTGCCGATCTGGGTGCAGAGGGCGGCATCGGGTCGGGTCGGAAAGACGCCGAGGTGAAGATTGCCGTCCCCCAGATGTGCGACCGATACGTCGCGCGCGCCCGGATCGAGGTGGTCGATGATAGCAGCTACCTCGTCCAGAAATTCCTCCATGCGGTCGACCGGCACGGCGATGTCGCGGTCGGCATAGGGCTCGTGCAGGGTGATGACCTCGGCGGCGGCCTCGCGTCTCGCCCACATCTCGCCGCGCTGCCCCTCGTTCTGGGCGACAACCGCGTCAAGGATCGCACCTTCTTCGAAGAGTGCGCCAAGCGCTTCCTCCAGATGCGCGGCGATGGGGATTTGCCCCCTGGCATCCGGCTTGGCGTCACGCGGAGCGATGGCGCCGACTTCGACCAGAATGTTCACATCATAAAGGGCGTCGAACGGTTCGCGATGTGCGGGCGACAGCTCCAGATAGGTCTCCATATAGGCGCGCGGCATGTATTCGAATGCCTGCACCGAACCGCCAGTCTCTTGCTGCAGCCGGTTCAACAGATCCAGCGCATCCGATACCGAGCGCACCGCGACCATTGCGGTGGCGTTGGCCAGCGGGGCGGAGTGCAGCTTGATCACGGCGGCGGTGATGATGCCAAGCGTGCCCTCGGCGCCGATCAGCAGGTGACGCAGGTCGTAGCCCGAGTTGTCCTTGTGCAGTTGGCGCATCAGATCGACGATATCACCATTGGGCATGACCGCCTCGATCCCGAGGCAGAGATCGCGCGTGTTGCCATAGCGCAGCACGTTCGAGCCGCCTGCATTGGTCGACAGCGCCCCTCCGATCATGGCAGAGCCGCGCGCACCGAAGAACAGCGGAAAGATGAGGCCATGCTCGGCCACCGCGTCATGGATCGAAGCAAGGATCGCGCCCGCCTCAACGATGGCGATGCGGCCCGAGGGCCGGATTTCGCGGATCTTGTTCATCCGCGCGACTGACAGCAGCAGCGCGCCCTCGGCCTCAGTCGCATTGGTCAGCCCGGTATTGCCGGCCTGAGGCACGATGGGCGTGCCAGTTTCATTGGCCAGTTTGACTATTGCCGAGATTTCTTCGGTCGATCCGGGCCGTAGCACCGCCAGCGGCGTGCCGCGTTTCTTGCCCGACCAGTCGGCGTCATAACCGGCCATGTCCGCACCCGTCAGCACGTTCGCGGTGCCGATGATCTCCCGCAATCTGTCCAGCATGTCTTAGAAAGCCTTGAAGGTCAGGGTGGTCTCGGTCCGCTCAATATGCGGGATCTGCAGCAGGTTTTCATTGATGAACTTCCCCACATCCTCGCTGTCCGGAATGTAGAGCTTGAGCAGCAGATCGAAGGGCCCAGAGGTCGAGTAAAGCTCGGAATGGAACTCGCGCAGGGCGATCTCCTCGGCCACCTTGTAGGAGGTGCCAGGCTTGCAGCGGATGTTCACGAAAACGCAGCGCATTGGGGTATCCTTCGTCGCTTGGGGTGGCTCAGAGGCTCATGTGCCGCGCGCGCGCGCCGCGCTCGATGGCGGCGGCGTGCAGCCGGTCGAGGTTCAGCTCGTAGCGGATTTCTTCCAGAAGGCGCAGCTCCGTGTCGCCCAGAACGCCGTCGGCGGCAGCCACGTCACAGGCCAGCGCATAGGCGGTCTCGTAAAGGCGCTCGGGCAGGCTCTCGCGGATGAGGCCGAAGAGCGCATCAAGCCCGTCCTCGTCGGAAAAGAGGTCGAACACGGTCTGAGCGACGATATTGATGCGGTCCATGTCATAGGCGCCAAAGATCGGCAGGTTGTTTACCGCGCTCTCGATCTTGATCAATTCGGCGGTGCGGATCTGCTCGTCCGAGGCGGAGACCGCGATCATCACGGCCACCAGGCAATCCTGGGCGCTCAGCGGGTGCGTCGCGGTGTCGGTCATCGGGTATTCCTTTCCAAAAACCGGGCCTTTGCAAATCCGGGTGTTGCCGCGCAGATTATTGACGTTGGCGGTGCTCGGCAATAGGAAGCGGCGGACCTTTGCGCGCATCCGCGCACTGGCATGATCCTTGGAGAGACCCAATGTCCGATCTGCGCGACGCCGCGATGACCTCGAAAGCCTGGCCTTTTGAAGAAGCGCGCCGTTTGCTCAAACGGTATGAAAAGAAAGCGCCGGAAAAGGGCTATGTTCTTTTCGAGACGGGTTATGGTCCCTCGGGCCTGCCGCATATCGGCACGTTCGGCGAAGTGCTGCGCACCACGATGATCCGACGCGCCTTCGAGGTGATCAGCGATATTCCGACGCGGCTCATCTGTTTTTCCGATGATCTCGATGGCATGCGCAAGGTGCCCGGCAACGTGCCGAACCGCGAAGCGCTGGCCGAGCATCTGCAAAAGCCGCTGACCAGCGTGCCTGACCCGTTTGGCACGCATGAGAGTTTCGGCCATCACAACAATGCCATGCTGCGCCGGTTTCTGGACACGTTCGGCTTTGACTACGAGTTCATCAGCGCCACAGAGTTCTATCGCTCGGGCCAGTTCGACGAGGTGCTTTTGCGCGCCGCCGAACGGTATGACGACGTGATGAAGGTGATGCTGAAATCCCTGCGCGAAGAGCGCCAGCAGACCTATTCGATCTTCCTGCCCATTCATCCCGAGACGGGCCGCGTGATGTATGTGCCGATGAAGCATGTCGACGCGAAAGAGGGCACAATCACCTTCGATACCGAAGAGGGCGAGGAGATGACCCTCCCCGTGACGGGCGGCAACGTCAAGCTGCAATGGAAGCCCGATTTTGGCGCCCGCTGGGCTGCCCTCGGCGTTGATTTCGAAATGTATGGCAAAGATCACAGCACCAATACGCCGATCTATGACAGCATTTGCGAGATCCTGGGGGGCCGCAAGCCCGAGCATTTCACCTATGAGCTGTTCCTCGACGA
This sequence comes from Roseovarius maritimus, assembly GCF_043355895.2. Lineage (NCBI taxonomy): Bacteria > Pseudomonadati > Pseudomonadota > Alphaproteobacteria > Rhodobacterales > Roseobacteraceae > Roseovarius > Roseovarius maritimus. The sequence goes on from NZ_JBHFPF020000010.1 coordinate 66,835, forward strand.
AAAGGGCCAGAAGATCAGTAAATCGTCCGGCAACGGCATCTCGATCGACGAGTGGCTGACTTACGCCTCTACGGAATCGCTCAGCTATTTCATGTATGCCAAGCCTAAAACGGCCAAGCGCATGCATTTCGACGTGATCCCGAAGGCGGTGGACGAATATCACCAGCAGCTGCGCGCCTATCCCACGCAGGACGCGGCGCAGCAGGCGGCCAACCCGGTCTTCCACATCCATCCGGGCGGCGTGCCCGAAAGCCGGATGGTCGTTCCCTTCTCGATGCTGCTGAACCTCGCCTCCGTCGCGGGCGCCGAGGAGAAAAGCCAGCTTTGGGGCTTCATCCGGCGCTATGCCCCCGAGGCGAGCGCCGAGACGAACCCCGATATGGATGCCGCCGTGGGCCATGCTCTGCGGTATTACGAGGATTTTGTGAAGCCGGCCAAGGTCTTTCGCGCACCCACCGATCTGGAGCGCGAAGCGCTGGTGGATCTGCGCGATCAACTGGCCGCCTATGATGGCCCACGCGATGACGAGGCGCTGCAATCCATCGTCTATGGCGTCGGCCGGGATCGCTTCGATCCGCTACGCGATTGGTTCAAGGCGCTCTACGAGGTGCTGCTGGGCGCCAGCCAAGGCCCGCGCTTCGGCGGATTCATCGCGCTTTACGGCGTGGATGAAACACGGCAGTTGATCGACGACGCGCTGGCTGGCAAGTTCGTCTGAAGCCGCTGCGTTGCGCCATGTCAACGCGCGCAAGGCTCAAAGCGGCGCGGAATGAGGCAAAGGAGAACGCGATGAAACAGGCAGGGATTGCTGCGGGATTCGTGGCGCTGATCGCGCTCGCAGCCTGCATGGAAACGGCGTCGATGCCCGAAGCGGGTGAAGGACGTCAGCTATATGTGGAGAATTGCGCGCAGTGCCATGGCCCTGTGGGCCGCGGTGATGGCCCATGGGCCGAGGGGATGAACCCTGCACCGTCGGACCTGACAGAGCTGGCTGAGAACGGGACGTTCCCCCGCGCGCAGGTGCTTTCGACCATTGATGGCTACCACCGCGCGCAGGTGCCGGGCGAGCAGATGCCTGAATTCGGTGCGCTCCTGCAAGGCGAGACGGTCCCGGTCGATACGGGCGACGGCGTCATGACGCCCACGCCGCGTCCCTTGGCCGCGCTGCTGAGCTATCTGGAGAGCATTCAGGACGTCTGAGCGAGACCCGCCTCGCGCATCAGCCTTTCGGCCTCTTCGGTCAGGAGGCGCTCCTCGCCTGCGCCACTGACCGGCATGCGCCCCGCCTCAAGGAACAGCGGCGCGGCCAAGGGCGTGACGCGCGGCAGGCGCATCAGGTCGATCCGGCCATCTATGCACGCGATCATCTCTTCGATGCGCCCGAAATCGACTAGGCCGCGCATCGCCTCGGTCCGGGTGATGCGGAGCAGCAGGTGATCGGGGTCATATTTGACCAGTGTGTCATAGAGGATATCGGACGAAAACGTCGCTTGCCGCCCGGTCTTGCGCGCTTGCGGCAGGTTTCGCTGAATGAGGCCAGCGATGGTGGCCGAGGCGCGGAAGGTTCGTTTCATCACCGCGTTGCCGGTCAGCCACTGGTCCAGCCCCTCGCGCAGCGCCGTCGCGTCGAACAAAGGCGCGGCATCGGTCAACGGCTCCAGCCCCCAGATCAGCGTGGCGTAATCGGTCGAGACAAAGCCGAGCGGATCGAGGCCCAGCTCCTCCATCCGTTTCGTGATGAGCAGGCCCAGCGTCTGCTGCGCGTTGCGCCCGGCAAAGCCGTAGATGCACGCATGTTCGCGTCCCTCATGCGGGAAGCTCTCGATCAGAAGGCGCCCCGCTTGGGGCATCCGGCTCATGCGGCGCTGCAGGTGCAGCCATTCAGAGGTATGCGCGGGCAGGGCGGGCCAGTCCGGCTGCGCCAGCATGGCAATAATGCGCTGGCTGAGCTGCGTTGAGGTGGCAAATTTCGTGCCCGCAAAAGTCGCGATCTTGGGTTTTTTCCCGTCCGAGCGGCTGACCTCCACCGTCATCTCGCGCAGGGATTCATACCGCACCACCTGTCCGCCCATCAGGAAGGTATCGCCGGGTGTGAGCGTGGCGGCAAAGCCCTCTTCAATCTCGCCCAAGGGTTTGCCGCCACGATTGCGCTGCATGCGGACTTTAAGAAGGTCGCTGTCCTGAATCGTGCCGATATTCATGCGGATGATCTGCGCCGCGCGCGGATCGCGCAGCTGCCAGAGGCCATTTCGCTGCACCAGCCTTTGCCATTTGTCATAGGCGCGAAGCGCATAGCCGCCCGTCGCGCAGAAATCGAGGCAGTCGTCGAATTCGGCGCGGGAGAGGGCAGCGTAAGGGCCGGCGGCGCGCACCTCGTCATAAAGCGCGTCAGCGTCGAACGGACCCGAGCAGGCAGCGATCAGGATATGCTGGCAGAGCACATCGAGCGGGCCGGGGCCGCGCGGATCGCCGTCCAGATCGCGCGCGCGCACGGCCTCAAGCGCGGTGACGCATTCAACCACCTCGAAGCGGTTGGCCGGCACCAAGAGCGCCTTGGACGGCGCGTTGTAGCGGTGATTGGCGCGCCCGATGCGCTGGACTAGCCGCTTGACGTTCTTGGGTGCGCCGACCTGAATGACCAGATCCACATCGCCCCAGTCGATCCCAAGGTCGAGCGATCCGGTGCAGACGATGGCCCTGAGTTCGCCGCGCTGCATCGCGCCCTCGACGCGCTGGCGTTGGCCCCAATCAAGCGAGCCGTGGTGAATGCCAATGGCAAGGTTGCCCTCATTGGCCAGCCACAGGTTGCGGAAGAAGATCTCGGCCTGCGCACGGGTGTTGTGGAAAATGAGCGTGGTTTTATGCGCCTTTACCTGCTCCAGCACGGCGGGGATCGCATAAGCCGCGCCGCCACCGGACCAGGGCGGCGCCTCGGCGACCTGCAGCATCTCGATATCGGGCTCGGGGCCGGGGTCGGCCAGGATGATTTCGCACGGGTCGGGATGCCGTGCGAGGAAGCGCGCGATGGCGGCTGGATCTTCTACCGTGGCCGACAGGCCGACACGGCGCAGATTGGGGCAGAGCGCCTGCAAGCGGCTGAGTGCGAGCATCAGCTGATCGCCGCGTTTCGATTCGGCCAGTGCGTGGATCTCGTCGATGACGACGCGCTGCAGGCCCGAGAAAATGCGCGGCGCATCCTCGTATGAGGTCAGCAGCGCAAGGCTCTCGGGCGTGGTGAGCAGGATATCAGGCGGATCGGCACGCTGGCGGCGCTTTTGCGTGTAGGACGTGTCGCCGGTCCGGTCTTCGATACGGATGGGTAGACCCATCTCCTCGACCGGGCGCGTCAGGTTGCGGCGGATATCATTCGCCAGCGCCTTTAGCGGTGAGATGTAGAGCGTGTGCAGCCCCTCGTGCCCGCCCTCCGACAGCTCGGCCAGCGTGGGCAGGAACCCTGCCAGCGTCTTGCCCCCGCCCGTGGGCGCGATCAGCAGAAGTGACGGATCGCGGCTGCGTTCCAGCATCTCTTTCTGGTGGGGATGCACCGACCAGCCGCGCGCGGCGAACCAGTCGGTGAATTTGGGGGGCAGCATGGTCATGCGGCCTATGTAGGGCGCGGCCCGGTTTTTCGCAGAGTTTCGCGAAAAATATCAGTTCACGATCTCGCTGTCCTCGACGAACATGTTGGCCCAGGCGCGGTCGATCAATTCGGGGGTCATCTGGTATGAGATGCCTTCGAACTGGCAGATCGAGATCATCTGGTCGATCAGGAAGACCGGCTGGTAGTTCGCATAGACATTGTCGATCTCAGGGTAGCGCTTCTTCAGCAGATGCACGAGGGCAGGCTCGCTCAGCGGCATCTGTTTCTTGCGGGCGACCATGGCGAAGATCTTGAGGAAGTCGGCCTGATTGGGGCCGTCGATCTTGATCTTGTAAAAGATCCGGCGCAGCGCGGCCTGGTCGAAGATCTTGTTGGGATGGAAGTTGGTCGAGAAGATCGCCAGCGTGTCAAAGGGCACCTCGAACTTCTCACCCGATTGGAGGGCGAGAATATCCTTCGATTCCTCCAGCGGAACGATCCAGCGGTTGACCAGGTTCTGCGGCGGCTCGGCCTGGCGGCCAAGGTCGTCGACGATAAAGATGCCGCCCGTCGATTTCAGCTGCAGCGACGCCTGGTAGGTCCGCGCGGTCGGGTTGTAGACCAGATCCAGCATGTCCAGCGTCAATTCACCGCCGGTGATGACGGTGGGCCGCTCGCAGCGCACATAACGCGCGTCGAACGTGCGGCGGCGGCGCAAGCTATTGGGATCGTCGGCCTCGGCCTCTGCTTTGGAGTGGACAATGGGATCATAGACGGTGATCACCTGGCCCGCATATTCGATGGCCATGGGCACGAAAATCTTGTCCCCCATCGCATCGCGAATGCCGTTGGAAATACTGGATTTACCGTTGCCTGGCGGGCCGTACATCAGGATCGAGCGACCCGCGCTGACAGCGGGGCCCAGCTGATCCAGCAGGCTGGGCGGCAGGACCAGATGGCCCATCGCACCCGTCAGCTGATCACGGGTGATCTGGATGTTGCGGATCGACTGGCGCTTGACCTGCTCGGCATAGACGGCGAGCGGGACGGGCATGGGGCCGAAATACTCGGACTGGGCCAGCGCATCCAGCGCGCGCGCCTTGCCCGCGTCGGTCAGCTGATAGCCCATCTCGCTGCCCGAAGTGGCGCTCATCGTGCCGGTCGCTTCGATCAGGCGCTGCTCGCGCGCCAGATCGACCAGTTCCTGCGTGACGGTGCGCGGCAGGCAGAGGGCGACGGCAATGTCGCTGACCAGATCGACGTTCTTGCGAAAGATGGTCTTGAGCAAAATGTCCCGCATCATGACGATGCTCAGACGCATATCTTCGATCGTGGTAGGCGGGGGCGGCGGCTGCACGCCCGGCTGCGGGGTCACTTGCATGTTCATCTGGGGACGGCCTCGGAATTTGCGGTCTATTTAGCAGGGATCCTGCCTGCAAATCTTGCGCAAATTATGGCCGCGTGTGGGCGCCTTGGCGTCAGGCGCCGTTCAACGCACCTTGCACCAGGTAGATGGCCAGCGCGCCGCCCAGCGACAGGCCCATCGGGTACTTTCCCTCGCGGGTCCAACTGACCCAATGGGGGGCCAGACGGCGCATGGGACTGTGCTTGGCGATGCGGTGGATGACGTAGCCGAAAAAGCTTGTCGCGGCGAGGGTCAGCAGCACCAGCTGCAGATCGCCGATAGCGATGAAGGGCGCGGCGGCGGCGGCGAACTTGGCATCGCCGGCCCCAAGCGCACCGATCGCGTTCAGCGCGATACCGGCCACCAGTACCACCACCAGATGCACCCAGCGCCACGCATAGATATCGAGAGGCAGCGCAATGAGGCCGATCACCAGATAGACAGAAGCAAGTGTCATCACCGCCTTGTTCGGGATCTTCATGTCGCTCAGGTCGCTATAGGCTACCCAGATGCAGATGGGCAGCACGAAGGGCAGGAACCACGTCGCGGCGTAAGCTGTGATGAACATGAGCCTATTCCCTTCGCGAACCGGATCAGTTGGTCACATTGCCTTCCAGCGCACCAAGGCTGCGCGAGGCGGCCTCGAAATGCTGGGGGTGGGTCTCGATGGCATCGCGCAACAGGCCCTTGCCGGTCTCGACATCGCCCTGCTTGATCGCCGTCAGGCCCAGTGTGTAGAGAAGCTCGGCGCGCTCGGTCTGGCTAACGGGCATCACTGGGACCGCGTAATTGCGCTGTGCTCCGCGTGCCAGAACGAGGTTGTTCTTGGCGGTAAATAGCGAGGCATCCTGCCGGATTGCGTCGGAGAACAGGCGCTCGGCATCGGCGTAATCGCCGCGGCTCAGCTTGGAGTATCCCCAGTTGTTCATGACATTCGCGGGCGTCGTCGTCAGGCCCACGGCAATCTCGTAGAAACTGTCGGCCTTGGTCCAGTTCTTGTTACTGTCGGCCACCATCGCCTCGAGTCGATAGCGTTTGAACGTCTCGTAGGTGGGCGGAATGGTGTTCAGCACGGCCTCGGCGCCATCCCATTCATTGTTACGGATCAGTGCATCGGCCAGTTCGACCTTGTCCGCATCGGTGGCGTCCTTATGCTCGGTCACTTTTTTCCAGGCGGCGACGCCTTCGGTGCCGCGGCTGGCGCGAACGAGGCTCGTAGCAAGGCCGCGCTGAAGCTCGATCCGGTCCGGCTTTTCTGCGACGGTGCGCTGGAAATACGCCACCGCCTCGTTCGCATCCGAGGAATTCAGCATCACATCGTTAAGATTGCTTTCGTCGATGACATTGACGCCCTGAAACTTGCGATCAACGTCTTCGGTCTTGGACTCGCCGCATCCGGACAGGAATACTGACCCTGCCGCGCAGAGCGATACTAGGATAGGGTGGCGCATTTTTGCGTCCTTTTACTGCCTTGCCTCGACTTGGTGTCACCCGCAGCCCGTTCCCGTCCGCTATTGTATCGTGCGGATCAGGTAGTCGCTGCTTCCGCGGCGCACCAATTTGTAATCTTGCTCTTCGGCCTCAGCATAGACCGAATTATCCTGTTTTGCGAGTGCCAAGCGCAGATTGTCGCGAATTGAGTCACTTTCGCCATTGTCCAGCGCATAGGCCCGCCGAAAGACCTGCTCGGCCTCGGCGATCTCGCCCTGTTCCATCAGTGTGACGCCCAGATTGTTCCATGCCTCGGGGGAGCGTTCGTCCTTCTCGACCGCCTCGCGGAGCAGTTCTTCGGCCTGCCCGACACGGCCAAGGCCCAGATAGGCGCTGCCAAGGCCCAAGAGCACTTCGGAGGTCATGCCCTCGTCAAGCGCGGCGCGAGAGAAGGACTTGATCGCCAACTCATACTCGCCCGCGCTGATCAGGCGGTGACCTACGGTGGTGGCATCGACGGCGGTGCCGGACTTGGCCACGCCGGGCGCAAAAGGACCATTGCCCCCGCCGCTGTCAGAGCAGGCGGCGAGGGCAAGAGATATTGTCAAGATCGCAGAAATTCGCGTCATGGTATCCTATGGACGGGGCGGGCCCTATTGCGACATCGCGTTCAGTTCCATGATTCCCACGATGGAAGGCCCCACCAGAATGATGAGCAACGGTGGAACTGTAAGCATCATGGTGGCCAGTGTCATCTTCGTTGGTAGCTTGTTCGCCTTTTCTTCGGCGCGCATCACCCGCTTGTCGCGCATCTCGCCCGCATAGACGCGCAGGGCGTCGGCGATCGACGTGCCGAAGGTTTGCGACTGGACCAGAACGGTGACGAAGCTGGAAATGTCCTGCACACCGCAGCGCTCGGCCATCTCGTTGAGGACGGACGCCTTGTCACGGCCTGCCTTGATTTGCTGGCTGACGATCAGATATTCCTCGGCAATGGCCGGAAAGGAGGGTCGGATCTCGTTCGCGACGCGGATGATCGACTGGTCTAGCGATTGGCCCGCCTCGACGCAGACCAGCATCATGTCCAGACTGTCGGGAAAGCCGTCGGTAATCTCTTCCTGGCGCTGCTGCTGGCGCTTGGTCACCCAGTATTTGGGCGCCATGTAGCCAAGGCCGCCCGGACCGAGGATGTAGAGGATGACCTGTGTCGTGCTCGTCTCACCGCCGGCCTTGAAGAGAAAATAATAGATCATGCCCAAGACAAGACCGCCGACGCCGAGGGCGAACTGCGCAAAGTGAAAGTAGCGCACGGCATCGCGATCGCGATAGCCGGCCTGCATCAGCTTCTTGCGCATCTCGCTTAGCTGTTTTTCGTCCTGCGGTTCCAGAAAACCAGCGTATTTATCCAGCTTTTCGTTCTTGGACCCGCGCAGCCGCTGCTGCTGGATACTGCCCCCAGCGCGATTCTTCTGGTCGCGCTTGAGCTTGTCGATCGGATCTTCCGGCCGGTTTATGATCAATATCAGCGTGATCGCGATCAGCAGAACGCCCAGCGTGCCCACGGCGATGATCGGGCCGAAAGGCCCCAGCGCACCGGTCAGGATATCATTGAGGAAGTCCATGGAATGATCCTTTTCAGACTTTGATGTTCACGAGGGCGCGCATGACGAAGAGGTTCACCGTCAGGAAGACGCCGACGATGAGGCATGCGGGAATGAAGAACGGGTGGTCCATGACATTGTCGTAGTAATTGGGTTCAAGGATCTGGATGCCGACCAGCGCGAACAGCGGAAAGCCCGACAGGAACTTGCCCGACCATTGCGCCTCGGCCGTGATCGCCTTGACCCGCCGGAACAGGCGGAAACGTGCACGGATCACCTTGGCGAGGCCCGCAAGGATCTCGGCCAGGTTGCCGCCCGACTGCTGCTGAATTGTCACGGCCACGGCGAGAAAGCGCAGATCCTGCATTTCCAGCCGCTCGGCCATGTCCTTTAGCGCCTCGCCCACGTCGCGGCCATAAGCGGCCTCGTCCGCGATGATGCCGAACTCGGTCGCCAGCGGATCGCCCACCTCGGTTGCGACGATGGAAATCGCCGAGGAGAACGGATGGCCCACCTTGAGCGAGCGCACCATGAGTTCGATCGCATCGGGAAGCTGCTCCTCAAGCAGGGTCATGCGCTTCTTGGCCTTCATCGAGATCCACATGAAGATGCCGCCGACGCCCATGGCGATGGCCACGGCGATGCGCACGGGCAGCGAGGTGCCCGTGCCGACCGAAAGGCCGATAAAGGCCAGAACGGAGACCAGGGCCATCAACATCATCAGCTGCTTGGGCGTGAAGGCAATGGCCGCCTTTTGTGCCTTGCTGGCCAGTATTGAATAAAGCGGGAAGCGGCGCGAGCGCAGATGCTGCTGCATCTCCTTGCGCAGCTTTTCCATCACCTCGTCGCGGCGCCCGCCCTTGTCCAGCATTTCCAGACGACGGTTGACGCGGTTATTGAGGCTGATCGATTTTCCGAAAACGGTCAGATAGATGCCTTCGACCAGCACGAGAACGCCGATAAAGATCAGACCGTAGATGATTGGCTCTGCACTGATGGTCATCTGGATTTACTCCGGTTTCACGGGTTCATAGATAGAGGCGGGCAGATCGTAGCCCCAGAGGCGGAACCGCTCGGAGAAGTTCGAGCGCACACCGGTCGCGGTGAAATGGCCGATGATCTTGTTCTCGGGCGTGAGGCCGACGCGCTGAAAGCGGAAAACCTCCTGCATCGAGATCACCTCGCCTTCCATGCCTGTCACTTCGGTGATCGAGGTCATGCGGCGGCTGCCGTCCTGCAGACGGCTGGCCTGCACGATCAGATGCACGGCTGACGCGATCTGGCTGCGGACGGCCTTGAGCGGCATTTCGATTCCCGCCATCGCCACCATGTTTTCAAGGCGGCTGATCCCGTCGCGCGGGTTGTTGGCGTGGATCGTGGTCATCGAGCCGTCATGGCCGGTGTTCATGGCCTGCAGCATGTCGATGACCTCCTCGCCTCGCGTCTCGCCGACGATGATGCGGTCGGGGCGCATCCGGAGCGCGTTTTTCAGACAGTCGCGAGGGGAAACTTCGCCCTTGCCCTCGACGTTGGGCGGGCGCGATTCCATCCGTCCGACATGGATCTGCTGCAGCTGAAGTTCGGCCGTGTCCTCGATCGTAAGAATGCGCTCGGCATTGTCGATGAAGGAGGAAAGCGCGTTCAGCGTCGTGGTCTTACCCGAGCCCGTACCGCCCGAGACGATGATGTTAAGGCGGCAGGCCACGGCGGCTTGCAGGTAGGCGGCCATCTCTTCGGAGAAGGCGCCGAAATTGACCAGGTCGTCGATGCCCAGTTTGTCCTTCTTGAATTTACGAATGGACACCAAGCTGCCATCGACGGCCACTGGAGGCACCATCGCGTTAAAGCGCGAGCCATCCTGCAGACGGGCGTCGACGTAGGGATTCGATTCGTCCACGCGCCGACCCACGGCGCTGACGATCTTGTCGATAATCCGCAAAAGGTGCTTTTCATCCTTGAAGGTGATATCTGAGAGTTCCAGCTTGCCGTCACGCTCGATGAAAATCTGTTGCGGGCCGTTCACGAGGATATCGTTGACGGTATCGTCCTTCAGCAGGGTTTCCAGTGGGCCGAGGCCGCGCACCTCGTCATACAGCTCCTGCGTGAGCGTCATACGGTCTTCACGGTTCAGCACGATGCTGCGCTCTTCAAGAACCTCCGCCGTGATCGCGCCGATCTCTTCGCGCAGATCCTGCTCGCTCGCCTGGTCCAGCGCGCCGAGGTTGAGGTTGTCCAGAAGGGCGCGGTGCATATCCAGCTTGATCTCGCCCAGGCGTTCCTTGCGCTTGCGCTCGCGGTCCTGCGGGCCAAGGTCGGCCTTGGCCGGTGCCGAGGGGCGGCGCAGGCTGGCGGCATTGGGCACGGTCGCGCGCTGGCTGGGGTCGGGCGTGGCTTTGGTGGCGGCGTCGGCGACGGCGGGCTTGACCGGGGTGGCCTGACCGGGCGCGGGCTTCTTGTAGCGTGAAAACATCTGGTCGATACCTTTCTGCAGTGCGCCTTACGCGGCTTCTGCGTCACTCTTGCTCAGCGCATGGAGCGAGGCCGCCAGTTTGGCGATCTCCTTGCGCAGGGGGTTCTTGGGAGCCGAGCTTGCCAGTGGCAGGCCATGGTCCGCCCCCTGGCTGACTGCCTTGCCACCATCGGGCAGATGCAGCTCGATCCCGATTTCCAGGCTTTCCGCCATCCGCTTGACCCGGCTCTTGCCGCTCATATCGGTGAATTTGGGTGCGCGGTTCATGCAGTAGCGCAGCCGCTCCAGCGGCAGATCCTCGGCCTTGAGCGCGCGCTTGAGCCGCAGTGTGTTCTGGGCCGAGCGCATGTCCATCTCGAGCGTGGCGAAATAGATCTGCGCGGCGCAGAGCACGGTTTCTGTCCACTGAACCAGCGTCGTGGGCATATCGACGATCACATAGTCGAAATGCTTGCGCGCCTGATCCAGAACGCGGGTCACGTCCTCGGGGTTGATGATGTCCAGTGGCAGCATCTCGGGCGGGGCGGTCAGCACCCAGAGGCGGTCCTGATAGCTGACCAGCGCCTGCTTGAAGATATCCTCGTCCATCGTTTCAGTGTCGGACCACATCTCGAAGACCGGCTCGCGGCGGGGCAGATCGAGAAAGGTCGAGACCGAGCCGAATTGCAGCCCCATGTCCAGAATGCACACGCGCGGCGCCTTGTCCTTGGACGCGCTTGCCAGCTCCCACGCGAGGTTGACGGCCAATGTGGTCGCGCCGGTGCCGCCGGCCAGGCCATGCACGCCCAGCACCACGCCCTCGCCGCCCGTGGCGCGCGGGGCCGAGGTGACGCTGGCCGTGGTTTCGGGCGGTTTGCGCAGCCTGTCGATGGCGGCCTGCAACTCGCCCTCGGGAAGAGGGTAGGGTACGAACTCATCCGCGCCCTGGCGCAAGAGGCTGTGCAGCGCAGCGGGGCTGACGTCGTCGGCGATCAGGATCACCTTGATCTCCAGCTTGCCTGCCAACGCGATGATGTCGCCGATCGTGCCCAAATCGTTCTCGTCATCCTCGTCAATGGCGATGGCGATGAATTCCAGCGACTGCGCTTCAAGCTGGCCCATGAAGGCCAGCGCCTCGGGAAAGCCCAGATCGCCCCACGCCTCGCCGACTGACGTTTCCATATCCTCAATCAGGAGGTCGAAATTGGTCACGTCACGGCTGATCGTGCACGCGACTAGCGGGCTTGCTTCGGGGGGATTGGTCGCACTGCTCATTGCGTTATCGTCCTATCTTGCGTGCCGTCCGCCCGGCCGACCACCCGAAGGGGCCGGCCTTGTGTGCGGAGGGGCACGATTGTCCGAATCCCGGCCTGCATGGATGGCGCGGACCGGTTTTTCCTTGTGCCAAACTCACGGAAAATCTGGGCAACAATAGGGCCGCATTATCGTAATTGTGCGTTCATACGCGCCGATTGGGCCATCTTTGACGCTGCCGGATAACGGGCCGCCAAGGCTTGCGCACGCAAAAAAGAACCCGCCGCGAGGCGGCGGGTTTCCAGATGTCCCGGCAAGCCGGGCAGGGAGAAATCGTGTGTCGGCTTCTATTCGGAGCCCAGCGAGGACTCTCCGGACATGCTGATTTCGGGCTCGGGCACCGCGCTGGCGACCGTTTCGCGGTAAACCACCTGGGCGTATTTGCCATCCATGATGATCGGGTGCGATCGTACGAAACCTGACACTTCGGTCACGGTGCGCCGATTGCGCCGCTCGCGGCCTTGGGTGACAATCAAGGGCTGCGCCTCACCGAATGAGACCACCGCCTCAAGGCGTGAGCGGCTGATGCCGTGGCTTGTCAGGTAGTCGACGACGGCCCGCGCGCGGCGCATGCCGAGATCTTTGTTGTATCCGTTGGGCCCGACCAGATCGGCATGCCCGTAGACCTTGAAGCGCACTTCGGGAAATTGTCGGATCCAGGCGGCCTGCTTGCTCAGAGTGTCACGCGCAACAGCGTCGAGCTGATCCGAGTTGAAGGCGAAGTTGACCGTTGTCAGCACCTCTTTGGAGAACCGGTTGGACAGATCGTAGACATAGCTGCGCTCGCCGGTCATCACTTGGGTATTTTGCATGTTGGCATTGCCGAAATTGCCGCCATCCACCATCGCACCTGCTTCGGTGAAGTAGGACCGATACACTTCCGTGCCGCCTCCGGCACACCCGGCAAGAGCCAGGATCGGTAGAATTGAAAGAGTTTTCCTCATGTTCCCCGTTCCCTGCATCAATCCATCACGTAGCCGTAAGAGCCACTGAAATCCTGTTTCGCCACTTCGCCAGCGCCGCCACTTGTCGGACGGGCATCGCGCGCCACGCGGCCATTCAGGAACAGATCGGCCTCGGATGGCAGTTTGACCCGGTCCGTCGGCAGGGCCAGAGCCTCGCCACGCGTTGGCGTGACCAGATGAGCGGTCACGATAATCACCAGCTCGGTCTGCGAGCGCTCGTAATCGGCGCTGCGGAAGAGCGCCCCGAGGACGGGCAAATCGCCCAGCCATGGCACCTGGCCATTATTGTCTCGGAAATCATCCTGAAGGAGCCCGGCGATCGCAAAGCTTTCGCCATCACGCAGAGCCACGGTCGTGGATGTCTCGCGGCGGCGGAAACCGGCGACGGAAAGTGAGCCGTTTGTAAAGCTGTTCGTGCTGTCGATCGACGAAACCGCCGCCGCCATTTCCAGGTTGATGATCTGGTCATCCAGAACCCGCGGCACGAAGTTCAATTCGACGCCGAAAGGCTTGAACTCAATCGTGATCGCGCCGTCTTCCTGGCTAACCGGAATGGGATATTCGCCGCCGGCAAGGAATTTGGCCTCTTGGCCAGAAAGTGCAGTCAGATTGGGCTCGGCCAAGGTGCGCACAACGCCTTTGGTTTCGAGCGCCTGAAGCAGAATGCCGATCTGCGCCGATCCAGCATTGAAACCGAAGAAGGCTGCGCCGTTATTTGTGCCAAGATTGGGTGAGGGGCCGGGCGTGATGCCGCTGGGAGCCGCATTTGAGGTCACTCCGTTGGTTGCCACGCCCGCGCCCAACCCGGCGGTCGACAGACCATCGATTGCCAGCGAGGTTGACAGGCTCTTGGCAACGCTGCGCTGCATCTCTGCAAAGCGGACTTTCAGCATGACCTGCTGCTTGCCCGACACGCTCATCAGGTTCGAGACACGCTCGGGCGCATACCGCTCGGCCAAATCAAGAGCCCGCTGCAGACGCGGCGTGCTGCTGACAGTGCCCGACATGACGATACCGTCATTCGCAGTGCGCACTTCGATCTGCTCGTTCGGAAGGATCTGCCGCAGCCGCTCCTTGAACTCCGAGATGTCGGCGCTGACGCTGACATCCACATTGGCGATCAGGCGTCCGTTCTCGTCGAGAAGGGTCAGCGTTGTGCGTCCCGGCGATTTGCCCAGCACGTAAATCGTGCGGTCCGAGAGGGTCGAGAAATCGGCGATGGCCGGATTCGCGATACTCAATTCGGCAAATGGCACGTCGCTTTCAACCACGACCGCGCGGTTCATAGAAACGCTCAAATCTCTGCCTGTACCCTTGCGCACGACCTGCAGGTTTTCTGCATGAGCGGGCGCCGGAGCACTGGAAATCGTGGCGGTCAGCCCCATCAGAGCCGCCGCAATAATATTCGTCGTTTTCATGTGACCTGCCTTCCGATCACGCCTCAATTAACGGGTCTTAATGCCCAAGATTGGAGTCACTGTGCGTCACTTTTTTCTTTTTTTCAAGAATCAATGACACTTAGCCGATTTTTCTCTGAGCTGTGATCGAAGAGGCGCACTCATGCAATCGGGCGCCGCTGATAGGGCGCCCGAAATCTTGTAAGAATTTTAAAGTGGTTAAGCCTTAATTCGTGCAGGGAATCGGGGTCTCGATCACCTCACCGCCGCGGCGTGTGCGGATGGTGCAAATCTCGGCGCGGGGCGCTGCTTTGGGGGCAGGGGCTGCAGAAAGACCCAAGAGTTGGCGCTGATCGACTTCGATCCGTTCGGCCACCACATCGTCCTGCGTGCCCACCAGGCTGAGCGACAGGCGGCCCGTCGCCTGTGCCTGAGCCAATGCGGCGACCTGCTCGGGGCGGACGACGACAGTGACGGTTTGGGCGATGCTTGCCTCGGCCATGTCGGAATTTGCCGACTGGTCGACAGCGATCAGCTGCACGGCCGTCTCGATCAGCTTGGTCACGTCACCCTCGCTATCACCTTCGGTCCGCACGTTGCCGCGACCGATATTGCCGGTCCAGTAGACATCGACGCGGTCGCCGGGGCGCAGAAAGCCCGAGACACCACTTGTGCTGTCGACTTTAATTGCAAAGGCGCGCATGCCGCGGCCCAGCTTGGCCGAGATCCCGGCATCCTGGCCGGGCGCCGTCACCTTGACATTCAGGATAGCCTCGCCCTTCTCCATTGCGCGCAAGGCGGTGCGGGGTTCCGCGTCACCCTTGGGAAACAGCTCTTCCTCGGTGCGGAATATGCCCTCGGGCAGGGAAGCCTCGGGGAAGGCGATCTTCATCACGTCCTTCGCCAGAATCCGCTCGCCGTATTCCAGCGTGCGATTGGCGATATAGACATCGACCGTCTTGATGGGTTCGGGGCGCGAATTACGCTCCAGCTCCAACTGGGTCTGATATGCTTGGATGTAATTTTTGGCCATGTAAACGGCAAAGCCGGCCAGCGCGACACCCAACACAAGTACTAGTCCGAAAATAAGTCGCATGGCGGTTCCTTTCGATCATCTCCCGGATGGCGCGCAAAAAGGCGGCTCGTCTCGGTTTTCGGGCCAACCGGCCCGACTTTTTCGCATACGCAAGGCCACCCTGCGGCGATCACGCCGCGTGTTGGCCTTGGGATCAATCGGCTGTGACGCCGGCGACCTCGGTGGCTTCGACACCGGTGCTGATGTCCGCCGTCAGGTTCGTGACGCCGGTTCGCGCCGATGACATGGCGGCCACGCCAAGGCCGACCACTGCGGCCGTCAGGACGACCCAATCTACGGTGACTGCGCCGCTTTCGTCGCGAAGCCAGGATTTAATGAACTTTGACATAACGTACTCGCTCTTTTTGCTTGATATGATGTTGCGAGTGCAACGCGTGCGCGAGCGATAGATTGCGGGCGACGCCACGACTACACCCCTCAGGGGCCAAAGAGCCGCAAATCGGTGACTTGCGGCTCTTCACATTCGAATAGTCAGGCCGAGCTAATATTGGAATTAGCCGCCGGTGCCGGTGCCGCTACCGTCGCCAGTGCCCGAACCGGAGCCCGTGCCGCCCACGCCTTCGACGGCGGTTGCTTCGACGCCGGTCTGGATGTTGTTGGCCAGGTTGCCGACCGAGGTACGGACGGTGCCGACGGCCACAACGCCCAGGCCAACCACGGCTGCGGTCAGAACGACCCAGTCAACGGTCACGGCGCCATCTTCGTCTGCACGGAAATTCTTGATGAAATTGATCATGTGTTGTCCCTCCAAAGGATCATAAGTTACTCAGGTTTCTCACCGCTTTGCTGGTCTGGGCCGCCTCTCTCTGTTGGCCCTCAGCGCCTCGGATGAGTAGTTTTTGCCGGTCAATGAAGGCACAAATTGGGCGCGATTGGACCGATTTTGGCACATCGCGTTTTCCAGGGCGGAAATGTATATAACATGCTGAAAGTTAATGATTTAAAAATTAAGAAAACATTCATTTTGTTGATTTACCCTGCTTGAAACGACGCTGGGGAAGGCGGAATCGCAGCTTGGGACTGGCGCGAAAGGCGATTCTTTGCGATGATTTGTGCAAAATAGCGACAACGCAGACAGGCAAATTCCCCGTGCGACCCTCTCTTGCTCCCTTGATGGCAGCGTTTCTGCTGTGTCATGCGCCGATGGCGCTGGCCGAACCCGCGCCTTTTCCCGAATTTACCTTCAAGATGGGCAAACCGCCGAAAAAAGGCACGGCCAAGCGGATCACGGTTCAGATCGAGCCAGGAGATCAGCCCGCTCCGGCCCCCAGCACCAAGCGAGGCGAGGATGCCGAAGCCGTGCGCGCAGTCCCGGCGGTGCGCGGCGCCAGCTATGGCTGGTTCTGGGACCGTGTGCCGCCCGGTTATGCAGACGCGGGCACCGTGCGCTTTGACGAGGCGCTAGGGGTACTGGCTAAGCCGCCCGAGGGCATGCCCGCTCCGCGCTATCGTCTACAGGACATGCAGGATATCGCGATCGCTCAGGGTCAGAACATCCTGATGGCGACGATCGGCACAGACGTGTCACCCGCGCTGGTGCTTGCGGTCATTGCCGTCGAGTCTGGCGGGCGTCGCACAGCGGTCAGCGAAAAGGGCGCGCAGGGGCTGATGCAGCTGATCCCAGATACCGCTGCGCGCTTTGGCGTGACGGACAGCCTGTCGGAGTCCGAGAATATCCGGGGCGGCGTGGCTTACCTCGATTGGCTGCTCAAGGAGTTCGAGGGCGATCCCATCCTCGCTCTGGCCGGCTACAATGCGGGTGAGAATGCAGTGAAGGCCAACAAGGGAGTGCCGCCCTATGCCGAGACGCGTGATTACGTCCCCAAGGTGCTGGCGGCCTATGACCTCGCGCGCGGTCTTTGCAAGACGCGGCCTGATTTCATCTCGGACGGCTGCGCGCTGAACATGGCGATGGCGAACTGAAAAGGGCGGCACCGCCCGGCACCGCCCTGAATGAAGAACACCAGGAAAGTTGGAACTTTCCTGAAAAAAACTCCTCGAGAAGGTTTCGCCCTCAGACGAGGGTCGCTTCGGTCGCGGCGCGGATTTCGTCCTCGGTGACGCCTTCGGCGCATTCCACGATCCTGAGCCCGCCCTCAACCACGTCGAGCACGCCCAGATTGGTGATGATGCGGTCCACGACGCCCGTACCGGTCAGCGGCAGCGAGCATTCCTTGAGCAATTTGGACTCGCCCGCCTTGTTGGTGTGGTCCATCACGACGATGACCTTGCCGACGCCTGCGACGAGATCCATCGCGCCGCCCATGCCCTTGACCAGCTTGCCTGGGATCATCCAGTTCGCCAGATCGCCGTTTTCCGCCACTTCCATCGCGCCGAGGATCGCCGCGGCGATCTTTCCGCCCCGGATCATGCCGAAGCTGGTCGCTGAGTCAAAATAAGCGGTGCGGTTCAGCTCGGTGATCGTCTGCTTGCCGGCGTTGATCAGGTCGGGGTCCTCTTCGCCCTCATAGGGGAAGGCGCCCATGCCCAGCATGCCGTTCTCGGATTGCAGGGTGATTTCCTTGTCGCCGACATAGTTTGCCACCAGCGTCGGAATGCCGATGCCGAGGTTGACATACATGCCGTCTTCCAGCTCCTGCGCTGCGCGCTCGGCCATTTGATTGCGGTCCCAGGGCATTATGCGTCCTCCCTCTTGCGTGTCGTGACCTGCTCGATCCGTTTCTCATGCTCGCCCTGGATCAGGCGGTGCACGTAGATACCGGGCAGGTGGATGTGGTCGGGATCGAGGCTGCCGCGCGGCACGATCTCTTCGACCTCGGCCACGCAGACCTTGCCGCACATCGCAGCGGGCGGGTTGAAGTTGCGCGCGGTCTTGCGGAATACCAGATTGCCGGTGTCATCGGCCTTCCACGCCTTGACGATGGAAAGATCGGCCACGATTCCGCGCTCGAGGATATAAGTCTCGCCGTCGAAATCCTTGTGCTCCTTGCCCTCGGCCACCTGCGTGCCGACACCTGTCTTGGTGTAGAAGCCCGGAATGCCCGCGCCGCCGGCGCGCATGCGCTCGGCCAGCGTGCCTTGCGGGTTGAACTCGATCTCGAGCTCGCCAGCCAAGTACTGGCGCATGAACTCGGCGTTCTCGCCGACATACGAACTCATCATCTTCTTGACCTGGCGCGTCTGCAGCAGGATGCCGATGCCGAAATCGTCGACACCCGCGTTGTTGCTGGCAAAGGTCAGATCCTTTGCGCCATGTTCCTTGATCGCCTGAAGCAGCAATTCGGGAATGCCGCACAGACCAAATCCACCCGCGGCTATGGTCATGCCGTCATGTAGCAGACCCTCCAACGCTTCGGTCGCGTTCGCGTAGACTTTTTTCATGAAGACCCCCTTTTGAGCACGGTTCGGTCGGTTGTGGGCAGCAGCGGCAAAGAAGTCAATGCCGCCGCCATTCCAACATCGCTGCACCTGGGGGATTGGCAGAAACCGGCCCCGGAAGGGTCGGGCCGTCTTAGATAACGCGGACTTGAGTGCCGACGGGTGTGATCGCGAACAGCTCTTCGATCTTCTGATTATAGAGGCCGATGCAGCCCGACGAAGACTTCCGCCCGATCTTGCGCGTATCGTGCGTGCCGTGGATCAGGTAGGCAGGCCATGACAGATACATGGCATGCGTGCCCAGCGGATTGCCCGGACCCGCCGGCATGAAGTCGGGCAGGCTGGGATCGCGCGCCTTCATGTTGGCGGTCGGCGTCCACGTGGGCCCAACCTTCTTGCGCACGATGCTGGTATAGCCGGTGCGCGTCAGCTCGTCGGTCATCGGCACGGACGTGGGATAGACGCGATAATCGGTCGCGTCTGAGTTCCAGTAGTGCAGAGCGCGCGAGCCGGTGTCGCAGACGATGGCGCCGCTGCCCAGCGAATCAAAATGGTCCTGCCAGTTCTGAACTGCGAAGGCAGAGGCGTTGCGACGGGTTCCCGAAGCGTCCTGAGCGCGCAGAAGACCCGGTGTGGCAAGCGTGGTAAGCGCGGCAGCGCCGCCTACAAGTGCGGCGCGGCGGCTGAGACCTGAATTTTTCATGGCTCTTGTCCTCTCGATTTCTGTGGCAAAAACGATGCCTTTGTAACCTTACATGGATATTAACGCCGCCAATCGCCAATAACAAAGATGTGTAGGCCGCTTCGTGCAGTCGCACCGTGCGGCGCTAGCCCTTGCCGGTGGCTTTGCTGGCCGTCTTGGACGCCGCTTTCTTGCTGGTCGCCTTGGCGGCAGGCTTCTTGGGGGCGGCCTTCTTCTTCGCTGGCGCCTTCTTGCCCTTGCCGGACTTGGCCGCCTTCTCGGCGATCAGTTCGACCGCCATGGCGACGGTGACATCTTCCGGCTCGGTCCCCTTGGGGATGGTCGCATTGATCTTTTCCCACTTGATGTAGGGCCCATAGCGCCCCTCCATGACGTTCATCGCGCCGCCGCTCTCCGGATGCTCGCCCAGCTCCTTGAGGGGCTTGGCCGCTGCGCGGCCTGCGCCGCGACTGGCCAGCTTTTGCGCCAGCACCTCGACCGCACGGTTCATACCGATGGTAAAGACCTCGTCGACCTCCTTGAGGTTCGCATAGAGCTTGCCATGCTTGACGAAGGGGCCATAGCGCCCGATCCCGGCCTCGACCATCTCGCCGTCTTCGGGATGCGGCCCCACCTCGCGCGGCAGGCTCAGCAGGGTCAGTGCCTTTTCCAGATCCATCGCGTCGGGTGTCCAGCCCTTGGGCAGGGAGGCACGCGGCGGCTTCTTGTTTTCTTCGGTGGCCTCCCCGCGCTGGACATAGGGGCCGAACCGGCCCGAGCGCAGGGAGATCTCGTCGCCATTATCTTCGCCCAGCACGCGGTCGCCCGCCTCGGCGGCATCGCTGCCGATGGGACGGGTGTAACGGCACTCGGGATAGTTGCCGCAGCCGACGAAACCGCCGGACTTCGACGTCTTGAGGTGCAACTTGCCGGTCCCGCACAGCGGACAGATGCGCGGATCGCTGCCATCCTCGCGCGGCGGGTAGAGCGTGGGCGCCAGCGCGTCATCCAGCACATCCAGAACCTCGGAAATGCGCAGCTCGGACGTCTCAGCGATGGCGGCCGAGAAATCGCGCCAGAAGCGGGTAAGGATATCCTTCCAGTCGGCATCGCCGGCGCTGACATGGTCCAGATCCTGCTCGAGATCGGCGGTGAATTCATAGCCGACATATTTCTTGAAGAAATTGAGCAGGAAGATCGTGACGATGCGCCCCTTGTCCTCGGGGATCAGGCGGTTGCCATCCTTGCGGACATATTCGCGGTCCTGAATCGTGGTGACGATGCTGGCATAGGTCGAGGGGCGACCGATGCCCAGCTCTTCCATCCGCTTGACCAGCGTGGCCTCGGTATAGCGGGGCGGCGGCTGGGTGTGCGACTGCAGGCCGAGAACGGCAGCGTTTTCGGCGAGGATGGCGGCGTCGTGGCGGGCCATGCCCTTGGCGCTGTCCGGGGCCACGCTGTCCGATTTATCGGCCTTGGCGAACTGATCGCGCAGGCCCGACTTGCCGAAGGCAGCCTTGTCGCCCTCGGAGATCTGCGGCAGGCGGGCATCGTCGCCACCCTCGTCCACATCGTCGCGGCCTTCCTCGTAGACGCGCAGGAATCCGTCGAAAAGCACAACCTGGCCCGTCGCGCGCAGGCCGACCTGGCCATCATCCGAGCCGATCTCGACCGTCGTGCGCTCCAGCCGGGCACCGGCCATCTGGCAGGCCAGCGTTCGCTTCCAGATCAGATCGTAAAGGCGCGCCTGATCGCGGTCGGTGATCTTCAGCGCGGCGGCGTCCTTGCCCATCTCGGTGGGACGGATGCATTCATGCGCCTCTTGCGCGTTCTTCGCCTTGTTCTTGTAGATGCGCGGCTCGGCCGGCACGTATTCCTTGCCGTAGCGGTCGGCGATGGCCTCGCGGGCGGCGGTGACGGCCTCGGGGGCCATGTCGATACCGTCGGTTCGCATGTAGGTGATGTGCCCGGCCTCATAGAGGCGCTGCGCCGCGCTCATCGTCTGGCGTGCGCCCATGCCGAACTTGCGGCTCGCCTCCTGCTGTAGCGTCGAGGTCATGAAGGGGGCCGAGGGATTGCGGCTGGCCGGCTTGGCCTCGACCGAGGTGACTTTCAGCGCGCGGGACGACACGGCTTGCACCGCCATCTCGGCCTGCGTGGCATTGGCCAGATCGAATTTTTCCAGCTTCTTGCCTGCCAGCGTGGTCAGCCGCGCCTCGTATTCCTGTCCGCGCGGCGTGCTCAGCAGCGCCTTGACGGACCAGTATTCGCGCGGGTTGAACGCCTCGATCTCCATCTCGCGCTCAACGATCAGGCGCAGGCAGACCGATTGCACACGCCCCGCCGACTTCGCGCCGGGCAGCTTGCGCCAGAGCACCGGGCTGAGATTGAAGCCCACAAGGTAGTCGAGCGCGCGGCGCGCCAGATAGGCCTCGACCAGCGGTGCATCGACCTGCCGGGGATTGGCCATCGCCTCGGTCACGGCGGCCTTTGTGATGGCGTTGAAGACAACGCGGCTCACGGGCGTATCCTTCTTGATCGCCTTTCGCTTGCGCAGCGCCTCTTCCAGATGCCAGCTGATCGCCTCGCCCTCGCGGTCGGGGTCGGTCGCGAGGATCAGCGCGTTGTCGTTTGCCAGCGCATCGGCGATCGCCTTGACGTGTTTGCGGCTGTCGGTGCCGATCTCCCACTTCATGTCAAAGCTGTTCTCGGGATCGACCGATCCATCCTTGGGAGGCAGGTCGCGCACGTGGCCATAGGATGCCAGCACCGTGTAGTCAGGGCCCAGATACTTGTTGATGGTCTTGGCCTTGGCGGGAGATTCGACGACGACGACAGGCATGAAATTCCTTCTCACTATCTCGTTTCGACAGCGGCCTGATGCGGCGGCCTATCGAAAAGCAGTGCATTATGTAGGCGCGGCAATACGGATCGCAAATGGCCGAATCCCGGGGTTTTCGCCAAAGGCAGGGCCGGGGGCGCTTATGGCGGCGCAACATGTGGTGGCGCAAGGGGGATTGTCAATGACGGGCAAAGCCCTGCCGGGGCGGGCGGTAAAGCCACACCGGTTGTCACTGGGGCCAGCGGGGCGTCAGTCGGCCAGCGACAAAAGACCGCCCGCCTGCCGCCTGATGCGCCCGTCCAGTTCCAAGTCTATCAGCGCAGGGGCAACGCTGCGCACGGGCGCCTGCAGGTCACGGATCAACTGGTCCTCGGCCAAAGGGGAGGGGCCGAGCCGATCCAGAATGCGCGTGTGCAGATCTGCCGTCTCGCCCAGGCTGCGCTTTTCTTCCGCTGCGGGCGGCATCATGTCCAGAAGCGACGGGGCCGGTGCGGGCGCGAGGACCGCAGGCAGCGCCTCGATCACGTCGGCCGCACTGCGCACCAGGCGCGCGCCATCGCGGATCAGCATGTTGCACCCCGCGGCGCGCGCATCGAAAGGATGGCCCGGCACGGCGAGCACTTCGCGCCCCTGATCCAGTGCATTACGCGCCGTGATAAGCGAGCCGGACTTGGCCGCGGCCTCGACCACGATGACGGCACCCGCAAGGCCGCTGATGATCCGGTTGCGGCGGGGGAAATGCCGCGCCTGGGGCACGGTGCCCATAGGCATCTCGGACAGGCGGGCACCGCAGCGCAGGATTTCATTGCCCAGTTGCGCATTCTCGGCGGGGTAGAGCACATCGACCCCGCCCGCCATGACGGCGATCGTGCCGCCTTCGACAGTGGCGGCGTGTGCGGCCGTGTCGACGCCGCGTGCAAGGCCCGAGACGACGACATAGCCCGCCTTGGACAGATCCGTCGCCAATGCGCGGGCCATCCGCGTACCAAGAGAGGACGCGTTTCGTGCGCCGACCATGGCGACCTTGGGCCGCGCCAGCGCGCCCAGATCGCCCATCGCCCATAGTATTGGCGGCGGATCGGGAATGTCGCGCAAAGCGTCGGGATAGAGCGGATCGGTGACGAAGAGCAATTGCGCACCGGCCATCCGCGCGGCCCGCATTTCAGCCAGAACGACACCCTCAGGGCATGTGGTGTAGTCGTCGATGCCGGCGGCGCGGGCCACCTCGGGCAGCGCCTTCAGCGCGGCCTGCGCGGTCCCATGTTCGGCCAATAGCCGATAGAAGGTCGCGACACCGACGCGCCGCGAGCGCAAGAGACGAAGCCACGATACCCGATCATCTTCCGTGGTGGGTGGGAGTGGGGGGTGAGTGGAAGGATGTGTTTCCTCGGACATCGTGGCCTCGCCTGCTTGCAGAATCAGGTGTAGCGCACGGGTGGTTAACAACGCGTAAACCAAAGCCGATTTAGCGGCGCGCGGCCCGCCCCAAGAAGGCGCTCATGGCTTCATCTAGGCAAAAATACTCACTTACCGGCCTCTAAGCGTGCGCATGGGCCGAATATCAGAACTCAACTTCCCGAGCCGCCCACAGTGAGCCCGCCGATCATCACCGTCGGCTGGCCGACACCGACCGGCACCCACTGACCCGCCTTGCCGCAATTGCCCATGCCCGGGTCGAGCGCCATGTCATTGCCCAGCGCGCGTATCTGATGCAGCGCCGTCGCTCCGTCGCCGATCAGCGTCGCGCCCTTGACCGGCGCGCCCACCTTGCCGTTCTGCACGCGGTAGGCCTCGGTGCAGGAAAAGACGAACTTGCCGTTGGTAATGTCCACTTGGCCACCGCCGAAACCGACGGCATAGATCCCGTCCTTCAGATCCGCCACGATATCATCGGGCGCCGCATCGCCGCCCAGCATGTAGGTGTTGGTCATGCGCGGCATCGGCACATGCGCATAACTCTCGCGGCGGCCGTTGCCGGTCGGCTCCACCCCCATGAGGCGGGCGTTCTGGCGGTCTTGCATATAGCCCACAAGGATACCGTCCTCGATCAGCACGTTTCGGCGCGACGGCGTGCCTTCGTCGTCGATCGTAATACTGCCGCGCCGGTCCGGAATCGTGCCATCGTCCAGTACGGTCACGCCGGGGGCGGCGATACGCTGGCCCATCAGCCCGGCAAAAGCCGAGGCGCCCTTGCGGTTGAAATCCCCTTCGAGGCCGTGGCCGATCGCCTCGTGGAGCAGAATGCCGGGCCAGCCGGGGCCAAGAACGACATCCATCACGCCCGCCGGCGCCGGAACCGCTCGCAGGTTGACCAGCGCGATGCGTAGCGCCTCGCGCGCCTTATCCTGCCAATCTTCAGGCGCAATAAGCCCTTTGAGGCCGACGCGCCCTCCGCCCCCGGCGGTGCCTTGCTCGCGGCGGCCGTCCTCCTCGACGATGACCGACACGTTGACGCGTGTCATCGGCCGCACGTCGCGCAGATGGGTCCCATCGGGGCGCAGGATCTCGACCTCTTGGCAGGAAGCGGCGATGACGGCGGTGACCTGAACGACGCGCGGATCCAGATCGCGGGCAAAGGCGTCGATCTCGCGCAGCGTCTCGATCTTGACCGGAAAGGCGGCGCCGGCGATGGGATCGACATCCGTATAAAGGTGGCGGTTGGTCGCCTGCGGCGGCGCCGCCATCACGCCGCCGCCATCGCCGACGGCCAGCCGCGCCGTGTCCACCGCGCGGCCCAAAGCCGCCTCCGTGATGTCCGAGCCATGCGCGTAGCCCACCGCGTCGCCGCGCACGGCGCGCAGGCCGAATCCCTCGCCGGCGTCGTAACTGGCCGTCTTGATCCGGCCATCGTCAAAGACCAGCGCTTCGCTGCGCGCGCGCTCGAGGAAGATCTCGCCATCGTCGGCGCCCTCGGTGGCGCGGGCGAGCTGGGCCAGAGCCGCGTCCTTGTCCAGATTGTCCTCAAAAGGGCGAAAGGGGGTGCCGGTCATAAGTTGCGTCCTGATTTCCTGGGGGTCTTGGAGCCTATATGGCGCCGCATCTCCGATATTTCGATGCCCGCGCCGTCAGAGGCGACCATCCTTTTGCGATTGAGGCATTGGAGCGCGCAGTTTTTTGATCTAAATCAAATAAAGCGTCCGTTTGCCGCAACCGTCATTCTTGTCTCACGGCAAGATATATGTTTTTAACTGCTACAGATACAACGGGGCCGGGCCCCGGCAGGACGGCGTGCCGCCCGCGCAACGACATATCCGCTTCAACCGATCAAGGTGCCCTAATGCGATACATTTCCTCTTTGCTTGCCACGATAGCGGCAGTTTCCGCCCTTCCCGCGCTGGCGCAGGACAATCTCGAGATCGTGGGCAAGCCGACACAGGGCGGGATGGGTTTCCAGCCCGCCGCGACCGAACTGGCAAGCGATCTGCAATGGCTGGACGGCATGGTGCTGGTCATCATCACGGCGATCACCCTGCTGGTCACGGGTCTGATCATCTTCGCGATGATCCGCTACAACCGCAGGGTCAACCCGAACCCGGCCAACTTCACCCATAACTCGCCGGTCGAGGTCGCCTGGACCGTCGTACCGATCCTGATCCTCGTTTTCATCGGTGCCTTTTCGCTGCCGGTCCTGTTCAAGCAGCAAGAGATTCCGGAGGCGGATATCAACATCAAGGTCACCGGCTATCAGTGGTACTGGGGCTATGAGTATACGGACCATGATTTCGGCTTTGAGAGCTTCATGATCGGTGAGGGCAAGATCCTCAATGACGAGGTTATCGCCGAACTGCAGGAAGCCGGATACAGCGCCGACGAGTTCAAGCTGGCCACGGACACAGCCGTGGTCGTGCCTGTCGGCAAGACGGTCGTGATGCAGGTCACCGGTGCCGATGTGATCCACAGCTGGACCATCCCCGCCTTCGGCGTGAAACAGGACGCCGTGCCCGGCCGCCTTGCGCAGCTGTGGTTCAAGGCCGAGCGTGAGGGGGTCTATTTCGGCCAGTGCAGCGAGCTGTGCGGCAAGGACCACGCCTACATGCCGATCACCGTCAAGGTCGTAAGCCAGGAGGCGTATGACGCCTGGCTGGAAGAAGCGATTGCTCAATATGCCAGCTTGCCGGTGCAAGACGCCTACAAGGTGGCCTCGGCCCAATAATACGGGCCGAAGGGCCGCCATTTCGCCCGTCCCGTGCAATCGGGGCGGGCGGATGCAATCTGATCCTAGCCAGCAGGGCTCGCGTCCGCGCCGCCCGAAACCGGAGTTCGACATGAGCGACGCAAGCTTTGATGCCAGCACGGCCAAGACCCGATCCGCACAGCCGCAGGACGCCGGGTTTTCGGATTTCTTCGCGCTGCTGAAGCCGCGCGTCATGTCCCTGGTGGTGTTCACGGCCCTGGTTGGCCTTCTGGCGGCGCCGGTTGGCGTGCATCCCGTCGTCGGCTTTACCGCCATCCTTTTTATCGCCATTGGCGGCGGCGCGTCGGGCGCGCTGAACATGTGGTGGGATGCTGATATCGACCGCATCATGAAGCGGACGCGCAAACGTCCTATCCCCGCGGGCCGCGTCACCGAGAGCGAGGCATTCGGCTTTGGTATCGCGCTGTCGGGCATTTCGGTCATCATGCTGGGCCTTGCGACCAATTTTGTCGCGGCGGGGCTGCTGGCCTTCACCATCTTCTTCTACGTCGTGGTCTACTCGATGTGGCTCAAGCGCTGGACGCCGCAGAACATCGTGATCGGCGGCGCCGCGGGGGCCTTCCCCCCCATGATCGGCTGGGCTGCTGCCACCGGCACCGTCAGCATTGAATCGGTGCTGATGTTTGCGCTGATCTTCATGTGGACGCCGCCGCATTTTTGGGCGCTCGCGCTGTTCATGAAGTCCGACTATGACGAGGCCGGCGTGCCCATGCTGACCTCGACCCATGGCCGCCGCGTGACGCGCAACCATATCCTTGTCTACACGCTTCTGCTTGCGCCGGTTTCCTTCGGACTGCTCTTCACGTCGATCGGCGGGCCGGCCTATCTGCTCGCTGCCATCCTGCTCAACGCGCTCTTCCTGCGCGGCGCGTGGCGGGTCTGGCGCCGGGACGAGTCCGCAGCCAAGGCCGATAACTATGCGGTTGAGAAGACGGTGTTCAAACACTCGCTCTACTACCTCTTTGGTCTCTTCGTTGCGATCCTGATCGACGCGACCCTGCGCAGCACCGGGGTCATCGCGGCGGGCGGCCTTGGCGTCTGGAGTCTTTGATGGCGTTTTTCCGCAAGAATCACGAGATGCACACGCGCCGGTTCAGCCGCAATCTGGGGCTGGGCCTGGTGTTGGCAGCTTTTGTCACATTGGTTTTTGGCCTGACAATTGCCAAGGTAGGTCAGGAAGATTTTGCTATTCCTGAGACTGCAAAGGGGGTTGGCTATGGCGAATGAGCATAACACGAGGCCCAATGGCACCAGAAAGACCGTGCTTCAACTAGTCAGCGTCGTGATCACGATGGGGGCGCTGGCCTGGGCGTCGGTGCCGTTCTACGACTGGTTCTGCCGCGTCACCGGCTTTGGCGGCGTGACCGGTGTCGCTCAGGGCGATTCCGACACCATTCTGGACCAGACGATCAAGGTCCGATTTGACGGCAGCCTGTCGCGCGACATGCCATGGGAATTCACCCCAATGCAGCGCGAGATGGAGATCCGCATCGGCGAGACCGGGCTGGCTTTCTACGAGGCCTACAACCCCACGGACAACCCCATCGCGGGGCAGGCGTCCTACAACGTCACGCCGTACGAGGCTGGCGGGTTCTTTGAAAAGATCGAATGCTTCTGTTTTACAGAGCAGGTGCTGCAACCCGGCGAGCGTGTCGAGATGCCCGTGACCTTCTTTGTCGATCCCGAGATCGTCGAGGACCGCGATGCGAAATACACACATACCATTACGCTGTCCTATACATTCTACCAGATCGACCTGCCCGAGCAGCAAGCCGCACTTGCGAATGACGCTGAAACGGGTAGAACCGTGAACTAATGTGGCTGGACCGGCCCTTGGCCAAGGGTCCGGCCGCCGCACAATGATAAGCCCGTCCACGAGGGAAGCTGACATGGCACATGAAAAAAACCACGACTATCACATCCTGGCCCCGTCCGTCTGGCCCCTTCTGGGCGCAGTCGCGGCCTTCATCATGCTGTTTGGTGCGGTGCTCTGGATGTCCCCCTCGGTCGAAAACAACCAGCCTTGGATGTTCCTCGTCGGCTTTGTCGGCGTTCTTTACACCATGTATGGCTGGTGGTCCGAAACGGTGGCCGAAAACCAGGTCGGCGATCACACGCCCGTGGTGCGCATCGGCCTGCGCTACGGCTTCATCCTGTTCATCATGTCCGAGGTGATGTTCTTCGCCGCTTGGTTCTGGAGCTTCTTCAAGCATGCCCTGTACCCGATGGGCGAGTTCTCCCCGGCCATCGATGGTGTCTGGCCCCCCGCAGGCATCGAGACGTTTGATCCGTGGCACCTGCCGCTGATCAACACGCTGATCCTGCTCTGCTCGGGCGCGGCGGCAACCTGGGCGCACCATGCGCTGGTCCACGAGAATAACCGCGAAGACATGAAAAAGGGCCTGCTTCTGGCCGTCGCTCTGGGCGTGCTCTTCACCTTCTTTCAGGCCTATGAGTACAGCCATGCGGCCTTCGGTTTCTCGGGCAATATCTATGGCGCGAACTTCTTCATGGCCACCGGCTTTCACGGCGCGCATGTGATCATCGGGACGATCTTCCTGTTCATCTGCTACCTGCGCACGGTCAAGGGCCACTTCACCCCCGACAACCATGTCGGCTTCGAGGCGGCAGCCTGGTACTGGCATTTCGTCGATGTCGTCTGGCTGTTCCTCTTCGCGGCGATCTATATCTGGGGCCAGTAAGGCAGGGGCCCGCGCCCCGGACGCGTGCTCGGGGGGCCATCGAAAGCAAGGCTGAAATGCGGGGGGTGAGCCTTCCGCATTTTTCGCTTGGTAAGGGAAAGTTTCATGCGGCGGCTGCTGGTGCCATTGTTGATCGGTCTGGTCGGGGCGGGCATTCTCATTGGTCTCGGTACCTGGCAGGTGCAAAGGCTGGCTTGGAAAGAGGGCATCCTGGCCACCATTGACGCCCGCCTCGCCGCCGCGCCCACCGACTTGCCGGCCCAGCCTGATCCCGAGGCGGACAAGTACCTGCCAATCACGGTGGAGGGCACGCTGATGCCGTCCGAGCTGCACGTGCTGGTCGGCGCCAAGGACCTGGGCGCAGGATACCGCTTGATCCAGGTCTTCGAGACGGGCGGACGCCTTATCATGGTGGATCGCGGATTGGTGCCGCTTGAGGCCAAGGATGCCCCGCGAGAGGGGGGCAGGGCGCGTCTTGTCGGCAATTTGCACTGGCCCGAGGAAATAGATAGCTACACCCCCGCGCCGGATGAGGACCGCGGCATCTGGTTTGCCCGCGACGTGCCCGCCATGGCCAAGGCACTGGGAACCGAGCCCATACTGCTTGTCGTGCGCAGACAGGAAGCCGGGCCAGGGGGCGAGATCACCGCATTGCCGGTGGACACCGCCGCGATTTCGAACAATCACCTGCAATATGCGATCACCTGGTTTTCCTTGGCTGCGATCTGGCTGATGATGACGGGGTATCTGATCTGGCGCCTGACGCGCCGGGGCGAGACAGAAGGCTAGGCCATGAAATACGTATCCACGCGGGGACAGGCCCCGATCCTGAGCTTCGAAGAAGCGATGCTGACGGGCCTTGCGCGCGACGGCGGGCTCTACCTGCCTGAGACGATCCCGCAGATGTCGCACGCGGATATCGCCGGGCTGGCAGGCCTCAGCTATGAAGAAACGGCGTTTCGCGTGATGCACCCCTTCATCGGCGATGCCTTCACCGATACCGAGTTTCGCGGCATCATCGCGCGCGCCTATGCGGGCTTTGCCCATGCCGCGCGGGCGCCTCTGGTGCAGCTGGCGCCGGGCCATCACCTCCTGGAGCTCTTCCACGGCCCCACGCTCGCGTTCAAGGATTTCGCGATGCAGCTGATCGGTCAGCTCTTCGAGGCCTCGCTGACGCGCCATGGCCGCCGCGTCTGCATCGTGGGGGCCACCAGCGGCGATACCGGCTCGGCGGCGATCGACGCGTTCCGGGGGCTGGAGGCGGTCGATGTCTTCATCCTCTACCCGCATGGCCGGGTCAGTGAAGTGCAGCGCCGCCAGATGAGCACGCCTTCCGAGGCCAATGTGCATGCGCTCGCGATGGAGGGGCATTTCGACGATTGCCAAGCCCGCGTGAAGGATATGTTCAACGATTTCGAGTTCCGCGATGCCGTCAGCCTTGCGGGCGTCAACTCGATCAACTGGGCGCGTGTTCTGGCGCAGGTGGTCTATTACTTCACCTCTGCCGTCAGCCTTGGCGCACCGCATCGCAAGGTCAGCTTTACCGTCCCCACGGGCAATTTCGGCGACATCTTTGCCGGCTACATCGCCAAGCGGATGGGCCTGCCCATCGACCGGCTGGTGGTGGCGACCAATCAGAACGACATCCTGCATCGCTGCCTGACGGAAGGTGCCTACACTCCCGACGGCGTCATCCCCTCGATCAGCCCGTCGATGGACATTCAGGTGTCCTCAAATTTCGAGCGCGCGCTGTTCGAGGCGTATGGCCGCGACGCAAACGCCACCGCTCAGCTAATGGAGGAGCTGAAGGCCGGCGGGTTCACCGTCAGTCAGGGCGCGCTTGAGGCGCTGCGCGAGACGTTCGATTCGGGCCGCTGCGACGAGGATCAGACGCGCGCCGCGATCAAGCGGACATGGGAGACGACCGGCGAATTGCTCTGCCCACACAGCGCCATCGGCGTGCACGTGGCCGAAGAGCACCTGAAGCCCGGCGTGCCCATGATCACGCTGGCCACCGCGCATCCCGCCAAGTTCCCCGCGGCGGTCGAGGAGGCAAGCGGTCAGCACCCCCCCTTGCCCTCGCATATGGCGGACCTTTATGACCGTGAGGAACGGATTACCGAGGTGCCCAATGACCTCGGCGCCATCGAAACACTCATAAAAGAACGGACCGCGCATTGAGCGTCAATCTCACCACACTTTCCAACGGCTTTCGCATCGTGACCGAGAATATGCCGGGGCTGCAATCTGCGGCCATCGGCGTCTGGGTGCTGGCCGGGGCGCGCAACGAGTTGCCACAGCAGAACGGCATCGCCCATTTCCTTGAACACATGGCCTTCAAGGGCACCGGACGCCGCAACGCGCTGCAGATCGCCGAGGCGATTGAAGATGTGGGCGGCTACATCAACGCCTATACCAGCCGCGAAGTCACCGCCTATTACGCGCGCGTTCTGAAAGAGGATGTGCCCCTCGCGCTGGACGTGGTGGGGGATATCTTGCGCAACTCGGTCTTCGATGTGTCCGAGATCGAGACCGAGCGCGGCGTGATCCTGCAGGAGATCGGTCAAGCCCTCGATACGCCGGATGACATCATCTTCGACTGGCTGCAGGAAAAGGCATACCCGGACCATCCGCTTGGTCGCGCCATTCTGGGCCAGCACGAGGGTGTCGCGCGGTTCAGCCGCGAGGATCTGACCGGCTTTGTCGATCAGCATTACAATCCGGGCCAGATGGTGCTGTCGGCTGCGGGCGCCGTCGATCACGACGCGCTGGTCAAGGCCGCCGAGGCGATGTTCGGCGACATGAAAGCCAAAGAGGTGCAGGTCGCGCCCCGCGCTCAGTTCCGCGGCGGCGAGAGCCGGACGGTCAAGCTGCTGGAGCAGGCGCATATGGCGCTGGCCTTCGAGAGCCCTGATTACGGCGATCCGGCCATCCACGCGGCGCAAATCTATTCAACTGCCCTCGGGGGCAGTATGTCCTCAAGGCTCTTTCAGGAAATTCGGGAAAAGCGCGGTCTTTGCTACACGATCTACGCGCAGGCGGGCGCCTATGCCGATACGGGCATGATGACGATCTACGCCGGCACCTCGGGCGATTCGATGGCCGGGCTGGCCGAGATCACCATAGACGAGATGAAGCGCGCGGCCGATGACATGCGCCCCGACGAGATCGAACGCGCCCGTGCGCAGATGAAGGCGGGCCTGCTCATGGGGCTTGAGAGCCCCTCGAACCGGGCTGAGCGCCTTGCGCGCATGATCCAGATCTGGGGCCGCGTGCCCGCCGTCGAGGAAGTTGTCGAAAAGATCGATGCCGTGACGTTGCAAGACGTGCGTGCCATCGCTGAACAGACAGCCGCGCGTGCGCCCGCCGCGCTGGCGCTCTACGGTCCGGTCGAGGATGCGCCATCGCTGGAGGCCCTGCAAAACCGGCGCGCTGCGTGATGCTTCTGACGCGGCGCAAGGTTCGGATCGAGACCGAGCGGATGAGCCTGCGCCAGCCGGTGATGACCGATTTTCGCGACTGGTCGCACCTGCGCAAGGTCAGCTCCGATTTCCTCACCCCGTGGGAGCCGACCTGGGCCGCTGACCACCTTTCGCGCAAGGGGTTCACAAACCGCGTTTACTGGGCGCAGCGCAGCATCACGGGTGGCACGGCGCTGCCGCTTTTCCTGATCCGGCGCAGCGACGAGCGCCTTCTGGGTGCGATTACCCTCGACAATATCCGGCGCGGTCCCAGCCAGTCGGGTACGCTGGGCTATTGGATCGGCGAGGCCTATGCGCGGCAGGGTTACATGCGTGAGGCGATTCCGGCGATGGTACATTATGCGTTCGACCGGCTGGACCTCAGTCGGATCGAGGCCGCCTGCCTGCCCTCCAACGCCGCGTCGCGCGGGCTGCTGGAAAAATGCGGCTTCAAATATGAGGGCGTCGCGCAAAGCTATCTACAGATCGCCGGACGCTGGCGCACCCATGTGCTATATGCCGCGCTGCGCCATGACCGGCGCGGTCGCAGTGACGCGGGGCTTTAACGCGGGTTATTGCTGCTTGCGCCGCCGCCGGGCGGCGCTAGGGTCTGGCGCATGACAGATACAGCCTCATTCATCGCCCGCCTGACCTCAGAACTGCCCGCCGCCGCGCTACGCGAGATCGCCCCGCATTACCTGGCCGAACCGCGCGGGCGCTGGGACGGTCATGCCTGCGCTGTTGTGGCACCGGCGACAGCCGAGGAGGCCGCTACCGCAATCCGCCTGGCGAGCAAGGCGGGCGTGCCGGTGATCCCCTATGGCGGTGGGACGGGCCTTGTCGGGGGGCAGGTGGCGCAGGGCGGGGCCGCGCCGCTGCTGATCAGCCTCGAACGGATGACAAAGGTCCGCGAGGTTTACCCGGATGAGAACGTGATGATCGTCGAGGCGGGCGCGATCCTGTCGGATGTCCATGACGCTGCCGCAGAGGTGGATCGCCTCTTTCCGCTCAGCATCGCGGCCAAGGGCAGTGCACGGATCGGCGGGCTGCTGGCGACCAATGCGGGGGGCGTCAACGTGCTGCGCTACGGCAATGCGCGGGATCTCTGCCTCAGCCTTGAGGCGGTGTTGCCGTCAGGCGAGGTCTGGCACGGGCTAAAGCGGCTGCGAAAGGACAATACCGGCTACGATCTGCGAAACCTTCTGATCGGCTCCGAAGGCACGCTGGGCCTGATCACCGCGGCGGTGTTGAAACTGGCGCCGCGCCCGGCGGGCGAGGGCACCGCGCTGATGGTGGTGGAAAGCCCCGCCGCCGCGCTGAAACTGCTGGCGATGGCGCGCGATCACATGGGCGAGGGCGTCAGCGCGTTCGAGCTGATGCACCAGCAATGCCTGAATTTCCTCGCCGAAACGATGCCGCAGGTCCGGCAGCCATGGGCCGAGCCACCCGAATGGTTCGTGCTGATCGATGTCGGACTGGCGCGCGGTCTGGACCCGGCGGAGGCGCTGGAGGCGCTGTTTGGCGACGCGCTGGAAGCGGGGCTGGTCAGCGATGGGCTGATCGCGCAATCCGAGGGGCAGCGACATGAATTCTGGAATATGCGCGAGTCGGTCCCGGAGGCCAACCGCCATATCGGCGCCGTCAGCTCGCATGACGTATCGCTGCCATTGGGTGCGATCGCGGAGTTCGTGGCGGTTGCACCGGATGCGTTGGCTCGGATCGGCGCGTTTCGCATCAACTGCTTTGGCCATCTGGGCGACGGAAACCTGCATTACAACGTCTTCCCGATGCCCGGTCGTGGCCGCGCAGATCACGAGGATCAGCGCGATGCGATCAAACGGGCGGTGCATGATCTGGTTCATGCAATGGGCGGATCGGTGAGCGCCGAGCACGGGATTGGGCGGCTGAAGGTCGACGATCTGGAGCGCTATGGCGATCCGGTTAAACTGGCAGCGATGCGCCAGATCAAGGCCGCGCTCGACCCGCAGGGCATTATGAATCCCGGCGCGGTGCTGCGCGCTAAAACGCCGTCTCAGGATTTATAAAGCAAGAAAAAAGCGAGCCCGGAGGCTCGCTTTCATGTTTCCTGCAATGGCCTTGGCTTATTGCCAGTTCACCTCGTTGAAGATCGCCTGCGCTTCCTTGGCATTGGCCGAGAAGGCCGATGTTGGTGTGGTGCTATCGGCCTTGAATTCGCCCAGACGTTCGGTCACCTCGTTCGAGGGAACGCTCTCGACCGCCGGATACTCGTTGTTCTGGTTGGCGAAATGCTGCTGCGCGAAATCGCTGGTCAGGAATTCCAGCAGCGCCTTGGCCTCTTCGGGGTTCGGTGCGGATTTGGCGATGGCGGCGGCAGTCAGGTTCACATGCGCGCCGCGCCCGTCCTGATTGGGCCAGACCCAGCCGATGTTGTCGATGCCGGAGGACAGCCCTTCGACGTCTTCCTGATACCCGCGCAAGAAGTAGTAATGGTTGGCGACCGCGATATCGCACTCGCCCGAAACGATGCCGCGCAACTGGTCCGTGTCGCCGCCCTGAGGCGCGCGCGCCATGTTCTCGACCACGCCCGAGGCCCATTCCTTGGCCGCCTCCGCTCCATCCGTCTCGATGATCGAGGCCAGCAGCGACTGGTTGTAGACGTTGGACGAGGACCGGATGCAGACCTGCCCCTTGTATTCGGGATCGGCCAGCGCCTCATAGGTTTGCGGCGGGTTTTCGACACGGTCCTTGGCGTAGAAAATGATGCGCGCACGCTGGCTGACGCCGAACCACAGATCGTCCGGGTGGCGCAGATGCTCCGGCACGGCGGCGTCGATGGCGTCCGATGCGTAGGGCTGCAGGATGCCGGCTTCTTCGGCGCGCGACATGCGGCCTGCATCAACGGTGATAAAGACATCCGCCGGGCTGTTGTCGCCTTCGGCCTCGAGGCGCGCGATAAGCTCGTCGGCCTTGCCCTCGATGCGGTTGACGGTGATGCCCGTCTGCTTGGTGAACTCCTCGTAGAGCGCGTCGTCACTGTCGTAATGGCGCGAGGAATAGACATTGACCTCGGCGGCCATCGCTGTGCCTGCAAGGGCGATCAGTGACGTGGCGGCGGCAAGGCGCGAGGCGATTGTACGTAGCATACGGATGGTCCTTCTTATCCGACGGTTTTGGTAAACTATCTCTCTCTATTCTGACAAAAAGAGTCAAGAGGGGATCGCCACGCAGTCCGGCTTGCACCAGCGGCAATTCGTCCTCATTCTGCCGGTCAGATCGCAAGGACGTTCATCTCTAGGGAGACCGCAATGACATTTGCTGTGCGCCAGGACGCGCTGGACATCCAGAACGAAATGCCGTGGGAGGCGCGTGAGCGGCCTGCGACCATCCATGCGATGCTGGCCGAAACGATGCGCGCGCATCCGCAGCGGCCGGCCATCAGTTACCAGCTGACTGCAGGGCCGCGCGATCCGGCGCGGACCCTTACATGGGCGGAGTTCCACGCAGAGGTTTGCCGCGCAGCGAATCTGTTCCGCAGCCTTGGCGTGCGCGAGGGTGATGCGGTCGCGCTGGTCCTGCCAAACTGCCTCGAGACTGCGGCAGCAACGCTGGGCGCGATGATCGCGGGCATCGTTGCGCCCATCAATCCGCTTCTGGAGCCGGAACAGATCGCCGCCCTCTTGCGCGAGACACGTGCGCGCGTCGTCGTCACGCTCAAGGCGTTTCCCAAGACCGATATCAGTGCCAAGCTGGCCGAGGCCGTACGCCATGCGCCCAAGGTCGGCACGGTTCTGGAGGTGGATCTGAACCGCTACCTGCGTCCGCCAAAAAGCTGGTTGGTCCCGTTCCTGCGCCCGCGCGACACCGGCACCCACCGCGCTGATGTGCTGAGCTACGCCAGCGAGATTGCCCGCCAGCCCAAGGCGCTGACCTTCGAGGAGACCGGGAAGGATCGCGTCGCGGCGTATTTTCATACCGGCGGCACCACCGGCATGCCGAAGATGGCGCAGCATCGATATGACGGAATGATCTACAACGGCTGGCTCGGCCATCGCCTGCTCTTTGACCAGATGGACGTGCTGATGTGTCCGCTGCCGCTCTTTCATGTCTTTGCGTGCCACGTCGTGCTGATGTCGGCGCTGAAATCCGGCGCCCATGTGATCCTGCCCACCCCTGCGGGCTATCGTGGTGAGGGGGTGATCGGCAATTTCTGGAAGCTCTGCGAGCGCTGGGGTGTGACCTTTGTCATCACGGTGCCGACTGCCGTTGCGGCGCTGATGCAGCGTAAGGTGGATGCGGATATCAGCCGGGTCAAGAACGCCTTTTCCGGCAGCGCGCCCATGCCGCTCGAGCTCTTCAAGCGGTTCGAGAGCGCGACAGGCATGACCGTGATCGAGGGCTATGGACTGACCGAGGCGACCTGCCTCGTGTCTTGCAATCCGCCTGCGGGGGAAAAGAAGGTCGGCTCGGTCGGTATCCCTTTTCCGCATACGGACGTGCGTATCATCCACGCGACGGATGACGGCCCGTTGACTTGCGGACCCGATGAGGTTGGTGAAATCTGCGTCAGTAATCCGGGCGTCTATGTGGGCAACACCTATACCGATCCCGCGCGCAATCGCGATCTTTTCCATGGTGAGCACCTACGCACCGGCGATCTGGGCCGGATCGATCCGGATGGCTATCTGTGGATCACGGGCCGCGCCAAGGATCTCATCATTCGCGGCGGCCACAATATCGACCCCGCCGATATCGAAGAGGCGCTGATGGGGCATCCTGATGTCGCCGGCGCGGGCGCGATCGGTCAGCCCGATGCCCATGCGGGCGAACTGCCTTGTGCCTATGTGGAACTGGTGGAAGGGGGTAATGCCACGACCGAGGAGTTGCTGGAGCACTGCCGGCAGCGCGTGCGCGAGCGGGCCGCAGTTCCAAAACATATCGAGATACTGGACGAGTTGCCCAAGACGGCCGTCGGCAAGGTTTTCAAGCCGGATCTGCGCAAGCGCGCCATTGCGCGCATCTATGACGCCGCCTTGCGCGAAGCGGGCAGTGACGCGCGCGTCGCACAGGTTGTCGATGACAAGAAACGCGGCCTTGTAGCGCAGATCACCGGCGATGGCAGCGACGAACGCGTCGCCACCACGCTGGGCAACTTCACCCGGCCTTGGGAATGGGCCGAAAAGGATTAACGATTTTCAGCGAAAATCCTACCGAGATTTTTCGCTAAAAAAAACCTTGAGCGAACTGCTCGCGTCGGCGCCGGAAGATCCGGCGCCGGCTTTTCGAGGATCAGCCGATATCCTTGTAGCTGACCTCGGGCGTGTCCTTGCCCGCCTTTTCGCGCCGCACGATCAGGCGGCTCAGCGCGTGGACATAGGCCTTGGCCGAGGCGACGACGGTGTCGGTATCCGCCGATTGCCCGGTCACGATGCGCCCGCCTTCTTCCATGCGCACGGATACGGTTGCCTGCGCGTCGGTGCCTTCGGTCACGGCATGCACCTGGTAGAGTTGCAGGCGCGCTTCATGCGGGAAAAGGTTCTTGACCGCGTTGAAGCAGGCATCGACCGGGCCGTCGCCGGTGGCTTCGGTGCTATGCGGGACGCCATCGATCTCCATGGTCAGCTCCGCGCTTTGCGGCCCTTCGGTGCCGCAGACGACGCGCAGGGACTTGATGACAAGCCGGTTTTCATCCTCGGCGGCATCGGTCGTGGCCAGCGCGATCAGGTCTTCGTCATAGACCTCCTTCTTGCGATCGGCGAGCTCCTTGAACCGCACGAACACATCGTTAAGCTGGTTCTCGGCCAATTCATAGCCCAGATCCTTGAGCTTCGAGCGCAGCGCGGCGCGGCCCGAATGCTTGCCCATGACGATATTCGTCTCGGCCAGGCCCACATCGGCAGGGCGCATGATCTCGAACGTCTCGGCGTTTTTCAGCATGCCGTCCTGATGGATGCCGCTCTCATGCGCGAAGGCGTTCTTGCCCACGATCGCCTTGTTGAACTGCACGGCAAAGCCGCTGACCGTGGCGACGCGGCGCGAGATGTTCATGATCTTCGTCGTGTCGATGCCGGTCTGATAGGGCATGATGTCGCCGCGCACCTTCATCGCCATCACCACCTCTTCCAGCGCGGTGTTTCCGGCCCGCTCGCCCAGGCCGTTGATCGTGCATTCGATCTGCCGCGCGCCGCCTTCGACGGCGGCAAGGCTGTTGGCCGTCGCCATGCCCAGATCGTTGTGGCAATGCGTAGCAAAGATGATCTCATCCGCGCCCGGCACTTCGGCGATGAGGCGGCGGATCAGGTCGGCGGATTCGACGGGGGCGGTGTAGCCAACGGTATCGGGGATATTGACCGTGGTCGCGCCCGCCTTGATCGCGATTTCGACGACGCGGCGCAGATAATCCCATTCGGTGCGGGTCGCATCCATCGGCGACCACTGCACGTTGTCGCAGAGGTTGCGCGCATGTGTGACCGTCTCGTGGATGCGCTCGGCCATTTCGTCCTGCGTCAGGTTCGGGATGGCGCGGTGCAGGGGCGACGTGCCGATGAAAGTGTGTATGCGCGGCTGGCGCGCGTGCTTCACCGCCTCCCAGCAGCGGTCGATGTCCTTGAGGTTCGCCCGCGCCAGCCCGCAGATGACGGCGTTCTGGCTCTGCTTGGCAATCTCGCTGACGGCGCGGAAATCACCTTCGGAGGCGATGGGAAATCCCGCCTCGATGATGTCGACGCCCATCTCATCCAAGAGCTGCGCGATCTCCAGCTTCTCGGCATGGGTCATGGTTGCGCCAGGGCTTTGCTCGCCGTCGCGCAGCGTGGTGTCGAAGATATAGACGCGGTCTTTGGTGCTATCTGTCATGGTTCTGTTCCGTCTCAAATGTGGTCTTTGGCGGCTGCAGGCGCGCCGCTGGTTCCGGTGTTGGGCTCACCCTTGGGCTCGATCAGCAGGACGTGCGCCTCGGCCTTGGCGCGCGGCCGGTGGACCGTTCCCGCAGGCACGATCAGCAATTCTCCGGCCCCGAAGGTCACGCTGTCCGCGCCCTCGCAATCCATCACCACTTCGCCAGCGAGGACGAGAAAGAAATCATCCGTCTCTGCATGGCTGTGATAGGGGAATTCGCCAGCGAATTTGACGACCATCACGTCGTTGCCATTGTATCTGGCCACCACCTTGGGATCCCAATGGGTGTCAATTTGCGCCAGCTTGGCGGCAAGGTTAATCTTGTGCATGGTCGTTTGATCCTGATGCTAATCCGGGTGATTTTCCGGCGCGCTATGGCACATCCCCTGAGCGCTCGCGCCGGACCGGCACGCTCAGAGGCGGCTTAGCAGCAGGCGCGCAGCAACCAGCGCATGGCAGGGGCCATGTGCGAAGGACGTGATATGCTGCGTCATCGTCATGAGTATCAGGTTAACCTCAGCGCGCCGCGATGAAAAGGCGGTTTTTTACATGTGCGCCGTTGAAGGCGCGGGCGCGGCCTCTACCATTCCTGCCATGACACATAGATCCCTCATCATCGGCGCCTCGGGCGGTATCGGCGGCGCGATTACCGCGCGGCTAAACGAAAACGGAAGTGACGTGACCACGATCTCGCGCAGCGACGATGGCCTCGACGTGACCGACGAGGCGAGCGTTGCCGAGTGCATGAAGAAGGCCGAGGGCGAGTTTCAACTGATTTTCGTTGCCACCGGCGCGCTGGAAATCGACGGCGCCGAGCCGGAAAAGGCGCTGAAGGATGTCAGCGCCAAGGCGATGGCGGATCAATTCGCGGTCAATTGCATCGGGCCCTCGCTGGTGATGAAGCACGCGCTGCCGATGTTGCCGCGCAAGGGGCCGTCCTGCTTTGCCGCGCTGTCGGCGCGCGTCGGGTCAATCGGTGATAACCAGATCGGCGGCTGGTACTCCTACCGCACCTCCAAGGCCGCGCTGAACCAGATGATCCACGGCGCCGCGATCGAGTTGAAACGCACGCATCGCGAGGCGATTTGCGTCGCGCTGCATCCCGGCACAGTGGCCACCGACTTCACCGCCAAATATGCGGGCCGTCACAAGACGACCCCGCCGAGCGAGGCCGCGCATAACCTTCTGTCGGTTCTCGAAGGGCTGGGCCCCGAAGATACCGGCCTCTTCTTCGACTGGCAGGGCGAGCGGGTCGAGTGGTAGCGCCGCGCCTCGTTCTTGTTCTGGGCGATCAGCTGAGTGACGGGCTGCCGGCGCTGCGTGAGGCTGACAAATCCCGTGATGTGGTCGTGATGGCCGAAGTGACGGAGGAGACGGGTTACGTCCCGCACCATCCCAAGAAGATCGCGCTCGTTCTCTCGGCGATGCGCCACTTTGCGGACGCGCTTCGCGATACTGGTTGGACCGTGGAGTATTCCAAGCTCGACGACGAGGATAATACCGGCTCGATCCCCGGCGAGCTTCTGCGCCGCGCCGATGCGCATGGCGCAAGCGAGGTCATCGCGACTCGGCCCGGCGAGTGGCGCCTGATTGAGGCGCTGGACGACATGCCGCTTGATTTGACTACCTTGGCCGATGACCGCTTCATTGCCTCGCCGAAGGAGTTCGACGACTGGGCTGAGGGTCGCAAGGAATTGCGGATGGAGTATTTCTACCGCGAGATGCGGCGCAAGACTGGCCTCATGATGCAGCACGGAGAGCCGGCTGGCGGCAAGTGGAATTTCGACCACGACAACCGCAAACCGGCGCAACCCGACATGCTGCGCAGCGCGCCCATGTCGTTCACGCCCGATGAGATCACCGAGAACGTGCTGACCCTTGTCGAGCGGCGCTTTGACAACAATTTCGGCACGCTGCGTCCCTTCAACTTTGCCGTGACTCGCGGAGAGGCGCTGCGCGCACTCGACCATTTCGTTAAATACCTACTCGAGGAGTTCGGCGATTATCAGGACGCGATGCTGACGGGCGAGCCTTTCCTCAATCACTCACTCCTTTCGCCCTACATCAATCTCGGGCTGCTTGGGCCCTTGGAAGTGTGCCAGCGGGTCGAGAAAGCATGGAAGGATGGCGATGCGCCGATCAATGCCGCCGAGGGGTATATCCGCCAGATCATCGGCTGGCGCGAATACATGCGCGGCATCTATTTCCGCGAGGGTCCGGACTACACGTCGCGCAACATTCTGCGGCACGGTCGCAAGCTGCCGTGGGTGTATTGGGGCGGCGAGACGAAAATGGCCTGCATGGCGGATGCGATCGGTCAGACGCGCGATCAGGGCTACGCGCATCATATCCAGCGCCTGATGGTGACGGGCAATTTTGCGCTTCTGGCCGGGATCGCGCCCGAGGAAGTGCATGAATGGTATCTGTCGGTTTATATTGACGCTTACGAATGGGTGGAGGCGCCCAACGTCATCGGGATGAGCCAGTGGGCCGACGGCGGTATCATCGCGTCCAAGCCTTACGTCAGCTCCGGCAACTACATAAACAAGATGTCGGATTACTGCGATGGCTGCGCCTATTCGGTCAAGCAGAAGACCGGCGAGGGATCCTGCCCATTCAACACGCTCTACTGGCAGTTTCTGGATCGGCATCGCCAGCGTTTCGAGGGCAATCACCGCATGGGCATGGTCTTTCGCACATGGGACAAGATGGATGCCGAGAAGCGTAGCGATGTGCTGAAGACCGCCGAGGCGTTTCTGGAGCGGATGGATGCGGGCGAAGTGGTGTGAGCCCCTGAAGCGATACCAGTCCGGCTACCGCTCCGACGTTTGTTCGATCCACGCCGCTGCGCTCTGCCCCGCATGGCGCCCCGTGGCAAGGCAGGCGGTGATCAGGTAGCCGCCCGTCGGCGCCTCCCAATCCAGCATCTCGCCCGCCGCGAAGGTGCCGGGCCGGTCCCTCAGCATGAGGCCCGCATCCAGCGCATCGAGCCGCAGGCCGCCCGCCGTCGAAATCGCCTGATCCATCGGAAGCGGGCCTTTATGCTTGACCGGCAGGGCCTTGATCACCGGCGCCAGATCGTCGGGCAGGGGCCGTGCGAACTCCATCAAAAGAGCCTGCTTTTCCGGCGTCCATTTGAGTACCTTTCGCAGATGGTTCGCCTTGCTTTCCTTGCTGCGCTTGCGGGAGAGGCGCTGGCGGATCTCCTCCAGCGTCAGATCAGGCATCAAATCCAGCGTCAACGGCGCGCCTTCTCGCACCGTACGCGACACCTCGTAGATACCGCCGCCCTCGATACCCGCGTGGCTGATCAC
The DNA here is from genome assembly GCF_043355895.2 of Roseovarius maritimus. Taxonomy (NCBI): domain Bacteria; kingdom Pseudomonadati; phylum Pseudomonadota; class Alphaproteobacteria; order Rhodobacterales; family Roseobacteraceae; genus Roseovarius; species Roseovarius maritimus. The sequence goes on from NZ_JBHFPF020000010.1 coordinate 109,484, forward strand.
AATCTCTCCGCGCGAGGTCATGTTGCCGGCCCGCAGCGCGATGCCTTTGACCGGATGACCCATATGGCGCTCCATATGAGCCGACCAATCGACCGCGAACCCCATATTTGCGGGTTGAAACGGCACCACCTTATCCAGCAGTTGCGCGGCCCAGGCGCCGTCCGATCCCAGCCGCGCCCAACTGGCCCCGCCGCACGCCAGAACCGTCGCGCGGGGCGCCAGGCGCTGCATCCCCTCGGGCGTGTCCATCAGCACCGCATCCCCATCCCAGCCCTGCCAACGCCAGCGCCGCATGATCCGCACGCCCAGCCCGTCGAGCCTCGCGAGCCAGGCGCGCAGTAGAGGTGATGCTTTCATCGCCTCGGGAAAGACGCGCCCGGTGGTGCCGGTGAAAAGCGGCTGACCCAGTTCGCGCGCCCAGTCCTGGACGTCCTCGGGTCCGAAGGCGCGCAAGACATCGCCAAGGGGTCCGGTGCCTGAGCCATAAGCGGCCAGGAACGCCTCCGTCCCCTCGGCTTTCGTCAGGTTCAGCCCGGATTTCCCGGCCATCAGGAATTTGCGGGCAGGGGATGGCTTGGCCTCGGCCACGATCACCGAATGGCCCGCGCTAGCCAGCACCTCGGCGGCCATCAGACCGGCGGGGCCAGCACCTATAACCAGCGCATCGGGTATGTTTTCAGCCATCATCCTCTTGCCTCCGCGCGGCGCTGCGCCACTCTCTTGGACCGTAGCCGCAAAAGGAGCCAGCGATAGACGACGCCGCCCCCATATGCCCGATCTGCCAACGCCCGATCCCGCCGGACGCCAAACAGAGCCTGCATCACCTTACGCCCAAGCTGAAGGGCGGCAAGGGCGGGCCTGTCGTGCTGGTTCACCAGATTTGCCATAACGAGATCCACGCGACCCTCAGCGAAGCTGATCTGGCGCGCGTGTATAACACGCCCGAGGCGCTGCGCGCGCATCCGCGGTTGGCCAGGTTCATCGCATGGGTGCGCAAACGCCCGCCGACGTTTCACTCGAAAACGCCCAAGAAACTGCGGGGGCGCAAGTGATCAGGCGCTGCGCCCCGTCTCTCTGACCGTGTCGATCATCAGCTGCACATTCGCCGGGTCCGCATCGGGCGTGATGCCATGCCCGAGGTTGAAGATATGCGGGCCATTCCGCAGCGCTTCGACGATATGCTTCGTCTCGCGCACCAGATCGTCGCCGCCGGTGACCATGTGGCGCGACGCGAGATTGCCCTGCACGCAGCCGTCCGGCTGCACATGCTTGGCCACCCATTCGGCGCTGACCGAATCGTCCACCGCCACGCAATCGGCGCCGGTCGCGGCGTGAAAGCCGATGTATTTATCGCCGGCTTGGCGGGGAAAGGCGATGATCGGGATGCCGGGATGACGCTTTTTCAGCTCCGCGATGATCTGCTTCGTGGGCTCCAGCGCGTAGCGGTCGAAATCGGGGCCTTTCAGCGACCCGGCCCAGCTGTCGAATATCTTGACGACTTCTGCACCCGCGTCGATCTGGGCCGAGAGGTATTCGATCGTCGCCGCCGTGATCCGCTCGATCAGGGCGTCGAAGACCGCCGGATGCGTGCCCTTCAGCTCATGCGCCGGGCCCTGATCTGGCGTGCCCTTGCCCGCGATCATGTAGGTGGCCACGGTCCAGGGCGCGCCGGCAAAGCCGATCAGCGTCGTCTCCTTCGGCAGGGCCGAGGCGAGGTTGCGCACCGTCTGATAGATGGGCGACAGCGTCTCGTGAATGTCCTCCACCGGGCGCAGCTGCGCCAGTTCCGCCTCGCCGGTGATGGTCGACAGGCGCGGGCCCTCGCCGGTGACAAACCACAGATCCGCGCCCAAGGCCTGCGGCACCAAGAGGATGTCGGCAAATAGGATCGCCGCGTCAAAGCCATAGCGGCGGATCGGTTGCAGCGTCACCTCGGTGGCCAGATCCGGGTTGTAGCAGAGCGACAGGAAATCCCCGGCCTCGGCCCGCGTCGCCTTGTATTCGGGCAGGTAGCGGCCCGCCTGGCGCATCATCCAGATGGGCGGGGTGGGCAGCGTCTCGCCCGCAAGGGCACGCAGTATCGTCTTGTCCGGGGTGGGGTTGGCCATGATGCGTCCTTCTCTATGCGCCTTGGGTGGTCGCCGCCGGGCGCGGCAATGTCAAGCATGCGCTCTCTTGCCCTGCGCCCCGTGCACAATTAAACCGCCCCCATGACATTGCAAATGCCCACACCGATGGCCCCGATGAAACTGGGCACGCGCGGCTCGCCGCTTGCCCTTGCGCAAGCCAACGAGACCCGCGCGCGCCTTGCTGCCGCGTTCGATCTGCCGTTTGAGGCGTTCGAGGTGGTCGTGATCAAGACGACGGGCGACCGCATCATCGACCGACCGCTGAAAGAGATCGGCGGCAAGGGCCTTTTTACCCGCGAGATCGAAGAGGCGCTGCTGTCCGGTGAGATCGATATCGCGGTCCATTCGATGAAGGACATGCCGACGCTGCAGCCCGAGGGACTGCTGCTGGATACCTACCTGCCGCGCGAGGATGTGCGCGACGGGTTCGTCTCGCCCGGCTATGCGACGCTGGCCGACCTGCCCGAAGGATCCAAGGTGGGCACCTCTTCGCTGCGCCGCCGCGCGCAGGTGCTGGTGGCCTATCCGCATCTTGAAGTGGTCGAGTTTCGGGGCAACGTTCAGACTCGTCTGAAAAAGCTTGAGGATGGCGTCGCCGCCTGCACCTTCCTTGCCATGGCGGGGCTGAACCGGCTGGAGCGCACGGATGTGGCGCAAAGCGCGCTGGACCCGTCCGTGATGCTGCCCGCCATCGCGCAGGGTGCCATCGGGATCGAACGGCGCGCGGATGACAGCCGCGCAGCGGAAATGCTGAGCGCGATCCACGATGTTGAAACCGGCCAGCGCCTTGCCGCCGAGCGTGCGTTTCTGGCCGCTCTCGACGGCTCCTGCGAGACACCGATTGCCGGGCTGGCCGAACTGGAGGGCGATACGCTGCACTTGCGCGGCGAGGTCCTGCGCCCGGATGGATCACAAAGCATCAAGGATGCCCGCAGCGCGCCCATCGCGGATGGCGCCGATCTGGGCCGCGCGATGGCCGAGGATATGTTGCGCGAGGCCGGGCCGGGGTTTTTCGACTGGCGACAGTGATCAGCGCTGCGGTTCCATATCGGGCCGCATGTCCTTGAGCGCCAGAAGCGCCGCGCCCGCCAGCATCAGCGCACCGCAAAACTTGTTCACGAAACCAAAGCGCGCGCCCCGCAGCACGCCCGCCGCCCGCGCGCCCAGCCAGCCCCAGAGCATCAGGATCGCGCCGTCGACCACCAGATAGGTCGCGCCGAGGATTGCCAGCTGCGGCATGACCGGCGCGGCAGGGTCGATGAATTGCGGGAAAAGCGCGCCGAAGAACACGACGGCAAAGGGGTTGGCCATCGAGGTGAGGAAGCCTTGGCGGTAAAGGCGTGCGGCGCCGTTCTGCGCAGGTCTCGTCTCCTCTGCGCCGCCCTTCGACAGGATCAGTTGCAGTCCGATCCACGCCAGATACGCGACACCCAGCCACTTGATCCAGGCAAAGGTGGTGGCCGAGGTGGCGATGATCGCGGCAAGGCCGAAGGCGGCGGCGGTCATCTGGATTGTGTTGGCCGAGAGGTCTCCGGCCAAGGTCCAGAGACTGCGGCGCAGCCCGTGCCGGATGGCGTTCGAGACAATCAGAAGCTGGCTGGTGTCGGGCGGCGTCACGAAAAAGACGGCGACGGCAGCGAGGTAGAGCAGGTAGGTCTCAACACTCATCGACTTACCCTTTCCGGGCTATTCCACCGCGCGGATCAGCTTGCGCTCCAATACCCGTAGCACTTGGCGCAGGTCCGCGCCACGTTTCAGGATCTGGCCGTCCATGCCGATGACGGCATATTGCCCTTGTTTGCCGCGCAGTTTGGGGCGTTTTTCGATACGGTAGAGCGGATGCTCGGCCGTGCGCCGAAAGACCGAGAAGACCGCCACATCCCGCAGGCTGGAAATGCCGTAATCGCGCCATTCGCCTGCTGCCACCATGCGCCCATAAAGCGACAGGATCACGCCCAACTCGGTGCGATGAAAGGCGACTTGATCGGGCGCGGCGAATGTCGGAGAGGGCGATTGGTAGCTCATAGCGTCAGAGTTGCGCTGAAATCGCGCCAGATCAAGCCTTAAGCCCCGATCACGCGAATTGCCCCTGACAGAACCAGCCCGAACTCAGCGCCGCGCCATGCGCGTAAAAGAGCCACAGCCGCGCGCCCCCCGCGGTGACCACCTGCCAGTAATCGCGCACGCCGCTTCGCCATTCGGGATCGTCCAGCCACCATTCGGGCGCGATGCGCTCGGGACCCGTTGCGCTTGTCAGCGCGTGATCCTGACCGCGCCAGCGAAATTCCGCAGGCGGACGGGGCACGTCCGGAGCGCTCACCAGCTCGGGGCGCCAGAGGAGCAGGGGGCGCGGTCCGGGGGGCATGGGCCATGCACCGGCGGGGGCGGCTTCGGACCAGGCGGCGGGCTGCACTGTACTGCATTTTTCGGGGATGTGGCTGCTGGCCGGATGCCGCCGCGTGATCAGATCGAGGCCGACACGCGCGCCGATGCGCCCGATCAGGTCTTCGAGCGCGGTATCGCGGCCCGCCCTTTCTCGCGCGGCGCGGCTAGCATCCAGATGCCCGGCGGCGCGGGTGGCATAAATCGGCTCGACCTGCGTCGCCTCCAGCCGCAGGATGTCGATGCCATAGCCCGCGTCCAGATCATCGAGCTTCATCGCTAGCAGGGGGGTGATCCGCTCGGGCTGATCGGCGGGGCGCGCGAGGCCGATCTGCACCCAGCCGGCGGTCCCGTCCGAGCGATAGGCTTCCAGCCGGATGGCGCGCGCGCCTTGCCCCTTGGCGCGCAAGAGATCGCACAGGCGCGGGATGAGACGCTCCAGCGCGGCCTCGACATCCTCGCGCAGCCCGATGGGGTCGGGCAGGCTGAGCCGCGTGGCAAAGCGGGGCGGCGCGGCATGGGGCGAGACAGGCTCGGGCACCGCGCCCAGGGCCTGGTCCATGCGCATCAGCAGCCCCTTACCAAAGCGCCGCGCTAGCGGGCCGCGCGGCTGGCCGATGAGGTCGCCAATGCGTCTGAGGCCGAGGCGCGCAAGGGCCGCGGCGGTATCGCCATCGAGGCGCAGCGCGGTGACGGGCAGGGGCGCCAGCGCCTGCCGCGCCATGCCGGGGGCGGCGACGCGCGGGGCGCTGCCTTGGGTCTGCGTGCCGGGCGCGGTGCCGCCCCGCTCCCAATGGCGTCGCTTGGCCGCGCGGGACCGGGTTGCGCGCGCCTCCTGATCAATCGCGTCGCCCGAGCGGTCATGCACCACGCCGCGCCCGGCATATCGCGCCAGCGCCCAGGCCGCGCCGGGCGTGTCGGCCAGCCCGCATTCCGCGTGCACACCCAGATCGGCGGCATCCTGAAGCACCGTGTCGATCAGCGCCGGCTCGCCGCCGAACAGATGCGTGCAGCCCGTCACGTCCAGCATGAGCGCATCGGGCGGCTGCGCGGCCACCCAGGGGCTATACCGCCCGGCCCATCGGGTCAGCGCATTCAGGAACGCCGCCTCGGCGTGAGGGTTCTGCGCCCGCGTGATCAACCCGGCGCACATCGCATGCGCGTCGCGCGCAGGCTGGCCCACGCGCAGCCCCGCCGCCGATCCCAGCGGGCAAAGGGCGCTGATGACCTGCATCTGCCCGGTCTCCTCCAACACAGCGAAAGGTGCGCCATGCAGATCACCGAGACGGCGCAGCAGGCGGTCGGCCCCGAGGCGGGGAAACCAGACTGAGAGGATTCGGCGGGCGGGCATGGCGGCAAATTGTTCATTATTTGTTCCTACAATTACCGTTCGCGCAAACCAGAGTCGAGTCGCTCGCTTTCGCTTGGAGCTAAGGACAAAGTCCTCCGAGCTCGCGTCAGCCTGCCCGACGGGACAGGCGCGCGCCCGATTTGCCGTAACTCTCTAGCTGTAAGCTTTCAACAGGTTGTCCGTTCGATCCCTTGCGAGTTGGTTGGAGTTACCAAGCACCAATGCCGTTCGGAGGGATCGAATGAACGAACATCAGAATGCCAGACTAACGCCTTTGGGTCGAGATCGCCTTGTTCGGCTGATCGGGCACGGCATCACTTTTCCGGAGCGGCGCTGGCGTGCGGCGTTTCGGCCAGGACCGCCGCGAAGTGGTGGCACCGGTTTGAGCAGAACGGTCTCGATGGGGTGAAGGACCGGACGTCGCGCCCGCGTTCTCTGCGCAACCCGACGCCGGCGATGTTGCCGGTCGGATCGTCGCATTGCGCCGGGACCCGGCTGACCGGAGCTCATATCGCGGCGAAGACCGGTGTTTCACCCGCGACTGTCAGCAGGGTGCTCCGGCGGGCGGGTTTGTCGCGGTTGCGTGATCTGGAGCCCACCGAACCG
>NZ_JBHFPF020000011.1:0-79571 GCF_043355895.2 Roseovarius maritimus
AGCGGCGGGCCAGCTCAGAACCAGAGGGGGTCAGTATTGGACGCCGATAAGGGGTCAATTTTGAATGCTGATTGACATCGTTGCTGCCGCGCTGCCACGGGCTCTAAGGATTGCAGAAATAGATCTCGAGACCGGTGTCGATCCTAAGTTGCGCGTGCTGGGCCATCTCAGCGCCCTGGTCCCAGGTCAATGAGCGCCGCAGGTGAGCAGGTAAGCCACTGATGGTCCCGGCGATGGCATATCCTCTGCTTGGTTCGGAAGCCTGAGCGGAAAGTGTCGATAGCTGGGCTTAGCCTGACCCAGTTTGACCCAACCTGCGGGAGTCTTCGCTCGCTTTGGCTGTAAACTCAATGAGCAAGTTCCCGACTATCGTTTTTCCTGAGTACACTTCTCCACCCGTTTCAATTTCACCCAAGATTTCACCCAAATCGTCACCATCCAGGCTCGGATACAGAAAATGTTCCATAATCTCAGAGTCAGTTTTACCAGAATCGACAGTACAAAGAAAATCTCGGATTTGGTTTGACAGCACACTTGCGCGCCGCAATTTGTCGAAAGCCTTATCGATAATGTCATCTATATCAGCATCGTCGTTGGCGCTTGTGATCGAATACATTTCAAATCGAGCTGTCGCAGTCAGAGAAGCCATCTCATCGAATTTTTCTTTTACCACTGCCTCATGCTGATTTTTATTTGAAGTTGATGTCAGCACTATTCCCTTCCGTGGTTGAACGAAATCGTAGATGTACGAGCTTAAATGTGATGCAACCCCGTCAGGCAAGGATGTTAATATTTTTGAAACTATCTGCTCAGAGCTATAATGAGGGTTTAGTTTAAATCTCATTTTAAATTGGTGTTGGTAGATTCTTCTTCAAGCTGAAGGAAGTATCCATGACCATTGGCTTTGTTGATGGCGTGGATGCCCCTCTCGACGGCATCGCAACGTGCCATTGTGGTGAGTGTTGAAGCCATCACAGTAGGAAGGAGCATCTATGCCATCAACAAAGCCATGAAGCTTCATAATGTCCGGCTCAAGACGAGCCATTTGCCCGTCGCTCAGTCAGTAAAGATCGGGCATGTAACGGCCCAATCTTCGAAGCGTGCGATATGACGGCTCGAGAAAATAATTGGATTCCAACCTTAGCAGCGGCGCGGCTTGTTTAAAAAGGTTACTCCGTATGGATTACGATTTCACCGATACGTTAAAATCAGAAACTCACGCCAAGCTTAAATCCGATCGCAACTGCATCGTTGTCTCTGAAATTTCCACGAACGACGTTTGGAGGAAAAGTTTCTAGTAAGGCATTGTCGATCCATATATACTGAATGCCACTTGAAAAGCTTACCGCATCCGATAGTTGATATTTTCCACCCAGGGAGACACTTTGGTATCCTCTGGTGGGCGCCAGCGGAGTAACCAAGTTATCTCCTTCTTCTTGCTCGTAGACATACGTGACGCTTGCGGAAAACTTATCAGTAAAACGATACCCAACGCCGAGCTCGTAGGTCCAAGCATCATCGATATCTGCTAGTTCCGGTGCGGGGCTGGGGGGTTCGAGTGAGAAAACGCTCCAATCGGACCAGCGGATGCTACCAAACGCAATAGTGTTTGCAGCTATCCCTGATTGGATTTGCAGTTTCAAGGATTGTGGCAGTGTGGTTCTCGTGGACCCAGTCACTACAGGAACGCCTCCTGGAAAAGTTTCTGTTGCCCGCATGTCAACGTCAATCCCGGAGTGATAGGTCACCGCTGTTCTAAAAGCTATCTCAGGAATTTGATAAGCTGCACCTATCACATAGCCTGTACCTTGATCGTTTGCAAACCGAACACTGTACCCATTGAGAGGACCGTAAGCGAGACCCGAAAGAGCAATTCTTCCCTGTGCGCCGGCAATACGTGGGCCGCCGAACACGGTAATCGAATCCGTGGCATCATAAGCCAGTAACAACGTCAATGCTTCGGTTTCAGCTTGGGCAATGGTCCCACCGAGAAGTGTCGTGACTGGGTCTCCACCATACACGTTATCAGTCCCGTACGGTTGATCGTAAATAGCTGAAACTGAAATATCGTTGGTGAACTGTAATTTGCCTGAGACTGATGTCACCTGAAAATCATTTGAGACGCCACCAGTCGCGTTGCCTGCAGCATCCCGACCGGTAACGCTGGGTTCGAGATAGCCGAAAGACAACTCAACATAATTGCCTTCCTCAAAAATGATATCGATTGGTGTCCTTGTTCGATCAAGGTTCCCAGCCGTCACTGCGGTTGCGATGAGTGACAAGCTGGCGCCCAAAGAAAAGCAGATGAATTTCAACTTAATACCTCCAAATGTTTCAGCCACAAGTTGCATCGAAAGCTTTGCAATTCGAAGTGAAATAGTGGTCGCGCGGATGATTTGTTCTGCAGCGTTGCAGAGTTAACGCATAGTCTGCAGGAATTATCCCCATTACGATAAAACGCAGGACTACCAGCCGAGTATGTTTAAAAAATAAGCTGTGAAACACGATTTCCCTCGGTTGCTCTAGGGAGGATTACGGCATCGGCGAGGATCTAAACGAGCACATTTATTGGCCGCGCGACAACTCTGATGACGCCCCCCAGTAGTACAATAATCTCAGTGGAGCCGATCAGCCAGGATCGGTATACTTTTTTCCAGAATGAAGGTATAGATCAGGCTCTCAATTTTAGGGGCGGCATGTCGGTGAAATATGCTGGGGAGCTTGAACTGTTATGTTGGGTGACCAGCGCCAGATCTATATAGAATGTCGTACCTTTATCTTTGTTTTTATAGTAGTCGAGCGTACCTTGGTGAGCCTCTACGATCCGCTTGGAGATGTTCATTCCCAGCCCCGTACCGCCGACCTTTCTCTGATCCGAGGAGTCTAGCTGACTGAATTCATCGAAGACCTTCTGGCGGTCGCTCTCTTTTAGGCCGAACCCGCTATCCTGAATGGAAATTCTGACTGTGCTACCGTTGCATTTTGCCCTGACCCTTACTGTTTCCCCGGCCTCTGAAAACTTGGCAGCATTCGATAGGATGTTTGACAAAACCTGACCAAGTCTAGATGGGTCGGCGTTAACGTAAAGATTGTCCTCGACGTGCTCAAGGTAAATACGGCTGTTCATCTTGGTTACGAATGGCTCGTTTGTGGCGACGGCGTGCTCCAGGAATGATGCGAGATGTACCGTTTCGAAATGAAAATCCATTTTTCCAGATTCCATTTTTTGAAGATCTAAAAGGTCGTTTATCAGAGTGTGCAGGCTCACTGAGTTTCGCTGAGCGATCAGAATTGCCTTCTCCATCTTCTCTGGCAGTTTACCAAATGCTCCGAAGGCTATCAGATCGATTGAGCCTTTAATGGACGTGAGAGGCGTCCGTAATTCGTGGCTAACTGTCGAAAGAAAGTTAGATTTGGCGATATACGCAGCTTTTGTTTTTTGGTGCTCTTGCCTAAGGGCCTCCATCTGAAGGAGCGTCTTCTTGTAGAGTTGGCTAGTCACACGAGAGCAGTCGGCGATAAAGAACATCACAAAAACGCATGTGAAAAACTGCACCCAGAGCTCTGAGTCCAACGAAGCGCGCACCATGATAATGTCGTATATAGGAATGAAAAGGAATGCGATAAGGTAAATGGACAGCCGGAGATAGAGAATAGACGTGATTTGACTATTATTCAGAGTGGCAAAAAGCGCAGCAGCCAACAGAAAAAAGAGTGGCATGAAATGCGTGGTGTGGCCTTGGAGAATGGCAATTGAAACGGCAAAGCCAGCGATGTTCAAAGCACTCAGAACGGTGCCCCATTTCAATAGTTTTAGGCAGGCCCTAGTGGCTGCGATGTCCCCCGCTTCGAGCCTCAGTATCTTCTTGAATGTGTGAAGATCAAAAAGTTCGGATACGATCAGCACCGAGAGGGAGAGCAATGCAAGCTTCCAACTATAGTAGAACCCTTCAAGAAGGAGGGCTGCACCATAGATCAGTACACGTTGCGCGAGCAACCCGAGCCCTGCACGCGCATAGTCACTTATTTGTGCGTGGAGCAAAAACAAGTTCTTCGGGTCGGTATGATTCATCCGATGGAAGGATTTGAATGGCATCTGTCGCCCAACGCGGTTGCTGTCTGGGGGGGGTATCAACCTGCGCTGTGAACGGCGGCGAAACCGACCCTTCTTACACCTTATGAGTGAACAGAAGCGGAAGAATGGCGATTTTTCGGTCATTTTTGTATTTCAATGGGGCAGTCTGACAAAAATGTGTTCAAAGTATGGCGCTCGCGCATAGATTGTGATTATTTAGGGTTGAGTGGAATTTTGAGAGCAGACTAAAATGGGTGCCTTTAGGGCTAACTGGCGTTTGCGCGCGCCGAGAGAAGTTTTTCCAGAAATTGTTCCTCAAATGCCGATAGCGAGTGACGCTACGTCAACTGGGCTTGAGCACAAGGAAAATCAGTTCTTCCGCATCGCGCCCGAACTGACTGCTGAGGTTCAGGGAACCACCCTGTCGTTCGGCAACATGCATCGTCATGGGCGGCTATGCGTCAACTACCTGCGTGCGCGGCACAAAGTTTTCATTGACCAGAAAGGATGGGATCTCCCGCAGGTTGACGGGATGGAGTTTGATCAATACGACACTCCAGAATGCAGGTGGGTCGTGATACATGAGTACGGTCGGATCCTAGCAGGGATGCGCTTGACGCCGACCACGGCGCAGTGCGGGCAATATTCTTACATGCTGCGCGATGCGCAGCGCGGCCTTCTTGAAGACATCCCGAATGATGTACTTTTTTTTGAAGCCCCTGTACGCCAGGATGTTTGGGAGGCGACGCGTCTTTTCGTTGCGGTTGATGTCTCTTCTAAAAGGCGCCTGATCATTCAGACAATCCTTCTGGAGCAGATGGCCGCGTCAGCTCGTGAGTTGGGTGCGCGGGCGATTATCGGCATCGTCCCTGCTGTTTTCAGTCGATGGATGAAGCGTATCGGCATGAGCGCAACAGCAATCGGGCCAGCCATGGTGATTGACGGAGATAGGACCCAAGCCGCCCTGATGAACGTAGTCGACCCGAAAAATGGATCTGAGTACACACTTCAATGACGTTACAGGCTGCTCTCAATCGATCATCATTGTCGATTGCGGACCTTGTCGGCCTTGGCAAAGATTCTTTCCTCAATTGAATCGACTTCTGGCAGCTTGGAAACGGCAGAAGCGGACACATGGTTGATCTCTCTTCGAATCAGCTTCAGGCCCTCATGCTTTGAAATCATACGTTTTCCTGTAAGAGGTTGAATTTTGGCCTTTATTTCTGGACGTGCAGCACCTTTTAGGCTATCCAGCGCCGTAAATGCAGCATCCTCAAGGCGGCCCTGAAGGGAAGATGACACCGGAGAGGGTTTGCCCATAGCACAGCATACGAACCTGCCTGCACCGATGTATGAAAACCAATGCCGTTCATTCGAGATAGTTTCGCTGATCTTCCAACTTAATGAGTAAAGTAGTTGTACCACGGTAGTCGTGCCAGCCACTTCGGCAAGATACGAAAGCGAGGAGATCTGCACTCTGCACAGGCTCATCTGGTATTGTCCGTCCTCCAAGCGTAGAAGCCGGTTCTCCAGTTCTAAATAGTCTATCATCCCCCTTACGTCAGGAAAGCGGCAGGGAGCAGATGGGTCGATCAGGTCCAATTCTTCTGCATGAGACATGAGGGTGCATAGCGCCTGCCGGGCTCTCTGGTCCTTCTTTGTGGCTTCAACGAGAAGCATGGCAGTCTTTAAGCGGCCTACGACCTCGATATGATCCAATGGCTTTCTCAGGAAGTCCGTGGCGCCAGCGCCGAAGGCGCGCTCCATGAGGTCGCTCGCCTGGCCTGAGGTGATCATGATAATAGGGGTAGATCTGCACTCGGGTCGCTGTCTGAGAGCGTTACACAGTTCGATACCGTCCATCTGCTCCATTGCAATGTCCAGAAGATAGCAGTCGAATGGTATTTCTTGGTCAGTGACCAGCTGCAACGCCTGCACGCCAGACTGTGCAAGCGTGAGGTCAGTGAACCCTTCTCGGACAAGACTGGCAGAAAGCAAGTCCCGTATGATTGGGTCATCGTCGACCAAAAGAATGCGCATCGGCTGCCTCCAAATTGACGGCGGACATTCCACGCTTTAATGGCGGAGATGCTTCCACCCTTTAGGCGGATATGTGCCGAAGATGGCTATTTCGGGACTATCGCAACACATTTCATACAACCAGCGGATTCCCATAAGGCATTGGCAAAACGTCTTTTTTGCTGAATTAGTTTGTCTAAGAGGGTTTTTAGGGCCACAATTTGGCCCTTTTTTGAGCGTGACCCGGCCTCTGTTTAACCGGACAACTAAGCGGTTTCGGTTTTGGCATTTATAAAATCGTGAAAAGCCTGTCCAAGGTCAATGTGCTATTGGGTCGTGTCGGCCCAAGGTCGCCGGTCGCACCACGTGCGGCGATGGTCCGAGCAGTAGTTTGAAGCAGCCGGTCACTCCCCTGCATCGCGCACCGGCCACGCCATATTTCGCCGCCAACGCGACGCTTGGTCAGCCACGATGTTGCCGTTTTTGCTACAGACTTTTTCGTGATGACCTGTAGATAGGTGAAGTATCTGTCGATACCTTTGCTGGGCGAGGTGCCATGCCATCTTAATTTAACAAAAGCGTTTATTGTAACTCGTATAATGGTTTGGCACCTCCACGGAACCTCGGCTTGGGCCACTTTGCTGATACGTTCAGGTCACCATACTCTTTGCGCCCTCGATACTAGGTCTGCTGCGTCACACCAATCTGGCGCACGGCATCAGCAATTGAGCTGCCTTGCCGTTGCAGCACTTCGACCTGTCGCAGCTTCAGCACGATGTCTTCGGGTTGGTCTTTCTTTCCAGCCATCTCTGATCCTTCTGAAATGGGATAATCCTATCCCAGTTGGCAGACCACTCCAGTGGAGGCACTCCATCGGCTGTCCAGCGATAAAATAAAGCACCTTTGACAATGAACTCAATCAACCTTGCCGTGCGACCGATGCCAGCAGATTGGGGTCCATGCTGTTGGAGACAAAACTGTCACCGACAGTGAGAACACTAACCGCATCGTGTCTGTGCAGGCTCTCCTGGTGACTGGCGATGATCCGAAAATCGCCGATCCTCACATCCTTCTGCAACTGCTCGCAGAACAACCGGGCTGCATCCTCGACGAAGATCGGATTGGCTGCATTCAGTTCGGCGAATGCCTGTTCATCCTCAGGCTTGACCGTGACCTGGGTTTCGGTCGGAACGGCCGCCCGGGCCATGTCGATAAGGTCCTCGAACCACAACGGCTTCTCGCCCAAGGCCTCGACCGAAATACGCGCCACCGAGCGCTGCGAATGTGGCGTTGCCAACTGCCCGCGCGCCCGCCTCGCGTGTTCACTGAGTTCCAGAGAACATGGGCAGGTCGCGGAATAGGCGTAGTCGAGATGCAGGAATCGCTGCCGCAGAGCGTTCACCTCCGAGAGTTCCATGGCGATTTCGTAGTATTGGCATCCTTCCAGGCCCGACCGCAGTGACGGCACCGTGAGCGGGTAAGAGAACCGCAGTTGCAACCGCGCATCGCCGCTTTCCAAGTCGCCAAGATAGTCATCCAGCACCGCTGACATCGTATCAAAGCTGAAAACTGACTTCGAATGCCGCTAGAAACTGCGCATGATTGCGCCAGCGGCTTCCGCGCATCGATCGCGGCAAGCCTGCTGAAGAAGAACGGCTTTGACAAGGTGCGCAACGTCCCTGGCAGCTGGAAGGCGTGGCAAGCCGCTGGGTACGAAACTCGCCGCCCAGATTGAGCAAAACTTCGTGCAGGATACAGTCCAGACCAAAGAGCGCCTTTACGTCGCATAATTCACACCGGACGACGATCAGATCAGGAAGGCTTGTGCTTCCTCATCAACTTGCAGGCCAACGATAAGGACAGGAAGCTGAAAATGAAACCGCATTAGGAGTGCCGCAAAGCCGAGGGGGCGCGGCTGACCCATCTCCTCCATCCGGGTGACGTTGAGAAACTCTCAGCCGACGTGGTCGTTACCATTCGAAGCAGGACATCAGAATTTGTCGGTTCCATGAAGCGAAGATAACAATTGGGCCTTTCCCAACGCAGGCTGCGTCGCAGCTGGCTGAACCCGCGAAAAATCAGTTGCGGACAGGTTTCCTAATCAGTGCAAGTGCGGCAATTCGGATCATGCACACCCTGCAAGACAACGTCGTCCATTTGTACGCCGTGGATGACGGAAATGTCTCCCGTCGTTTCCAGCACTGCTGCCCGAATGGCCGAGAAATCAGCCGCATTGGCTTCGCGCAGCTTGGCGATAAGGTCGTCCTCGGTAACGCGCGTATTGCGCAATACGTCTTGCAAAATCACCCCATCCCTCATCAAAAGCACGGGCGTGTTCTGCACAACCTCGTCGAACCGGGGCGACGCATATCTCAATCGCGAAACGCCGTATTGCACCGCGAACAGAGCGGCCATCGCGGCAAACGTCTGCAAGAGGGGTGGCCAATCACTCGACTGCGACGCGCCAGCCAGAAGCGATCCCATCGCGACCGTCATGACAAAGTCAAAATTCGTCATCTTTGAAAAAGACCGCAAACCTACAATACGGACCAGCAGGATGATCCAGCCGATGCCTACCGTGCTAAGAACAGCGCCTTTTGCCACAGCATCCAGAAGGGGCGGCTCAAAAAACATACGGGATTCTCCACTATCAAACCCAAGCCCGGATCGGCCCGGCCACATTTAAACTCGAAAACGCGCAGCGTGCGTGGATCGTTCCGGGCGTCAAGGCGCATAGTCAGGCGTCGCTATTGCCCACGCGAGAGCATCCATATGCTGAAATCGCTCTAACGTCCCTGTGCGCCTCAATGAAGGCTTCTGGGGAACCACAGGGCGCATTCGGAGGTTTACATCGAAATCTGAGAGACACCGCCGCAATATGTGGGCTGGGGGTTCAGCCAGACCCCTTGCGGCTTGTTTCCGGCCGGCGACATCTCAAAAAGGGGGGGTAAATGGCACCGCGCGCACTCTGGAAAGGCCAGCTTCGCCTGTCACTTGTGTCGATACCCGTTGAGATCTATTCGGCCACGAAAACCGGGGCGCGCGTGTCCTTCCGTCAGATCCACAAACCCTCGGGCAAGCGCGTGCGCTATGAGAAATCCGTGGATGGCATCGGGCCGGTGCAACGCGAGGATATCGTCAAGGGCTACGAGGTGGGCGAGGACGAATACATTCTGATCGACCCCGACGAGTTGGACGAGATCAAGCTGGAGACCAAGAAAACTTTCGAGCTGGTCCAGTTCGTCGAGGCCTGCGAGATCCCGCCGCTTTACTTCGACAAGCCCTACTACATTACCGCTTCGGACGAATTGGCCCAGGACGCCTATCGCGTCGTACGCGATGCGCTGCGGCAGGCCGGCAAGGTCGGGATCGGGCAGATGACGATGCGCGGCAAGGAATACCTCGCTGCGGTCAAGCCTTGCGGGGACGGCCTGCTGATGGAGACGTTGCATTACGCCGATGAGCTGCGCGAGGCGGATGAGATGTTTACCGATATTGCTGACGATAAAGCTGACGAGGAATTGCTTGAGGTGGCGACTTCGCTGATAGACCGCAAGACGGCGCCCTTCGATGCAAGCCACTATTCCGACAAATACGCCGAGACGCTGAGGGACCTTTTGGAGGCCAAGCGGAAGGACAAGAAGACGCCACGCGTGCAGGCGGAAGGTGACAAGGCCGAGCGCGGCGAGAATGTCGTGGATCTGATGAGCGCGCTCAAGGAAAGCCTCAAGAAGACCGAGGCCCCCAAGAAGAAGGGCCGTGGGAAGAAAGCCTCGTAAATGTCCGACACGCCCGACAAGCTGGCAGAATACAAGCGAAAACGCGATTTCGGCCAAACTTCCGAGCCGCAGGGAATAGCGGGCGCAGGCCCTGCCGCGCATCGCTTTGTCGTGCAGAAACATGCGGCGACGCGCCTGCATTACGATTTCCGGCTGGAATGGGGCGGCGTGCTGCTGAGCTGGGCCGTGACCAAGGGCCCCTCGCCCGATCCCACGGAAAAGCGGCTGGCGGTGCGCACAGAGGATCACCCACTGGATTACGGCGGCTTTGAAGGCACGATCCCCAAGGGCCAATATGGAGGCGGCACCGTGATGCTGTGGGACCGGGGCACCTGGACGCCCGAGGGGGATGTCGAGGCAGGCCTCAAGAACGGCAAGCTGAAGTTCACGTTGCGCGGCCATCACCTACTTGGCGGCTGGGCGCTGGTGCGGATGCGCGGCAAGGGCAAGCGCGAGAACTGGCTGCTGATCAAGGAGCGCGACGATCACGCCCGCGCTGAGCCCGATGCCTTCACCACCGGCGAGGCTCTGTCGGTCACGACGGGTCGTACGATGGACGAAATCGCGAAGGACGCCAAGGCCAAGCCTGTCGCCGCAGCCGCGGGTCACGGCGGCAAACGCCCCGCCTTCGAGCCTTTGCAGCTCGCCACGCTGGTCCATGCGCCGCCCGAGGGCGATGATTGGCTGCACGAGACGAAATTCGACGGCTATCGCTGCCTCGCCGCGCTCGGCAAGGGCGGCACGCGGCTTTTCACGCGGTCGGGCAAGGACTGGACCCAGAAGTTCGAGGGGCTGGCAGGGGCCTTCGCCCCGCTGCCCTGCGACGCTGCCCTGATCGACGGCGAGGTGATGGCGGCGCAGATCAACGGCTCGCCCTTCTCATCGCTGCAAAAGGCGCTGAAGGAAGGCGGGGCGCTGGTCTTTTACGCCTTCGATCTGCTGTCGCTGGACGGGGCGACCCTGAAGAAGACGCCCGAGCTGGAGCGGCGTGAAAAGCTGGCCGAGCTCTTAACCGCCGCGCCGCAGGGCAGCCCGCTGCGGATGAGCGATCACATCATTGGCCGCGGCCCCGAGATTTTTGCCGAAGCCTGCAAATCCGGCGGTGAAGGGATCATCAGCAAGCGCATCGATTCGCCCTATCGCGGCACCCGCAGCAAGAGCTGGCTTAAGGTGAAATGCACGCGGCGGCAGGAATTCGTCATCATCGGCGCGACCCGGTCCGACAAGAAAGGCCGCGCCTTCGCCTCCCTTTTGCTTGCGACGCATGAAGGCGGCGTGCTGCGATACAAGGGCCGTGTCGGGACCGGCTTTACCGAAGACGCGATGGACCGGATCGCAAAGGCCTTGACCGCACGCAAGACGCCTCCCGTGAAGGATGTCCCGCGCGAGATCGCCAAAGATGCGGATTGGGTGCAGCCAAAATTGGTGGCGGAGGTGTCCTTCACCGAATTCACCGATGAGGGATATGTCCGCCACGGCAGCTTTCTGGGGCTGCGCGAGGACAAGACGGCAGCGGAGGTTCGATTGGAAATGCCGGATGAAGAGACCGAAAACAAAGACCGCAAGACCGGGGACTCCGCTTCGGAGGCCCTTGTCGGCGGCGTCAGGATCAGTAGCGCAGACCGGCGTGTTTTCCCTGATGCGGGCTGCACCAAGGGCGATATCGCCCGCCACTACAACCGGATCGGCGCCCGGATGATCAAGCTTGTCGGGCACCGGCCCCTGTCGCTCTTCCGTTGCCCGCAGGGGCTTGAGGGGCAGTGTTTTTTCCAGAAGCATGACAGCGGCGGGATGCCCGATGCCCTGAGCCGGATCGACCTCAAAGAGAGCGCCGGCGACACAGCCGGCTATCTATATGCAACCCGGCCCGAAAGCCTGATCTCGGCGGCGCAGATGGGCACGATCGAGTTCCACAGCTGGGGCGCGCGGACCGACCGGCTGGAGCGGCCCGACCGTCTGATCTTCGATCTCGACCCCGATGAGGGTCTGGACTGGCCGAAGGTTCGCGCGGCGGCGGTCGAGGTGCGGGACGCGCTCGACGCGCTGGGGCTCAAGTCGGGCGCATTGGTGACGGGCGGCAAGGGCGTGCATGTGTGGCTGCCCCTCCGGCGCACGCGGGGCTGGGACACGGTCAAGCTTTTTGCCAAGACCGTCGCGCATGTCATGGCCGCGCAGCAGCCCAACAATTATACTGCAACCATGTCAAAGGCCCGGCGCAAGGGCCGCATCTTCATCGACTGGCTGCGCAACGAACGGGGCGCGACCGCGATTGCGCCCTATTCCCTGCGTGCCCGCCCCGGCGCGCCCGTTGCTGTGCCGGTGACGTGGGGCGAGCTGGAAACACTGGAGAGCCCCGCCTCTTTCCGGATGGGCGACATGAAGGCGCGGCTGCAGGCTGACTGCCCTGCATTGGCACTACAGGACGACCTGCAATCGCTGACCGACGGGGTGATCGAGGCGCTTCAGGACTGGTCCGAGAGAACGTGAACGGGCGCCGGCGCGGCTGGGAACCCTCGGGGCTGACCGCACGTTCGCCCCACATCACGCCAAGGAGGAGTTTGCCATGGGCAGCAGCGATCTGGACAGGATGAACACCGACCCCCAGCCGGGCCGCGAACACCGGATGGACCCCGAACCGGACTACATGCCCAGACACCCCGGCTCGGGGCGTCTGAATGGCAAGACCGCCATCATCACGGGCGGCGATTCCGGCATCGGGCGGGCCACGGCGATCCTATTCGCACGCGAAGGGGCCAATGTGGCGATCGCCTATCTGGAAGAAGATCGCGATGCCGAACTGACGCGCGAAAAGGTCGAGGAAGAAGGCGGCAAGGCGTTGCTGCTGGCCGGAGATGTCGGGCAAAGGGAGTTCTGCGCTGAAATGGTTCGTAAGACCGTCGAGGAATTTGGCGGCGTCGACATTGTCGTCACCAACGCAGCCGAGCAGCATGCCCGCGAAAACGTCACCGATATTTCGCAAGAGCAGCTCTTTCGCACCTTCCGCACCAATCTGGGCGGTCAGTTCTTCATGATCCAAGAAGCGCTACCGCACCTGTCACGCGGCGCTTCGATCATCTGCACCACGTCTGTCACGGCCTATCGGGGGCAAGACCTTCTGATCGATTATGCCTCTAGCAAGGGCGCGGTCCTGTCGATGATGCGCGCGCTGGCGTCCAAGCTTGCGCCCGAAGGCATCCGCGTCAACGGGGTTGCGCCCGGTCCGATCTGGACGCCGCTCATTCCCGCGTCTTTTCCGCCAGACAAGGTCGCCGATTTTGGCAAATCATCGCCCTTGGGCAGGCCCGGCCAGCCAAATGAGGTCGCCCCCTCGTACCTGTTTCTGGCCTGCGATGATGGATCATACGTCACGGGCCAGGTCCTGCATCCAAATGGCGGCGATCTGGTGGGCAGCTAGACCTCGGCGGTGAGGCGATCACACGAAGGTATTAAAGTTGAAAAACGACACAAAGTGAGCACACAAATCTCGGATCCTCGCCTGACACCGACGGAAGCCAGGGCGTTGCAGGGCGCCATAGACCGCGCACTTGAAGCGGCCACATCATCCGGCCGCACCGGCATCGCCGCCGCGAGCGTGGCGGGCGAAAGTATTCTTGAGATTGCAGCGGCGCGACCAACTCGCCCACGGCGGTCTATGCCGTCGACAAGGCGATCGAGTGGCTGCAGAAATACTCACCCCCCGCCGCTGCCGGCATGATCTTCGGCGAGGCTGGCCCCTTCCCCGGTCAGGGCTCGATCGCGCAGCAGATGTTCTGGTACACAGCCCTTTGCCGCGGCGACCGTGACACCCGATCTGCCCGTGATGAGCGAGGATGGCACGCCCAAATGGCGCATGGCCCCCTCGCCGCATGGCGTCTATTGGCAGGACGGCGTGAAGGTTGGCTATCAGGATGTGGGTAGCTGGACGCTCATGCAATCGACACCCGAGGATCGCGTCAACATTCTTGCGCGCAGCGTTGAATGTTCTGCAATGCAACTATAGTCACCAAACCTGCCATTGTCTGGGGCCGTGCGCAGCTACGGTGCAGCCATTCTGGATCTTTGCCCGAGCGTGGACTACTGTTCGCATAAGAGGTTGAACAACCGTTCCAAGGCGCCGCATCGACACACGAAGCGGCAAGAAAAAATCATGGGCTGCTTCAAATCCCTGCGTCAGGCGCAGCAATTTCTGTCCGTCCATGACCAGACTACCACCACCTTCCGTCCGAAACGCCACCGCTTTTCCGCCATATCCTATCGACACGCCCGGGCTGATGCCTTCAGCCTGTGGAACGATTATGCTGCTGACATAACCGCATGATGGTGCCGCCGGTGTTGGTCACGTCGCGATAGAAAAACCTGACAAAGCCCGAGGAACTGCGTGCTCGCGTGGAGATTCAAAACGTCGGCTGACCGGGGCGATCCGCCCGCGGACGGAACTTTACCGTCGCTGTGTCACTTCATGAAAAACCGTTCCGGCAGGCCATGCTGATCAACCCAATTGTACCAGGCCACATCGGTCGGACCCAGTACATAGTCTAGCACGCCCCAGCCCCCGAAATCCTTGCGCAACAGCACCATCACCACGTCGCTCATGAAACCGCCCGCCATCTCGCGCGCGAAACGTGTCTGTTGCCAGTCCAGCGGCGTGCCGTCCCGGTTGACCGGTGTGGCCTGCAAATAGGCCCAGGTGCCGTCGGTATTGAGAACATCGATAACGAAGAGGATCGGCAGCTCGATCTCGTCCTCGATCGGGCCGCGGGCGGCATCTATCACCGCCCCGCGCGTCGCGCTGCCGCGTTCCGGCGTGAATATGTCACCGGGAATGACCGGGGCCGGCCCGCCCGATGGCCGCGCGGGATCGGCGCTCTGACGCTCATCCGCGCCAGTCCGGGCAACCGCCACACGCGCAAGTCCGCCCGATGTATCCCCGAGAATATACTCCGCCCTGATCCGGAAGCCGGTCACATTCGTCAGAACGTCCTCAAGACGGCTTGCGCCCCCTGTCAGCATCCAGCGGTCCGGATCGTCAAGCCGGACCCGCTGGGTCATCCAGGCAGGGCCAACCTGCCGATCAAATCCCGTCAGGGCAGTACCATGGTCGCTTTCAATGATGATATCGACCCCTGCCCGGCCCGGATCGCCGTAGTAATCCCCGGTATTGCCGCGAAGCTGAACCTCGATCGTATCGAGGCCGCGCCAGTCGCCGTGAAACTCCGGCGGCGCGACGTAGTATCCATCATTGCCGTCGCCGGGGGATACGCTTTCAAGATAACCGCGCCCCTCCGGGCCGCCCGTCACCTGCGGCTGCAACTCGGTCAGCAGTCCCATCCAGCCATTCACTCTGCCGTTTGAGAAATCGGTGACGCGCGGGCCCTGCTCTTGCAGAGGCGATGGCGCATCCTGCGTGTAGGGCGGCTGCGGGACCATGACCTGACCGGGCGGCTGCGGCACCGCAACGCTCAGTTCCGGGGGGGGGCCGAAACTCTTCGCCATGTAGGTGACGACGGCCTGAAACTCAGCCTCGCGCGCCACCGGATAAGCGATCTCAAGCCTGCGCGTGAGGCCGTCGGCATTGCGGATCACCTTGAAGAACCGCCTTGTTTGTCCCTCGGTCCCGGTGATCTCGAATACTCCGGGATCTGAGGTTTCCTCCTGCACGTCGTCCAGATCCGCCCGGATATCGGCCCGCATCCCATCGAGACCGCGCTCGAGCGCGTCATACTGGGTGAACATGATAAAATGCGCCTGACCGTCAACCGACTCGAAACGGCGCCCGTCACCGCTGCCCGGCGCGGGCTGCGCGATGAAGTAGGAACCGGGATAGGACAGGTTCGTGCCGTAGCGCGCATTGCGATAGGTCGTATAGCCGCCGCCGATCTGCTCGAAACTGTCCGGATCCGGACCCGCGCCCTCATCTTCGGCCACAGGCCCCGGCTCCAGCTCTTCCGGACCGCTTTGTGTCGTCCCGCCGGCCTGCGACGGACCGAATTGAAAGCTGCCCAGGAAAATATGGCGGATATCCGCGTCCAGTTGCGGCACCGAGCCGTTGCTGGCTATAGCGATATTGAGGTATTTGCCGGTCTCGCCAAAGGGCTCATTCGCGGCAAAGAGCGTCGTGCTAATGGCATCTTCCCTGTCGTCGAAAGTGACCCAGCGGAACGGCTCGGCGCCGCCGATCGTCCGGTCGCCCTGATCCTGAACGGTGATCCCCAGATCATCGGAAAACCGCATCGCGGCCTCGAGTTCCGAGCCGCTCAACTTATCGAGAGAGATCTTCAGGACATGCCCCTCCCCCGGGGAGGTGGTCCAGCGCGTGACAACGAAGCTTTCATTCGTCTTTTCGTGCAGGGTCCAGCCATCCGGCACGGCAAAGCGAACCCCCTGCCATTCGTGCCGGACCCAGTCGGGATTTGGCTGATCCTCCGCCGCCTGCGGCGCTTTCTGCGTCGCGCCCTCCGGTGAGGCCGCCCCGGTCCGGCCTGTCACGAATGAACAGTCAGGCGCCCCTGTCATGCCATCTATCACCAGCTCGTCGAAGATCGCTCCGAAGGCGTCCGAGCTGCGGAACTCGGGCCCGCCGGAAACCAGGGCCGCGAGCGGCGCATCCGGGCCCGGGCACTGCGTCCAGACGTTGAGCGTGCCTTCTTCGGTGCCGAAGGCATGCACCGGGTTTCCGGCCAGCGTGCCCGCCTCGTGGTCCGCCCCGTCCGGCAAGCGGTCCAGCCGCTGGCGAACCTCGACGGCCCGAAGAAAGCGCACCGACACGGTGCCCTCGGGCGACGTTAGCGCCGCCTCATCGGGATATTCGATCACCATCCAACCTGCCGGCGGCGTGAGCGTGAACCGCCCACCCAGAAGCGCCATCCGCCCGGTATCCTCTCCATCCTCCTGCGGCGTCTCTTCGGGCAAGGGGGCCGGCGCGGCGAAGCGAAAGCTTGACAGAAACGCATCGCGCACCGCCGGATCGAAGGGCTCCGCGGCGCCGACCGCCCCCACCATGAGCAGGAGCGGCGCGCGGTCTTCGGTGAACATGGACCGCGACACATACATGCGCACGCGCATCGGGGCACCGCCCAGTGTCATGTCCAGATCGGCCCAATCGAGCACCTCCCCGCCCGAAAGGAGGACCTCGCCCCTGTCTCTGACGGCCCCGGCTTCCTCCCCGGCGCTGGCGAGCACCTCATCAATGTCGTGACCATCCCTGTCGGTGATGCTGATCATCAGGATGTGTCCCGTCGGCGGAGAAAGATCGCCGGAAAAGACGCCCAGTTCCAGATCGCCCTCTTCCATTATGACCCAGTCGCCCGGCACGGCAAATTGCGTACCCTGAAAATCGTGCCGGGCCCAGCTCGCGGGTGGCTCCGTCGGCGCGATCGCGGTGTCGGCCCCGGCCTCGCGCACCGCGTCCACACGCGCCGCACCCTCGTCCACGGGCACGGCATCCGGCAGACCCGCCTCGGCCCAAAGCTCCGGCGTGATTGCCGAACCCGTCTTTGCCACCGGCGCATCAAAGTCCAGATCCGCAAGATTGGGGAGCGGGGCATCGGTATCGACAAGCTGCCCAAGCGGCAGGGGATCCTGCTGCGGCATCACCTCATAGGCTTCATCGGCCAGCGTCTCCAGCGTTTGGCCAAAGGGCGCAGACGCCGCAAGACAGGAGGCCGCAACCATGACGGCGCGAAAACCCCGGCGATATCCGATCCGCTTCATCTCAATTTCCCCCCGGCAAGCCGCCGCTCAATCCCTGCAACATGTCGGGCGACATGCCTTCGACCCCCTCACTGATCGAGCGGCGCAAAACCTGTGTCAGCATCTTTCCGACTTCCCCGTCGAGCGCGTAATACTTCATACCCTCGCCGATATCCGTGAACACTCCCTGAAGATCGACCTCGGCATCGCTTCCGCACCGCAGGCTGCGCAACTCTCCGTTCCGAATCCATTCGCGCTGGCGCACAAGGCGGCATTGGCTTTGCGCCACCTCTCCCTCTGGCGTCATCAGCGATATCCGGCAGTTCTCGAGGATGCTCAGACCATCGATGCGCGGCTCCCCGAGATGAAGCTGATCGCCATAGCGCCAAACCCCCGGTGAGGCCTGCGTCCATTGCCCGGTGTCGCTGTCATAGCGGCCGACGATCACCAGATCCCCCGGCATTATCGCGGTATCGAGAGTGACCGGCGCGCGGTCGCGATCCTCGCGCCTCTCGCTGTCGATGAAGCTCCGGTCGAGTGTGTAGCGCGTCAGCGAGCAATACCGCCGTCCCTCTGTCAGGACGGATCGCGCGATCAGCGATGCCTTTGGCTGACCGAAGATGGCGACGGCCCGATCCCCCTGCACTTGCAGCGGCGCTTCCTGCCGGCCATCCGGCCCGTCCAGAATGATCCTCTGCGGCAAGCCGGCCTTGATCCACGCGAAATTGGTGAACTCCATGCTGAAGGTGCCGTTCGGCTCCAGCGGCCCGCCCCATTCGCCCTCTGCAAGGGGGATGCGAACCTGCCCCGATGGCACACCCCATGCGGTCACGTCCAGACGCACCGGCTTGTTCATCTCGGGCCGCAGGTCGCGGTTCATGCGCTCGAGGATCAACCTAAGCTGACGCTCTTCCGCGCGCTCCGTGATCTCGGGCAGCACATCGCGCACTAGCATGGCCTCAAGCCGGAAGGTGAACGATTCCCTGAGATCCTTCATGATCTGGTCATTCAGCCCGCTGGTCCCGCCTCCGGTCCGGTCGAAATCGGCATAAAGGCTGATGCTGGCCATATCCGCCTTGGCCAGATAGCTGGCGATCTCATAGCTCAGTGCCTCGCGGAAATAGTCCCGGCGCTCTTCGCTGTCGTCGCCGGCATAGCTTTCCGCCTCGAGGTAGAGGTTCCAGACAATCCTTTTCCAGTCATTGATGCTGCGCCGCGCCTCGGGGGACTCGCGCAGAAATCGCGCGAAGACCGGGCGCCAGCGATCGAGATAGATGTCGCGCGCCCCAGATTCGACCTCGCGCAGGATGACATCGACAACGAAAAGCGACACCCCGCCGATTTGCAACGCGCCCCAGCCGAATTTGCCGACCACGAAGCTCAGCGTACCCTTGTAGGCATTGACCCCTGCGCTCTTGTGCTCGCCCGCGCGCAGATCGCTTGAGACCTGCAGCACGGTGATGACAAGCCCCGCATAGGCCAGAATGTTGTTCGTCGTGCTCAGGGAGGGAATCATCACCGCATGTTCGGCGATCGTCGCCACACTGGCCGCCGCTCCGAGCCCATCGCCGAACAGCCCGAATCCGACATTCAGCGAAGAGTCCATGATCGCGGAGGCGCGCTCCGTCTGCATCGCGCCCAGAACCGATTCAACGCTGTTGTCCGGCAGCATCTCGTCACCGGCATCCGGGGCGAGGCGATATTCCACGACCCTTTCGGTCGGCCCCTCACCTTCGGATACGACGACGAAGGGGGCCGCGAACGCGGATTGAACACACATCATCGCCACGGTGAATGTGATCAGGCCTCTTCGCAAAACTGACACTGCAACCCTCATCTCGCCTCTGGAAAGGCTTAAATCTTACGGCCTGACCCTACCCCGTCCTTGATATGGATCAACGGGACTCTCTTCAATCGGACCAGGCCACACCGTGATTTGGCAAATGACTGTGTGGACCCGGCACCCGGCAGCGATGACGGTTCATTGGCGGCAGGTTGGCCGCACGGCGAATTCGTCATGGAAAACGCGCTTGGCAGTGGCGAAGGCCCATTTGGCGAACATTGCTCTTGGTCATCATGATGAGCAACCTCTTCGTCGCCTCGACCACCGCGGGCCTGCCGATCAAACGGATCACCCGCGCCGTGCTGCCTTACGTGGCGATCCTGACCGTGGTCTACCTGATCATCGGCTTCGGCCCGCTCGTGCTTTGACGCGGCCCGGAAGGCATTTCGGCACCATGCCGGAACGCGCTTGCTTCACGCCTCTTCGTTTGCCCGTGCCGCGATCCCTTCGGAGCCGCCCGAGGACACCAGCGCCCGCACTAGGGCGCGCATGTTCAGCACACCCACCTGGCGGCCGTCCTGCGTCACGCGGTAGCGCAGGGTGGTGTCGCCGCCCGATGCGGCGATTACGGATTCCAGGGTGTCGTCATGGTCCACGTCGCCGGCCACATCGTCCCGCGCGTCGGCTCGCTCCTCCATGACCGAGCGAACGCGCAGCACACGGGCGCGATTGATGTCTGCGACGAAATCCTCAATGTAGGGGTCGTTCGGGTTCAGCAGGATGTCTTGCGGCTCGCCCTGCTGGACGACGAAACCGTCCTTGAGGATGACCAGGTGGTCGCCCAGCTTCAGCGCCTCGTCGAGGTCGTGGGTGATAAATACAACGGTCTTTTGCAGCTCGCGCTGCAAATCGATCAGCAGATTCTGCATGTCCGTGCGGATCAGCGGATCGAGCGCTGAGAACGCCTCGTCCATCAGCATGATGTCGCTGTTCGAGGTCAGCGCGCGGGTGATGCCGACGCGCTGCTGCATGCCACCCGACAGCTGGGCGGGATACTGGTTTCCCTGCGCTTACAGCCCGACACGGTCCAGCCACTTGGTGGCTTCCTCGGCGTATTTCTTCTTGTCTTGCCGTCCACCGCGGGCGCAAGGCCGGCATTCTCCAGAACGGTGCGGTGCGGCAGCAGCGCGAATTTCTGAAACACCATCGACATGCGATGCTGGCGCAGGTCTCGCAGCTTCTTCTCGTCATAGTCCAGGATGTTTTCACCGTCGACTAGCACCTCGCCCGCTGTCGGCGCGATCAGGCGGTTGTGAATCAGGACGGATCATCGACAGCTGATCGGTAGGTTAGCGCGACCACCGCGCCTACCCCAAGCATAGACATAAGTCGCCGGCAGACTGGATCATCATGAGCCATCTGGCAAACAAGGCGCAGCTGAACACCGAGGCTGTCCAAACTACCCGACACGTTCAGCCTTTGCCTATGGCGCCAAACTCATGAGGACGTGCGCCACAACGCTCGCAACCGCGCCGTCCTCGATTTTTAGCGTAGGCTCTCGCCGTCGATGATGTGACGAACGATAAACGAGCACGTCACCAGGGTTGAGGTTTGCAAATAGCGGCATTCATGTTAATCAGTATTTGAAATACTGATTTAATAGAGAATTTCCAGATGCGTCTTACCTCGTTCACGGACTATGGCTTGCGGATGCTGACGCGAATGGCCAGCGCACCAGAGCGCGGGTTTTCGACCTCTGACCTTGCAACCGAATTCGGCATTTCGCGGCATCACCTGTCCAAGATCATGCAGCGGGTGTCTCCCGGCGGCATCGTCGTGACCAGGCGTGGCGGCAGCGGCGGCGGTATGGTGGCGCGCGGCGCGGGCGATAGCCGTCTGGGACAAGTTATCCGTCTTCTCGAGGACGGGCAGCCGCTGGTCGAGTGTTTTACGCCGGGGGGAGGCGAGTGCGTCATTGACGACCGTTGCAAGCTAAAGGCGCGGCTTCGCTCTGCCGAGGCAGCGTTTTTTGAGGATCTTGATCGTGCAAGTCTGGCGGATATCGCGCTCGCGCGGCCGGCTGACCTTGAAGGAGCACTGAAATGACACCAGCCGGAACGCTCAGCAGCTTTGAACGCCAGATTGCTTTCGCCTTGTCGATCGCATTGGCAGTGATGGGATTCATCATGGCCGCTGCTGCCGGAAAAGGCGTCATGGCCATCCATGGCGCCATGGCGCTGGCACTCGGGCTGTTCCTGATCTTCCGCACAGGCGGCGCACTTTATGATGACGCGCCCGGACCCGAGCGGCATGACCGCTATTTCGACGGGCCGACACGCTTTGGCGTCATTATGACGCTGATCTGGGCCATCGTCGCGATGGCGGTTGGCGTGTGGGTTTCCGCGCTACTTTACTGGCCCGAAGGCACACCCGCCCTTCCATGGACCAGCTTTGGACGGCTGCGGCCCGTGCACACCACAGGCATCATCTTCGGATTTGGTGGCAACGCCCTGATTGCGACCTCGTTTTATGTGCTGCAACGCACTGCGCGGACGCGATTGGCCGATGCGATCAGCCCCTGGTTCGTGCTGATCGGGTTCAATCTCTTCTGCCTCTGGGCGGTCAGCGGCTACCTGATGGGCAGCACGCAGTCCAAGGAATACGCCGAGGCGGAGTGGTATGCCGACATTTGGCTGGTGATCGTCTGGGTTGTCTATTTCACCGTTTATATCCGCACTCTCGCACGGCGACACGAGCCACATATCTATGTGGCGAACTGGTATTACATGGCCTTCATCCTGATCGTCGCGATGCTGCATATCGTCAACAACCTGGCCCTTCCCGTGCGCTGGAACGCCGCCGACAGCTTTACGATCTGGGCGGGTGTGCAGGACGCAATGATCCAGTGGTGGTATGGGCATAACGCGGTCGCGTTCTTCCTGACCTCGGGATTTCTGGGGATGCTCTACTACTATTTGCCGGTAAGGTCGGGGCGTCCGATCTGGTCCTACCGGCTGTCGATCCTTAGCTTCTGGGGGATCGTGTTCTTCTATATCTGGGTCGGCTCGCACCACCTGCATTACACCGCCCTGCCCTATTGGGTGCAAACGCTTGGCATGACGTTCTCGGTGATGCTGCTGGTGCCGTCCTGGGCCTCGGCGGGCAACGCCATAGCGACGCTGAACGGCGCCTGGCACAAGGTGCGCGACGACGCGACGCTGCGATTCATGTTCGTCGCCGCCGTGTTCTATGGCCTTTCGACCTTCGAGGGGTCGTTCCTGGCGATCCGCCCCGTCAACTCGCTCAGCCACTATACAGACTGGACCGTCGGCCACGTCCATTCCGGCACGCTGGGCTGGGTGGCGATGATCATTTTCGGCGCGATCTACACGATGGTCCCGCAACTTTCAGGCCGCGAGACGATGGCATGGCCCCGCGCGATCGAGTGGCACTTCTGGCTCGCCGTGGGGGGCACGCTGGTCTACGTCGTGGCGATGTGGAATGCGGGCATCACCCAAGGGCTGATGTGGCGCGCCTATGACAACAATGGCGCGCTGTCCTACAGCTTTGTGCAATCGGTCGAGGCGATGGCGCCCTACTACCTGATCCGCACCATAGGCGGGGGCTTGTTCCTGACAGGGGCCGTCGTCTGCGCGCTGAACTGCCTCGCCACCTTCCGCAGCGCGCCCTATATGGCCGAGCCGCGCGATGTGCCCCTCAAACCGCAACCGGCGGAGTAGGCTATGCTCAAACTTCACTACAACCTTGAAAAGATGTCGATGGGTCTGGTGGCCGGCATCATCGTGGCCGCATCCATCGGCGGGATAGTCGAGATCGCGCCACTGTTCACTATCGACGAGACGGTTGAGATACCGGACGACATGCGCCCGCATACCCCGCTGGAACTGGCGGGACGCGAGATCTATATCCGCGAGGGATGCTACGCCTGTCACAGCCAGATGGTGCGCAGCCTCGCGGACGAGCTCGATCGCTATGGCCCCTATTCGCTGGCCGCCGAGAGCGCCTATGACCACCCCATGCTCTGGGGGTCGAAACGGACCGGCCCCGACCTGGCGCGCCTGGGCGAGAAGTATTCCGACGCCTGGCACAGCGCGCATCTGATCGACCCGCGCAGCGTCGTGCCCGCATCGATCATGCCTGCCTATCCGTGGCTGAGCCGGGATCTGGATACAGACCTGCTAGGCGACCAACTGGCCACGCTGGCGACGCTGGGCGTGCCCTATGATTGGGGGATGGTCGAGGCCGCCCTTGCCGATGCGAGGGGGCAAAGCCAGCCAGATACGGAGGCAGGTGACGCCGTGCGCGAGCGCTATGGCGAGGGTGTCGCAGTGCGCGCCTTCGACGGTGATCCGGCCCGCCTGACGGAAATGGATGCGGTCGTGGCCTATCTGCAATCGCTCGGCACGCTGACCGATGCGCCCTACGAATTGCTGGCAGGAGAGACGCAATGAGTCACGACACGCTCGTTCTGATCGCCAAGACATTCGGCCCGATCTGGATGATGGGCTTTTTCATCATCGTCTTGATCCGCACCTATAATCCCAAGCGCCGCGCGGACCACGAAAGGGCGGCCCGCTCCATCCTGCCCGACCAAGCAGGGGAGGACGCGAGATGAGCGACGATCCGCGCCTCAATGCCGAAGGCAGCAATGAGGTTGATCCGCATACCGGGCATCGCGAGGTCGACCCCGTCACCGGATACGACACCACCGGCCATGACTGGAATGGCATCCGCGAGCTGAACACACCCTTTCCAAAGATCGCAATCTGGGCACTGGTCCTGACATTTGTCTATTCCGTCATCGCCTGGGTGCTGCTGCCGGCCTGGCCCTTGGGGCAGGATTACACCCGTGGCCTTCTGGGGCTGGATCAGGGCGACATGGCGGTCGAGCGGTACCGCGCCATTAGCGCCGAGCGTGACGACTGGCTAGCCCGTTTCAAAGAGGGGGATTTCGCGGCGCTCAAGTCCGACGAGAGCTTGATGCCGCCCGCTATGGCGGCAGCGGACCGGCTCTATCAGGACAACTGCGCCGCCTGCCATGGCGCCGATGGCGGCGGCGGCCCCGGCTTTCCAGTGCTGAACGATGGGCATTGGCTCTGGGGGGGCGATCCGGCGACAATTGCGGAAACGCTACATGTCGGCATCAACGGCACTGGCGATGATGCGCGGTTCGCGCAGATGCCGTCCTTTGACTGGATGGAGCGGGGCGAGATCAGCGCGCTAGCCGACTACGTCACGTCGCTTCCCGGCGGAGGCGCGGATCCCGAGAGTCCCGATGCTGCGCTATTTGCGGATAATTGCAGCTCCTGCCACGCCGAAAACGGCGAAGGTGGGCTGATGATCGGAGCACCATCTTTGATCGACGATGCCGTCATCTACGGCCAGGATCGCGCCAGCGTGCTGAACACGCTGCGCAACGGCCGGCAGGGCGTGATGCCTGCATGGTCGGGCCGATTGTCCGATGCCGAAATCAACCTGCTCGCGCTGTATGTCTCGACCCTCGCCGATGAGATTCCGGAGGCGCAGGAATGACCGGGGCCCAGCAGCGCAGATTAGCCATCAGCGGCGCGTTTCTGGCGATCGGCCTCTTCATCGCGGCCAACGCGCATCTGATTGCTGTCGCCATGGACTCGCAGCCCGATTGCACATTGTCCGAGCGCGCTGCCGCCGCCAAACCCGCCTGCTGAAAGGTCAGACATGCTGGAACCTCTTCCGACACTTCGCGCCCCTGACAGGCCAGCTTCGGCACTGGCCCGGTCCCTGCCTGCGACTGCGGCCTTCGCCTGGCTCGGCGCCGGGTGGAGCGATTTTCGCGCGGGCCTCTCGCAAAGTCTGATCTATGGCATCTTTGTGGTGCTTTTGTCCTACGCGATCCTCTGGACACTTGCCTCGGTGGGGCTTCTCTATCTCGCGCTTCCGATGATTTCGGGGTTCCTGATCGTCGGACCTTTCTTTGCCATTGGTCTCTACGAGAAAAGCCGCGCCCGCGAGGAAGGCGCACGCATCGGCCTGATGCGCATGCTCTTGGTCAGGGGCGTACCGCTGGGGCAGCTGGCCTTTGCGGGGCTGATGCTGGGAATGCTGGTGCTGTTCTGGATCCGGATTGCCGATCTGCTCTATGCGCTTTTCTTCGGCCTTGCGCCCTTTCCGGGCGCCGAAGATGCGTTCGTCAACGTCCTGACCACAACCAGGGGCTGGATTCTGATCGTGGTTGGGACCGCGATTGGGGGACTTTTTGCCGCCTTCGCCTTCGCGCTGAGCCTCTTTTCAATTCCCATGATCATGGCCGAGCGGCGCGACGCATTGACCGCCCTTGGCCTCAGCTTCGCCATGACGACGCACAACCTGAAGCCCGCGCTGACATGGGCCGCCATCGTCGCGGGCGGTCTGACGCTGAGCGCGCTGACCGGCCTTCTGGGGCTGGCGGTGGTGTTCCCGGTTCTGGGCCATGGCACATGGCACGCCTACAAGGCGATCCGGCGGCTTGATGAATGAGCTGGCTCGTCCTCATCCCGATGTCGATCACCATGGGCCTGATCGGCCTTGCCGCATTCGCATGGGCGCTGCGCCACGATCAATTCGAGGATCCCATTGGCAATGCTGAACGCGTTCTGATACCCGATCCCCCACTTGAAACCAAAGGAGATGAAGATGACGACATGGCTACCGACCCTGAAAACGGCAACGCCCGAAGAGGGCTATGAGCTGGCGGTGAAGATGGCGCGCGTCGCGGTCAAGATGACCCAGCCAGACGCCGAAATCCGCGACAGACTGCGCCCCGAATATGCCGAAGATTTCGCCGCCCTGATCGCGTCAAGCCAGGTTGTGGCAACTCATTTCGCAACTGTTGCAGCGGCAAACGACTATTGGAAAGATGCGTAAGAACCGCGCCGCAGTTTGAAAAATGGATGAGCCGGCGTCTCTGTGGCGGCATTGAATTGATGGCAAGCTCGACAGACGGGGCGGTGCGTTTTCGAATTCACTGCCGCCCTGGCGTTGGTGGTGGAAGTCTATCGATTCCGAGCAGGAGGAGAGTCGACGACAGAGTGCCGCTGCTACGATTAGACAGGCAGCACCAGAGCAAATGCAACTCTTAGGCTTGGATTGAAATGCCTCGGGGAAGCCCCCGTTTTAGATTGATTGCCGCATCAGCAAGGCTCTAAATGCATTGGGACCTGCGCGCTTCAGACGTCTCGGCGCTGCGCTCAGTGAAGCGATGGTATCCGTCCGTCACTCCATTGTCGTCGGAACGTGTGCTTAGCACATGAGGCCCTCAGCGCGGCCGCGCGACGACCTCTTCCACGGCAACAAACAATCGTGCGGGCCTGACCTCTTGCGACCATCAGCAGGGTATGAGCAATTGACTACAACTCCGTCGGCGCCCTGAACGAGAAAGACTCCTGACATGACGACCGCGACCCGCTCCGGAACCCATTTGGCCGTGCTGGCAGTACTGGGGGTGACACATCTTCTGAACGACATGATGCAATCACTTATCCCGGCGGCTTATCCAATTCTCAAGGAGGCGTATGCACTGAACTTCGTTCAGATCGGTATGATCACACTGACATTCCAGATCGCCGGAGCCTTGCTGCAGCCCGTAGTCGGCATGGCGACCGACCGCCATCCTGCCCCTTATTCGCCGGTGGTGGGGATGATGTTCACCCTGTCGGGATTGGTCAGCCTGGCGTTTGCACACGGCTATGGGATGATATTGGTCTCGGTGGCATTGATCGGCATCGGCTCGTCGATCTTCCACCCGGAGGCAACCCGCACCGCCCGCTATGCTGCCGGCGGAAGGCAGGGATTGGCTCAAGGTATCTTCCAGGTCGGCGGGCAGGCAGGCGGGGCCCTCGGGCCGGTTTTTGCGGCGCTGATCGTCGTGCCATGGGGGCAGCCGAGCCTTGCCTGCTTTGCCGTCACCGCCCTTTTGGCCATGATGCTGTTGACATGGATCGGCAGCAAACAGCGACAGCTGAGCGCCGACTTCGCAGCGCTGCGGGCCCGCAGAAACACCGGCGGCGAGACGGTCACGCACGCGCCGCTGACCGTTGGAATCGGCCTGGCCGTGTTAACCTTTCTGATGTTCACCAAGAATACCTACAACGAGAGCTTCCGATCATTCTATACCTTCTACCTCATCGAGAGGTTTGATCTTTCCATCCCCTCGTCGCAGCTGATGCTATTCGTATTCCTGCTGGCGGCAGCGGTGGGTGTTCTGATCGGCGGGATCGTCGGCGATCGGATTGGCAGATATAGGATCATCTGGATCTCGGTGCTCGGCCCGCTGCCTTTGACGCTTATCCTGCCCTATGCCGATCTGTTCTGGACAGGCGTACTGACGATCATGATCAATCTGATCATGGCCAGCGCCTTTGCCTCGATCTTGATCTATGCGATGGACCTTCTGCCCAATCGGATTGGCCTGATCGGCGGCTTGTTCTACGGGTTGAACTTTGGACTTGCTGGTGTCGCGGCGGCGTTTCTTGGTGTGCTGGCTGACAGCTATGGCGTCGAGGCCGTCTATCGAATCTGCTCTTTCCTGCCGCTGGCGGGACTGCTGACTTGGTTCCTGCCACGGATCAACGAGGAACCTCTAAACCTTTTTAGTAGATTAAAGAAACGATGATCGACCGTTCGCTTCTCCACTCTTTGAACCGCGTCGGGTTCACCGGAGACCTATAGCTTCATTTCACTCAGACCACCTTCTTGGCACATTACGATGCCGTCTGGGGGAGGGCGGCAACCACCCCATCTACCTACGACTCTCCAAAGCTTACCCCCAGCTCCACTATGTAGGCGGGGGTATTCGCTTGTGGCAGCGAGTCTGATACTAACTCGCGGGTATGTAAGATCTAACGTTTTTGAATACTGAAAGAGCAAGCTCCAAGGCCAAATGTTTGCCAGGCTCGTTCAAGCCGTTGTCGCTCTTCAACTGCTCCAAGGAGTGAAACGTCCCTTTGGTATACTGGCCAATTTCGTCAGGCCCAGCATACCTCATCAACCAGTCCGAAAATGTTCGGCTATCGACTGCATCGCACCAAGTGAGAGACAAGCCGGTGTGACGGTGATCGTGATGAATCCTCTTGTAATAGCAATCTTCGACTGCGGTTTGCTCTCCCTCCAAAATCTGGAAAAAAAGTTGATCATGATACATGAGAACACCGGTAATCTGGTCTCTCGCGTTGTTGCGCTCTGAGATCTCTAGGATGTCAGACAAAGTCGCCTGATCGAGCGGTGATCGAGAGTAGCTTACGTAGGCGAGTTGATAAGGCAAGAATAGGTCCTGAGGCTGAGAAGAAGTGCTATGGTTAAATCTGGGTGACGCGGCCTGATCAGGCGGCGCTGGTTTCTGTGGCGTCTGTCACCTCGACGCCGTTTCCGAACTTGATCCCTTGAGCTACGCTAGGTAGTCATGATCCATGAAAACGGCAATGTCAGGTTATTGACGTGACCCGGCTGCATGCATAGCGCTTGCATATGATCAGCCAAGTTTTACAGCCTCGCCCAAAGGGCTTCCGGTTCCCTCGGTCCATCATCTCCTATGCCGTCTGGGCGTACCATCGGTTTGCTCTGAGCCTGCGCGATGTCGAGGATGTGTTGGCCGAGCGGGCGTGATCGTCTCGTATGAAAGCATTCGTGTGTGGTGCCAAAGGTTTGGAACGCAGATCGCCGCCAAGATCCGTCGCGACCGGCCGACACCAGCTGACAAATGGCATCTTGACGAGGTCGTGATCCCAATACGAGGGAAGAAGCACTGGCTTTGGCGTGCAGTCGATGCGAATGGTGATGTGCTGGAAATTCTGGTGCAGAGCCGCAGAAACACCCGTTCTGCCAAGCGCTTTCTGAAGAGACTGATGAAGCGATGGGGCATGCAACGTGTCCTCGTGACCGACAAGCTGCGGAGCTACGGCGTCGCCGTCCGAGACCTTTGTTCTGGCGTCGATCACCGCTCGCACAAAGGGTTGAATAACCGTTCCGAGGCATCGGATCGGCACACACGACGACGAGAAAAGATCCTGGGAGGTTTCAAATCCCCACGTCAGGCGCAGCGTTTTCTATCGGTCCATGACCAAACCACCACCATCTTTCGTCCCAAACGCCATCGTCTTTCTACAGTATCTTACCGCCGCGCCCGGGCTGATGCGCTCAGCCTGTGGAACGACTATGACGCCGAAGTGACCGCATGAGGGGAAAATAGGTCTTGGTCACGTCGCGCGACAACAACATGACAATGCCCGTGGGGCTGATCCTGGCCGCCGCCGCGCTGGCGCGGGCCTTGGGTTGGAATCACCTAATCCCGCTTCTGGCGGCGGGCCTGAAGCGGGCCGGTCTGCGCAAGCGCGGCGACGGCCTGCGTCTGGCCTGTTGTCGTGCGGTCATCGCCTCCGCCGTCGATGGCGTCCGTATGGCCGGGGATCACACCAGCCGGGCCGCCCGGCTTAACGCCGTCGCGCCGAAGCTGCGCGCGAAAGCGGCAGGCGAGGCGGTGGAGCTGTTCCTGCGTCGCGACGCGGTGGCGGCGGCTGCGTTGCCGCTGTCGAATCGCGCGGCGCGGCGTCTGTGTGACCGGTTGGTCGATCTCGGGGCGGTGCGCGAGTTGACCGGGCGCGCCACGTTCCGACTGTACGGGGTGTGAGCATTGCTTTTGAACCCAGGAAGCATTATCTAGATAGATAGCTAGATAGGAGAATGACATGTTAACCCTGCACGACGCCAAGAACCGGTTCAGCGCGGTGGTCGAAGCCGCCCTGGCCGGCCGACCGCAGGAGGTCTCGCGCCGGGGTAAACCGGCGGTGGTGGTGGTCTCGGCCGAGGAGTATCATCGGCTGGTCAAGGCGGCACAGGCTCGCCGCGAGAGTTTCACCGAGCATCTTCTGGCCTTTCCGGGGGGTGAGGTCGAGCGGGCCGAAGCAGCGCCGCGGGATGTCGCGTTTTGATTTACATCCTCGACACCAACGTGATTTCGGCCGTCCGGCGGGCTGGGCGCGCGCCGAAAGTGGCGGCCTGGCTGGCTGGGAAATCCGAGGCCGATCTGTTCCTGAGTGTCATCACCCTGGGCGAGATCGAGCGCGGCATCCGCCGGCAGGAAGGGCGCGATCCGGATTTTGCGCAGGATCTGCGTCACTGGCTGGAGCGGACGGTGGCGGTGTTCGGCGACCGGGTGCTCGACTTCACGGCGCCGGATGCGCTGGTCTGGGGCGAATTGTCGGCCCTGATCGGCCATGCCGGGGCGGATCTGATGATTGCGGCGCAGGCATTATCCAGAGATGCGACGGTGGTGACCGGCAATGGCACTGACTTTGCCCCGACCGGCGCGCGCATCATCGATCCGTTTTGACCGATCTCGACCGTGAGCTGGCCGGTCTGCCGCCCGACCTGCGCTGGCGCGAGTGGATGCACAGGATCGAGGCGGTGCTGTTTGCCTCTGCCGCACCGGTGCCGCGCGAAGACCTGGCGTGGATCATGGGGCACGGGGAATCGGCCGACTTGCTGCTCAAGGATCTGGCGGCGGACCTGAAGGGGCGCCCCTTTGAAATCACCCCCGATGGATGGCTGGATGCTGCGCACCCGACCCGCCTATGCCCCGGTGATCCGGGCGGCGGCGGACCTCGGTGCGCAGGATCTCGACCTGCGCGAATTCGACGCCGCCGTTCTGGCCGCCATCGCCTGGCACCAGCCGATCACGCGCGCCGGGCTGAAAGAGATCTTCGGGCGCGAAATCCCCCGCGACCTGATCGGACGGCTGAATGCGCAGGGGCTGATCGGGACCGGCCAGTACGTGTCGATCCGCTATACCGAGCGCCTGGCGGAAGCCGGGATCGAACCCTCGGTCGGAAGTGCGGGTGACAGCTATGACAACGCCCTGGCCGAGACGATCATCGGGCTGTTCAAGGCGGAGGTCATTCATCGGTTGGGGCCGTGGAAAACCGCGGATGCGGTCGAGTGGGAAACCCGGAAATGAGTCGACTGGTTCAACAATCGCCGCCTGCTGCAACCCATCGAAAACATCCCGCCCGTTGAGGCCGAGGAGAAGTTCTATGAACACCGTAACGAGTTCGATAAAGTCGCGTGAAACGGAGTAATCAGCCTCCGGAAAAACCGGGGCGGTTCATCACATCAATTCAGTGCACTATTGGCTACTATTTCTAGTGGATGGATGTGCAGCTTTTGACTCTGAGGATATTATTCCACCATCCTTCGGGTCACACCATTTCGCGAAGTATTCCCTTGCTTCATCACTCAGCCCATATTTCTGAGTATAGGCCGCAAGTATTCGTTCGGCTTCGTCCAGTCGTTCTCTGGCCATGCGCACATCTCCCAGACAGGCAGTCCTGCACAGCTAGCCTAGCGCCACGAACCGAGAAGATCGAGAGCGTTGTGCTGTCAGAGCAACAAGTTGAGAGCGCCGCGTCAGCAACTCATACCCGCGTCCTCGAGCTGCTCGCAATTCGGAAGCTCCTGTAGCGTCTCCAGATCGAAGACTACGAGGAACTGCTCTGTCGTCACGTAGGTGTAGGGCGCTCCGTGCCGAGGGGAGCGCGGGCCTGTTCCGATCAATCCCCGCGTACGCAGCCTTCCGATCAGATCGCGGCTGATCTCGTTGCCGAAGATATCCTTCAGCCCGTCTCGGGTGATCGGCTGGTGCCAGGCGATGGCGGCCAGCACCGCGACATCGAATTCGTTCAGGCCCAGCACTTGTTCACTGACGTCCGCCGCGACCCGAATCGCGGGCGCGTAGGCGGGTCGCGTCCGGAACATCCAGCCGCCGGCGACCTTAGCGACTTCGAACGCCCGGCCCTCAAGATCGGCGGTCAGATCCTCGATCAACAGGTCGACCGATACCCCCTGGCCCACGACGCGCGCAAGGTCTTCCCGCGGCACCGGAGAGGCAGAGGCGAAGAGCACCGCCTCGATCCGGCGCATCCATTCCCGCCAACGCAGCTCGGGCGACAGGCCGGCAAGCTCAGGGTCGAGGTCCGGCTCAGGTCGATCCTTGGCCATGCTCACACCCCGTAGAGTCGGAAGGTTTCGCGCCCGGTCAACTCGCGCACGGCGCCCAGTTCCACAAGCCGGTCGCAGAACCGGCGGGCCGCGCGGTCAGACCGCAGTGAGGTCAGCGACGTCGGCGCAACAGTGTCGCGGGTCAGGAACATCTTCACCGCTTCCTCGGCCCCCTTGGCTCGCAATTTTGAAGTGACATCTTGCAGCCGCGCGGCGCGGCGCGCCAAGTCGACCACCTCGCGGTCCACCTCGCTCGCTGCGCTTACAATAGCCCGATGACAGGCCATCCGAAGTTCTTCACCCGGCGAATGTAGATCGCGGCGTTTGAGACCAAGCGTTAGGAACGGTAAGATATGTGACCAGCCAAGGGATTGGGCGAGCGCAGCATCGGCGAAGATCATCGCTGTCGTGTGCGCCCGTGGATTGTCGTCGAGAACAGCCTTTAGGACGAACGCCGCGCGAAAAACGGGCGTCCCTTGTCCCGCCCCGCGCCGGCCGCACCCGTCACGCGGGTCGCACCCGTTGAGCCAAGTCGCAATCTGGTCCGGCTCTAGATTCGGCAACGCTCGGTGCAGCGCCTTCACAGACACCGGCCGCTCGACCGCGCGCCGCCAAGAGAGGTAAGTGCCGCCCGCCGGGCCGGGTTGGTCGCCGGGCTGGAGAAACGCTAATGCGTCGCGCAGCTCCCCTGCCCTTTCGACCCGACCCGAATGCGCGACACAGGTCTCTGCAGCACGCAGTGCCAGCCGCTCCCGCAACAAGGCCTGGGGGGCATCGTCTCCCCCCAACACAAGATGCAGATGACTTAGCGCCGCACCCGACAAGAACGCCACATCTTCAAGGGTTTCGCCACGTGCAGAAGTGACCCAGGCCGGCATAAGAGGTAAAGTATTGAGGCTCGGACCGTGGATGATGCGCTCGGATTTCATGTTCAGAGTCTATCTGACAACGGCGCTTTTGCCTACCATTTAGTTCGATAACCGCCCCAACTTATTGGTCTATTTTACGTCCGATAAGTTTGCATTATCGGACACTATGAGATAGATCGCAAGCAGGCTCAAAATTCGGGAATTTTCGGGGGGAAAGATGACCGCAAGAGACGAGACATCGACATCATCGCTCGCCGCCCCGTCTGAGGATGCAGGCGGCGGCGAGAGAGGTCACGAGACGGGCGATGGCATCGCCCTGCCCGCGCATCTGGCAGGGTCCGGCACGCTTGACTGCCTTGTCGGCACGGCGCGGGACTATGCGCGCGCGGCGGCGTCCGAGAACACCTTGAAAGCCTATGCCAAGGATTGGGCGCATTATGCGCGCTGGTGCCGGATGAAAGGGACGGACCCCCTGCCGCCCTCGCCCGAATTGATCGGTCTCTATCTTGCAGATCTGGCCGCGCCGCAGGGGCGGGCCCCTGCCCTTTCGGTCTCGACCATAGAGCGCCGCCTGTCGGGCCTTGGGTGGAACTATGCGCAGCGGGGGTTCGCTCTTGATCGCAAGAACCGACACATCGCGGCAATCCTTGCGGGGATCAAGCGCAAGCATGGCAAGCCGCCGGTGCAAAAAGAGGCGATCTTGCGCGAGGATATCCTCGCTATGGTCGCCACGCTGCCTTTTGATTTGCGGGGGCTGCGCGATCGGGCGATCCTGCTGCTTGGCTATGCGGGCGGCCTGCGCCGCGCCGAGATCGTCAGCCTCGATATGGGCAAGGACGACACGCCAGACAGCGGCGGCTGGATCGAGATCATGCCGCAGGGTGCCTTGCTGACGCTGAATGCAAAGACCG
Source organism: Roseovarius maritimus (assembly GCF_043355895.2). Taxonomy (NCBI): domain Bacteria; kingdom Pseudomonadati; phylum Pseudomonadota; class Alphaproteobacteria; order Rhodobacterales; family Roseobacteraceae; genus Roseovarius; species Roseovarius maritimus. Next base: position 34,152 of record NZ_JBHFPF020000011.1, read on the forward strand.
GCTGGCGCGAGGTCGAGATCGGCCGCGGCTTAAGCGCGCAGACCTGCCCCGTTCATGCGCTGGAGCAATGGCTGCACTTCGCCCGGATCGATTTCGGCCCCGTCTTCACGCGCAGTTCGCGCGACGGCTCAAAGGCCCTTGAGACGCGCCTGAGTGACAAGCATGTCGCGCGGCTGATCAAGCGGTGCGTGCTGGCCGCCGGCATCCGGACGGAGCTGCCGGAAAAGGAGCGTCTTGCGCTCTATTCCGGCCACAGCTTGCGTGCGGGTCTAGCCAGCTCTGCCGAGGTGGATGAGCGCTATGTTCAAAAACACCTTGGCCACGCATCCACCGAGATGACCCGCCGATACCAGCGGCGCAGGGATAGGTTCCGGGTCAATCTGACCAAGGCCGCCGGGCTTTAGTCCCCTGCCCCGCCCACACCCCCAGCGCGCTCTATTTTTCAGCGCCGCTCGACAGCGGCTCGGGCGCGATGGCGGCGACGATGGCATCGCGCGCGGCCGCGTCGCGCCCGGCGACGACCTGATCGGCAAGGCGGGCGGCAACGCGCTCCTGCACACGGGCCACGATACCGCGCGCGTCATCCATCGAATAGCCGAGGCTTTGCAGCGTCACCTCGCCCAGTGCCAGCGCAGACAGCACCGTCTCGCGGGTGATGGCGCCCGCGGGTATCCCGGCGCCGGCCAGCCGGACGGCCTGAATGCGATCATGGGCGCGCACCATCAGCGCAGCCCCCGCATAGCGCACCTGCACCATCCGCGCGATGCGCAGAGTCGTCTCAGGATCGTCCGTGGCCACGACGATGGCCCGGGCGGTTGCGGCGCCTGCCGCATCCAGCACCCCCGCGCGCGTGCCGTCACCGACATGCACCCGCGTGCCAAAGCGCTGCGCCTCGCGGGCCTGCTATGGGGGCGGGTTGGCAAGGCCGGTTTGAAACGTCGAGACTTGAGGCATGTCACCCTCCGTTATGAGGCAAGGTATGGCCGCTTGGCCAGACAGGTCGGCGCCATTCAGCGGGCAGCATTTCAACGGCGATAAGGGGGCCCTGCCCGAGCGTGGCGCAGGCAGGGCGTTTGGCAGGGCCGGGTCGCCGTTACGCCAGCTTGGCCGCGACCTCGACGAGGCGGCGGGTCTGGTGCGCGATGGCGGCGCGGGCATCGTCCGAGAAATCCTCGCCCGCGGTGTGGCTGTAGCCATAGGGGTTGCCGCCGGTCTTGAAGAGGATCTCATCGGTATAGCCTGGCGCCACCACGAAGCCGCCCCAATGCATCACGGTGGTGTAGAGCGATTGCAGCGTCGTTTCCTGCCCGCCATGCACGCTCTGGGCCGAGGTCATGGCCGTGACCGGCTTGTTCGCCAGCCCGCCCTTCGACCAGATGCCGCCCAGCGTGTCGATGAAGGCGCGCATCTGGCTGGCCACCACGCCAAAGCGGGTCGGCGCCGAGATGAGATAGGCGTTGGCCCATTCCATGTCCTCGACCGTGGCCTCGGGGATGTCGGCGGTTTTCTCGGCCTGCGCCTTCCAGGCGTCCTGGCCGTTGACCACCGATTGGGGCGCGGTCTCGGGCGCCTTCAGCAGGCGGACCTCGGCGCCCGCCTCGCGGGCGGTCTCGGCGGCGATTTCGGCCATCTGGTGGTTGGTGCCGTAGGTGGAATAGTAGAGGATTGCGAGTTTGACGGACACTTTCAGTCTCCTTTGGTTGCGTGTTTGCCAGATCTCGAAGGCTCAATCCGCCAGAGGTGGCAATGTTCCCTCAAGGCGGGTGCGCAGATGCGCGTGCTGCTCCGGCAGTTTCAGGGCCTCGCCCAGATGGGCGGGGTCTTCGTCCCGGTCAAAACCGGGCTCGTTCGTGGCGATCTCGAACAGCACCCCGCCGGGGGTGCGGAAGTAGATCGCCCAGAAGTAATCGCGGTCGATGACCGGCGTGACATGCGCGCCAGCATCAAGCAGCGCGCGGCGCACCTCGGCCTGCGCCTCGCGGTTTTCGACCGCAAAGGCGACGTGATGGACCGATCCGGCGCCTTCGCGGGCGCGGCCCTCATCCGGCAGCGCCTCGAGGTCGATGACATCGGCGCCATTGCCGCCCTCGATCCCCATGCGGATCAGCGCGCCCTCGCGGGCAATCTCGCGGTAGCCCATGAAGGTCAGGAGCTGCGCCGTGGAATCCGCATCGCGCAACCGCATGGTCACGCCGCGAAAGCCGCGAATGCCCTTGTCTGCGGGCACCGGGCCGCCATCAAACGGCGCGCGCGTGTCGCCAAGCACCTCGACCAGCGCAAAGCCGTCGCCGTCCGGCCCGTGAAAGCGCAGGCGCGCCTCGCCGAATTGCTCAGCTGTTTCAAGGCCCTCCACACCGGCCGCCGACAGACGCTCGCGCCAGTAGTCCAGCGCGCCCACGGGCACGGCGAAGGCGGTCTCCGACACCTCGCCGGTGCCATGGCGGCCCGGTGCGATATGCGGAAACGGGAAATACGTCATGACCGAGCCGGGCGTGCCGGTCTCGTCGCCGTAATAGAGATGATAGACATCGGGCGCGTCGAAATTGACGGTCTTCTTGACCCGGCGCATCCCGAGCAGCTTGGTAAAGAACGCGTTATTCTCCTGCGCATCCGCCGCCATCGATGTGACGTGGTGCAATCCTTTGATCTGGGTGAGCATGGCTGGCTCCTTGATTGAGTGATCTTGCTTGAGCCAGAACTTAAGGGCTACCGGAATTACTGAGAACGGGCATAATCTTGCATTCACCATTGCAATGAGCGTAATGATGACCGCATGGGCGAGCTTGAATCCATCCGCGTCTTCCTTACCGTGGCCGAGTTGGAAAGCTTTGCCGGGGCGGCCCGCCGTCTGGGCATGACGCCCGCCTCCGTCACGCGGACCGTCGCGGCGCTGGAGGAGAAACTGGATCTGCAACTTCTGGTCCGCACGACGCGGCAGGTGTCGCTGACCTCCGCCGGCGCGCTTTATGCCGCGCGCGTGGCGCCGCTGGCCGAGGGGCTGGCGCAGGCCATGATTGAGACGCGCGAGGCGCAGGGCATGACGACCGGGCGCATCCGCATCAGCGCCCCGCTGTCGCTGGGCATCGAAGTGTTGCCCGCCGTACTGTCGCAATTCGCCACGCTGCACCCGCAAACGCATGTCGCCGTGCATCTGTCGGACAGTTTCGTGGATATCGTCGAGGAGGATTTCGATCTCGCCATCCGCGTCTCGGGACCGCCCAGCGACAGCTCGACCATCTGGCGCAAGATCTGCAAGGTGCCGCGCGTTCTGGTCGCCTCGGCCGACTACATCGGGGCCAACGGCCAGCCCAAAAGCCCCGAGGAGCTGACGGAGTTTTCCTGCCTCTGCTACCAGTCGGATGCGCGCGAAGAGGTTTGGGAGCTGTCGAGAAACGCGGTGGAGGCCCGGCACAAGGTCACGGGCACGCTCAGCGCCAATAATGGCGATCTGCTGGCCCAGCTGGCGCTGAACGGCGAGGGCATCGCCCTTTTGCCGCGCTTCATCGTCGCGCGCGATCTGGAGGCGGGGCGGCTGGTGCAGGTGCTGCCCGAGTGGGAGATCTCCGAGATCTGGCTGACGCTCTACTATCCGCCCTACAACCAGCTGCCCCTGCGCGTCGCCGCATTCTCGGACTTTTTCGAGCAGCATGTGAAAGAGACCTGCGCATTATGATGGCCGGATATTGGCCCTCGCGCGAAACCCGCCGGGCATTGCCGCGTTGGACAATAGCCGGTCGCGCGCGCAGACTGGCGGCAGGTCGATCGAGAGGAGACCCGACATGGCATATTTCGGCAAATACGAGACACCCGCAGATCTGCTGCGCGACGACAGTCTCAGCCGTGACCGCAAGATAAGGATGCTGGAGCAGTGGCGCGACGACAAGAAGGACTACATGCGCGCCACGGACGAAGGCATGGAAGGCGTTGATCGTGCCGAGCTGCTGAGGCAGATCAAGATGGCCCTCGTCCAGTTGCAGGAAGACCCTTTGATATGATGCTGCGGCGCGTGGTGCCATAAAGGTCACAGCGCGCAAACGTCTGGCGGGATCGCTTGAAAGCGACCTGCCCCATGGCCATCTAAAGAGCATGACGATGTACAGCCTCCATAAGAGGTCCGCGCAGCGCGCAGGACAGCTACTGAACCGCCTGTAGCCCCGGGCGGGAAGGCCGTTGGCTTTTCCACGCCTCGGGGATTTTCGATCTCACCTCACATATGAAGCGACGTTTGAACCCGGCCCGGGGTGAGTGAGCTATTGCGCTCACCGCAACCGAAGGGTGTCTGACGTCTCGGCAGTATCAGTCTCTGAATTGGAGTATGGAATGTCAGTCTACATCACACGCGAAATGGTTCAGCGCGCGGCTTACGAGCACAAAACCGGCGAAAATCAGAGTGTTTTCGGCCCCGTCATCCGTCATTTGAGCCGCCTGTGGCGCCAGCGCCGCGCGATTGCCGCGCTGGAGGCGCTGGATGACCGGATGCTTTGGGATATCGGTATCCGCCGTAGCGAGATCCGCCGCGCCGTCAGGCACCCGCGGGGCCGCCCCGCCGATGGGACAAGGCCCGTCGCAATGGCCAGTCCGGAACATCAGGCGCCGCAAGGCGCAAGCATGGCCGGGCAAGGCATCGCCTCCGCCTGACCGGAGCGGCAAGCGGGCCGCCACGCAGCCCCTCCCCTGCCCTGCGCAACGCGGGGCAGGCTGACGTTGGATACGGAAACTTCAGCATCTTTCACCTTCTTGAACAGGAGACATCGATGACCACCGCAGCAAAACAGAACCCTGCGGCTCGTGACGCCAAGGCCGAGATTTCGAATGTCGCATCTTTGACAGAAGCGCTGTCCGGCGCAGTGGCGGCAACCTACCGCCTTGTTCTGAAATCCCAAATCTATCATTGGAACGTCACCGGCGCGCTCTTCGTCTCGGTTCACGACATGACCGAGGCGCACTATACCGACATGTTCGCGGCCGTCGATGTTCTGGCCGAGCGTCTTCGGGCGCTTGGCAAACCCGCGCTGATCCAACCCGCAGACCTGGCCGCCGGACCGGGCGGGCAGAATGCGGATGCAGATCTGTCGGCGCAGGCCATGCTCGAGGATCTTGCTCTCGACCATGAACGGTTGTCAGCGCAGATGCGCGCGCTTGTCGATATTGCGGAAACCGCGGGCGATCCCGTGACAGCAGACCTTGCGACCACACGCGCCGACTTCCATGAGAAATCCGCCTGGATGCTGCGGGCCTTGGCGGCGTAAACATCTCGGCTGCATGTCCTGCCACTGAAGTGGTCCCGGCTCCGGCGGGTTTGTTGCCGGATGGTTGAGTTTGCCCCCACCCTTCAAGCGATCGAAGCGGGGGCAAACAATTCGAGCCTGCGCTGTCACTTCGAATAGCGCGCCGCTGTCAGTCCATCGAAAGAGATCTCGGGCGTCTTGCCCAGGACGACATCGGCAACCGCGCGGCCCGACCCGCAGGCCATCGTCCATCCCAGCGTGCCATGGCCGGTATTGAGGAAGAGGTTGTCATACTGCGTCGGCCCCAGAACGGGCGTTCCATCGGGCGTCATGGGGCGAAGGCCGGTCCAGCCCTCGGCGCGGCTGACATCGCCGCCCTTGGGAAAAAGATCGCCGATGACATGCTTGACGGTGTCGGTGGCATGCGGCCCGAGCCGGTCGGAATAGCCCGCGATCTCCGCCTGCCCCGCCACGCGGATGCGGTCGCCAAGGCGCGTGATGGCCACCTTGTGCGTCTCGTCCATCACCGTGGATTGCGGCGCGAAGGCGTCATCCGTCACCGGCAGCGTGACCGAGTAGCCCTTGACCGGATAAACCGGCAGCTTGACCCCGATGGGAGTCAGCACGGCGGTCGCATAGCTGCCCATGGCGCAGACATAGGCATCTCCGATGATGCGCCCGGCGATCTCGGTATCGACCCCGGCGATGCGGCCATTCTCGACGGCGATCGCCTTGATCGTCTGGCCATAGTGAAACTCGACGCCCATCTCGGCGCATTTCTCGGTCAGCGCGATGGTGAACATGCGGCAATCGCCGGTGCGGTCGGCCGTCAGGCGCAGACCACCCACGAACTTCTCGCGCACCTCGGCCAAGGCCGGCTCGGCCTTGATGCATTCGTCCCGGTCCAGCACCTCGTAGGGCGAGCCGTATTCGGCCAGCACCTCCTGATCCGCCTTGGACGCCTTGACCTGCTTTTCCGTGCGGAAAAGCTGCAGCGTGCCCTGCGCGCGCCCGTCGTAATCTATGCCGGTCTCGGCGATCAGGTCGGGCATGACGTCGCGCGAATAGCTCGACACGCGCACCATGCGCCCCTTGTTGCGCCGGTAGCTCTCCTCATTACAATTGCCCAACATCTGCACGCACCATTTCCACATGGTCGGACTGATGAGCGGCCAGATGAAGAGCGGGCGGCGCTTCATGAACATCCACTTGACCGCCTTCACCGGAATGCCGGGCGCGGCCCAGGGCGAGGACATGCCATAGCTCAGCTGGCCCGCATTGGCGTAGCTGGTCTCGAGGCCCGGCCCGGTCTGGCGGTCAATGACCACGACCTCGGCGCCCTGCTTGGCCAGGTAATAGGCGGTGGTGACGCCGATAACGCCAGCCCCCATGACAACGACTTTCATTTCAAACGCCTTTCATTTCAATCTTGCAAGGATGCGTCCGCATATCGGTTCTATCACATGCAGCTGCTTTCACATGGGCCGCATGACCGGCTCATTCTCAATGTGCTCACCCGTTTTTAGGAGCCGCCGCCGGAACAACCTCGATCCGGCGATAAGGCGCGATGCTTCCAGCCTGGCGCAATGCTTCGTCGACAAGCGAGAAAACCTCGTCACGGCAGTCGATATCGCGATCGAAGCGCGAGAGCCAGTAGCGCAGTGCATAAGTGATGCCGCCTTCCTCGTAGGAGGTCACGCGCACGTCCGGTCCCGGCTCCTGCTGGATAAGCTTGGCCGTCTTGAGCGCGTCCAGCATGACCTGCCGTGCCTTGGCAATGGGCATCCCGTGATCCAGCGTGATGCTGATCTGCGCGCGGTATTCGGGCCGCGGCGCGGAATAGTTGGTGATGCTTTGCCGGGCGATTTGGCTGTTGGGCAGGATGGTATAAGTGCCGTCGCGGGTCAGAAGCCGCGTGGTGCGCCAGCCGATCTCGATCACCTTGCCGCGCGCCAGCGTGTCGATATCCACCCAGTCCCCGATGCGGAACGGGCCTTCGACCCCCAGCGCGACTCCCGACAAAATGTCCGCGACGACGTTGCGGATGGCGAAACCCAAGAGCGCCAGCACGAGGCCCGATCCCGCAAGCGTGCCGAATGCGCCCTGCCCCATGAAAAGCGAGATCGTCGCGACGAGCGCGACGGTAAACAGCAGCGCCGTGATCATATCAGTCAAAAGGCGCGGATAGGGCCGCCGCCGCCCCGGCGCCCGGTCAAGCGCAAGCGCAGCAATCCGGCTGATCAGCCAGGCGGACGCAAAATAGGCCGTAGCCATCAGGCCGCGCGACAGGGCCGCGCCATCCGCCGGCAAGCCGGCGGTGGCCGCAGGAAAGAGGATCAACCCCAGACAGAGTGCGGTCAGAAGCCCGGGCCAGAAAAGCCGGTATAGATGTTGCTTCGCACTCATGACCTGATCCTTTTTCCGTGGTCCGAGCCTAACTGGTCCCGTCCGGCGGGCTGACAGATTGCGCAGCCCCCTGCCCCTCTGCCCGCACCGGCGACGCCGCTTTGACGGCAGGCGGGAGCGGACTCTTCTTCTCTGCCCACCGCCGCCCGGCAGATCGGGCAGCGGCCAGCCGCTGCACGCGGCAGGACTTCGTCGCAATTATTGCAAATCGCGCGGTCGGTGCCGTAGATCATTTCGCTGTCTCCGATTGAATGCAAGTCATTGGTATGGCGCGGCGCGCTGCCATCCCCGGCGCATCTGATGCAAAAGCGCCGCGTTTTCCGGGCGGGCTTCGTGCCGCCAGCTTAGCTTTCGCCGGATTTCGAACGTTGCTCGACCCGTATGACCGTGAGCGTCCGGCGCTGGTTTGCCCGTGTGTCCCAATGAAAGGCCGCGCCCTCGGCAAGCCCCAACAGGGCAACCCCGATAGGCGTGAGGACCGAGACACGGTCCAGAGCGATGTCGGCATCTTCGGGATAGACTAGCGTAAACGCCTTTTCCTGGCCGGTGGTCTCGTCGCGGTACGTGGCGGTGCTGCCGATCCCGATCACATCCTTGGGCATCTTGGAGGCAGGCAGAATCCGCGCCCGATTGATTTCGTCGAAGAGACGGTCAGCCAGTGCCGGATTGCGCACCATCGCCCCGTCGGCAAGCGCCTCGATACGGGGCAGATCGTCCGCGTTCAGGACAATGCGCGGCTGGCGCGCGCGGGTTTTCGGAGCGATATTCGTATGAGGAGAAAGCATTTTGACGTGCCTTTCATGATGTGGCTGGTTCTGATTGAAAAAGGTCGAAAGAGGCGGGCAGGCAGGCATCAGACCGGGCGGGCAACGCTATGAACCCTCACGGGTGCTCGCAGGTCCTGGCGGCATCCCGTGGGCGCCAAAGCGCCTCATGCCAACCAGCGTGCCCTCGGCCGCGCAGCAGTTAGCCCGGCGCGCGCGCCAAGGCTGGATAGGATGGGATATGAATGTCGATCATGAGGTATCACCCGGCCGCTTTGTGCCATTTCGTCGTTTCAGACTGTCGAAGAGCCCCGGGAGGAGAGGAAAGGCGCGCCCGCGCCTATGCCGCCCGGGGAAGCGGGCGGGTCAGCAGTAGAAATCGAAAATGATTTGCATGGACCAACATGGCTTTGATGTAGGCACGCGGGCGCCCGACGTCAATCGACAGTGACTGTTCAGGCTGCGCATTCTCACGACGGGCGCGGCCATCGGCGCCTTTGCGCCGAGGCGGTGCAGATCGCCCCCCCTTTTGGAGGAAGCAATGCTCAGAAGCGGCACGGACCGGTCCGTGCTGGCCTCCTATCGCCAGAGCCTGGCACGCGACGCGCAAGAGCGGCTTGACGGTATTGCGGCGGCCTTCGCCCCGGACGCGGGCACGCAGGTCCTGCGCGGCGCGGCGGCCCCTGCCGCCTGAGCCCCCGCCTGCCGACGCGGGCGGAACGAATGGCAATCGCGGCACGTTACCCAGATGGCGCAATGCGTCCGGATCCGAGAAGCAGACCAGTAGCAAACAAGGGGAAAGTCGCATGTCACGTTCAGACACCGCCCAGCCGATCACCATGACGCGCCGGGGAATTTTATCGGCCGCCTCGGCCCTCCCGGTCATGGCGTTGGCGCAATGGCCAGCCCGCGCCTTTGCGGCAGAATTCGACGTGGATGCATTCCTGCGCCTGTCACAGGATCTGACGGCCCGCGACAGCCTGGCCGAGGGCATCGGCGCGGAACTGCTCAAGGGCTTTGCCGCGACGGACCGCCGCGCGGATCTGGCCGGACTGGCAGAGGGCGCCGAGGCTGGCGATCTGGCAAATGCGGTTGTGGCCAGCTGGTATTCAGGTGTCTCGCCCGACCCGGGCGAAACCGAAGTCGCCACCTATACCGAGGCGTTGATGTGGGACGCGATGGATTTCACCAAGCCGCAGGGCGTCTGCGGCGGCGTCATGGGCTATTGGAACGGGGCACCCGGCGCCTGACCCCAGCCCCTTCGCCCCATTCAACCGACATCCATTCAAGGCAGCTCACCATGACCAACGACATTACAGCAGAGATCCTGATCATCGGCACTGGCGTTGCAGGCGCGATGGCCGGCGCAAAACTGGCGCAAAAGGGCCTCAAGGTCGCCTTTCTGGAAAGCGGCAAGCGCATCGAGCGCTTCGATGCGGTCGAGAAATTCTGGAACGCCAAGTTCAAGGTGCCCGAATCCGCCTATCCCAATGACCCATCCGCCGAGCATCCCCTGACCCACAAGCTGGACGATTACTATCAACAGATCGGCCCGGAGAAATTCAAATCCACCTATATCAAGCTGGTCGGCGGCACGACCTGGCACTGGCTGGGCACGACCCTGCGCAACGTGCCCGGCGATTTCAAGTTGAACTCGCTTTATGGCCATGGGGTCGATTGGCCCTTCGATTATGACGCGCTCGAGCCCTTCTATCTGGCGGCCGAGCAGGAGATTGGCGTGGCCGGCGACAGCAGCGAGGATCTCGGCTCGCCCCGCTCGGGCGATTATCCGATGGAGCAGATCCCGATCACCTATCTCGACAAGCATGTCGGCGCCGCGCTGGAAGGCTCGCGATTCAAGATCCGCGCCACCCCGCAGGGGCGCAACTCGACCTACCACGCCAACCGCCCGGCCTGTTGCGGCAATGCCTCGTGCATTCCCGTCTGCCCGATTCAGGCCAAATACGATGCCACCGTTCATGTGAAGCTTGCCGAAGAGGCGGGCGCAACGGTGCATGACCAGACCACCGCCACGCGGCTCAACCTTGGCAACGATGGCAAGGTCGCATCCGCCGAGTTCCGCCGCGCCGATGGCAGCACCGGTACCGCATCGGGCAAGGTCGTCGTCCTCGCCGCCCACGCGATCGAGATCCCGCGCCTTCTGCTCAATTCCGCGCAGGACGGCGCCGAAAACGGTATCGCCAACAGTTCGGATCAGGTGGGGCGCAACCTGATGGACCACCCCTCCAAGCTCAGCTGGGCCACAACGTCCGAGCCGGTCTTTCCCTTCCGCGGGCCGCTCTCGACCTCGGGTATCGAGAACCTGCGGGACGGCGATTTTCGCAAGGAACGTGCGGCGTTCCGCATTGAGATCGCCAATGACGGCCATAGCTGGCCCACGGGCGCGCCCGAATCGACGGCGAACGATCTGGCCATGTCCGGCCTGCGCGGCGCCGAGCTGGACGCGGCGATCAAGGACGCGACCTCGCGCCAGATCCGCATCAGCTCGCTGGTTGAGCAATCGCCAGAGGCGGAAAACCGCGTCACGCTGGACCCCGACAAACGGGACGCACACGGCGTGCCCCTGCCGCGCATCCATTACGATTACTCCGATTACACCCTTGCCGGCCTGGCTGCCGCGCAGGACGCCCATGACGAGATTTTCACGGCCATGAATGCGTCTGACGTGAACCATTCGCCAGATGCGCAGGGTGCGGGCCATATCATCGGCACCGTGCGGATGGGATCGGATGCGCAGAGCGCGGTTGTGGATGCGGATCTGCGCAGCTTCGATCACCGCAACCTCTTCATGCTGGGCTCGGGCACCTTTCCCACCTCGGCCACGGCAAACCCGACCCTGACAATCGCCGCGCTTTCGCTGCGCGCGGTCGATGCCATCGCGGCCAGCGTTCAGGATTTGTAACTGGCCGGCACTAGTCTCTAAACCGGGGTTTAGAGCCGCATATCGCGGAGGGGCCAAGGACCCTCCTCATGCGGTGACGATCACCTCATCGACGCTTGCATCCACCGACCTGCACGCGGCCAGCAGCGTGGCCGCCAGATGCGTCTGCACATAACTGGCATGAAACCGGCTGGGCGCGGCCAGGATCAGCCGCGCCCCTTCGCGGCGCAACCGCTTGAGACTGGCAAACCATGTCTGGTAAGTCGCGGCGTTCTCGCCATGGAGCACGCCCTGCGCCAGTGCCCATTCGGTCCCGGCGGTCAAGTCAGGGGCGGGAACGGCGGCGCCGCTGTGCGGCCTCAGCGGCACGACATTCGTCGGCTCGGCAGAGGGCTGAGCGCCCAGCCGCTGGACAAAGTCAGGCCCGATGGCGGCCCATTGATCCTGCGTATCCTCCAGGATTCGCCCAATATCGAGACTGTATTGCGTGACCCGGCCCCGCGCGCCCTGCCGCGTCACCCGCAGCCAGCCGCAGGCGCGCAGCCGGGCCATCTCGCGCTTGACCGTGCGCTCGTCCACAGACCAGAGCCGCGCGATCTCGCGCTGGCCCACCTCCAGCTCGTCGCGCGCCCAGTTGTAGCGCGCTGTCACCAGTGTCATCAGCCGCAGCGTCATGCGCTGCTCGGCCTTGCCCCGCGACAGGGCAAAGGCGCCGAGGGCGGTCAGCAGGTCATACTTCTGCGCCGAGGCCTTGGGGCCGACAGGTTTTCTGATGTGCATCACTGCCCTCGTCCTTGGCGCCAAGCCCGCCGGGATCTTGCGCCGTCCATTTGCCTCTTGCTGCCAGGCTTCTGTGGCCTGAGTCAGACCCAGGGAAGGTAAGGAAGGAGTGAACCCAACGTACTTCCCGGATTGAAATGAATTTGCGTCCGGAGAGGTGAGTCTGTCAAGGGCAGATCGCTCTGTCGCCATCTGATCTAAAATCCAGAGGATTAAAAAAAGGTATTATTGGTAGAGGGGGACAGCCTGCGTGTCCCCTATTAGGCGCGAAATGTCCCCCAATATCTTGTGGGCAGTACGGATCTGTCCCCCTTTATCCGGCGAGGTGCCCCTAATCCTGCCCGCTGCCCTGCCACTGGGGCGAATCGGCTCGCCCTCGGCGTCTGTGCCCTTTGTGGGGGCAGGTTTGGCGATTTTACGATTATCACTATATTGCCTTTTGCTTTTTCTGCAAATTCGGCGTAATCGGGAAGTGAGGCGGGATTAGCGTCCCGTTGCCACCTTATCTTGTCTGTCCCTGCGGGGACACACCCGAAGGAGTCCTGATGTTCACCCATTCCGACCTCGCCCGCCTCCAGGCGCAATCGCTGAAAATGCAGGGCTGGATCCGCCAACAGACCTTCTCGCCCGGCGCGGACAAGGCGCTACGCCGTTTTTCCAGCTGGGAGGTGGCCGAGCTGATCTTTCGCGTCAACCAGTCCACCCTGCGCGGCCGCCTTGCTGCCGATCCGTCGCTGCCGCAGGGCCAGGTCGAAGAGGACGGGCGCCAGCGCTGGTATACGCTGGACGAGATCAACGAGATGCGCCGCCGGATCAAGGTGAATCGCCGCTCGCTGATGCCGCACCGCCCGGCGGGCAAGCGGGCGCTGCGCGCTGCCATCGCCAATTTCAAGGGCGGCGCGGGCAAGTCCACCGTGGCGCTGCATTTCGCCCATGCCGCGGCCCTCGACGGCTACCGCGTTCTCTGCGTCGATTTCGACCCTCAGGCCACGCTTAGTCACTCAATGGGGCTCAGCGATGTGGCCGAGGAATTCACCGTCTGGGGTATCATGGCGCGCGACCTCATGCAGGAAACCGCCCGCATGAATGCCAGCGCGCAGGGCGCGGAATCCGGCGCCGCCCTGCCCCGCCGCTCGCTGCCCAGCTCGATCACCGAGCTGGGGCTGGCCGATCTGCGCGTCGCCGATTTCGTCAAGCCCACCTGCTGGCCCACGATCGACCTGATCCCCAGCTGCGCCAACGCCGCCTTTGTCGAGTTCGCTAGCGCGCAGTACCGCCATCTCAACCCGGAATGGTCCTTCTTCGCCGCGGTCAGTCGCTATCTCGACGCGCTGCCTGCCGATGCCTATGACCTGATCCTCTTCGATTGCCCGCCCGCCATCGGCTATCAATCCATGAATGCGGTCTTTGCCGCCGATATGCTCTATATCCCCTCCGGTCCGGGCTATTGGGAATACGATTCCACCACCTCCTTCATCGGCCAGCTGGCCGAAGCGCTCGAGGATCTGTCGGCCTTCAACGGGGTTGTCCCCGCGGGGACGATGAACTTGCCCAAGGTGTTCCAGGATATCCGTTTTCTGATCACCCGGTACGAGCCGGGCAATGATTTGCACCGCGCGATGCGTTCGGCCTTTGGCAAGGTCTTCGGCGACAGGTTGGCCGAGCACCCGATCGAGATGACCCGCGCGGTCGAGCAGTCCGGAAGGTTTCTGTCGTCGATCTACGAAACCGATTACCGCGATATGACACGCGAGACATGGCGCCGCGCGCGGGCCTCCTTCGATCAGGCGTATGAAGAATTCAAGGCCCACGCGCTGACCGCCTGGGACAATCTGGAGGATGAGGCATGAGCAAGCGCAAAGGGTTCGACATCGACTTTCCGGGTGGCGAGGACACTGTCCCCGCGGGGACAGACCGCCCAGATGCGCCGCCCGCACGGCGCGGTCCCATGGCCTCGGCCATAACGGAAAACGCCGAGGCATTGCGCACGCGGCAAGAGGCCGAGGCGGCAATCCGCGCCGAGAATGACCGCCTTGCGCATGAGCTTGTCCGGCTGAAAGGGCAGGGGTTGATCGTCGATCTGATCGATATCGGCGCGATCACCACGACCAAGCTGAACCGCGACCGGAGCGCCACGCGCGATCCCGAGCTGGACGAGCTCAAGGCCTCGATCCGCGCCATCGGCCTCAGCAACCCGATCCGCGTCGAGGCGGATGGCAAGGGGTGGCAACTGGTGCAGGGCTTTCGCCGGCTGTCTGCCTATCGCGAGCTTTATGACGAGACGGGTGACGACCGCTACGCCCGCATCCCCGCCGGCATCCTTGCCCATGGCGAGAGCATCGAGGGGCTTTACCGCCGCATGGTCGATGAAAACCTCGTGCGCCGCGATATCTCCTTTGCCGAGATGGCCGCGCTGGCGCTGCGCTATGCCCGCGATGACGCGACCGAGGCCGAGGATGTGGAGCAGGCAGTGGCGGTGCTCTATGCGTCGGCGAACCGGCAAAAGCGTGTCTATATAAGGCATTTTGCGACTGTTCTCGAGACCATCGGCAGCCGCCTGAAATTCCCCGAGGCGATCCCCCGCGCGCTGGGGCTGGAACTGGAAAAGCGCATATCCGGCGAGGACGGTGCCGCCGCGCGCATCCGTGCCGCGCTTGGCGCGGGTCAGGCCAGCACGCCCGAGGCCGAGCTGGAGATCCTGCGTGCGCAGGCCGCCGCCAAGCCCTCCGAGCCCTCCAAGCCGCAGAGCAGGGCAGGGGCGCCGGACGCGGCCAAGACCAGCTTTCGCTGCACTGTCCCCGCGGGGACGGTTCGCTGCGCCGCGCGCAATGGCCGGGTTGAGCTGATCTGTGACCGGGATTTCTCCACCGACGACCAGCAGCGCTTGCAGGCCGCCGTGGCCGCGTTTTTCGCTGAACTCGATAAGGGCTAGGCGGGGCAGGGGGCTGCCCGCCTTGCGTGATGGCGCTTGCCTCCTCCGCCGGTACGGTATATAAAGGCGGTATATTTCAGGGGGGGGACGCCATGGCACATGCCGCCCGGCGCAAGACATCGCTCAGCCTCGATGCCGAAGCGCTGGACCGCGCGCGCGATCTGGGCATCAACGTGTCGGCCATCGCCGACAGCGCCCTGCGCCGCGCCGTCGCTGAGGCGCAGCGCCGTGAATGGCTGGCTGAAAACGCAGATGCCTTTGCGGCGCAATCGGATTGGCACGCGCAGAACGGTCACCCGCTAGCGCAGATCCTGACCGCGCCGGGGGCGGCATCTTGGCAGAGCTGACGCGCTACGACATCGCCGAATATGGCGGCGTCCTGATGGTGGTCATCGAGAGTGATCTTCTGCCGCCCGATGCGTCGGTCGTGGTGATCCCGCTCTTGCCGGATTATCCGGCAGTCACGCTGCTCAACCCCGACATCACCCATGAGGGCCGGCGCCTGATCCTTGCCACGCGCCTGATTGCGGGCGTGCGGCGCAGCGCGCTGAGGCGCGTCGGCTGCGCAGCGGGGCAGGAGGATGCGATCACCCGCGCCGTCGATGTTCTGATGGCGGGTGTCTAGGCGGGCCGCTCTAGCGGGCGTGGCTTGCCGGGTTTGCCGATCTCGCACTCCAGCGCATCCCGGTTCCAATCGCCGTATCGGCCGCGGCCGCATAGGTCGATTGCAGGAAGTCCATCAGCATCCCCTCGGGGTCATCGCTGGCAATGACATCGGCATAGGGCAGCAGGAACTCGCCCAGATCGGTGTCAAAGCGTGCAATCTCGGGCGCGACGGGATAGTCGGCAAAGCCCTTGGGCGTGGGGTACGCATAGGAATAGAACATCGTCTCATCCACGCCGCCGCCGCCCGGCCAGAATCCGGCGGAGGACACCTCGTGGCTATAGGCCTCCTGCGCGATGGCATCGGGCATGTTGGGGATGCCGGCGGGATGCAGCGGCGCGGTGCTGCCCGAAAAGCGGGTAAGCGCCAGATCGAAGGAGCCCCAGAAGAAATGCACGGGCGAGACCTTGCCCAGAAACCCGGTGCGGAAATGCTCGAAGACCGGCACGATATGCAAAAGCGCCTTGTGAAACCGCGCGGCGGCCTCGGCATCATAGGGGCGCGCCTCGGTGTCCTTGGCGAAGGGCACCGCATCGGGCAGCTCATTCGGCGCGCCGTGAATGTCAAACGTGCCGCCGACCGCCTCGACGGCGCGTTCGAGGCGGGTGTGGAACTCCGCAACGCTCATCGGCTCCAGCGCGAAACCGTCGCGCGCGCCGCCATCGGCTTCGGCGACCAGGCGATGATCGGTGAAATCGAGCGTGAGGCTGACGCAGCCGCCCGTCTCATGCACCGGCCCGGTCGTCATGCCGCGCGGCGTGACATAAAGCGCCGAATGCCAAGCATGGTTGACCCACGGCGTATGCGCCACGCGGTATTTGCCCAGCATCTGCGTCCACAGATGCAGCGCGGCGCAGGTCTCTGCCCAGTCTGACCAGGGCAGAGACGGCCAGTTATCTCCCTTGGCGAAGGCCATCACCCGATCGGCTCCATGTTCTGACGTTCGAGCGCGGTCTGCACGCCCTTGTCGGCTTCCATCCGGCTGCGATGCTCCTTGAGCGCGGGATAGTCACCCATCGAAAGCGGCGTCTGCTCGATCCAGCGGCTCAGCACATAGAAGAACGTATCGGCAAAGCTGCGCTTGCCCAGATACCATTCGCGGCCATTCGCGTTCAGCACATCGTTGAGACGCTTGTAATGATTGCCCAGCGTCTCGTAGGTCTTGCGCTTGACCTCCGCGACCCCGTCCTGGCTTTCGGCGAAGTTCTGCGGGCCGAAATGGCCGCCATAGGCCGCATGCACATCGGACGTCATGTAGGACAGCGCCTCGGCCTCCTTGCGGCCGATATCGGTATCGCGCCCATAGTTGCTTTTGCCATACGCGGCGCCCAGCCATTGGAGGATCGCCGCCGCCTCGGTCAGCACATCGCCATCCTCGAACTGGACGCTTGGCACCTTGCCCTTGGGGTTGATCGCCAGATAGTCGGCCATCTTGTGATCGCCATACGCCATCGTCTTGACCTCGACCGGCGCATCCAGCCACGCCACCGCGATATTGGGCGCAAGCGAGCAGGTTCCGGGCATCGTGTAAAGTGTTGGCATGGGTGTTCTCCTGAGATTTGGGTGTCGTCCGCACGGTTTGGGCCGCGTGGGACGAGCCGGACCCACCAAGGGCGCATCCGGCGTGAAACTTGACGTAGCCGAGGTGCCGCGAGGTGGGGATACGGCCCGTAGGGCCAAAGGTTCCGGTGGTGTCAGATGTCCCGCGCGGCGACGAAGGCGGTGAACCCGGCGAGAAAGGCCGTCAGCCGATCCCGCATCGCCTGGTCCGTCATGTGCCCGCCGTCGTCAAAGGTACCGCCCGCCCGCGCCACCATCAGCCGGCCCTGATGCCAAGGCCGCGTGCCGAGGGTGCGCAGCACGCTCAGCCACGCATCCTGCGACAGGATCGTGCCGAACCCGCCGGGCGAGGCGCCCAGCACGGCCACCTTTTTGCCGCCAAAGATGCGGGCGATATCGCTGGCGGGGCGGCTGGTCCAGTCGATCGCGTTCTTGAAAACGCCGGGGATCGAATTGTTGTATTCGGGCGTGAAGAGCAGCACGCCATCTGCTCTTTCAGACGCTCGACCGCCGGAGGGATGCCCGCCTGCGCCTCTTCGTCCGCGTCATAGAGGGGGATGCCCCGAATGGTGCCTTCCTCAAGGGTGGCACCCTCGGACATGAGGCCCTGCGCGGTGCGCAGGAGCGCGGTGTTGAACGAGGCCGCGCGCAAGCTGCCGGATATTCCCAGAATGCGTGTCATGTCGCTTGATCCTTTGCGTTTCATGGTCGATGCCAAGATAGCCTAGCGCGATTGCCGCCCGTTGCCCGCATTCAGGAACGCGGGCAGGGGGCCGTATCTCAGGCCCTGAGCGCCTGAGGCACGAAGCCGTCGATCACCGGCAGGCGGCGCAGCGCATAGGCACCACCGCCCTGCACGGCGACCGCCACGGCAAGCGCCACCAGAAGCAGCGGGAATTCCCAGCCGCCGCCTTCGGCGTTGAAGACCCAGCCATTGCCGACATGCGCCCAGACCGCACCCAGCAGCAGCGGGAGCGACAGAAGGGCGGCGAGGCGGGTGTAGAGGCCGAGGAGGATGGCGGTGCCGCCGGCCAGTTCGGCAAAGATGGTCAGATAGGCGGCGATGGCGGGCAGGCCGAGGCTGCCGAAATAGGCGACCATGCCGGGCACGGTAAAGACCAGCAGCTTGAGAAACCCGTAGGCCAGCAGGACGCTGCCCAGAGAAATGCGGGTGATGGTGGCGCCGTAAGCGAGGTTTGCGGAATGTGTCATTGTCTTGCCTCCGAATGTGTTCGCTCTGGCACCCATATCGCACCTTGGGTAATGTATTGATAATACGGCACTTCGGCAGATCATTCTTTCCATAAGGTTGATAATGGCATGGATCACATCTCACGCATCGGGGTCTTTGTCGCCGTGGTCGAGGCGGGCGGCTTTGCCGGCGCGGCGCGGGCGCTGCAGGATCTGCGCGAGGCCGAAGAGCTGATCAACGAGCTGAAATCGCGCCCCAAGGGGCCGCTGAGGATCAGCCTGCCGCAAAGTTTCGGGATCAAGTATCTCGGCACGGCCATCGCCGAATTCGCCGCCCGCTATCCCGAGGTCGAGCTGGACGTGAGCCTGAACGAGCGCTTCGTCGATATGGCCAGCGAGGGCGTCGATCTGGCCGTGCGTATCGGCGCGCTGGCGGATACGTCGCTGATTGCGCGGCGCATGGCGGGCTGTCCGTTCGTCCTTTGCGCGAGTGCGGGATATCTGGCCGAACATGGCACGCCGGAGCGGCCTGAGGATCTGGCGGATCACAACGTTTTGGCCTTCACCGGCAATAGCGGGGTGCATGAATGGCGCTATCTGGATGCGGCGGGCAGTGCCGGGCAGATCAGCCTGCGCGCAAGCTTTCGCACCGACTCGGGCGATATGCTGTGCAGCGCCGCCCTGGCCGGCGTCGGGATTGCCATCCTTCCCATCTTCTATGTCGCCGCACATCTGGAAACGGGTGCCCTGCGCGCGATCCTACCCGAATACACCACGGCGCCTCAGCGCGACATATTCGCGGTCTTTCCGCCCAGCCGGTTCCAGTCGACCCGGCTGCGCCTGCTGGTCGAGCATCTGGTTGGGACATGCAGGGATCTGCCCTGGGAGAGGTGAGCCGACGCCGCGCATCAGGCCACACGGCGGATGGGCGATCGCGGCATCCCCAAGACGTGGCGCCACATGGATGGCTATTCCAGCCACACCTGTATGTCGGTCAACGCGGATGGCGATTATCCCACTTGGATGCTGAAGATGCAGATCATGCCCTTCGAGAAGGCCGGGACATCTCGCTTCAACCCCTTCGATTTGACCAAGCTGCGGCCGAATTCCGACTATCCGCTGATCGAGCTGCGCGGCGGCTGACGCGCCAAGGCCCTGCCTGACCTTGCGCGCCGCATGGTATGCGCGGCGTCGGCCATTCCGCAGCGGCGTGACCATTCTGCCAATCCGCCGCCGTGGACCCTCTCACGCCGAGGCGGTAGAAGGCAAAGACACCTCCATCGAACCGGGCGCGCTACCCGTGCGTTGGCTGTCGGTACGCGCGGCTTTGAGCGTCGCGCGCCGGAATACCAGAAAGCTTGTCAGAATGAATTCTTCGCACACCGATGTGACCCCGCCGCCCGCGCCGCAAGATGACCCCACAGCCGATCCGGTGCGCTGGCGCATCCTCTTTGTGCTGATCATAACGATCTTCATGACCCTCGTGGGTGTCAGCATCGTCAACGTGGCGCTGCCGTCGATCCGTATCGGGCTGGATGCGTCGCAATCGGATCTGCAATGGGTGCTCTCGGGCTATGCGCTGACCTTCGGCGTCGTGCTGGTGGGCGCAGGCCGCGCCGGGGACATCATGGGGCGCGGCGGGCTGTTCCTGATCGGGGTGGGTATCTTTACCGTCTCGTCCGTCGCGGCGGGACTGGCGCCCAATGCCGAATGGCTGAACGCCGCGCGCTTTGCGCAAGGGATCGGCTCGGGCCTCTTGAACCCCCAAGGCCTTGGCATGATCCAGCATTACTTTCGCGGCGACGCGCGTGGGCGGGCCTTTGGCTATTTCGGCACGGCTGTCGGCGTGTCGGTCGCCATCGGGCCGGTGCTGGGCGGCCTTCTGATCGAGCTGGGCGGGCCCGAGCTGGGCTGGCGGCTGACCTTCTTGGTCAACGTGCCCATCGGCGCCGCGGCGCTGATCCTGGGCCTGATGTGGTTTCCGCGCCCGCTTATCTTGCGCCTGCCGCGCACCGGCAGCGGGCTGCGCTCGCTCGATCCGGTCGGTGCGCTGCTACTGGCGCTGGCGGTGCTGGCCATCCTCTTTCCGTTCGTCGAGAATAGCGGCAGCGCGCTGATCTGGCTGCTGCTCCCGGTCGGCCTTGCGCTGGTCTGGGTCTGGGTCTGGTGGGAGCGGCGGTATCTGCGCCTTGGCCTCAGCCCGATGGTCGATCTCAAGATCTTCTCGACCCGCAGCTATTTGCACGGGATCACGATCATGACGCTCTACTTCATGGGCGTCACCAGCGTCTGGGTACTGGTCGCGCTCTATGTGCAGGAGGGTGGCGGCAAATCGGCGCTGGAATCGGGATTCTTCGGCATCCCGGCGGCGCTGCTGTCGGCCTATGCCGCCTATTGGGCCGGCAGCCGCGTGATGCGTCTGGGGCGCAAGGTGGTGATCTGGGGTCTGCTGCTGGCGCTGGTCGGACTGGGGCTGAGCATCGGTGTGGTCCTGCTGCACGAGGCGGGCCATATCAGCATCTGG
The DNA here is from genome assembly GCF_043355895.2 of Roseovarius maritimus. NCBI lineage: Bacteria > Pseudomonadati > Pseudomonadota > Alphaproteobacteria > Rhodobacterales > Roseobacteraceae > Roseovarius > Roseovarius maritimus. The sequence continues at coordinate 55,103 of NZ_JBHFPF020000011.1, forward strand.
TGGCTGATGGCGTCTCTGGCCTTTGTCGGCATGGCCCAAGGCTCGGTCATCAGCCCGAACCAGACTCTGACGCTGGCCGAAGTGCCGCTGGACTACGCCGGAAGCTCGGGCGCGATCATGCAGACGGGTCAGCGGATCGGCACGGCGGTCGGGATCGCGATGATCACGGCGGCCACGTTCTATACCCTTGCGGCGACATCCTGGGCGATGGCGATGATTGTCGGATTCAGCCTGATCGCCCTGGTGGTCTTTGCGGCGCTGCTGGTTGCGATCAAGGACCAGCGCGACCGCACCCGCAGCGTCGCCGGGACGCCTGCGCGCGCCTGAGCGCAACAGCAAAAATGCCGGCGAAGGATATGCGCCGGCATTGAGACTTACGCGCTGACGACGCCCTAGTAGCCCCGCGTGGAGGGCTGCTCAAGGTCCAGCACCGGCCCCGCAGGAACGATTCCGTTCGGGTTGATGGTGCCGTGGCTGCGGTAGTAATGCTGCTGGATGTGATCGAAATCCACCGTCTCGGCGACGCCGGGCATTTGATACAGCTCGCGGGTGTAGCTCCAGAGGTTCTCGTAATCCTTCAGCATCTTCAGGTTGCACTTGAAATGCCCGTGATAGACCGGATCAAAGCGGATGAGCGTGGTGAAGAGCCGCCAGTCGGCCTCGGTCAAGCGGTCGCCGACGAGGTAGCGTTGTTTGCCCAGCCGGTCCTCCAGCGTGTCGAGCGCGTCGAAAAGCTTGCGCGCTTCGCCCTCATAGACCTTCTGATCGGTGGCGAAACCGGCCTTGTAGACACCGTTATTCACCGCGTCATAGGTCAGTGCGTTGATCTCGTCGATCTCGTCCATCAGCGCGTCCGGGCTGTAATCGGTCTCATCCGTGGCGATCCCCGCGAAGGCCGAATTCAGCATGCGGATGATGTCTGCGGATTCGTTGCTGACGATGGTGCCGCGCTCCTTGTCCCAGAGGACCGGTACGGTTACGCGGCCCGAATACTCGGGATCGGCGCGCAGATAGACCTGATACATGTAATCGGCGCCGCCGGGATCCGGGATGACGCCGGGGCCGGCCTCAAACGTCCAGCCATGATCGCCCATGTAGGGGTTGACGACCGAGAGGCCGATCGCGTCCTTCAGCCCCTTGAGGCTGCGCAGGATCAGCGTGCGGTTGGCCCAGGGGCAGGCAAGCGAGACATAGAGGTGATAGCGCCCCGCCTCGGCCTTGAACCCGCCTTCGCCGGTCGGTCCGGCGCTGCCATCCGCCGTCACCCAGTTGCGGAACTGCGACTCGCTGCGCTCGAACTTGCCGCCGGTGCTGTCCGTGTCATACCATTTGTCGTGCCATTCGCCGTCGATGAGAAGTCCCATGGTCTTGTATCTCCTGAAGTCGGTCAGGCGGTTGCCTGAGGGTGTGTGAAATGCGCGGGTGCGCTCAGCTGGGCTGGCCGCGCCGGGCGTCGATGCTCCACGGGCCGGGGCCCGCGAAGATGAGGTAGAAAAAGACGAAGCAGAAGAGGATCGCCCCCGCGCCGCCATTGACCGAGGGAAAGACGCTTTGCGGTGCATGCGCGATGAAATAGGCGGCGGCCATCGTGCCCGAGGCGATGAAGGCGGCGGGGCGGGTCAAAAGGCCCAAGGCAATCAGCGCCCCGGTGACAAGCTCGATCACGCCCGCATTCCACGACATCGAGAACATCTCGGGCGCGCGGCCATCGGGAAAGCCTAGGATCTTTTCGCTGCCGTAGCAGAAAAATGTCAGCCCGGCGGCGATCCCCAACACGCTGAGCAAGCGCGGCGCCCAATCGCCTTCAAGGGTGCGGCGGGTCATCTGCGGTCTCCTTTTGTGGCACCGGGGCCATGACCTTGGGGTCTAGGGATAAACTAGGGGCGCCGGGCCTGCCTTGGAACAGTGATAATCCGTCATTCACTGTTGCACTTAGCGCAATAAACGCGCGCCGCCGTACATGAGACCGGCCGCAGCGGGGGGCTGCGGCCGGCAATAATTGAACGTGGCGAGATCCTACCAGACGCCGCGGCGGTGGTTGTCGACCCAACGGAACATGCCCTCGATATTGGCGCGGCGCATGTATTTATAGCCGAACCATCCGTCGCGATACTCGTTGCCGGCGGTGACGTTGCGCCACAGCTGGTCCCATTTCATGCCTTCGCGCGACAGCGCCAGCACCTGATCGTGCAGGTCAGTCATGTAGCCGCGCAGCGCGACGATATCCTCGGTGGTGGCCGGATCGTTGTAATGACCCACGTCGATCAGATCGACATCCTGCTCGATCACCCAGTCCAGAGTCTTGATCCAGCCGGGATAGTAGAAGTCGAGAAAGTCCATATAGGGGAAGGTCTTGGACTGGCACACATCGTGCATTGCATCGCGCTCTGACGCGGAAAGACGACCTGCACCATGCTGTTCGAGTGATTACCCATCGGCTCGTGATGCAGGCGGATGGTCTCGCCCCCCAGCTCGATCTCGGCCTTGGTGTCAAAGACGCGGTCGGGCGTGGCGAAGGGCAGCTTTTCCCCGATGATCGGCTCGATCGCATTGCGCTGCGCGATCACCGTCGCGCCCGCCTCCTGCCAGACCTGCGTGCCAGCCAGATGGTCCCAATGGGCGTGGGTCTGGACGACATATTTGATGTCCGTATCGAACCGCGTCTTGATCTCGTCCTGAAGCCATTTGGCAACGCAGGTATTGCCGCCATCGACCACCAGCGCGCCCTCGTCGGTGATGAGGACCAGCCCGCTATGGGTGGCCGGGAAAGAGCCGTTGGTGTGCCGGTAGAGATTGTCCTTGAACGGCTCCAGCGATTTTTCCACGTCGCACTTGCCGTCGGACGGGTCCGGCAGGATCTCGCGGCCCTCGTAGATGGATTGGTCCACCGGCTCGGCGGTGTCGCTCGCCGCGAAGGCGGGCGCGGTGAGGGTGGCCAGAATGCCGGTAAGGGCCAGTTTAGTGAGGTTTGTCATGGTGTTTGTCATGGCTCAGCTCCTTACGGATTGGGCGCTGGGGCCGACAAGGTTGATATAGCTCGGGTCGAGATCCGACAGCTTGGCCGCGCCGGTCAGCAACATGGCCGAGCGCAGATCACTGCCCAGATGCTACAGCACCGATTGCACGCCCTCAGCCCCGCCAAGGCCGAGGCCATACATCACCGGACGGCCCACGGCGACCGCATCCGCGCCCATCACCAGCGCGCGGATCACGTCGCTGCCGTGGCGGATGCCACTGTCCATGATGACCGGCACGCGGCCATTCACCACCTTGGACACATCCGGCAGCGCGGCGATGGAGGCGGGCACGCCGTCGATCTGGCGGCCACCATGGTTCGAGACCTGGATCGCATCCGCGCCCGCGCCGATGCAGCGGTCGGCATCGTCGACGCGCAGAAGGCCCTTGACCACAACGGGCAGACCGGTCTGATCCTTGATGAACTTGATGGCACCCGTGTCCAGATCGACCTTCTGGTTGAAGAAGTTGCCAGATCCGCCGCGCTCAGGATCATGATTTCCGAACGACATGTCCTGGCGGTAGGGCGCGCCCATCGCCTTGAAATCGTCGGGCATGCCCGGCCCCCAGCGCATCGGCGGTCAGCACGATTGCCGAATAGCCCGCATCCTTGGCACGTTTCAGCAGCGATTTAGTCACTTCGATGTCGTTGTTCCAGTAAAGCTGGAACCACTTTGGCCCCTCTGTCGCCTCCGCGATCTCCTCCAGCGTGCGGTGCGAGGCGCCGGACGAGCAATAGAGCGTGCCGGCCATGCCGGTGCCGCGGGCGGTGGCCACCTCGGCCTCTTCATGGACCATGCCATGCGCGCCCATCGGCGCGGTAAAGATCGGGAAGGGCAGGGACTGACCCAGAAGGTCGATGGACAGATCAACATCCGACGAAACGCCGCGCAGGCGCTTGGGCTCGATGCGGAAATCGTCAAAGGCGCGGCGGTTCTCGCGCAGGGTCCACTCATCGCCGGACGCGCCCGAGACGAACTGATAGCCCGCTTCGGGGATCACCTCCCGCACGGCGCTATCCAGCCGGTCGAGGCTGACGATGTCGAGCGATTGGCTGGCCATCGAGGCGCCGTAGGCGGTTGGCTGGGCGGCATCGGCGGCGGCTGCCCTCGGCCTCTGCGCCTTGAACCCCGGTCTGCGCAACGCTGGCGCTGGCCAAGGTGAAGGAGCCGAGGCCGAGGGCCGTCGCTCCGAGGAAACTTCTCCGGGAATTGTCCATGATCGTTCCTTTCTGTTGATGGGCACCGAGACTGGGGCGCAACCTGGACGTGTCAACCAAAGGGCCGGGCATGGGCCATGCTGTAGCGCAGCGAAAAAATTATTTTTCTCGGTCTGCCGCCTCAAGGGCGAATCAGCCGGCGCGCCTCATCAGGGGCGCGCGCGGCCCAGCTCTTGGATCAGATGATCGACAAAAAACCGCAGCTTGGGCGGCATCGGCGCGACGGGCGGCCAGAGAGCGACGATCGGCATCTTGCGCGGTGTGATCCGGGGCAGGACTCCTTCCAGCAGCCCGGCCTCGATGGCGGGCCCGGCGATGAAGCCGGGCAGCACCGCCAGCCCCAGCCCCTCGATCGCCATGTCGCGGATCGCCTCGCCATTGTTCAGGATTATCCGGCTTTAGGAGACGCGCGCCGCGCTCTTGCCGAAGGACCAAAGCTCGGCGTCGGACATATGCCGATATCCGATCAGCCGGTGGGTCTTCAGAACGCCCGATGTGGCGGGCCGCCCGTGCCGGTCCAGATAGGCGTGGCTGGCGCAGGGGGTCGCCTCATCATCGCAAAGTTTTTGCTTTATCAATGAGGTATCGCGCAGAACGCTGATGCGGATGGCGATGTCGAACCCGTCGCGCACAAGGTCGCGCGCCCGGTCGTCATAGTTCACGCGCAGCTCCAGATCCGGGTGCTGCGCGGCAAAGCGCGCGATGATCGGCGACAAATGAAGCGTTCCGAAACTCATCGGCGCCGTGATTGCCAGCGTGCCCTGCAACGCCTCGTCATGGGTGATCCCCGATGCGGCGCTCTCGGCTGCGGCGGCCAAATGGGCCATGGCGGGACGCAGCCGGTCATCGAGCCGCAGCGCCGCCTTGGTCGGCGTGATCCAGGCCCGCGCTGCGCAGAAACAGCGCTGCGCCAAGCGCGTCTTCCAGATCCGTGATGCGCTTGCTCACGACCGATTTCGACAGGTTCATCCGCGCCGCCGTCGCGGTGACGGTGCCCAGCTCCATGACCGCCAGAAACGTCTCGATCTCGTTCAGCGTGTAGCGCATGGCGCGAGCCTAGCAGAGCCTTTGCCGTTCGCAACAAGCGAACGCCGCGTTTGGCAGGAGGCTGTGACGGAGCTTGCCGGCCTCCGCGCCCGCCCGCATCCGTCTAGCCCTTGGGCGCGGTCAGGGTCCGCACGAAGTGCTGAACCTCATCGCGCAGATGCTCAAGCTCGCCAGGGGTGATCGCCAGACCGTCGACAAGGGATTTTGGAATTCCGGCCGCCTCATCGCGCAGCCCCTGGCCCTTGTCCGTCAGGGCCACCAGAACGCGCCGATCGTCGGCCGGATCGCGCTGCCGGCTGACAAATCCGCCCGCGACAAGCCGCTTGATGAGGGGCGTCAGCGTTCCGCTGTCCAGATGAAGCCGCTCGCCGAGGCTGCCGATGCTTTGCGGCGCGCTCTCCCACAGAACCAGCATCACGAGATATTGCGGATAGGTCAGCCCAAGCGGCCCGAGCACCGGCCGGTAAAGCCGCGCAACAAGGTTCGATGCCGCATAGAGCGGAAAGCAAAGCTGCCTATCGAGTGCAAGATCGTTCATCGCGTCCGCGGTTGTCGTCAATGTCTTCACCTCTCGGGTCGAGCGCCCAGTCCGCGATAATGATTGCACGCAATATGATTGTTCGCAAGGAACTCAGGCGTGCGGGCTGGGTTGTCTTGGCAGACTTTATTTACAGCCACTTTGGAGGCATTCATGACCGGCCAGATCACAACCATCAACCCAGCGACCGAAGAGAAGCTGGACACCTACTCTTTGATGACAAATGACGAGGCGCGGGACGCCGTGCGCAACTGCCATGAGGCGTTTCCTGACTGGCGCCAGCGCCCCGCCGAAAAGCGCGCCGAAATCATCCGCGCCATCGGTGACGAGCTTGAGAAAAGCAAGGAAGAGTTTGCCCAGCTCATGACCCGCGAGGTTGGCAAGCTGATTGGCGACAGCCGCGACGAGATCGATCTGTGCGTTCAGATCTGCAAGTTCACCGCCGATCACGGCCCCGATGCGCTGGCCGATGAAGAGCGCGACATTCCCGGCGGCACGGGCGTTGTGCATTACTCGCCCCTGGGCGTCATCTACGGCATCCAGCCGTGGAACTTCCCTTGCTATCAGGTCACGCGCTATGCCATCGCCAACCTGATGACCGGCAATGGCGTTCTGCTCAAGCATGCCGAGAATTGCACCGGATCGGGCCTTTTCCTGCGCGATCTGATGGAGCGCGCGGGCCTGCCCAAGCATCTCTTTACCGTTCTGCTGATAGACCACGATCAGTCAGATCTGGTGATCGAGAACGATCTGGTGCGCGGCGTAACCTTGACGGGCAGCGACACCGCCGGCCGGGCCGTAGGCCAGAAGGCCGCCGAGCAGCTTAAGAAAACCGTACTCGAACTGGGGTCGAACGACGCCTATATCGTGCTGGATGATGCCGATATCGACACTGCCGTGGAGGCCTGCGTTGCCGCGCGGATCTACAACAACGGCCAGACCTGCGTGAACGGCAAGCGGTTCATTGTCACCGCTAAGAATTACGATGCGTTCGTCGAAGGCTATGCCGAAAAGATGAAGGGCATCGAGATGGGCGATCCGACCAAGGACGACACCAAGCTTGGCCCGATGGCGCGCGACGATCTGCGCGACAAGCTGGCGGGTCAGGTGGATGAAAGCGTCAAAAAAGGCGCGCGCGCCGTGGTTGGCGGCAAGGTGCCCGACCGCAAGGGGGCCTATTACCCCGCGACCGTTCTAGTCGATGTGAAGCCCGGCCAGCCCGCCCATGACGACGAGCTTTTTGGCCCCGTTGCCTCGATCATTAAGGCCGAGAGCGATGAGGACGCCATGCGCATCGCCAATGACAGCCGCTATGGCCTTGGTGGCGGCATCTTCTCGAAGGATGCGAAACGGGCGCGCGAACTGGCGGCCGAGCAATTCGACACGGGCATGATCACGCTGAACGGGTTCAACATCGCGATCCCGAACATGCCCTTCGGCGGCGTCAAGAATTCCGGCTACGGGCGCGAGCATGGCGGCTTTGGCATGAAGGAATTCGTTAACGCCAAGTCGATCTATGTGATGGATGCCGACAAGTAATCGGGGGCGCATCCTTGGGTCTGATATGGATCGGGGCCGGCACTGCCGGCCTCGTTTTGCGCCAGCGGCCCTGCCGCCTGACCCGCCCCAGACAGTTGACCAGCCAGACAATTTGACGAGCCAGGCAATTTGACAAGAAAGCTCAGCCCAATGACCGATACTTCCATTCTCTTCAAGCCCCTGCATGCGGGCGATATCGCCCTTCCCAACCGCGTGGTGATGGCGCCCCTGACGCGCAACCGCGCGCACGCCGATGGCACGCCCAAGGCGATGGCCGAGACCTATTACGCCCAGCGGGCCAGCGCCGGTCTGATCATCAGCGAGGCCACCCAGATCAGCGAGATGGGCAAGGGCTATATCGACACGCCGGGCATTCACACCCGGAAACAGGCCGATGGCGGACAGGCGGATGCCATCGCCTTTGGCCGACCCTTCATCGCCAACCCCGACCTGTCCGAGCGGTTCCGCCGCGGCGCCGCGCTGAACGAGCAGGATCAGGACACGTTCTATGGCGGCGGCGAAGAGGGATACACAGATTATCCCTTTCTGGGCCGCTGAAGGCGGCAAGGCCGCCCGTAACCGAAGGGAATTGAAGCATGGCTGAAGAGATCATCGATCTGGGCAATGGGTTCGTCGATTCTGGATCAGCCGCCTGCAGGACATGAGCCGCGAAATCGAGACGGGCTCGAAACTTCATGTATCGATACTGAAAGCGATCGTATCCCAGAACAGTTCTGCGGCAGAGCAGGCATCGCGAGACCTGAATGACTATCTTGTAAATTTCGCGCTGGACAGCATCGGAGGGACATAACCCGCAGCCGAGCACAAGCGCGGTGCAAGCTTGGATCCCCACGATTTGATCGACGGAGCGCGGCGGCTGATCGCATAGCGGCCAGGCACCTGAATACCTTGAGAGGTCCGCTCTACGCCCCCAAAACGGCCAGAACCCACCCCTTTTCGGCCCCTCACTATGTTCCCGAAGGAATAGCCCCGTGTATCGTGGACGCCTTCTTAGCTTAATCTGAAGCAAGGAGACCGTGATGGGCAGCAACACTTGCAGTGACGATTTCAAGCGGGACGCGGTCGCGAAGATCACCGAACGGGGTTGGCCACGAGCGGCAATCCGGTGAGCAATCCGAGTTCTCGCGCTACCGTCAATTTGCCCGTCGCCGGAGCACCATGTATGAGAAACAGCCTCATGCGTAAAAAAGGTAAGCCGAAGACTGCCTTTCGTCAAAGTTGCAGAATCGGTGATTTTGGTTGGTAGCTGCAGTTCGCTACACTTGCATTCAAGACCGGGGTTGCCGGTTCAGGTTCACAGCTTTCCCGTGTTAAAAGCGCTCCATGACACAAGATACACAGAACGCTCCGATGCAGATCGCGGGCCAGCGGTTCAAGCTACGCGTCTGGATTACATCACGGCTCTGGGCCCAGGTGATTGCCGGCATGGTCCTCGGGTTTGGCCTCGGCCTGCTGCTGAGCGATGCGACGGGCTGGATCCAACCGGACACGGCCGAGATGCTGGGCCATTGGCTGGCGCTGCCCGGCAGGATATTCCTGGCCCTGATCGCCATGGTTCTGATCCCTCTTATCTTCTCGTCTATCGTCGGCGGGCTGACCGGCGCCGGTTCCGGCGAAGAGTTGCGCTCGGTCGGACTGCGCTTGGCCGCGTTCATTCTGTCGACCACGACGGTCGCGGCGGCTATCGGTGTGGCGCTCGCGCTGTGGCTCCAGCCCGGCGCGGGGCTTGCCGCCTTCTCGGCAGGCGCCTCGGACGCCGGATTGCCCGTGCCGGAGGGGGCGCTGCCAGACGCCGCGGAGCAGGGCGGGCCGACAATCCTGCCGGACCTGATCGTTGATATCCTGCCGACCAATCCAACCGCCTCCATCGTGCAGGGCGACATGCTGGCCGTCGTCGTTTTTGCGCTGCTCGTCGGCATCTCGATCACGCAGGTGCAGCCCAGCCGCGCGGCACCCTTTCTCGCCCTGATGGACGCTTTGCTGTCAATTTCCATGAATATCGTCAAATGGGCCATGTTTCTCGCCCCGTTCGCCGTGTTTGGACTGATGGCGCAGCTGGTGATGCGCACGGGTTTCGAGACGATGCTGGGTATCTCGGGCTATGTCGGCACCGTTTTGCTGGGCTTGGCGGGGTTGCTGTGCCTCTACCTGCTGATCGCATTAGTCTTTGCCCGGATCACGCCCTTTCGTTTCGCCAAGGAGGCTGGCAGCAACCTACTCCTCGCCTTTTCGACATCCAGTTCCTCGGCGGTGATGCCGGTGACGATTCAGACGGCCCGCCAGCTTGGCGTGCCGCAGAGCATCGCGAACCTCGTGATTCCGTTGGGTGCGACGATGAACATGGCCGGAACGGCTCTCTATCAGGCGGTGGCCATTCTCTTTCTTGCGCAACTTGCCGGAGTGGACCTGACCGCGGCTCAGATCGCGGTGGTGGTCGGAACGCTGGTAGCCTCCAGCATCGGCGCACCCGGCACGCCGGGTGTCAGCATTGCCATCCTGATCAACGTCGCGGTCAGCATGAATATCCCGGTTGAGGGCATGGTGATCATTCTTGGGGTCGACCGGCTGCTGGATATGTGCCGGACGGCTGTCAACGTCACAGGTGATCTGGTCGCGGCGGTCCTCTTTCGCGCCGTCGGGCAGGAGGAGGCGGCGGTCGCGGCCTGAGCGGGGGCCGGTGCCGGCGTACCAGCTGCTGCTATGTCGCTGCATCACCCAAACCGTTCAGTCAGTGAAGACCGAAACTCCAGAGCTTGAGGTTTGGGCTATGGTGGCAGGACCCTGAACGCGGAACTGATGCGCTAGCATTCTGGTGTGCAGCCGCCTGGGTGTGCGAGCAATCAAAGAGGGACCGCGCAATGATCAACGGAACGCCTGAAGCGACAGGGCGTTGTGGGCGACGAGTTGCGCTCGATGCCCACTTGGCTGCGCTCGCGGCGACGCCTTGCGTGGCTGTCGGCCAACATCGTGCTGAACATAATCGCCGCCTCGGTGATTTCGGCCTACGAGGATACCCTCGCGGCACTCATCACCATTGCCGTTTTTTTGCCCATGGTGTCGGATATGTCGGGGTGCTCGGGCAATCAAGCCGTCGGCGTGACCATGCGGGAACTGGCGCTGGGTGTCGTGAGTCCCAAGGATGCCATGCGGGTCTGGCGCAAGGAAGTCACCCCGGCGTCCTTAACGGAATTGCCTTGGGCATCCTGATCGGACTGGTGTGCTGGATCTGGAAGGGCAATCCTTGGCTGGGCCTTGTGATCGGCACGGCGCTTGCCATCAACACGGTCCTTGCGGTCTCGATCTGGGCGGCACTAACAGCAACTTGCCAATCGTAGATTGCACAGATCAAGGCCAAGACAATCGCACAGAGGCATCGTGCGGATTGTGCTGCGCGGCGGAAAAATCCGTCCGCCAAGGGTTGGAACGGCGCCTTGGCCCAGCCTGCTCAATGCAAAACAGGGCGGCGAAACCACGATTCTTCAGCATAGATCCGGACCCCAGCAACCCATCCGGTGATCCCCTTGTCCTAAATCAATGACCAACCTTCGCCTCACGCTATTATTCCTTTGGAGTGACATTCAAGAAGCTCGTTCGGCTTGCGACACAGCCAATCAAGAGCAACTGAATTACAAAAGGAGCAAGACAATGAAAGCTGCACGTTGGCACGCTGCCAAGGACATTCGCGTCGAGGATATCGACGAGCCCCAAGTCTCCACCGGTGACATCAAGGTCAAGGTCGCCTGGACCGGCATCTGCGGCAGTGACCTGCACGAATATCTGGCGGGCCCGATTTTTGTTCCGGTGGGTGAAAATCATCCGCTGAGCCATGACAAGGCCCCGATTACCATGGGCCACGAATACTGCGGCGAAGTCGTGGAACTGGGCGAAGGCGTCGAGGGAATTGCAATTGGTGACCGGGTCGCGATCGAGCCGATCTTTAGTTGCGGGAAGTGCGATGCCTGCCGCGAGGGGCTCTACAACCTCTGCAAGGATCTGGGATTTGTCGGTCTGTCTGGCGGCGCGGGCGGTTTCGCAGCCTATTCTGTCGTGCCCGCAAAGATGGCCCACAAGATGCCAGATGAGCTATCGATGGAACAAGGCGCGCTGATCGAGCCGGCCGCCGTGGCCCTTCATGCCGTCCGGGTCAGCACCATCAAGGCAGGCGATAGCGCCGCAGTCTTTGGCGCCGGCCCCATCGGTCTGCTGGTGGTCGAGGCGTTGCGCGCGGCAGGCGCCGCACAGGTCTATGTGGTCGAGCCGTCCAAGGAACGCCGCGCCAAGGCAATGGAATTGGGCGCGACCCTCGCGCTGGACCCAGCCGATTGCGACGTCGTGGCCGAGATCCGCGCCGCAACCGGCAGCGGCGTCAATGTCGCTTTCGAGGTGACTGGCGTGCCGCAGGTTCTGGCACAGGTGATCGACAGCACCCGCCACGAAGGGCAGGCCTTGATCGTGTCGATCTGGGAAAAAGAGGCATCGTTCCAGCCCAATACGGTCGTGCTGAGCGAGAGGCAGATCAAGGGGACAATCGCCTACCGGAACGTCTATCCTGCAGTGATGGAACTGATGATGCGCGGCTATTTTCAAGCCGAAAACCTTGTGACCAAGCGGATCGAGATCGACGATATCGTCACCGATGGTTTTGATGCGCTGTCCTCGGAAAAATCACAGATCAAAATTCTGGTAAAAGCGCCGTCCTAAGGCGCTTTTGGACATCAGTAAGAACGGGATTGCAGCTATGCTCACTCATCAGCGTATGTTTAAGCCGGTTATTGGAGCTGAATAAGTTTTGAAACTTCCAGGAAGCTGGGAAGATAGCTTTCCTTTCTCAGTTTCGGGATCTCCAGCGCGATCCGGCCAGCACGGGCGTCCCACTCGCGGTCGCGGTACTCGTTGCGCTGCATTTCCCGCAACGGCGAGCGCGTTCCCTTGGCCGCGCCCGTCCGCGCCTCAACCTCCGCCTCCATGATCCGTGCGGCGGCAAAGGCCAACATCTCGCGCACAAGATCGCCATCGGCCTCCTATTCAATCAGTTCAGGCAGCGTCATTCTCTTATCGGTCACCGGTCATCCCCGTCTTTGGCTTCGAGTGTTGCGACCCAAAACCTTTGCCGAAGATCGACGGTGGCCGCCAGTGTTCATGGATGCGATCCGGGTCAATATCCGCAGCGATGGCGCAGTCAGCAACAAGGGGTTTTCGTCGCGCTGGCGATCCTGCCGGATGGTACCCGCGACGTTCCCGGCCTGTGGTTTCAGGCTAACGAGAGCGCCAAGTTCTGAGCTAAGGTGCTGAATGACCCGCGCAACAGGGGCGTCCAGAATATCCTGATCGCCGTCTTGGACGGCCTAAAGGGCTTTCCGCAAGCCATCGAAGCGGCCTTCCTGCAAACCCAGGTCAAGACATGCATCGTCCACCCGCTGCGCCAGTCCATGAGCTTCGCCAGTTCTAAGGACCGCAAGGCCATCGCAGCGGCCCTGACGGCGGTCTACAATGCCGTCGTAACGAGCAGGTTTATTGAATTGCCCGGATCAGTCCCGCTTCTCGCAGACCAGAAAACAGGCTAGCCACATACGCGACGATAAACCGGTAACCGTCTTCCTCGCGCCCGCTTCAGCGGGAAAGGCGCGTCAGTATCCGGCGCACAGTGCCGGAATAGGGCGGCACCAAAAGGCGGGTCCAAGGGCCCTGCGTGACCGTCAAGAGGGCGCGTTCGTGGGAGAATTCCATGAGGCCGCGGTCGCCGTGATAGGCACCCATCCCGGATGTGCCAATGCCGCCGAAGGGCAGGTTGTGAACCGCGAGTTGCAGGATCGTCCCGTTCACAGCCGCTCCTCCTGACCGTATGCGTCCGACGAGCTTCCGCGCGGCCGCTGAATCCCGGCCGAAGACATAGAGCGCGAGCGGTGCCGTTTTGCCCGCCACCATGGCGATGGCTTCCTCAATCGTGCCATATTCGACGATAGGCAGGATCGGGCCGAAAATCTCCTCTGTCATCAGCCGTCCCGATTGCGGCGGATTCAGTACGATTGCCGGGCCAAGGCGCCCCGGCAGATCTGTGGTCGCCGCGCGCACCTCTCCGCCTTCGGCCAGCAGTCCTTCGAGCCGCTCATGATGCGCCGGGTCGATGATCGCGGTGTAATCGGCCGGATCGGCTAGAAAGCCCCGCGCCACGTCCAGCAAGGCCTCGGCCCAGCGGCTTGCGCTGCCTTTCGGGACAAGCAGGTAATCGGGTGCCACGCAGGTCTGACCTGCGCTGAACCATTTGCCCCAGCCGATAAGCGCGGCATGAATTGCCGGATCGGCATCCGGCAGCGCGATGCAGGGGCTTTTGCCGCCGAGTTCGAGCGTCACGGGCGTCAGGTTTTCACCCGCAGCCGCCGCGACGAGGCGACCGGTTTGTGTCGATCCGGTAAAAAACAGGTGGTCAAAGGGCAGCGAAGAAAACGCGCGCGCCGTGTCGGCGTCTCCGGTGACGACAGCGGCTTCTTCCGGCGGAAAGACCTCCTTTACCAGCTCTGCAAGATACTGTGCAGTGGCGGGCGTTCGTTCGGACGGCTTGAGAAGGGCTCGGTTACCGGCGGCGATGGCCGTGGCGAGGGGCAGCAGCGCCAGTTGTACCGGATAATTCCAAGGCGACATCACCCCGACAACGCCCTTGGGTTCGCGACGGACCTCGCTCCGGCCGGGCAGGGGACGCAGGACGAATGATCGCCTGGGCCGGGACCAGCGTGGCAACCTTCGGATTAGATGGCGGATGCCGTCGCGTGTGAAGGCGATCTCGGCCATGCCGGTTTCCAGCGGCGAGCGGTGGCCAAAATCACGCGACACCGTCGCGACGATCTCCTCGCGGCGGGCATCGAGCGCCGCCGACAGAGCGCGCAAACGCTCGATGCGGGCTGGCACGTCCGACACTGCGTCCAGCGAAAAGGCATCGCGCAGGATGCTGAAGGGAATTGCGGGATCATTCATTGGAAATCATAGTCGCGACCGCGCCACGCCGCGCGCCGATCAGGGCGGACCATTGAATTGCCAGCGTGACCACCACGCCGACAGGCTGAAGGACCACTGAAAGCGGCCCTTGACGTGTGCGCAGGGCAAGAAGTGTCCGCGCCCCGAGAACGAGGCCGATCGCTGCAAGGCAGAGCGAAGTCACAGTGGACGCCCCAAGAGCCCAGACGAGCGGCAGTAACAAAAACGGCGACACAAGGCCCCCACCGAGCAGCAGGGTCCACACGGGCAATGCTACCGGCTTTGCCATGCCCTTGGTCGCGTTCTTGATGAAGCCGAACCGGATATCGGCCCAGTTGTCGTACATGCGGCAGCGCGCAAGGCTGGTTGCGTCGACGATATCCGTGCGCCCGGCGCTGCGGAAGAGACGCGCCATCGGCAGTGGAAGATATCCGAGAAGCAGGACGAGGATCTGCGGAATGACGATCTTTTCACCCAAAGTGCCGTCTCGGTGTGCCGTGATCCACTTGTTCAGCGTCGACATCCCGGCACTCAGATCGTCAGCCACCTGTTCGCGCGTCAGCCCACTGGTCAGCGCAATGCGCACTGCATCTTTGCGGAAACCGTCGGTTATTCCACGTCCCATAGTTCGTCTCCTCGGTTGCAGTAAATGCTATCAAAGGAGCGGAATCAAACCGCGACAGGTCCAGATGATTTCACTAGGGAACCGGTGCCGTTTAAACGGATTCTTGCGCTTCGCCGTCAGGTCCTCCACCATTATAAACAAGTGGAACTTGTGGCCTTCGAAGAAGTTAATGCAATGGACTCCTCCAAGGCCAGCCGAGTTATTAAAGAATGGATGGCTCCCTACAATACCGGTGTTATCCCCATTCCTTGTTTTATCGGCTGACGTCGAACGACGCATATTCTGCAAGCTTAGAACAAGCGAAAGCAGCATGAAACCTAAACCCGTTACACCTTTAGAATAGCTGCAAACATGTCGGGAAAGGTGGGAACACTTCACACAGTCGGCCGCAGATCAAATCAATCACTAACCACCAACAGGGAGAATCCCATGCCATCAGATTTTGACGTTGTCGAAGCAACCATCACCGATGCTCAAGCCGCGTTCAGAAGCGGGGATTTGACGGTACACGATCTGGTCTCTGCATACTTGGAACGAATTGAAGAGATTGATAAATCCGGACCTGAGCTAAATTCTGTTATCACGATCAACTCCCAAGCTCTCGAAGAAGCCAAAGCCCTGGATAGCCATTTTGCTGAAACAGGAGACTTCAAGGGGCCGCTTCATGGAGTACCTGTGCTGGTCAAAGACCAGGCGGAAACCAAGGGTATCAAGACGACCTTCGGCTCCATTGCCCAGGATGGCTATATGCCTGAGGAGGACGCTACGGCTATCACGAAGCTGAAAGATGCCGGAGCTATAATCCTGGGAAAGACCGCCCTCCCAGATTTCGCAACCTCATGGTTCGGGATCTGCTCGAAGATTGGGTCGACGAAGAACCCGTACGTGCTGTCTCGTGATCCTGGCGGCTCCAGCTCAGGCACCGGTGCTGCGATAGCTGCCAGCTTGGCCATGGTCGGGATAGGTGAAGATACGGGTGGTTCAATCCGCATACCCGCGGGGTTTTGCAATCTGGTCGGAGTGCGAGTGACTCCAGGACTCATCAGCCGCAAAGGTATGTCTCCGTTGGTGGTATTCCAGGATACCGCCGGTCCGATGGCGCGCACTGTACGAGATGCGGCTTTGTTGCTCGATAGCATGGTCGGTTACGATCCCGAGGACGAATACACCGTAGCGGCCACTATCGCCAATCACACAGGAAGTTATACAGACGCCATGGATCCTGACAGCATGTCAGGAGCAAAGCTCGGTGTCGTTCGCAATACCTTTGGGGATGGCAGCGACTACGACACTGCGCAGGTCAACGCCGTGGTGGAGGCGGCGTTTGATAAGCTGAAAGCGGCGGGCGCGACCCTTGTTGATATCGAGATCCCAGATCTGTCGGACCATATTCTTGAAACGTCGCTCTACAATTCTCATTCGCGACATGACATCAACAAGTTCCTCGCGAGCCGTCCAAACATGCCTGTCGGGTCCCTAGAGGAGATCCAGGATAAAGAGCTATTTCATCCGAACCTCGATCTGCTCAAAGGTATTTTCGAGGGCCCGGATCATCCAGAAGATGATCCAGACTACTTTAAGAAATTGGCCGCTCGGGATGGCTTCCAGCGTCTTGTTGTGAACCTAATGGCAGAGCAAGATATCGAGGCGCTGATCTTCCCGATCGTGCAGCTTCTGTCGCCTACCAAGGAAGAGGTCTTCGCAGATAAATATCAGGTTCTGACCTATCCCACGAACACTCTGATCGCATCTCAAACATGGATGCCATCAATCGCACTGCCGGCAGGGTTTGCGGAGAATGACGTGCCGGTCGGAGTCGAATTGGTAGTGCGTCCCTATGGCGAGCGTGAACTCTTCCGTTTGGGAGCCGGGTTCGAGAAAGTCGTCGCGGCCCGTCGTCCTCCTGAATTCAAGGAATAAGTTCAATTGAAAACTTGGTATGCTGCAGCGCGGCTTCTGAACAGACTTTCTAAGCGTGTCGGCGTCAAGGTGGTTCGCCACTTCGCCGACAGTGACCCAATGATCAGCACTGTCGCAGAGGGTATTATCAGGTTGTTGACGCTGCTTCGCTTCACGCATAGCGCTTGCGCATGGTCAGCCAAGTTTCACAACACCGCTTGAAGGGGTTTCGGTTTCCTCGGTCCATCATCTCTTATGCTGTGCAGGCCTATGGCGCGGCTGTCCGTGACCTTTGCCCAAGCGTCGATCACCGCTCGCACAAGGGGTTGAATAACCGGTCCGAGGCGTCGCACCGACACATGCGCCGACGAGAGAAAATCATGGGCCGTTTCAAATCACCACGTGAGGCGCAGCAGTTTCTATCCGTCCACGACCAGACCGCCAGCATCTTTCGTCCAAAACGTCACCGCCTTTCCGCAGCATCCTATCGCCAATCTCGGGTTGACGGGTTCAGCCTCTGGAACAACTATGCGGCGTAAATGACCGCATGATGGTGACACGCCAATCTTGCTCACGTCGCTATAGAACAACCTGACAAAGCCGAACATAGAGGTTCCATCAACCGGAGGGTCAAGGGCCACATCGAGTGCCGACATGATGCCCGCCGATGGTCATGGGTGCCTTTTGCCCTGACGATCCCGCTATTGGCAGTGGTTCCTGATTGCGGCAGGATCAAGACGGCCACCAAAAGGAGTCCGACTCCCGACCATCCCTGTCAAGGGAACCGATGACTCTGGGCAACACAAGGAGAGATTACCATGACCGACAAAACCGGAAAACCCACCACGACTGATGCAGGCATTCCCGTCGCGAGTGACGAACATTCGCTGACAGTCGGTGCAGATGGACCCATCGTTTTGCACGATCACTACCTGATCGAGCAGATGGCGCAATTCAACCGCGAGCGGATTCCCGAACGTCAGCCCCACGCCAAGGGCGGTGGCGCCTTCGGCCATTTCGAGGTGACGCAGGACGTCAGCAAATACACCAGTGCGGCCCTGTTTCAGCCGGGCACGAAGACCGACACGCTGATCCGGTTTTCCACTGTCGCCGGCGAACGCGGCAGCCCCGATACGTGGCGCGATCCGCGGGGCTTCTCGCTGAAATTCTACACGACCGAGGGCAATTACGACATGGTCGGCAACAACACGCCGATCTTTTTTCTGCGCGATCCGATGAAGTTCCAGCATTTCATCCGCTCGCAGAAGCGCCGCGCCGACAGTGGCCTGCGCGATCACGACATGCAGTGGGATTTCTGGACGCTCTCGCCGGAATCTGCGCATCAGGTGACATGGCTGATGGGGGACCGCGGCATCCCGAAGACTTGGCGCCACATGGACGGCTTTTCCAGCCACACCTATATGTGGGTGAATGAGGGCGGCGAGAAGTTCTGGGTCAAGTACCACTTCAAGACCGATCAGGGGATTGAATTCCTGACCCAGGAAGAGGCTGACCGCCTGGCCGGCACCGACGGCGATTACCATCGCCGCGACCTCTTCAATTCGATCCGCGACGGCGACTATCCCAGCTGGACACTGAAAATGCAGATCATGCCCTTCGAGGAGGCGCGCAACTATCGCTTTAACCCGTTCGACCTGACCAAGGTCTGGCCGCATGGCGATTATCCGCTGATCGAGGTGGGCAAGCTGACGCTGGACCGCAACCCGACCGATTTCCACACCGAGATCGAACAGGCGGCTTTCGAGCCCAACAATCTCGTGCGTGGCATCGGGCTAAGCCCAGACAAGATGCTGCTGGGGCGCGGGTTTTCCTATTCGGACGCACATCGTGCGCGGCTGGGCGCGAATTACAAGCAGATCCCGGTCAACCGGCCCAAATCGCCCGTCCACAGCTATAGCAAGGATGGCGCGATGCGCGTCGAGAATGTGTCGGACCCGGTCTATGCGCCCAACTCCTACGGCGGGCCCGCGGCGGACCCCTCGCTCACCGATGACGCGGGGCTTTGGTACGCCGATGGTGACATGGTGCGCCAGGCTTATACCCTGCGCGAGGACGATGACGATTGGGGACAGGCCGGCACATTGGTGCGTGATGTGCTGGATGACGCGGCCCGCGACCGGCTGGTCGGCAATATCGTTGGCCACCTCAAGGACGGGGTCTCCGAAAAGGTTCTGAAACGGGCGTTCGAGTATTGGCGCAACGTGGACGAGACGCTTGGTGAGAGAGTCGAAAAAGGTGTCAGGGACGGCTGAGAGGGGCCGTGAACCAACGGCAGGCTCACGTATCTGGCGGATATGCCTCGAAGGCCATCCGCTAGATCAACTGCGTGCCAACCAAGAGGATTTCAGCAACGCGAAAGGGCTGGGCCGCGGTTTCGGCACCTGTCGGGCGATCTCGATCATGTCCGCTGCATCCCTGCGCACTTCATCCAATGTGAACCCGATTCCAAACATACGCCGAAGGGTGGCGGGCATTGCCAACTTGTTTTCGCGTGATTGAGAAGTGCGAACTGTCGGGGTCTCAAGCGGCCATTTCCGCTGCATAGGTATTCCAGAGGTCGAAAGCATCGGCTCTGGCGTGGCGGTAAGAGATTGTGGAGAGTCGATAGCGTCGGGGGCGGAAGATCGTGTTTGCCTGATCGTGAGCGTCAAGGAACCTCTGTGCCTGTCGGGGCGATTTGAACCGGCCCATCACTTTCTCGCGCCTTCGGGTCGGCCTGTGCGAGCCCTCGATCCGGTTGTTCAAACCCTTGTGTGCGCGATGATCCGCGCTCGGTGCAAGCTCGCGGATCGGCTTGAAATAGCTGCGCAACTTGTCGGTCACGAGGACTCGGGGTTCGCCGAACCGGGCGGTCAGTCGCTTTAGGAAACGTCGCGCAGCCTTGGCATTGCGCTGAGGTTGCACGAGGATATCCAGCACATTCCCGTTCGCGTCCACTGCCCGCCATAGCCAGTATTTGCGACCGTTTATCGGGATGACGACTTCGTTGAGATGCCATTTGTCGGTCGCCGAAGGCCTGTCGCGTCTGATGCAATTGGCGAAATGGCAACCAAAGCGGTTCACCTATTTCCGGACCGTCTCCCGGCTGACTGTCACGCCCCGTTCGGCGAGCAAGTCCTCGACATCAGCCGAGCTGAGCGCGAAGCGGTGGTAGACCCAGATCGCATAGGAGACGATCTCACGTGGGAAGCGGTAACCTTTCAGGCGGGGCATGGTGGATGAAATGATCATCGACAACGTTTAGACAGCTATGAGACACCAAACAAGTTGGCGATGCCGGACGAAGCCATGACGCTTGATAAGCCTGATCAGCAGCTGTTTTGCGGCCGACTTATTTCGTCTAGACTCAAGGATTTCTTCCAGAACTAATCCATATTGATCAACCGCGCGCCACACCAGAATGACCTGTCAGCAAACTTCACGCAGACCCAGGTTGAAGTGCATTTGTAGCCAGACCGCATGGGCGATGATTTGGGATGGAAAGCGATGGCGCTTGTATCTGATGGTCAGTGCCTGCATCGCAGATAGCTATGACCAAATCGCCATCCGAAAAACCGCGCCGACGTTAACGTGACAACACCCCCCAGCCTGTTGCTGCCCGACGATTGCGAGGTTATCGCGCTGGCAGACTTCGACCAGGACGGGACGGCGGCCATCGCCGCACTGGCGGATGCCGTCGGGGCCGCGCCAGCTAAGGCGCGCGCCATCGCGCCCTGTCTGCCGCCACCCTCCGGTCCGATGACCAATGACGCGCTGTCCCCTGCTATCGCCGCCGCCCTCCCCGAAGGCGCCATCGTCGTGGACGAAAGCCTGACCAGCGCCAACAGCGTGGCGGCCCTGTCCACCAGTGCGCCTCCGATCTCGTGGTTGTCGATCACCGGCGGCGCCATCGGTATCGGCATCCCGCTGGCCACCGGGGCCGCCATTGCTTGCCTCGACCGGCCGGTGATCGGGCTACAGGCGGATGGGTCGGCCATGTACACGCTTCAGGCGCTCTGGACGCAGGCGCGCGAGGGGCTGAATGTAACCACGATCATTTTCGCCAATCGCGGTTACAACATTCTCAAGCACGAGCTGTTCAACGTCGGGGCTAATTCTGGTCCAGAAGCACTGAGCATGTTGGAACTCGACCGTCCGGAACTTGATTTCGTCTCGCTGGCCCGTGGCATGGGCGTGCCGGGGCGCCGGGTCGGCGACCCTGCCAACCTCTATGCGGCGATTCGCCATGCAGTGATTGAGCCGGGGCCGCTTCTGATTGAGGCCGCTCTCTGAACATGGTGACTGCGCACAGACCGATGGTGCACGGGATCAACTGGTGGACCTGGCCTTCGATATCGACGACATGACCGGCGAGGAACTGGCCGCTGCTGTTGATGCTCTGCGCGCTGATCCGGGGGTGGTCGATCTGATGTTGCTGACGGGGCAGGGCAAGAAATCCCGCCTCGTCGTGCGGCTGGAATTGCTCGTGAAACCGGACCAGTCCGAACGCATCGCCGCATCGTGTTTTGACCTTACGACCACGCTGGGGCTCCGCACTGCCCGGGTAGATCGGCTGATCCTGACCAGAACCGAGGAGACTGGTCCGGGCGGCCTGCGCCGCAAACGCGCGGCACGGCCGGGCGGCGAAACCGTCAAGGTCGAAAGCGATGATCTGATCCAGGCCGAAACGCTGGCTACGCGCCGCGCCCTGGCATGGTGGGCCGAGTCCGATTAGCCTATCGGTGCCCGCGCGGTTCATTACCTTGCCCCCAAGATGACCAACCAGTTAAATATCCCAGCCGCTATAAGGAAGGACCGCACCGTGATGCTGGATCATCTGGTCATAAACACGCTCTTCGGAATGGAGGCCGCCGCGGCGCAATTCAACCAGCTTGGGTTCCAGCTGACGCCGCGCGGTCATCATTCGCTGGGTTCGATCAACCATCTGATGGTCGACCCGGCCAGCTATCTTGAGCTGGTGGGTGTCCCTGCGAGCGGCACGCAGCGGCAGGAGGTCCTGGACAGCCCCAAAGGCCTCAGTGGGCTGGTATTTCGCACGGATGACGCCGAGGCGACATATGCGCACCTGATCGCCGTAGGTTTTGCCCCGCAAGAGCCGATCCTGCTGGAGCGGCCCGTCAATATCGGTGGCACCAGCCGAAAGGCACAATTTCGCAACGTGCGCATGACGGCGGCGGAATTTCCCGCCGGGCGCGTCTACTTCTGCCAGCATCTGACGCCAGATCTGGTGTGGCGGGATGATTGGATGGCGCATCCAAACGGGTTCCACGACATTGGCGCTATCACGATTGCCGATCCGGACCCAGAGGCCGAGGCCGCGCGCTATGCCGCGCTCACCGGCGGGCGCGCGGATGGTGTGAGCGTGACGGCCGAGGGGCTGGCATTGACGCTTTGCGAGGGCGCCACGCCTGCCTTCGCCAGTGCTGAGTTGCTATTCGATGACGTGGATGACATCGCCGCACGCGCGGCGCAGATGGAGGGGGCAGAGTGGCGGTGGACGGGGGCGGGCACCGGGGTCTTGACCATCCCGGCGCTGGCGGTGACGCTGGAGTGTTGCAGCGCAACGCACTGACGAAAGGCTTCAAGATGACGCAGTATCCCACGTACCGCACCCCTGTGATGGCACAAAATATGGTTGCCACGTCACAGCCCTTGGCGGCGCAGGCCGGGCTGCGCATGTTGGCCGAGGGCGGGAATGCCGTCGACGCCGCGTTGGCCGCCGCGATCTGTCTTACGGTGGTCGAGCCGACGGGCAACGGCCTTGGCTCCGACGCCTTCGCGATCCTCTGGGATGGCGCGAAGCTGCATGGCCTCAACGCCTCGGGACGGTCCCCCGCAGCTTGGACGCCCGCGCAGTTCGATGGCGGTGTGCCCGAGCGCGGCTGGCATTCCGTGACGACGCCCGGTGCGGTCTCGGCCTGGACAACTCTTTGGCGCGCGCATGGCAGCCTACCATTTACCCGACTTTTCGAGCCGGCAATTCGCTATGCGCGCGGCGGCTTTGCCGTGTCACCGGCCATCGCGGCGCTTTGGTCCAAGGGTGCCGCAACGCTCAAGGACCAGCCCGGCTTTGCCGACTGCTTTATGCCCGGCGGACGGGCGCCAAAGGCGGGCG
Organism: Roseovarius maritimus; assembly: GCF_043355895.2. Lineage (NCBI taxonomy): Bacteria > Pseudomonadati > Pseudomonadota > Alphaproteobacteria > Rhodobacterales > Roseobacteraceae > Roseovarius > Roseovarius maritimus. Next base: position 78,111 of record NZ_JBHFPF020000011.1, read on the forward strand.
AGACATTCCGTAACCCCGACCTTGCCAGCACCCTGGAGGCCATCGCCGAGAGCGAGGGCTCGGCGTTCTATACCGGCCCGCTGACGGCGCGCATCGCCGCCGCCGCGCGCGAGAACGGTGCCGCGCTTAGCGAGGAGGATCTAGCCGCGCATCGCGCCGATTGGTGCGGCACCCTGAAGATGCCGTTCCGCGGCCGTGCTCTGCATGAGATCCCGCCCAATGGGCAGGGTATCGCCGCGCTCATAGCGCTGGGACTCGTGGATCGTACCGACGTTGCAGATTTCGGCCCCGACGATCCGAAAGCGCTGCACTTGCAAATCGAAGCGACCAAGCTGGCGCTGGCCGACACCATGGCGCATATCGGTGACGCAGGGGCGATGGATTTTGGACCCGAGGCGCTCCTTAAGGATGCATATCTGGACGACCGCGCCGCCATGATCGACGCCGCAAGCGCGGGTGATCCGGGCGCGGGCGCGCCGACGGCGGGCGGCACCGTTTATGTCACTGCGGCGGACGCGGGTGGGCGCATGGTGTCTTTCATCCAGTCAAACTACATGGGGTTTGGCGCGGGTGTGGTGGTGCCCGGCACGGGCATCCATATGCAAAACCGCGGGGCGGGTTTTGTGCCGGACGCGGGCCATCCGAACAGGGTGGGTCCATCCAAGCGGCCATTTCAGACGATCATCCCCGGCTTCGTCATGCAGGGCTGCGCGCCGGAGATGAGCTTTGGCGTCATGGGCGGTCCGATGCAGGCGCAGGGGCATTTGCAGATGATGCTGCGCACGATGCTCTGGGGCCAGGATCCGCAAGCTGCCAGTGACGCTCCGCGCTGGCAGGTGGTGACTGGCCGCACGGTGGCGGTGGAAAACGCCATGCCCGAGGCCACGGTCGAGGCGCTGCGCGCAATGGGGCACGACGTGGTGCGCGAAGGCACGGCAGCCGAGTTCGGCTTTGGCGGGGCGCAGTTGATCTGGCGGCAAGGAAATAGCTACATCGCCGGTTCGGACCACCGCAAGGACGGCTGCGCGGTCGGATACTGATCGGGCATTCAAGGCGCGTAGATCTGCGAGAAGGCCATGCGCACGTTATGCGTCACCTCTTCCAGCCGGCGCGAGATATGGGCGCGCATCTCGGCACCGGCCCAATCCTCGTTGCGGGCGGCGATAGCGGCAAGGATGCGCACATGCGGCTGGGTGGTGATGGCGGCCGCGCCGTTGATTTCACTCAGCGATTGCAAGTCGATGACGCGCACATACCGGATTCGCGCGGCGGCATTGTCCAGAAGGCGCAGCAACTCGGCATTGTTCGCGAGTTGCGCGATGCGCCGGTGAAATTCCTCATCCAGCCTGACCAGTTCGACCGGGGACGTGCCTGGGCTGTAGGCCAGCTCGGATTGCGCCAGAAAGAGTTGCAAATCGGCCAGCGCGGCGGGATCGGTGCGATCGACATCGGCCAGAAGCT
>NZ_JBHFPF020000011.1:79581-107538 GCF_043355895.2 Roseovarius maritimus
CCCGCCGCGCGGCAAGGCGCGCGGCCTCGGCCTCGATTGCTGTGCGTGCCTCGTAGAGATCCATGATCTCTGCAGGGTTGAGTGATCGGCAGTGAAACCCCAGACCGCGCCGGAACGTGAGAAATCCCTCGGCGGTCAGCCGGTTCAGCGCCTCGCGCAGCGGTGTGCGGCTGATCGTTAGCCGGGCGGAAATGGCGACCTCGTTCAGCCGCTCATCGGGCTTTATCTCGAAGCTGGCGACCATTTCCTTGAGCGTGCGATAGGCGCGGTCGACGGCGCTTGTGTCTCCAGTCATGCGAATGTCCTTGCAGCCGGTCCCGATACGGGGCCGTCCACCGCAGGCTAGACGGTGCAGCAAAAATGGCAATTGATTTGCACACAAATCTGCATATTCTGATGTATACAGTTGGACAGAGTGCGGACACTCCGGCTTGTCGCGCCTGTGGCGCGCTGCGACCAAAGGAGCAATGGATGAGTAATTCGATGACCGGCGCGCAGGCCATGGTGCGCAGCCTCGAGGCCCACGGCGTACGCCATCTCTTTGGCCTCTGCGGCGATACCACGCTGCCGTTCTATGATGCGATGCTTCAGCTGGATCATCCGATCCAGCACATCCTGACCCGCGACGAGCGCAGCGCGACCTACATGGCCGACGCGTATTCGCGCGTCACCGGGCGTCCCGGCGTGTGCGAGGGGCCGTCGGGCGGTGGGGCCACCTACATTCTGCCGGGTCTGATCGAAGCCAGCGAAAGCTCTTATGCGGTGCTGGGCATCACCAGCGACGTTTCGGTGGCAAGCTACGGGCGCTATCCGCTGACCGAAGTGGATCAGGAGGCGCTGATGGCCCCGCTGACCAAGTGGAACACGGTCATCAAGCGCGCCGACCACATCCCGCGCATGGTGCGCAAGGCGTTCCGCGCGATGACCACCGGGCGCTCCGGGGCGGCGCATCTGGGCCTGCCCTATGACATTCAGTATGACGATGTTCCCGTGGAGGATGTCTGGGCGGACCCGCAGCTTGCCAGTTATCCCGCCTATCGCACGGGTCCCGAGCAAGGCGCGGTGGAGGCGGCGCTGGATGCCATCCTCTCGGCGAAATCCCCTCTGATCGTCTGCGGTGGCGGCGTTGTCATATCGGGCGGGATGGACGCGCTGCAGCGTCTGGTCGAGCGCCTGGGCATCACCGTGGCCACTTCGATCTCGGGGCAGGGGAGCTTGGCCGAGACGCATCCCAATTGCCTTGGCGTTGTCGGTTCGAACGGTGGCACCGACGAGACGTGGGAGGCGATGGCCGCTGCCGATCTGGTGGTATTCATGGGATGCCGCGCGGGCAGCACAACCACATCGCGCTGGGAAGCGCCTGAGCCCGGCACCCGGGTGGTGCATTGCGACGTCGATCCGATGGTGATCGGGGCGGTGCTGCCGACCGAGGTGGGCGTCGTCGGCGATCTGCGCATGACGCTGGACGCGATGAATGCCGAGCTGGACAGGCGCGGGCAGGGCAGTGCCACCTTCGGCGGCGCGGCGGCGGTGGCCGACATCCACCAGCGCAAGTTCGACAAGTTCCACAAGCTCGCCGCCTCAGACGAGGCGCCCATCCGGCCCGAGCGCATCATCGCCACGCTTCAGCGCGTGCTGCCTGAGGATGCCACGATCGTGTCGGACCCCGGCACGTCCTGCCCCTATATGTCATCCTACTATCAGCTGCCCAAACCGGGCCGCCATTTCATCACCAACCGCGCGCATGGCGCTTTGGGCTATGCGCTGTCGGCTTCGCTGGGCGCATGGTTCGGCAGGCCCGAGAGCAAGGTCGTCGGCCTGATGGGCGATGGCTCTTTCGGCTTCACCTGCGGCGAGCTTGAGACCGTGACGCGCTGCCGCGCGCCTATCACCTATATCGTCTTTTCCAACTCGAATTTCGGGTGGATCAAGGCCAGCCAGCATGACGATTGCGGCGGGCGCTACTATAACGTCGACTTTGGCCGGGTCGATCAGGCTGCGGTCGCCGCTGCCTACGGCGTCAAATCGTGGAAGGTCGAAGATCCGGCCAAACTGGAGGACGTGCTGCGCGAGGCGATCGCCCATGACGGGCCCACGCTGGTGGACATCGTCTGCCAGCCGCTGGAAGAGGCCAAGGCACCTGTCCGCCGCTGGATGGGCTGACGAAAGGCGCTTCGGGCGTTCCGGGCGCGCATGACGACCAACAGGGAAAAGGACAGAATGATGATGAATTTCACACGAAGAACAGCCGCACTGGCGGCACTGGCGCTTGCACTGCCCTTCGGGGGCGCGTCGGCGCAGGATTATCCCACCAAGGATCTCACGCACATCATGCCCTGGGGCGCGGGCGGCGGCACCGATACCGTGATGCGCACCTTCATGAACTTCGCTGAGCAGACGCTGGGCGCGGGCATCAACACGCAAAACATCAAGGGCGCGCAATCCGGCATCGGCACGCTGCGCCTGATGAAGGCGCGGCCCGATGGCTATACCATCGGCTCGCTTACCTGGGACAGCGTCATTACGGTGCCCTATTATGATTTGGTGCCTGGCTATGACACCGATCAGCTGACCTATCTCGGCTCGGTCACCGTGCATCCTACGGTTCTGGCCGTGAATGCGGATTCGCCCTACGAGACGCTTGAAGACTTCGTGACAGCCGCCAAGGACGCGCCCGGCACGCTGTCGATCTCGAACGTGGGCAGCGGCGGCGTTTGGCACCTGCCCGCGCTCGATCTGGCTGCGGCGACGGGCATCGAGGTGAACCATGTGCCCTATCCCGACGGCTCCGGCCCGCAGCGCGAGGCACTGCTGTCGGGCGAGACGGACGCGGCATCGCTGAGCGCTTCGGCCGTCTATGCGGCCGTGGAATCGGGACAGGCCCGCGTTCTGGGTGTCATGGGGACCGAGCGCAGCGAATTCCTGCCCGACGTGCCGACGATGCAGGAGCAGGGCTATGACGTGGTCTGGGGCAGCTTCCGCCTGATCGCCGCGCCCAAGGGGATCGACCCCGCGCAGCAGGAGGTTCTGGAAGCGGCCTTCGCGGAGGTGTTCGAGCTGCCCGAGTTCCAGGCCCGCGCGGAGGAGACCGCGATGGGCGCCGTCTACATGAACGGGGCCGAGACCACCGAATATGTGCAGGCATCGCAGGAAAAAGCGTTTGCCCTGATCGACGATCTGGTCGAGCAAGGCATCCTTGAGAAGTAAGACAGCGGCAGGGCGCGGAATGATCGCGCCCCGCCATTTGCCAGCCTCGGAATCTCGCTCATGCCCCTCTTTGCCCGTCCGATAAACGGCCAAGCGATCTTCGCGGTCCTGCTGCTGGTCCTGACCACGGTTTACGCCACGCAGATCCCCAAGCTGGGCCTGCCGTTTGAAAACGGGGTGGAGCCGGGCGCGTCCTTTCTGCCGATCGTGCTAAGCGCGATCATGTATCTCTGCGCCGGGCGCATGATGATAGCGGAGTTCCGGCGCGAGGCCATTGAGGCCGCACCGCACATGCCATCGGATCACATACCGCGTATCGAGCTGACAGGGCCGCTGCTCGTGGTCGTCTTCACCATCGGCTTCGCCGCGGGGCTCGAGCGCGTGGGCTACTTCGTCGCGGCGGGGAGCTATACCTTTGCCGTCGCACTCTATTTCAATTGTGAAGAAAGCGGGCGCATCCTGCACGCGCTCCTTCTGTCGGCGGCGACGTCAGTGGCTCTCACGCTCTTTGGGTGGCTCTTCTTTGAGTGGCTCTTCGAGCTGTCGCTGCCGGGCTGGAGCATTGGGGCATGATGGGCGAGATCGCCGGCGGCTTCGGCACGCTGTTCACGCTCTGGCCGTTTCTCTACCTCGTCGGCGGGTTCCTTCTGGGCCTTCTCTTCGGGGCGATCCCCGGCCTGACGGCGACGCTGGCCATCGCGCTCCTCTTGCCATTCACCTTCGGAATGGAAGTGACGAACGCGCTGGTGATGGTGATGGGCATCTACATGTCCGGCATCTATGCAGGCTCGATCACCGGGATCACGCTGAACATTCCGGGCGCGCCCTCGGGGGCCATCACCAGTATCGACGGCCATGCTTTGATGAAGCAGGGGCACGGCGCACAGGCGCTCAGCCTCGATGCGTTCGCTTCATCGGTGGGGGGCATGATCGGCGCACTGGTGCTGATGCTACTGGCCGAGCCGATCGCCAATCTGGCGCTTCTGCTGCAAACGCCTGACAAATTCTCGCTGGTGTTGCTCGCAGTCGTGACGGTCACGGTGGTCTCGCGCGGGTCGATCTGGAAGGCGACCATCTCGATGACGCTGGGCCTGATGATCTCGACCGTGGGAATTGATCCGATGGTGCCCAAGGGCCGCTTCGATTTCGGCAGCTATCATCTGGTCGAGGGGATCGGCCTTCTGCCCGCCGTCATCGGCCTCTTTGCGATCTGCGAATTGCTGGTGCAGGCCGCCACGCCCGCCCGCGCCGCCCATGGCGAGGCCGTGGCCGACATGCCCAGGCTGCGCCACCGCGATTTCGTCCCGAATTTCAGCATCATCCGCGAGATCGGCGCATGGCTCTATGTCAAAAGCTCGGTCATCGGCGTGCTGATCGGAATGCTGCCCGGCGGCGGTGCCGCGATGGCATCCTTCATCGCCTATGCCGAGGCCAAGCGCACGGCCAAGCATCCCGAGAAGTTTGGCGACGGCTCGCACGAGGGGCTGGCCGCATCGGAAGCCGCCAACAACGCGATGTGTGGCGGCGCGATCATCCCGCTTTTGACGCTGGGCATCCCAGGCGATGCGGTGACGGCGGTGATCTTCGGCGTGTTCCTGATCCACGGGCTGGTGCCCGGCCCCGGACTTCTGACGAACAGCGCCGACGTGATCGCGCCGATGTTCGCGGCGCTCTTCGTCGCCAGCATCTTCGTGATGGTCTCGCTCATGGTGTTCGGCCCGTTCTACCTGAAGCTCGCGCGTATCAATCGCGGCATACTCTATGCCTTCATCGCCATGATCTCGATGGCGGGCGTTTATGCCTCGTCCTTTTCGGGCTTCCAGATGTGGATGGCGCTGGCTATCGGCGTTTTCGCCTTCGTGCTGCGCCGGTTCGACTATCCGGTAGTGCCGATGCTGATGGGCGTGATCCTGGGCTCGTATTTGGAGGAGTTCCTGCGGCGCTCGCTGATCGTGTCGAAGGGTGATCCGCTGATCTTCCTGACGCGCCCGGCCAGTCTGATCTTTTTGATAGCGATGCTTGGTTTCATCTGGCTCCTGCGGCTGAGGCCGGGCGTGCGGAAGCCTGTCTCGGATTAGTCAGGACTGCTGCAGTGTGAGCGATACTTTAACCGCGAGTCCTATTGGTTTTGAGGGCAGGGGGACTCTTTTGCACAAAGCCGTTGCTGATCGGACTTTCCCTTTCCCCGAAAGGATTCATCCCACAGCGTCTGTGACCGGGATGCCAAGGGCGGTTTAGCCGTTCATGACGGCGATGCGTCCCTAGATTTCTGCAACTTGACGGTCGAAGTCCCGCGCCATGCGCTGCCGGGTAGTGGTTTGCCTATAATCCACGAGAGGGAGGCGCTGCCCCAGCAGTTGCACGCAGTGCATCTTTGTCTCGACGCGGCTTCGGCGATGGTATCCGCTCCAGTTTCGCCAAATCAAGCGGCCAAGGTATTTGGACGCCGCGCGGGCATCATTCGCTGGGCTCGATCAATAATCTCGTGCTCGATCCGGCCAGCTATCTGGAGCTGGTGGGTGCGCCTGCAAGCGGCACGCAGCGGCAGGGGGTGCTGGACATCGCCAATGGCCTTAGCGGTCTGGTGTTTCCCACGGATTACGCCAAGGCGACATATGCGCGCCTGACCAACGCCGGTTTTGCCCCGCAAGAGCCGATCCTGCAGGAGCGGCTCGTCGAAACAGGCGGCACCACCCGGCAGGCACGATTTCGGAACGTGCGCATGGCGGCAGCCGAGTTCCCCGCTGGGCACGTCTATTTCTGCCAGCATCTAACGCCGAATCTCGTGTGGCGGGATGAATGGCTGGCGAATCCCAACGGGTTTCGCGATATCGGCGCTGTCACGATCACTGATCCCGACCCAAAGCGCGAGGCCGCGCGCTAGACATCGGGCGGGCTTGCGCGCGTGGCGGTTGTCCAAGCTGGCGCGGATGATAATCAGGGCGCTGATCCCGCACGGCCATCGGGCGGGTCGGACCCAGTCATTCTCGGTGACATATTCACGCCAGAGCGGGTCAGTGCGACGCGCGGGGCGTTGATGGATGCCGCCCCCGGTTCGATTCAGGAAGAAATCGAGCTGCCGATCCTCTTCGTTATCGATGCTCTCATTACCGACGGCACCTAGATCTATTTGCAGGCCAAGCCGGATAAACATGATAGCACGCCGGTAGACGGGCAGAAAACACGTTTTGCGCGCGAGATGGCGGGCGGTTTCATGAGCGACGTGGTGATGGGGGATCGTCAAGTTGCGGGGCAACTCACTTGGCGGTAGGTATCCTCATGACTAAACCCAAGCAATCTGGTGCCTTTTCAGGTCACCGTTTTCCACCTGAGATTATCGCATACGCCGTCTGGGCCTATCATCGATTTTCCATGAGTTTCCGTGATTTTGAGGATCTGTTAACCGCACGCGGTGTTGTGGTCAGCTACGAGACTATCCGCGCTTGGGTTCCGAAATTCGGGTTGCAATATGCCAAGGCAATCCGCCGAGATCGACCTAAAGTGGCAGACAAGTGCCACCTGGACGAAGGCGTCCTTCCGATAATAGATGCATCACGCGATTGGCTGGACGGTTTCTGTCTTCCGGATCAGAAACGATTCAGGCACCCGAATACAGCGGAGGGACACAATGCGCTGATCGCAATGATCTGGCAAATACCCCGTCAGGTCAAAGTTGGCTTCGAGGCTACGGGTGGCCATGAATGGGTGCTCTGGACGGAACTCGCCGCCGCAGGAATTGTCGCTGCCCAGCTTTCTCCTGCACAGATCAAGGCGTTCGCTTTATCTCGGGGCACGCGGGCGAAGACGGACCGGATCGATGCAGAACTCATCGCACGTTTCATGGCATTCAGACCTGATGTTGGACGAGATCTGCCAGCTGCAAACCTGCGTATTCTCAGGACTTTGACGACGCGGAGAAGGCAGCTGGTCGATATGCGCAAGAGGCTCAAAGCTCAGATCGGCGCTCGCAGGAAGCAGGGTGTATCTGCCGAAACCGAGGGCATGGATCATGATTAATAAAACGTGCTCGACGAACAGATCGCTGTCCTCGAACGAAGGATCGAAAACGTTATTGGACAGACGGAGCCACTTGCCGCCAGGGCGAACCTGCTCCGTTCAATCCCTGGAATTGGGCCCGTATCTGCAGCGATGTTGATCGCTGAATTGCCTGAACTCGGCCGAATGACATCAGGCGAAGCCGCTGCCATCACCGGCCTCGCGCCAGTCCCACATCACAGCGGGGCGACGCGAGGCAGGAGAATGATCGCCGGCGGACGACGGTCTGTGCGACATGTGCTGTTCCAAGCTGCGCTCGCTGCCGACTGTCACAATCCAGCTCTCAAGCCCGTTGCACGGCGACTCAAAGAGCGTGGAAAACAGTACAAGGTGGTCATTATCGCAATCGCGCGAAAATTGGTGACAATCGCCAACGCGATCATCAAAACCAGCAAGCCCTGGAAGATTCAGCACGGCGAATAAACACAGTTGCTAGCTGAAATACGTGTCGATCATCTGATAATAGATAATCGATGGCGCAAGAAACCATGGTGTTCCGCGATACAGCGGTGCCGTCTTGAAGGGCAGGTTGTAGATTGCGGGCGCAGGTTCGTTCACGCCTGCGACTTGGCGGGCAATCCGGTTGCCATAGTAGGCCGACGTGGCGATCCCCGAGCCACAGTATCCCAGCGCAAAGTGAATCCCTTCCCGACATCCGATATGCGCCATGTGGTCAAAGGTATAGCCAACCTTGCCGTACCAATTATGCGTCACGCCGATCCCCTCCAATTGCGGGAAAATATCCGTCATCATCCCGTGAAGTTGCGGCAAACATGCCTGCGGGCTGACCTCGGACAGGGCGGCGCGCCCTCCGAATAACAGGCGCTTGCGATCTGGCGAATAGCGATAATAAACGACGACCTTTCTTGAGTCGACAATGTTTCGCCCGTTTGGCATCAGCGTTGTCTGCTGTTCTGGCGTCAATTCCCGTGTCGCCAGCATATAGGTGCCGATTGGAATAATCCGACGCCGCCCCCACGGAAATACGGGCGATGTATAACCGTTGGTTGCGACCAGTACATGCCGTGACGCGACAGATCCCTTGGAAGTTTTTGTACTGAAGCCAACAGACCTCTTTTCGATAGACAACGCGTCAGCCTGTTCGACAACCGTCACACCACCCCTCAAGGCACGCGACAAAAGAGCAGCGTGCAGTTTACCGGGATGAACGGCAAACAGATCATGATTCACGATGCCGCCAAAGTACCGGTCCGAGCCTATTTCAGATCGCTGATCCCGACGCTGGATAACCGAGTACCTGTAAGGCGACTGTGCGGCCGAACGTTCGACAAATTCCGAGAGCAGGCGGAACTGCTTTTCGGAATGGGCCCCTTGAAACCTACCGGAGGGTTGATAGCCAACATCCAGATCGGGATCGCAAACCAGCCCTCTCAGATACTCAACAGCGTCATAGGCGTCTCGGTAAATGCGATCTGCAATTTCTGCCCCAAGGCGGCGTGACAATTTTCCTAAAGACGGCTTCATGCCATCCGAGACCTGGCCGCCGTTGCGGCTTGAACAACCCGCCCCCATCAACTCGCGATCCACCACCGTTACGGACAACCCCAGTCGGCGGGCCTCGATCGCTGCTGAGAGGCCGGTGTACCCCGCGCCGATAATCAACAGATCAGCCGAGCCTGACAGGTGCTCACTGGTCGGTGGATAGACTGTATCCTCCATCCAGTAAGGCGTGCCCCGAAGCATTGATGCCGTAGTTTTATGTTGTGTCATTTTCTTTCCAATTGCGCCTTGGCCGAGCCGTCCCAGACCCTCAGCCCCGAGATTATCCTGACAAATTTCAGATCTTGGCGATCAGCCTGGACACCGGTCACCCGACTGTTTGGATCAGGCTAAACCTTTGCAAATTTCTTGACTAGCGAAATTTTTACGTTACAAGCGAAATTGGAGTTACAGCCAGATTGAAAGATTGGGGCACGCGTGAGCAAGCCGACTGCAGATACGCAAAAACAAGCAACACCTGACCGCGCCGACGCCAATCAGGGCGAGCACACGCCGCCCTACGCCATCGGCAAGGTGATCCGCCAACGCCGCAAAGAGATCGGCAGTACACTTGAACATGTAGCTTCGGTCGCCGGTATCGGCACTGGATTTCTCAGCGACATAGAACGCAACAAGGCCTCGCCATCGGTGGCGACACTCTTCAAAATTTGCGATGCCTTGGGCATTTCCATCGGCTCATTGTTTCAAAGCGATCAATCTGTTTTCGTACAAGCCGACAAGCGGGAAAGCATGAGTTACGGCGGCCAGAACATCCTGTTTCAACTGCTCAATTCCAGAAATTCACGCTCAATCTCGGCCGTTCTGGGTGAGCTGGCACCAAATGCGCGGTCGGGCGAGGACATGCATGTCCTACAGTCCGATGAGCAGTTCATCTTTGTCATCAAAGGCGAGATGATCTGGGAATTCGAGGATCACAGTTATCACCTGCGCGAAGGTGATGCCCTCACCATAGATCCCACCCGCAAGCACCGCTATTTCAATCCCTCTTGCGAGACATCCTGCCAAACCCTTTGCATCATCTCTCCGCCGCCAAAGTGACTGCATATGACACATCCCCCCCAACGTCTGCCGCATATTTCACGTGATCCAGTCACCATCTTCTGGAATGGCACGCCCGTCCGGGGCCTGAACGGCGATACCATTGCCGCGACATTGTATTCGCAGGGCTTCCACGACTTCACTCGGTCACGCAAATTCCACCACCCCCGCGGCCTGTCAGGCAGTTTCACCGCGGGGCATCTGGCATCGGTACAGGGTCTGCCGCACTGTCGTCTGGATCGCGTGGACACGACCGACGGCCTGCACGTCGAGATGGAAAATGTTTGGCCATCGTCCAAGGTTGATCTGCTGAACGTTGCCCGTCTGATCCCGCGCAAGATGGTCCGCGCCGGGTTTGAACATCCGCGTTTTATTCCCGACGGGTCAGTTGCATGGCGGCTTTGGGAAAAGCTTCTTTGGACCATCGCAGGCGAGGCCCATCCCCCCGCGCCTGACGGCGGCTCTGCAATTGCGGGGCGGCGTATGGCGTGTGACACATTGGTCATCGGCGGGGGGCCGGCAGGGTTGGAGGCGGCGCGATCTGCCACGGGCGACGTCGTCCTTGTGACACGGTCGCGCGACTTAGGCGGTATGGCCTTCGGCACTGATGCCGTTTCCCAGAAGCTGCCCGACACGGTGACGGTTCTCAGCGACCATGAGGTCTATGGTCTGTTCGATCACGGACGTATCGCCATGGCGGCGGCCAACGACCCAGAGCAGCCCGGCGTCCTGATCGAGGCCGGACAGGTCATTCTGGCGACCGGGCAACGCTCGGTTCCGCCTTTGGTGTCGGGCGCGGCCCTGCCCGGCGTGCTGGATGCCCGCACTGCGCTGCATCTTGCGGCCAGACATGGCGTCGTACCGGGACGGCAGGTGGTGGTCATCGGAACGCCCGCGGGGCGCAAGGTCGCAGACCGGCTGTCGGCGTTGGGCTGTACCATTGTGGACTTCATCGACGTGACTCAGGTCGACCGGATCGAGGGGCGCGCGTCCGTCTCCGCAGTACGCGTCGGGGGGCGCAGACTGGCCTGTGATGCGATTGTCCACGCTGGCCCCTGGCGATCCGATCCGTCGCTGCCGTTTCAGGCGGGGGCTGATGGCGATTTGCGCCTGATGGCGGGCGCCTTGCCCGATCACGTCACGCTAGCGGGCAGTTGCGCCACCCCCGACGAACCAATCTCGTTCGGTCGCGCACTGGACCGGCGCGCGCTGGTGTGCCCATGCATGGACGTGACGGTTGATGAAATTCTGGACATGGTCGATTCGGGCATCTCGCATGTCGAAGAACTGAAGCGGCGCACGACATGTGGCATGGGCACCTGCCAAGGCGTGCCTTGTTGGGATTATCTGGCCGCAGTTGTCGCGCAGGCAACCGGACGCAGCGTTGCGCAGATCGGCCACCCGACCCACCGACCACCACGCGCCGCGCTGACCATTGGGCAGGCCGCCGGACTGGTCGATGTTACGGAGGTTGACCCATGACCGCGAACCTGCCCAAACACTGCGAGATCGTCATCATCGGCGCGGGAATCCAAGGGCTGCTGCTGGCCTTCAATTTGCTTGAACGCGGAAAACGCGACATTCTGGTGCTGGACGCCGGCTATTGGCAGGGCGGCGCGTCCGGGCGCAATGGAACACTGGTGCGCAGCGGATTTTCATCGCCGGAATGGATCGGGCTGTTTCATCATTCTGTTGAACAGTGGAAGGGGCTGTCGGCGCGTCTGGGCCGAAACGTGATGTATACGCGCCGGGGCTATTCCGTCATTGGTGAATCCGAAAAAACCCGTGCGATGCTGGACACGGCCCACAAAAACCAGAAGGCGGCGGGGGTCAACTCCGAGCTACTGAGCCAAAAACGTCTGCAACAGGTTCTGCCAGCGATCAAACACCGCAACGTCACCGGGGCAATCCATCTGAAGGATGGCGGCACCGCGCCGCATCACGCAGTGATGAAGGCCGCGCTGGACGTCGTGCGCGCACGCGGCATTCAAGTGCACTATCAGACTGCGGTGACAGGTCTGGAGACATCGGCGGGCCGGGTCTCTGCCGTGCTGGTCGGGGATCAGCGGATCGAGGCCGATCTTACGGTCATTGCCGCGGGCGGTCAGTCCACCGATCTGGCCCAAATGGCCGGCGTCGACATCGAGGCCATGCCGTTCAGAATCGAAGCCGCAGCAACCGAGCCGCTGCGCCCGCTGATATATCCGGCCATCGCGCTGGTGGATCGCATGACCTATCTGCATCAAACCGCGCGCGGCGAAATCGTTGGCGGCAGTGAATTGCCGGGCGAAAGCGCCAAGCGCAATCTCAAGTCCACGCCCTATGTTCTTCCACGCTATTGCAAGCACCTGCTGGAAACATTTCCTCAGCTGCGCAACCTGCGAATTCTGCGTCAGTGGTCCGGCTATCTGCACCCTGCCCCTGATGGCGGGCCACTTCTGGGGCCGCATCCCGATATTGGCGACCTGTGGCTGTCCGCCGGCTGGACTTATGGCATTGCGGGCGGGCCCGGCGCAGCCGACCTGATGGCCAAGGCCATCGCCACCGGAGACATCGACAGCCGCATGGCCGCCTTTTCAGTGGATCGGTTCCGCCGGGGCAAACCCTGCATGGAGGCATCCGCCGTCATCGATAACGCCAGCGCCGCGACGTGATGCGATAGCCCGACTTCAGGAGACCGCTTGATGACACTGAACGTAGGCAAGACCACGCACCCGGCACACAAAACATCGCGCCCTTAGGCGCAGCCATCAATCACAAGACGGTCCAATCAGCCTCTGACGACCAGCCACGACACGGATACGGCGTGGCGTGTCTCTAACCGAAACTTATAAGAACACCCAACAAGGAGAACCACCATGTCACTGATAAAAGGCGGATTTCTAAATCGTCGCGGACTTTTGAAATCGGTAGCGGCCAGTGCGGTTGCCGCGACACTTCCAATAAGGGGCGCGATGGCCGCGCCCCGGCGGGGTGGGCATTTGCGGGCGGCCAAAGGCCACGGCGAAACGACCGATACTCTGGATCCGGGCCAATGGACCAACGGGTACGAAATGGCGCTGTCCTTCGCGATCCATGGACGCCTTACAGAGGTTGCCGCTGACGGCTCTCTTTTGCCGGAGCTTGGCGAAAGCTGGGAGGCGTCATCAGATGCAACCGAGTGGCGCTTCAAGATACGCCAGGGCGTGACGTTCCATGATGGAAAGCCGCTGACGGTGGAGGATGTGGTGGCATCCATCAATCATCACCGGGGCAAGGATTCGACCTCGGGTGCGGGGCCTATCGTCGAGCCGATTGCGGACGTGACGATCGAAGGCAACGACACGGTCGTCTTCACACTGTCCGGCGGGAACGCCGATTTCCCTTTCATCCTGTCCGACTATCACCTGACCATTCACCCGGCCACGGGTGACGGCATCGACTGGCGTTCCGGCAACGGCTGCGGCAGCTATATCCTGAAGCATTTTCAGCCCGGCGTGACAGCGAAATTCGAACGCAACCCGAACCACTGGCGCAACGACGTGGCCTGGCTGGACAGTTGCGAGATGCTGTCGATCGTCGATCAGAATGCGCGCATGTCCGCGTTGGTCTCAGGTGACGTGCAGGCCATCGACCGTGTCGATTTGAAAACTGCAGCGCTGTTGGCGCGCAAGCCCGGCGTCAGCGTCGAATCTGTCGCCGGCACACAACACTATACTTTCGCAATGTCCACAAACCGGGATCCCTACACTGACAACAACATCCGGCAGGCCTTGAAATACGCGATCAATCGCGAGGAATTGGTTGAAAAGATTCTGTTCGGCTATGGCTCGGTCGGGAACGACCACCCGATCAGCGCGGGCCAACGCTTTTACAACTCCGAGCTGGAGCAGAAAACCTATGATCCCGACAAGGCCCGCTACTTCTTGAAACAGGCGGGGTTGGACCGGCTTGAGGTCGCCTTGCATAGCTCCGAAGCGGCGTTCTCGGGCGCGGTGGATGCCGGCGTTCTCTATCAGAACTCGGCCAAGGAGGCCGGTATCGACCTCAAGGTCGTGCGCGAAGCAAAAGACGGCTACTGGTCTGACGTGTGGATGAAGAAACCTTTTTCTGCCGTGTACTGGGGCGGTCGCCCGGTTGAGGATCAGATGTTCTCGACCGCCTATAAATGCGGCGCGGCCTGGAACGACAGTTTTTGGTGCAATGATCGCTTCGAGGACCTTCTGGTGGCGGCCCGTGCGGAACTGGACCAAGTCAAGCGTCGCAGCATGTACTGGGAGATTCAGGATATTGTGGCCAACCAAGGCGGCGTTGTCATACCGATGTTTGCCAAATACGTTTCAGCCATCGGAGACACTGTCGCCCATGGCAAAATGGCGTCGAACTGGGAAATGGACGGCGAGCGGTGGATGGAGCGCTGGTGGCTGAAGTCCTGAACACCGAATGACATGCCGCCCTTGATTGTAGGGCGCGAAAACGGTTCCGGCCGATGTGGATTGGCCGGGATTACCTCAGGTCGGGTGTGGTGCGTTCACATGTTGCACACCGGCAGTTGCCCCGACCACGCACGCGGGCCGTCCCGCTTTCCGCCGCGCGCATTGCGGCCAGCGAAGGCAAAGGAGCCATCTTTGCGCCTCTGGCTATACGCGGGACAGGGGGGCTGCGCGCCGGTGGCCTCCCGGCTGAGCGCTTGGAGCGCTTGCTCAAGGGAATCGATAGGTCGCCCGGCGACTAAAACCAAGTATACATATCCCAGCGTGACGTGCGCCTACAGATGGGCGGGTGAACATCGGCTGGATTCGAAAAACCTCATCCTGATCGATTGAGTTAGCAAGAGTGATTTGCAAGGCACGCGAACTTCACCTTTCCCCTCTTGAAAGCATGGTGATGCGGTTTCTCACTTAAAAGTCTCCCCAGCCGACACAGTCCGGCCATGCACCGCCAAGACCGCAGATAATTTCTGATATCCGAACTGCCAGACCACGTCGATGACCCTAGGAAGCTCGGCGCACGTCTTTCGGGACAACCATCTTCTACTCTACGCTGGGACCGACGACACCCGACGACTTCAGATCCTCCACTTCGGTGCGCACGGCATCGGCGAAAGCCGCAACGATGCCTGGGACTTGGCCTGCCGGAGTAAAGAGCGCGATTTCCCATGATATCGAAGGTATGAGAGGGCGCGAGACGACGTCGGTGCCCTTCAACAGCAATTCGGCGATCGGGTCGATCAGCGCGATCCCCGTGCCACGCTCGACCAGCCCGCAGACGCCGCGGAGGTGACGCATCTCGGCGGCGATGTTGCGCTGGATGGCGATGGACTGCATCAGGTTGTCCACGCGGGTACGCAGGGGGCTACCGCGCGCCAGTTCGACGAAAGTCTCGGAGCGGAGGCGGGGCAGGGGAATCGGCCCGCCGGTGTTCAAGGGATGATCCGCGCGCATGATGCAGCGCGCCTCGCAATGGGCCAGCGGCGTGACCTTTGCCCCGGTGCCGTCCGTGTCCAGAGTTATCCCAAGGCCGAGGTGGCACGAATTCTCGGCGATCATGCGGAGCATGTCCTCCAGCCCAACATCGACGATTCGTACGCCGACGCGTGGATGGTCACGCTTGAAGGCCGCAACGGCGTCCAGAAGAAATGTGTCACAAAATATGGGCTGCGCGGCGACAACGATGTTTCCGCGCTGTAGGTTGGCGATATCCTGCGCATCCTGTTCCAGTCCCCGCAAGAGGTTCAGCGTAGTGGCCACCGTCTCGTAGAATAGCCACGCCTCTTCTGTGGGCATCAATCGATTGCGGCTGCGTTGAAAAAGGGCAAACCCGACGCGTTCCTCGAGCGCTGCCAATAGGCGGCTGACCAGCGGCTGACCCACGTCCATCGCCTCGGCGGCCTTGCGGGTACCGCCATGACGCATGAAGGCGTCGAACGCCTCCAATTCTCGCAATTTCATGCTGCGCTCCCGCTAACTGAGTATGCCGTTTATGCATACTGGGGCCAAAATTTGTCAAATGCAGAATACTGTGAGACGCTCTGAAGCCGCAACGTTCATGAAACTGCGCGGCCCATGCGGCCGCCAAAAGGGAGAGAGACATGAAACGCATTTTGACAGGTATTGCAGTCGCTGCCGCCATGGTGGCAGGCACGGCGCAGGCTCAGGACTATCCCGATCAGGCGGTCACGCTGGTTGTGCCCTACGGCCCTGGTGGCGCCTCGGATCTTGCGGGTCGGGCCTTGGCCGAATCGGCGCGCGATTATCTAGGCCAGCCCATCACCGTCCAGAACAAGCCGGGCGCGGGTGGCATGACCGGCGCGGGTTTTGTGTCAGACGCCGAACCAGATGGTTACACCCTTTTGCTGGCCCGTGTCGGCATGGCACTTACACCTGCCGTCAATCCGCAGGCATCGGTCGAATGGGATGCCTATACATTCATCGGTGCGCTGGAGGCGACGCCGATGATTTTGGCCGTCAAAGGCGACGCACCCTATGAGGGTGTCGACGATCTGGTCAAAGCCATCAAAGAGGCCGATGGCCGCATGACCTACGCCGCCTCGGGGGCGACTGCGATCGACGGATTCACCGTGCAGGCACTCTTGTCGGATTCCGGCATGGACCCGCTGACGGCGGCCACGCTGGTGCCTTATAAAGGTGGCGGCGCGCTTGCCACGGCCCTGTTGGGCGGGCATGTCGATTTTCTGGCAATCTCGGCCGGATCGCTGATGCCGCATATCGAGAGCGGCGACATGAAGCCGTTGATGGTTTTTGCGCCCAAGCGCATGGAAAAGCTGCCGGATGTGCCGACTGCCTCTGAGCTTGGCTATGAGCAGGCTGGCCAGATCACTGGCTGGAGCGCGCTTTACGGTCCCAAAGGTCTGCCGGAGGATGTCGTCGCCACTTGGGACGGGGTTCTGGACAAGGTTGCGGGCAATGAGCAGTGGCTGACGCTGGCCGAGCGCCGCGGCTCCATCTCGACCGTAGGCGAAAAGGACATGCCGGCCTATGCCGAGGAGCAGTACAAGCTGTTCAACGGTCTCGCCAAGAAATTCGGCTACATCGAATAAGCACGAAAGGTTGGGCGCGATCATGTGGACAGGGATCCTGCGAGGACTTTCGGTATCGGCGTTTTTCGCCATCGTGTTGTTCGTGCTGATCCCGGTGCATGTGCCGCGCCCAGCCTTCATTCCCGGCTTTGCGCCGCCGCCCGACATGTGGCCGCGCACGATCTCGATCGTGGGGATCCTCTTAGGTCTGATCGTGGCCGTCATGGCTTGGACCAGCCGCGTCGCGCGGCCGGTGCCGGACCCTGAAAAGCAGGCAGCGGGCGGAGCGGGCCCGGCCATCCTGCTCGGCAGGTTCGCTATTTCACTGGTCGCGTTTGCCGCGTTCATCCTGCTGGTTCCGCTGATTGGCTTCGTGCTGTCGGCGATCCTGCTGACCGCTGCTGCGATAGTTCTGGCTGGAGAGAGGCGGCGCCTTGTCTGGGCGATTGTCGTGGCGGTGATCCTTCCGATCTGCCTGTCGCTCTTCTTCAATTCCGCGCTCGGCACGCAATTTCCCAAGGGGCAGTATCTGTCCCTTCCCGGCTTGTGAGACGATAAATGCTGAACGAAATCCTTCAGGCGCTTCAGGCTGTCGCCACGCTGCAGAACTTCCTCATCATGGCTGCGGGTATCTGGGGTGGCGTGATCATCGGCGCAATTCCCGGCATGACCGGGACGATGGCCGTTACGCTGGCGCTGCCCTTCACGTTCTACATGCAGCCGGTCCCGTCGATCCTTCTTCTGGTCGCTCTCTACAAGGGCTCGACCTATGGCGGCTCGGTCTCGGCCATTCTCATCAAGACCCCCGGCACCGCCTCGGCGGCCTGCACGGCGCTGGACGGCTATCCGCTGGCGCGGCAAGGCAAGGCGGGCAAGGCGCTGAATATGGCGCTCTATTCGTCCGTGATCGGGGATTTCCTTTCGAATATCTCGTTGATCTTTCTCGCCGCGCCCTTGGCCATTCTGGCGCTGCGTGTCGGACCGCCAGAGTATTTCATGCTGATGGTTTTCGCCCTGACGACTGTTGCGGGTGTGTCGGGCAATTCGTTGCTTCTCGGTCTCGTCTCGGCCTGCCTCGGTCTGCTGCTGGCGACGGTGGGGGAGGACATGTACGGCTCCTTCCGCTTTGCGATGACGGACGACATGCAGGCGGGATTGTCGGTGGCGCCGGTGCTGATCGGCCTTTTCGCGCTGCCCGAGTTGATGAAGCTGATCGTGTTCCGCAACCCGCCCAAGAACGATGCGATGCAACTGGGCGACAACCGCGTCAGCGGCCGCGAATTCCGCGCCTCGATCAAGTCGATCATTCGCGGCAGCGGCATCGGGATCATTCTGGGCGCGATCCCAGGTATCGGCCCTTCGGCGGCCGCGTTCTTTTCCTACGGCGAAGCGCAAAGATCGTCCAAAAACTCTGCCAATTTCGGCAAGGGTGAGCTGGAAGGCGTTGCTGCCTCGGAATCCGCGAACAATGGCGCATGCGGAGCGACGATGATCCCGCTCCTGGCGCTTGGCGTGCCGGGCGATGTGATTACCGGCGTCATGCTGGGCGCCTTCATGATCCAGGGCCTCACGCCCGGGCCGCTGCTTTTCCAGACGAATATCCATGAAGTCTACATGCTGTTCATCGGCATGATGGTCTCGTCCATCTTTCTGTTCGTGGCGGGCAAGGCGACGATGCGCATGTTTTCCTACGTGGCCGAGATACCCGCGACGCTGCTGACATCTGCCGTCCTGGTCCTGTGCCTCTTCGGGATCTATTCGATTTCCAGCAGCATGTTCGACGTGACCATCCTTCTGGTCATGGGTGTCGTCGGCTTTGGAATGTTCCTGCTCGACATTCCCGCCGCACCGTTCCTGATCGCCTTCATCCTCGGTCCGATGATCGAGGAGAACATGCGCCGTGCGCTGGCGATCTCCCGGGGCGACGCGTCGGTGTTCATGTCCTCGCCCATCACTTGGATCTTTGCGGCGTTGATCGTCTTCGTCATCGGCCTGACGTTCCGACGCGAAGTCGCCAAGGCTCGCCAGAAAAAAGAAAGTAGAGAATGAAGGACGTCTCCATGACCCATGAAAAGCTGGATGCGGCCAAGGACCATCTGGGCCGCCTGATCGCGTATGACACCACCAGCGCCAAGCCGAACCGCCCGATCATCGACCACATGGCCGAGTATCTTGCCGGTCTCGGGGCTCACATCACTATTCTGCCCGACGCCAGCGGCAAAAAGGCAAACCTGATCGCCCGTTTCGGTCCGGAAGGTCAGCCCGGCATCGTCTTGTCGGGGCATACTGATGTCGTGCCAGCGCGCGGTGCCAACTGGACAACGCCACCGTTTGAAATGGACGAGCGCGACGGCCGCCTTTACGGTCGAGGGTCGTGCGACATGAAGGGGTTTGCCGCCTGCGTCATGGCGGCGGCACCGGCATTTGCGGAGGCGGCGCTGACTCGGCCGCTTTACCTATGTTTTTCCTATGACGAGGAGGTCGGGTGCCTCGGCGCACCTGACATTGCGCGCCATCTTGCCGGACTGGATGTGCCGCCGATGTTGGCCATCATCGGCGAGCCTTCCGAGATGAAACTGATTACGGGTCAGAAGGGCAAGATTGCCATGCGTGCTCATGTGCGCGGAACGGCTGGTCATTCATCATTTGCGCCTGCCCACGTGAACGCGCTGGAATACGCCGCCCGCATCATTGCCATGATACAGGATCGCGGACGCGCCTATGCGGTGGACGGGCCTTTCGACAGGGAATTCACCGTGCCGCATGCTACGATGCTGGCAACGATGATCGAAGGCGGTGTCGCGACCAATGTCACGCCCGACTACTGCGCCTTTACGTTCGAGCTGCGTAGCATCGACGAGACTAGCGCACGTGCGGATATGGACGCGCTTCTGCAGGAGGCGCAAGATCGGTTTCAGGCAGAGATGCAGGACATCAGCCCCAAGGCCGGCATCGAGTGGGAAGAGATCTTCTCATATCCCGCAATGGGTGACGCCACCGGCACGAAGGGATTCGAGGCGGTGAAAGATATTTTGCCTGAATGGGGTGGCAAGGTGTCCTTTGGATCCGAAGGCGGTGTTTTCGAGGTGATCGGTGGTATCCCTTCCGTCATCATCGGCCCCGGCTCGATCCGGCAGGCGCACAAGGCGGATGAATTCATCGAAATAGATCAGGTGGAGCAATGCCTGCGGTTTCTAGACATGATAATAGAATTGGCTCGCGAGTAACCACGTTGCACGGGCATGGGTTGGGTTGATATTGCCATTATCCGTAGTTTCGGTCAGGCGACGCCGTCGAACTTGGCGCGGCCAAATTCGTTCATTTTGTTGAGGATGTAAGTGCCAATCTTGGCCTCCGATTTTTGGTTTAGAAAGTTGCGCGCTTTCAATTTGGGGTCGATAACCGTCTTCTAACGGCATTGCCATGTTATTTGGCGTAGACTGCAATGATGATGATTTCGCGCAATCAGGCTGTCATCTCGGCGGCATACACGTCCCACAGGTCGAATGCATCGACTCGGGCATTACGGTAGGAGATTGTGGGAAATCGGTAGTGGCGGCGACGGAAGATGGTTCGGATCTGGTCGTGGGCAGCAAGGAACCTTTGCGCTTGCCTCGGCGATTTGAACCTTCCCATGATTTTTTCCCGGCGCCGCGTTGGCCTGTATGACCCTTCGATCAGATTGTTGAGGCCTTTCTCCGCACGATGATCCACGCCCGGCGCAAGATCTTGGATCGGCTTGAAATAGCTGCGGAGTTTGTCAGTGATCACAACGCGCGGATTGCCAAATTGGGAGATGGGTCGCGTCAGAAGCGGTAGTGTCCCACCGGGTTCTCTAATCGCCATGGTCAAGAGCTGATTTCTCTGCGGTTCATCCTGCGCGCCGGGCTCTCCACTGTCTGACGCGGTAATGCTGGCGCTCGAAATTCTATCTGCCCATTCGTATCGCATCTTGGGTTGGCGTCCACCGGCAATATCCCATCTTGCAATGAATGAATGAAGCCGCGACAGTGCGGCACAATGCGCAGTGGAAGTCTCAAGGCGGCCTGTCCGCGAGATTGAACGACACGAAAGCGATATATTGATGACACAGCCATGGAGCGGCGTACTCTTTGCCGATGGGCCACCATTCGTAAAAATGCACGGGCTGCGCAATCATTTTGTCATCGTTGATGGCCGCGTTGATCCGTACGCACCTAGAGTGCCTGAAATCGCCCATATCTGCGATGTTCAGGTGGGCGTTGGCGCAGATCAACTGCTGGTCATCGAGCTGTCCGAGCGAGCAGATGCCAGCCTCCGTATTCTCAACATCGACGGGCGGGAGGTCGGGGCATGCGGCAACGCCACACGCTGTGTCGCTTGGCTGTTGTTGGAAGAGGCCGGATCGGACGAGATTACGATCGAGACACAGGCAGGCATTCTGCGCTGCACGCGCCGTGGCAGGCTCAAGGTCGGCGTCGAGATGGGACGGATCGAGCATGACTGGCAGACATTCCCGCTAGCGCGCGAGGTGGATACGCTGGACCTGCCGCTGGCACATGGGCCGCTGGAGCATGGTGTGGCGTCCTGGGTCGGCAATCCGCATGTGACGTTCTTCGTTGAAGATCTGCCGTCGCTCGATGTCGCCGAGTTGGCGCGGCCGATACTAATG
Organism: Roseovarius maritimus; assembly: GCF_043355895.2. Taxonomy (NCBI): domain Bacteria; kingdom Pseudomonadati; phylum Pseudomonadota; class Alphaproteobacteria; order Rhodobacterales; family Roseobacteraceae; genus Roseovarius; species Roseovarius maritimus. Next base: position 101,073 of record NZ_JBHFPF020000011.1, read on the forward strand.
GATCCCCTCTTTCCTGAACAGGTGAATGTAGGGTTAGCCGAGATCCTGGGCCCGGCACGCATGCGCTTGCAGGCCTATGAGCGCCCCGGCATGCTGACCGGTGCGTGTGGTACTGGAGCCTGCGCCGCCGTGCGGGCCGCGCAGCTTCGTGGGTTGGTCGACACGGGACCAATCAGGGTAGACATGGGTGCAGGCTCTGTGGCGATCCAGATCGACTCAGACGGCAGTGCCATGATGACCGGACCGGTCGCGTATTCATTCTGCGGGCGCCTGCCACTTTATTCAGAAAGAACACCATGAGCGAGCCGATGATCGCCATCGAGGGGGTCAGCAAGACCTACCACATGAAAGGCCGCGCGGACGTGCGGGCGCTCGACAATGTGAGCGCCACAATTGACAGGGGCGAGGTGGTGGTCATCATCGGCCCCTCCGGTTCAGGCAAGTCCACACTTTTGCGCGCGCTCAATGGTTTGCAACCCGTCGATTCCGGCCGCATCGTCATCGACGGCGTCGAAGTGACCAGTAAGAAAACGAATATCAACCGTCTGCGCGCTGAGGTCGGCATGGTGTTTCAGCATTTCAATCTTTTTCAGCACAAGACAGCGCTGGAGAATATCGTCTTGCCGCAGATGATCGTCGCTAAACGTAAGCGCGCCGAGGCGGAGGGCATTGCGCGCGATCTGCTTAAAAAGGTCGGGCTGCCCGATCAGGAGAATAGCTATCCTGTCATGTTGTCAGGCGGTCAGCAGCAGCGCGTCGCCATTGCGCGCAGTCTCGCAATGAAGCCTAAAGTGATGCTCTTCGACGAGGCGACCTCGGCGCTGGACCCCGAAACGGTAGGCGGCGTGTTAGAGCAGATGCGCGCCCTCGCCGCCGAGGGCATGACCATGGCCGTCGTCACGCACGAGATGGGCTTCGCGCGGGAAGCGGCGGATCGCATGATTTTCATGGATGGCGGCGCTATCGTAGAAGAAAACACGCCCGCCGCGTTCTTTGATAATCCTCAGACCGACCGGGCTAAAGATTTTCTGAGCCAGATATTATAACGTCACGAACATTCATCAAGGAGGAGAGACAACATGAAACCCAAAAACCTGGCCGCCCTGATCGGCGGCGCTGCAATGGCCGTGATGGCCACTGTGTCTTGGGCCGAAACGACGATGGAAAAGATCGTGCGCACCGGCGAGATGACCATCGCCGTGCAGACGCAAGGCCCCCCCGTCAGCTTCATCAACAAGAATGGCGAGCGCACTGGCTTGGCCGTGGAGCTGGCGCAGATGATGGCCGACGACATGGGCGTCAAACTGGTCGTTCAGGATTACGACTGGAAGGGCCTCATTCCTGCGCTGACTTCTGGCAAGGCCGATTTTATTGCAGCCGACATGACGCCGACCGCGCAGCGCAGCATGCAGATCATGTTCACCGAGCCGGTCTTCTTTGCCGAAACCGTCGCTTTCACCAAGGAAGGCACCGATTTCACCAGCTGGAAAGACCTGAACAAGGCCGATGTGTCGCTGGCCGCGACGCAGGCCTCGTCCTATGCTTCCGCCGCGCGCAAGTTTCTACCCGAGGCTGAGCTGAAGGAATTTTCTGGCGGCACCGCGCAGGCGGTTCAGGCCGTCATGTCGGGCCGCGCAACGGCGGGTGTCACCGATAAGGCGACGCTGTCGGGCTTTCAGTCATCGATCGACGGCATCGTCCTGCTGGAGGGTGAGTTGAACAAGGAGCCGCTGGGTTTTGCTGTGCGCCCCGACTCGGTGCATCTGCTGAACAGCCTCGACAACTACATGCGTCTGATCCGCATCGACGGACGCCTGAATGAGAAGGTCGCGTACTGGTGGAACTCCACCGATTGGGAAGCCGACCACAAGTGATCGCTGAGGGGCGGGGGCGCTGCAGCGCCCCTCCCCGACAGAATCTGACATGACACGCAGGACCGCACCTCGCCGATGATGTGGCTTCAAGATTACTTCAATCTCCGGCTGGTGTCGGAATATGCGAATGTCTTTGCCGAGGGCATCTGGCAGACGCTGTGGATTTCCGCCGTCTGCCTCGCGCTGTCGCTGGTGCTGGGCACCGTGTTGGCGCTGGCGCGCATGTCGAGCAACCCGCTGTTCTGGCGGCCCGTCGCGGGCTACATCCAGTTCATCCGCTCAACGCCGCTCCTGGTGCAAATCTACCTTGTTTATTATGGCCTGCCAACGATCATGCCCTCCGGGCTGCTGTTCGACGAGGTGCAGTCGGGCATCATTGCGCTGACGTTGCACACGTCGCCCTACATGGGCGAAATCATCCGTGCCGGGATCGGGTCGGTTGCGCGCGGGCAGATCGAAGGCGCGCTGTCGGTCGGAATGACGCCGCGCGAAACGATGCGCTACATCACCTTGCCGCAAGCCATCGCCAACGTGATGCCGCCGCTGCTGGGCCAGACCGCCGTGCTGATTAAGGACACCTCGCTGCTCAGCATCATCGCGGTCTTCGAGCTGCTGGGCGCGGGGTTGTTGATGTTTTCCGAAACGGTCGTGGCAACTGAAAGCTACGTCACCGTCGCTGTCTGCTACCTCGGCATCTACGCCATGATGCTGGTGCTGTCGGGCGTCGTTCAAAACCGTTTGGGCGGCAGCGCCTGGCAGGCAAATTGAGGGGGGAGGGATGGATTGGATCACTGACAAATGGGACATCGTGGTCCAGCTTTATCCCTTCATGCTGAAGGGATTGTGGCTGACGTTTCAGATATCGATCATCGCCATCGCCATCGGGTCTACCATCGGTTTCATCCTAGGAGTGGCCAAGACGGCGGGGTTCGGGCTGATCAACGCGGTCATCAATCTCTACCTGCACCTGCTGCGCGGCTCGCCCTACCTCGTACAGCTTTATATCGTTTACTTCGTGTTGCCCGCCACCGGCATAGCCTGGCTGTCATTTGACAGCTACACTGCGGCCATCGTGTCGTTGTCGCTCTATACATCCAGCTATGTAACGGAAATCGTGGCCGCTGCCATTTACGCAGTCCCCAGCGGTCAAGCTGAGGCAGCGCGCTCGGTCGGGATGTCGAAATTCCGGACCTACCAGCACATCGTCGTGCCGCAGGCGCTGAAGCTGACGATTCCACCCATGGCCAGCATCTACGTCATCGTCATCAAGAGCACGGCGGTCCTGTCGGTCATCGGCATATCCGAGCTGACAAGGCAAGGTGAAGTAGCGATCATGCGGATGCCGGGCGATATCATGTTCATCTACAGTCTGATCGCGATGTTTTATTTCATATACTGCTATCCGATGTTGCGCCTGTCGAAATGGGCCGAAGGACGGTTCGGAACATCCGGCGGTGGGGATAGTTAGGCAGACGCTCGCCATCGGCTTGCGTCAACTTCTTACAATGAGACGCCTTAAAAATTCGGAATTGCGACGTCTTAGCGCCCCTGTCGCCGCGCGGCGGTGATCGACAGTCTCGGTCGGAGTGTCCACCCCGAACATATCCAACGCGAAGGCGTCATACCCCATGTCGGCCAGCATGTCGGCGTGATCGCGTTCGTAGTCTGTCAGACCGTCCCAATGATGCATGATCAGAACCAGCCCCTGCGGGTCCTCGGCTGCAGCCCAATAGCCGCTCATCGCTGCCCCACCCACTGTGTAGGACACATCATTTGCGAATGCTGGGGCGCCGACGAGGGCGGTGGCGAAGACAACAAGCTTGATACCTATTTTTTGATCTCCTTTTCCATCGGCTGAGGCGACGGATGACGTCGGTCATGCACCTCGCTCTAGAAAACATGGCGCGCAGGGGCCCATCGGCAACCTTCGGACGCCGGTCCGAGCGTCGGCTATGCGCAGATAGTGACCTTTGCAAAGTTTGGTCCGTTTCCCGACAGCGGCCTTTCGTGTAGCACGCGGCGAAAGTCGGGTGAGAGCCCATGTTGCAAGATTTCTGCTTCGCAGCGAATGTCAGCTATTAGGAGGCGGTCAAAAACCGTCACCAAGGCCTTGGGTTTGGAGCGTGGCTTTTGGTGGCCTCCAACGATGTGGTTTCCGTCTTTTCCAGAAACGAGGGTTTTTGATAAGCGCTGACTACGCTTTGGATTCTGCTTTCGATGCAAACCATTCAATAACAGCTTGTATTGATGAGCTGCGTTTCGACCCGCGCATGGATAATAAATAGAAATCCCGCTTCCCCGAAAGCGTCTCCGGGATGATCTGCACCAAATGATTTGCGGCAATGTCTCGCTTTGCGAGAAAGCTGCTGACGAGGGCTGCACCCTGACCCGAAAGTGCGGCGTCCATGGCGAGGGTTGTCTGACTCAATCGTAGTCCGTGGTCCCCACGATCTTCCACTTTCAGCTGTTTAAGAAATGCGGGCCAGAGATCGTGGGCATCGTGCAGCTTGGGCAGCCGTGACAGAGTTTCCGGATCAAGTGGCAAGTGCTCACCGGCGATCAGCGACGGAGCCGCCACGGCGATGATTTCCTGACGGAAAAGACGTATTGCATCCAGTGCAGCGCCAAATGGCGGTTGTCCTTGGCGGATGGCCAGGTCGATCCCGTCACCGTGGAAACTGGATATTTTTTCAGTTGCGAGGATGCCCAAGTCGATCTCGGGATACGCGGCTGAAAAATCCGGCAGGTTCGGGATAAGCCACTTTGCGGCGAAGGTCGGAGTAACGCTCACCAGAACCTTGTCTGGCTCGGGCCGTAAGGTTTCCGTGGCAGCGCGTAGATCTTCGAACGCGGTGGCGACACGCGCGTGATAACCGCGCCCGGGCGACGTGAACGCCAGCCCCTTTGGTAGCCGCTCGAACAGCGAAACCCCCAGATGCGCTTCGAGCTGCCGCACCTGCTGCGCGACAGCCCCTTGCGTCACACCCATTTCGTCGGCTGCGGCGCGAAAGTTGAGGTGGCGACCGGTCACATCGAAGGCGCGCAAGCCATTGAGGGGCGGAAGCTGAGTCATATGGCGATAGTAATCCTACTGGCAGGTAGCGTTATTTCTGGCGCGCAATCTGACCGAATTTAAACTATTTTAGAATGTAGCATAACGAAGGAGCATATCATGTCAGTAGAAAAAGTAGCGCTTATCACCGCAGGTGGCAGTGGCATGGGTGCCGATGCTGCCCGCAGACTGGCGGCAGACGGATTTCGCGTCGGCATCCTGTCGTCGTCCGGCAAGGGGGAGGAACTTGGCAAGGAGCTGGGTGGTTTCGGCGTCACCGGGTCAAACCAAGAGGTGGACGACCTTGCCGCATTGGTGGAAGGAGCGAAGGATCGCTGGGGCCGAGTGGATGTTCTGGTCAACTCCGCCGGCCATGGCCCGAAAGGCCCCGTGCTGGAAATCTCGGACGACGACTGGCACACGGGGCTGGACGTCTATCTGCTGAACGTCATCCGGCCCACACGGCTGGTCACGCCACTGATGCAGGCGCAGGGTGGCGGTGCGATCATCAATATTTCAACCTTTGCGGCTTTTGAACCCGATCCGCTTTTCCCGACCTCCGGCGTCTTTCGTGCGGGTCTGGCTGCCTTCACGAAGCTCTATGCGGATAAATACGCGGCAAAGAATATCCGCGTGAATAATGTCCTTCCGGGATTCATCGACAGCCTGCCCGAAACCGAGGAGCGCCGCGCGCGTATCCCAATGGGGCGCTACGGCCACGCCGACGAGGTGTCGTCACTGATCTCGTGGCTGGCATCCGAAGGGGCCGCATATATGACCGGGCAGAACCTGCGTGTCGACGGTGGGCTGACCCGTGCCGTCTGATATTGCGATGGCTGCGCCCCAGACGGGGCGCGCCGCCTTCACGGTGAAGTGGGCAGCATCATTCATTCAAATCATGGGCTATACAGCGACAGGGTTTGGGTGGGCGCCTTGGAATCTATATCTGTTTCTTGTCGGTGTTTTAGGCTGGTTCGCGGTCGGCGTGCTTTGGAATGATAGGGCGCTCATGCTGGTCCACCTCGTCGCTCTCGGTGCCATGCTTGCTGGGATGAGCAGTGGTTGACGGTGATTGCTTTCAATCTTCGCTTTACCCGGTCGAAAGATGACCTTCCCATCACCGACTAAAACGACCGTTTGTTGAACGGTCCACCGAAGCGGACCTTGGAGCGCATTTAGCCAAGGGCGGCTCCGTCCCGCATAGCGTACTTTGGTGCCGAGCGCAGCGGATGTCGGGTTTTCGCCCTATCTGCCGAATGTCACTCCCGGCCGATTTCGTTGAAAAACTCGCCACCTCGTCCCAACGGGTAGGATCAGCAGAATACTTTTCGTTGAAAAGCCCTTTCAAGAAACATGGTTTGCCAATGGCCCTATGATGAGAGCGATGTTCCAGATTCTTGCGCCGATTTTTGCGTGGCAGAGTTTTTCAACAGAATAGGGCCCGAAGCGGACATCGGTGCAGCGTAAGCATCCGGCGTAGGCCGTGGCGAGGTCAACGCGCGCGGTCACGATCCATTGCGATGAACTCTTGCAGGTTTTC
>NZ_JBHFPF020000012.1:0-90203 GCF_043355895.2 Roseovarius maritimus
CGGCGGGCCAGCTCAGAACCAGAGGGGGTCAGTATTGGACGCCGATAAGGGGTCAATTTTGAATGCTGATTGACACTCATGCGTGGAACCGAAGAGAGCACTGTGGATCGCCTTGTCGGCGCTCGCATCCAGCAGCAAAACAGGCGTATTCTGGAATGGGAATTCAACTTTGTTGACGTATTCGATGAATGTGCTGTTCCTGTCCGTCCGCTTCATGATCCACGCTGTCTTCTTCGACGCCGGCTTGTTGATCTCCCTCAGCTGCTTGAGCAGCGTGTTCCAGATTTTCAGGTCTTCTTCGACATAATTTGGCACCTGCTTCCGAGCCATCTCTTGTCCCAGATAGTCACCATCGAGGGGGACAAGATCAGATAGTTCGGCTTCTCTGTAGTCAATGATTTTTGCGACGTCCTCGATCAGCCCATCGGGGCTCGAGTGCCCGCGCATCAGTCCTCCAACCACATTATGCTCGGTGATCGTGCTGGCAATCTGCATCGAAAGATCATGCATCAGATCCGGCGCGTCGTTGTCATAAGCACTGCTTGCGTATGAACGGTTCCAGATTTCACCGAATTTCGACAGGTTGATCTTCCCATGATCGATCATAGTCTGATGGACCGCCTCATCAATGATGACGAGGTCTGTATCGCCTTCGAGAACGCGCTTTGGCAGGCCTCCGGAACGGATATATTCAACGGGTGCAAGTAGGATCTTGGGTGGCGCCATCTTCGCCATGTCACTGCGAATGCGCAGGAATGCACAGTCAGAGCGGTATTCGCACGCTTTACAGAGATCTCGAGCTCGCAAAGACATCGACTGTCGCTTGCGAACAGTCTCATGCTTTTGGCACATGTCAGCATGCCCCTGCCCTTTCCAGATGACGACTTCCTTCGCTTCGACGCCGTGGGCGAGATAGGCAGCACGCGTCTCATCCGCTAGCCGGTGATTAATGACAAAATGGACGACATGATTTGTGATCAGCCCATTTCTGATTTTTTCTGAAATCGCTTCAATCGTTGACGTCGTCTTGCCGATGCCTGCCGGTGCGTGAGCCACATGTGCCAGCGGCTTCTGGTCAGCTTTAGACGCGATCAACAGCTGGATCGTTGTCGACATCGCATCATTCGTGAATTCGAAAGCCGGACCTTCTGTGGCCCTCGCGGGGACTGTCTCGAAGCTGCTAGAAACATCGAGAAGCCGGTCCCCGCGCGCAGCAAGAATAGAGTCGAGAGGTTTCAGATTTTTATCGTAAACAACACCATTTTTTGCAAAAGCTGCTTGTGAATGCTTCATATTATTCTTTCTTCACTATTAATTTTGCTTCGCCATTATTTTATTTAAAAGTATTTTAACTACTCTCATTATATCTGCTTAAAATTAAATTCAGATGAAGCCTTGCGGCGCTATGGATGCTCGCGCATATGCGAAGAGAAGGAGATCTAAACATCGGGGAGTGCTGACCCGCACTAGAAGATGCATATTTTGTTGGCTATGCCGTCGATCAGCTCTGCGGCAAGGATGACATCCGCGGACATATCCAGTTTTTCGAAGATGAAGAGACCGAACAGCTTGACATCAAGTTCGCGGCCATCGACACGCGGGCGCGAGATGAGCTCGACAGGTTCATTCGCATATTCTTGATGGACGCGAAGAACACTTCCGCCGCCATCACGGCCGGAGACTATCAGATCCGTGGGACGCTGCCTGATTTGAAGTGCCAGCTCCGCAGCTTAGATACCGTCGTAAATGGCTGCCCTGCGCCGTCCCCGCGATCAGCTGCAAGTGGCAGATACCATGTGGATCTGCTCAGACCCGTCAAAAGAGGTCGCACGACGAAACGTGTTATGAGACGGTTCGAACAATCCTTGGACAAGCTCGCAGATCGAGCGACCGGCTCAACATTATCCTCGGCGGAGCACCGAGCATGAGAATGCCCGATTTACCTAAAACAGCCTGTCATTCTGCGGCTGAAGCAATGGAGCCGTGCGCGGCAGGAGCAACAGAATGATGTGTGATCAGCCACGCGATCGCATTGAAAGCGAAGCCGGAAAATCCTTCTAGGAACACCATCGCATAGGTGGCGAGCATCAAGTAAAATATTCGTTTGGGATTATCTCTCATCTTTAATTCCGCTTTCACCTCTGCCTGCGATTGTGTATTACAATCAGGATTAAGTGTTTTTACAGATGGCCAGAATTCCAAAAACCGGAAAGAGAAAGAAATCTAAAAGTAGTCCAACTGGACCCGGCTTCGATCCGAGTGACTACGCTCTCTATCTCGACAGAGACAAACAAGAGACCCGACTGCTTGATGTTAGGGAGACCTGCCGGCACCTGGCCTGGCGGATCGCTCATTTCCTCGATGACGCGCGGAGCTCGGACAAGTACGCAAAAGACTTCTTTCAGTTCATGTCGAGTCAACAGATCCGGGTCGCTTTCCGAAAAAATGAAAACGAAGCTCAAGAGATGCTCTATGAACTCATCGGGATGTCGGGTATCGCGATCCCAGCCTGCATGATCTGCCCTGAAGCCAGTAGCGACTTCCTTAGAGAGCATATTTCTGGCTTTAACGATCACCTGCATGATGAGATCAGATCGGGCCTCTACCGCGACCTGGATGTGATCCCCGAAACAGCGTCAGCAGAGCAGCCTGCATTCTTTCACAAGCCCACAACCGCCGATCTGAAGACTCGGTCCGAGCCCATCCGAGCAGCAATGAAGGAAGGCCTCGAACAGAAATATCTGGGCTCAACTGGTGGCCATGTGCTGAGTGCCATGAAGGAAGCTGACTTCGACACCTCAACCAAAATCTGGAGCGCCCTGCCCTACTCCAAGACGTTTTTCGCGCTGCCGGATGGTAGGTTCGCGAAGCGCGAGAACTCGCAAAAATCAACGTTCTTCTTCAACCCAATTTCAGCCCCGTCGATAGATGAGGCCGTCGATCAGATTTTCGGATCGGGCTCGTTCACGACGGTTGGAAAACCTGTGTTCCTCGAGAAATTCAGAGGCCTGAGACGGAAAGAGACAAAGACTGAGATCTACAAATTCGGTCCAGAGGGCAACCGTCGAGAGCCGATGAAATCGGTCAAAGACAAGTGCGTGGCTGCGTTCGGAACGAAGGATGGAAGCTGCGTTGCGTGGCTGGACGCGAAAACCTACTCGATGGGCACGATCCTCGACCAGAGGATCCGCGCTCTACCCCTAGATATCGATGATTTTGAACTATCCCGCGAATACAACCTCGAGACTGAGCTTGGAGCTGCCTTTGAAGAGGTTAGAAGCGCCCTGCCCCATGCATTTCAAGGCGTCCGCTACCTTGGCAGCCTATCGAGCTCAGCAGGCATGCACGGGTCCGGATCAGAGCATGACAAGTCGTATTCATACGATCCGAATGTGACACGATTTCGAGGTCGCTTCTGGTTCGAGCTCGATGAGCCGATAGAGCCTGTTGAACTCAAGAAAATGATGGTCGAGATCGACAAAGACCTGGTCGACGGCGCCCTCTACTCGGCAAACCAGCCGATTTATGGAGATCCGGTATTTGTCGGCGCTGACGACCCTCTTGCCGGACGCCGGAAGCTGGTGGTTGAGGGGGAGTCGGTGCTCGATACGGGCTTGCTACGTGCGGAGTATGAGTCCGCCCGCCTGAAGAATGCGGAGATCAATAGGTCGTCCCGACCCTCCAGCAAGTCTACAGCCAGCCACCAGATGCGTGCTTATCGAGATGGTGGTGGATTGATTTCTGATGCGGTCGCGGCCTTGCAACTGGTCGGTGATCGACATGCTATGCACGCAGCAACGAAAGAAACTGATCACTTCAAATTCTTGCGCTCAATCGTCAACGCGCACCTGTTTGCTATATACAACAGGCAACCATGGCTTGAGCCGCTTTCTGCGGATGAAGTAGTCGATCCAGATCCGGACACGCCGCTGGGAGCCCATATTGAGACGCTAAACTACGCAGCGCATCATGCCATGATCGCCGCCTTCGAGGATCCAGAAAAGATTACAAGCCAAGCCCATCTGGACGAATACGGCATCATCGAAGGTGGCCTCGACCCGCGCGGAAAATGGTGTAAGCTCGTCATCGATGCAAACAAATACGCCGCATCTGTGAAAGCCACAAAGTCAGAAGAAATTGGGCGCGAGGTCCGCGCAGCCACAGAAGCCACCCCTGCCCTATTGCGTGACTACCGAAGCAAATGTTTGTTTCAGGACACCGCAATACCGGGCGTTCACATCGAATGGCTGAGCGGATGGCCCGTCATCAACACTGAGAACGGGATCTACATCCTTGATCTCAAGCTGTCCGAAGATCAGCGCATGTGTGCCATCGACCCCAACCAGGGCATCATTCTCGGATCGGATAGGCATCTAGGTTCCCGCATAGATGCCTTGGAATTCCTGAACTGTGAACAGATGATCGAGAGGTTCGAAACCGAGCACTTTGACGCAAGATCTACAATGTTTGTTGCCGGTCGAGACCACAATGACCTGCGCCGTGAGCTCCATACAAATGCGCTTCCGGACCCCAAGATGCCACCGCGGCGCCGCCTGCCTGCGCACGCGCGCAAACCGGCTGCTCCAAACTTCTGAAAAAGGTTCCCGCCGAAATCAATCGCCAGGAACCTAGAATCTTAGACCGTTTTGAGATCAAGCCGCCTTTCGGCGGATAACAGAGTGATCCTGGTTCCGTTGATCATCTTTATATTCTAATCCGCCTATTCGATGGGTAACTAAATCTTTCCCACACAAAGTATTAACTGGTTGCAAAATGTTGCTACCAAAAACATAAGCTTTTTTGCTATCAATGTCATCGTTATGAATGATGATGTTGCATGTGTCTTAAAAAGTACGGATATGTTTAGAACTATTTACCTGGAAACCATTAAGGCGGTGTAAATATTCGGCGCTATCTCATACATATAAATGTGTTGAGAGCGGGAAGAAGCTTTGATGATGTGATCGTCCTCCTTTGTGGATCATCGCAGACCCCTCCTTGGCCTCGGCCGGCTTCGATTACGTGGCCCATGCGGCGCCAACGATGAATTCCTCCTCGCCGCCACCGCACAGAACCTCAGAAAGCTGGCGAAGATATTTCCTGCACCGCAGCGAACGCGCAAAGCCTGACAGGAAAGGAAGCTGCGCCATTCACGAGGCCCAATAATCTGCGCTCGCGAACGGGTGTTTTTCCACAGAATCAGCGGAAACCGGACGTAAGCTGCGTTCCCGCATTGTCCAAGCCCGATACGCCACCGCCGACATTTCGACTGCCGTGAGCAGAGTGGGTCTCTACGCTATCACATGACGATTCAGAGTTGTGCAGCAAGCATGGCATCAGTGACGCGACCTTCTACAAATGGCAGTTGCACTCTGGCGGCATGGAAGTGTCGCGTGCCAAGCGGGCTATAGGCGCTGAAAAACCTCTTCTACGTCATCCGTCTATGAAAGGGCTCTCTCAGCTCGATACACCCAACTGCTGGCGCTCACGAGGCAGATGCGCCAACAAAGAAGCGAACTCATTTGATCCGCAGATGCTATACGTGTAATATTCATTCTATTGTAAGGCCAATTGGTGAAAGTTAGTTAAGAACCTAAATATGGATCCCAGATTGTCGTTTTGGATCGCGGATTCTGATCTCTTGATTAGCGTTGAAAGGGGATGTGCATGAAGTGGCAAGCGCGATTTGAAACGGGCGATACAGCAATCGACCAGCAGCACAAGTTGTTGTTCGACACCACGAACCAGTACCGGCAAGTTTTGGAGGCAAATGCCGGCGAAGCTACATATGACCTGTTTCTGGAGGCACTCACCTTATTCGTCGAGACGCATTTCTCTTACGAAGAAGAGTGCATGTTCGCCCATCTTTGTCCCGCAGCGGGGCAAAATAAGCGCGAGCATGAACACTTTAGCCGCCTGGTTCTAATAGAAAACGAACGCTTCGCCTCCGAAGGGTTTGTCCGCACAAAAGCCGAACGCCTGCTGGGCATGATCGACAACTGGCTCGAGAGTCACATAGGAAGAATCGATATTCAGCTGAAAGACTATCTTCCTAAAGCCTGAGGCTTGCTGAGCGGCTTTCGCGCACTCCTGCGTTTCCCATCATATTTCAACTTCAGTTCGAAGTGGAGTGCCCCCATCGGGTGGTCCAGGCCAGGCCAGAGATATTCGGAGCCAACCATCAGCGGGTCTTGCATCGATCTGTCGAGAGACTTGCGCGTGCCTTCTAAGATTTCGAAGCGGACAGGTTTCGTAAGCATCCGGCGTAGGCCACAGCGAGGTCAACGCGCGTGCTCACGGTCCATTTCGATGAGTTCTTGCAGGTTTTCAATCCCGAACGGAGTGAAGGAGATGACGCTGTCGTCGCCAGGGCCATAGACCCAGATCACGCCATCTTCGGTTTCCATGTCGATGGCGAAATCGAAGATCTGGTCGACGGTTTCGCCCAGTTCAGCTGCAACGCGGTCGATGGTCTTTACGGAATGCACCTTGTTGAGCTGCATGATTATGCCGCCTCGGCGAAGGACAGGGTTTTCCAGTTCCAAGGCAGAAGTTCATGCACGCGCGAGACGGGCATGTCGGGCAGCCGGGCGAGGACATCGGCCAGCCAAGCCTGCGGGTCGATGTCGTTCATTTTAGCGGTGACGATGAGGGTATACATGGCCGCGGCACGGTGCCCGCCGCGCTCGGAGCCAACAAAAAGCCATGACTTTCGGCCCATAGCCACGCCACGCAGAGCGCGTTCGGCTGCATTGTTCGTCAGGCAGATGCGCCCGTCATCGAGGATTGCCGTGAAGGCCCGCCAACGGCCTTCCTTTTCGAACATGTAATTGATCGCCTTGGCCACCTTGTTGTGTCTGAACAGTTTCGCGCGCTCTTCCTGCAGCCAGTCATGGAGATTGTCCACCAAGGGCAGAGACAGGTTCTGGCGAGCGGCAAGCCTAACATACGCCAGATCCTGTCCAAGAGATGGGAAGTAGCTCACGCTACGCATTTATGTGTAAGGTGTTTTGCAAACTTACCGAGCGGCCAGACTGAAATATAATTTGCCCCTCGGGGCGACAGAAAAGGTTCTCGATGCTAATCTGTGTTGTAAGAGCCTTATTCGGACGATGTTATGCGTGTTGATCCAGAACTGAAAAAATTGCTGGACGAACTGACAGGCAGGGTCGCGGCGGGCAATCGCGAGGCGCTAAAGCTCAGAGTTCTTTCGGAATACCGCGCTCTCTGTTTGTCGCGTGGCATGACCAATTTCGATCTGAAACAGTCGATGGCTGCCGCGGAAGAACTGATCGAAGAGCGGTTGGCCAATATGCGTTCCGCACCTTCGCTGACCGATGGTGACATTGACGCGGCATATACGCTGGCAGTGAGGAGGTCTTCCACAGAGACCGAGCTCAGATTTGCCATGCGCCGCGATCTCAGCCTTCAAGGGTTTTCCAGGGCCGATGTCGACGAAGCCGATGGTGCAATCCGGGAGCGTATTGAAAACGGCAATAAGTGCGCCGCCGAAATACGGCCGAAACAGCGGGACTCCGGCGACACGCAGCAGGCCGCCACCAATGGAGCCAAGGATCCCCCACCCGTCGGCCCATCCCGCGAAATCATGCCGCAAACTGCTGAAAGGTTGGACCTGATCAGCGGTCAGGCGACCGGTATGGCACCTTTTGACATCATCGCCGGGTTGCACCGAACAAAAGGCATATTCGAAGCTCTGTTGGCCCTCTCTGAAGCTGGTAAATGTGCATCCGGCTGCGAGGATGAGGGGTTTGGTGCGTTGTTCGCGGCCATCCAGGCAGAAATTCCGGAGTTGGGCCGAGCGATAGATGCCTGCAGCTTTGTTCTGCTTTCCGAGCGGCCTGTGCCAGTGCCCAATGCGATCATGCCACTCGTTCTCGTCGGTGCGATGGAACAAGGTACGATCAAGGCCGAGGTCGATGGCGGGCGATTCCGGCTCGAGGACATGGAGTGTTTCAATACCCCCGAAATCCGGCGCCTTTTTAATACCCGCGCAGATCGAATTTACGCAGGCCTCGATAGCGAAGGGGTCCGCACTTGGATGGCCGCCGCGCACGCGGCCGAGCGGGCGGCGCATGTCGCCGCCGTGCGGCACCTGGTCGAACGGATCGTCACCGAAGAAGCCGTAACGGCCCGGACAGGCTCGGTAACACGAGGCCAACCTGCGCGCCGCGCCGCGAAGGATCGCCCCGGCTCGTCGACCCGAGTAGCAGCGTCCAGGGTTGAGCCCAAGCCAGAAAGACGGATCAACAAGAGTGGACTTGCGATCATGGCAGGGATTATCGGCACGATCGTCGTGGGCGTGGGCTGGTACGACACGTGGCGCAACTGGATCGATCCGTGGCTGGCGCCTTGGGCGGAGCGTGCCGCCGCTTATCGCAAGATCCCTTTTACGCCGACGGTAGAGATGGGATTCACCCCTCTTGCGGATGTCGACAGCGGCGTAGCACCCGCGCCAGAGTCCCTGCAACAGGCCGCGTTCGAGACATGGTTAAAGGACACTGCGCAATGATGTTCCATTTGGCTTTGACGATGACCGTATGGCTTGCGGTCCTTACTGGGCAGGGCGCGGCTCAAACGATGTCATTTCTGCACCAAGGCCGGGACGACGCAATCGGATATGGCACATCCGAACGTGGCGCGGGGCTGGATTTCGCCTGGAAGGGCAAGCTTCAGATGGGCCTTCTGATTGATGAGCCGGTCATTTCTCAGCAATTTCAATACGTAATCGGCGACGGACTGGTCACGCTGCCCATTCTGGGCGGCGTAGACGAACATTACGAAACGGTGCGCTTTGGCGCTTTGCCGGATCGGTACCAGAATTATGTTCGCCTCTACGATGTTCAGATCCGGCACCTTTTCGAGGTTCCCGGTCGCGGCAAGGTCGAACTGGTGACGAATGCCGGATCGACCGGATGGAATGGGGAATGGGCGTTCAATGTTCCGGGTTCGCCTGAATGGGATAGGCTTTTCCGGCGCAAGGGCGGCGACTGGCTGTCCGCAGACGCCGCGAGGGAGGTCTGGCAAGCAAACCCGGCGCTGGTGTCATCCACGATAGAAAACGCGCGGCTGTCGCTTTGGACGCTGCATTTCAGATACGCCAAGGACCATGACCGTGTCGGCTACGACGCGCTTCGCAGCGCGCTTGACCGGGTCGAGGACGGGCTGTCGCGCAGTTATGGACTGAAGGCACCGAACCGCCCGGACGAGGCATCGCTCGTAGCGGACTGGCGCGATCTGGAAACGGTCAGTGGCATGTTGTCCGAGGCGACATGGTCCGAGATGACTGACGCGGCAAAGGCCTGGCTCGACCGATTGGAGGCCATGCCACCGCGATTTGCCCAAGGCGACAACCATGCGCCGTTCCGCACTGCGATGGCGGATGCGCGCCTCGTGTTCGAGCGGACGCAGGACCAGCGCGAAAACTGGACCCCGCGCGGTTTGAACATTGACAACATCCCATCCGGATACGCTCCCACCTTCATGTCGAAAGAGCAGCACGAGGAACAGCAGCGTATCGACGACATTGCTCAGAACTTCGAGCCGATCTTTGACCGCCTCGCCGCAACCTCCGTGTCCCTAAAATCCTGTGGGTCGCTTCCCGGAACCCCGGTCCGGGACGAGCGGGCCGTCTTCGACGCGTTCGACTCCCGGATGAACGACATAAAATCCTGCCTAAACTTGACCTCGGCCAACCTGCAAGATCAGCTGGTCGAGATCCGCGGGCTGAACACCCGGCTGGAACACATCATAGAGGCGGTCGCGCCCTCGTTGTCAGCCGACGAATTCGAGACCATCGCAAGAGCGGTCGACCATCAGGCAGTCCGGCTCAATTCCGAGATTGCCGCCGCCCGCACACAGATCGACGCCGCCAACGCGGCATGGGATGCTGCTGCGGCGGCGCGAAACAGATCACTCCAAAATCTGTATTCCGTCCGCGAACAGCGCCGTGCCGAACGACGCGCCGCAAAGCTGGCCGAGGAAAACCGGCGCCGCGAGGCGGCGCTTGACCGCGCGCAGAGGGAAGCCGACGCGCAAGCATTGGTGTGGGGCCTGACGCAGATGCAGCGCAGCGTCTCGAACGGAGACCCATTGCAGGATCCGAATTCAGAATTCTGGCAGGGAATTCGGGCGCGCGCGGCGACGGGGGAGTACACGGGGGTGTCGTCATCCGCGACCCATAGAAGTGGCTCAGGTATTGTATCCGGAGATACCCGAAGTTTTGCGTACCCTGAATTTTGCGTCAGTAACGCTCCGGCGGGCCACGAAAACCCCTGCACTGAAGCAGACGAGAAAAGATGGCGGCGCGCCGAGGCCGAAGAGAAAGCACGGCTAGAACGCGCCACGAGGGGCAAGTGCAAAGAAGGGTGCCCCGCCGCGGCGCAATGATGCTTTGGAGAACCTGAAAGTGAGGGCTGGCGAGAGCGTCGGCAACTCAGCGCAGTACTATGGCCTCGATCCGCCCCGTTGCCTTGTCGATGCGCAGCCAATCCGCGCGCACCTCGGTCAGGGCCGAGATCTCGCCCCAGCCGCAGCCACCCAAGGGAATGCAAATAGCACGGCGGCCCGGCGCTGTGGCGAGCTCGGGGGCCGCGAAAATCAGCCGCTCCCCCAGCGTCTCTGTCGCCGCGGCATCGGCATCTGGCGACAGAAACAGCGGTTTGGCGGGATCGGCCGCGATCATTGCGTCCGGCGCAGCACCAGCCGAGGGTGGCCCGAACCCGATCAGATAGGCGCGCGCGCTTTCAAGCACGCGCGCGTCGCCGCGCAGAAAGTCCTCACCAAGCCGGTCAATGGCGTCTTGGATCGCCACAGTGTCATCTCGCGCCTCGATTTCTGGCCGATCTTCGGCGATCCGCCGGGTTAGCGCCTTAGCGCTACGAGGCAGACCGACGAAATCCAATTTCGCCGCCACGGTCTGGCGCGTATCGAGGCTATGCATGACGGTAAATGCCTCGACCTGCGCCATGCGGTGCAGCAGATCACCCATCTGCAGGCCGTCATGGGGGATCTCCGCGCGCACGCCGCCCTCGGAATGGAAGACAACAAGCGTGTCGAAAGACAGAACCAAGTGCCCACCATCGACAGCCACCCGGTGGTCAGGGCCGTCATGGAGGACTGGGCCCGCCGCCTCATGGACAAGCCTCATCGATCGCCCCGGCGTTGCGATCTTTCCGGCGACGAACCGGTCCAGCGGCTCGGCCTTGAACGTCGTGGGCGACAGCAGCGCGGTCAGCATGGCGCAGAGGCTGCCGACACGCTTCAGGGTTGTCGGGGTCGGGCTGTCGCGGCGTCGACTTGGCCACAGGGTGCTGGCGAATCCTGGCCCTCTGCGCAACCGGACCGTCACGGTCTGTCTTTCGGTGGCGCATCAGGCTCCCCGCTCTTGTCGTCCTTCTTCCGCGCAGGCGGGGCTTTCAGGTGGTCTGCAATGATTATCCCGACCACCGCCGAGACGATGCCGCCGATGATGAGCAGGAGCATCCCGCCACCGAACATGTATTCGGACCCGGCAAAAAGTGCGAACACGGCGAGCCCCGCGCGCCAGGGGGTCGGGTCGTTGTCGGGCGGTGTCGGTTCTTGCAGCCACATGCACCAAGCAAAGCCCATCGCGGCGTCTGGATCAAGAGCGCCGGGAATTCAGTCTCCGGCCACGAAGATCGTGACGCGATATCCGGCTTCGCTTTCTTCGAGGATCAGACGGTATTCGGACACAACCGAGCGAAGTGCATCGGGCGGAGCGTAGACGCGGCTGCCATCGGCTAACTGCACCGTGAGCCAATCGCCCGCCTCATCGGTGAGGCACAGTGGGTCCACGCAATGCACCGAAGCATAGGGGATGATATCCACCCGCGCCGCATCCTGTGCCGGCCTGGCGCGCAACTCGCCCGGTGCGACGTGCATCACGAAGTAGGGATCGACGTTCTCGGCCACGATCCGGGTGTGATAGGGAAAACGCATCGCGTCCTTCTCAAGCCGGATCCCGCCGGGCACCACGGCGGCATCGAAAGCCGCCAGAAACCGCCCGAAGGTATCGTCGCCATCGTCCTGCCAAAGCTCGAGAAAGGCGTCGTGCCCCGTCTCGGTACCGAAGCTGAATGTCGCGTCCGGATCGAACCAGGCCAGCAAGCCGGCCACGTCACCGGCGGCAGCGGCAGCGCGAATACCGTCCAACGCGATCTGGACCTTCGGTCCGTGGGGATCAGATTGCTCGGCAGTGAAAGAGCCATGACTCGGGTCGGCGGTTGCGTCCGATCCTGCGGCTATGAGGGCGAAAGCCATCATCCAACCGGTGCGGATAATCCTGTTTTTCATATTCGATTTATGCCTCGGCGAATGCCGTCGGGCAATACTGTTCTGGTGGGGTCGCGCTGTGGGCAGTAAAGCAAGCCGTAAAGCATTCCATCAATGGCTACGTCTTCCCCCGCTACATCGACACGAAAACCACACCAGCGTCCCACAAGGCGTCCCACAGCCCGTGAGAAAGCCCCTGAGATACGACACATGGTTGCTCAGGGGGGAAGCAAGCGAGAGGTGGCAAAAGCGCTGAATGTGTCTAACAGGTCCGTTTCCAGGGCATTGGAGGGCTGAGGCCACTTGGACCTAATCAGTGGGTCGCAGGTTCGAATCCTGCAGGGTTCACCATTTTTCAATGACTTAGTCAGGTGCTGTGTCCGCGGTTATTTTACCCTGTGTCCAAACTGTGTCCGAAGACCCTTCGAATCTCCTCGTGATAGGCTGCTAGGTTCAGGTGAGCGTATCGCTGCACCATCTGCAAACTGGAGTGACCCAGGATGTCGCGAAGGTGTAGGAGATTTCCCGCTGACTGAACCTAGCAGAAAGTGAAAGTGTGTCTAAGGTATTGAAAACGCACGTCATCGAGCTCGGCTCGTTCGGGATACCTTCCTAGGATCTGTTGAAACTGGTGTAGGCCCTTCACTTGTCGCTCACATGGTCCATATGGTTTAAAGACTAGGTCTCTTGGAGTTTCTGAACACAGCTCTTCCAGCGCCTGACGCCGTGTGTCGCACAGGAAAATAACCCTCCCGTGCTTCGACTTCGTCAAATCAACATGTAGTGTGACCTCCTTCCGATCGAAATCGATCATCGTCTTGCGAAGCGTGACCAGTTCGCCGCGCCGCATTCCGGTATGGACCGCGGTCTGGATCAGTGCGCGCTGTGTTTGGTTGGTGCAGGACTCGAGGATCCAGTCGTACTCCTTGGGCCTGAGCCACTGTACCCGTTCCCGCTCCTTGACATGTCTCTTGGAGAAGCTGAGAACCGGGTTTGCATTTGGCGTCCCAAACGTGGCTTCGATCACGTGAGAAACGACCTGTCCCTTAGCGCTGCCGCTTTAATTATTGGCACTGCATCACACCGTAAAACCGTTGGATCGAAAAACTAGATCATTGCATTCCGTCCAGCCGGGTCGCACCGAATTGGCGGACTTCCTCAACGGATGGCCAACTCCCAACCTCACTTATGGGATCTTCGGGTCGAAAAACCCAGAAACTGGGCCAGATAACGATTGGGTCTAGTGGGTTATGGGCGTAGTCTTCAACCTCTGCAGCCCAAGATGGCCCGCTAAAGAGCTCTTTACCACCAAAGAAATAGTGTAGCGATCCTATTCCAACAGCACATGTCAGACCTGCTGCGGCGATCCAGCCAATCCAATCGCTCTGGGTTACGGCAACACTCGCCAGCGCGATTGCAAAAAGTAGCGTCGGGGGGGTGTAGTAACGCTCATAAATCGTAAGAATTAGGGCTTGATCACCGAGCGCCGCGATACTCATAAAGAACGACAATATCACCGAGGCTAATACTATTCTACGTAAGTAGTACGGCGTCAGTTTGTAAAGTAAAAAAGTAAATCCGCAATACACAGACGCAAAAATAACTGTGTTGATTATCCCAAACGTACCTGCGGCCAACTGCGGTTCAGCAAAGTCCACCAGAAGACGTGCGGGGAAAAACCCTGTGAATAGAAGCGTGATCTGGCGGACCCCGTAAACGAAGAATGTTGCCAGATCAAATTCTGTTATACGCCCGCCTTGTGGGACTGACACGATGACTCCAATCTGAATCAAGGTAGCCAGACCCAATGCCCACAATTGTTCTAATCTATACGGAGAACGTTCTTGTAAAAATGCAATAAGTGCGACCAACCCCAAAAAGCAAACTACTGGCGAACTGAGCCCCATTAGAAAAAGCAAAACAACCTGAACTCTGCTCTGCTTGCCTGGGTCAGGTAGAGCTATCATCAAAGCCGCGGAGATCGCGAAAAAGAATTGGCTATTGATGGTATTCAACCAAACCTCTCCCGTTGGAGTGACCAACACATATGCGGCAATCATCAGACAACGAGCCCATAGGCCAACCGGGATACGGGCAGCAAGAATGAGGGCAACGGGAATCAGTTGTGCTAACAGCGACATTAGCAGTGTTGCGTAGGGCGCTTGCGCCATAGGCAAGAGACTTGCCAGGTAGCCCGCCATATTCGACCACAAAGAATAATATCCCATATGGGGGGCCAAAAGGGCTTCAAAGCCTGCTAGTTTATGAGCTGTCGCATAGTACACAAACGCTTCCTCAGCCCAAAATCTAGGATCATAAAATAAATTCGGAGCTCGTAAAAAAATTACGAGTACCACGATTGCAACAATCAAGGGTTTATTGAGAGTATTAAATATAGAGGAAAAAGTTTTCATAAAATCTCGGCGTCCCCGGTAAAAATTCTCGATATAACTAGGCGAGGTATACCAAATTTACTGGTATTAAATCTTATAGTAATTTTTTTGTTCGGGCAACATCACTGAACTTGTTTGCACTCGGAGATAGCTCTGTCTCACCGGCTGAGTCCAAGTTGTTGGAATCACCGCCAATCATAACGGCGACGCATTCGTCCTACTCGATCTAATCAGACTGCTTCCTGCGGATGAACAGATCGGCACCGTCACGGCCCACGGAGCCGATGGTACGCGCAGATGCCACGACACCACCGCCGACCGCGGCGCGAGAAACTACTGCCTCATGGCACGGGACTTCGCCCGTCATGTTGCGGGAGTCCAAGTCCGCATCTCCGCCATGAACGGAAACACCGTCCTTGGCATCCCCATCACAGAAGCTGTCGGATGAACCAGTCCGGGTAAGGGGAAGTCTGCTAAGAAGCGCTGTTTTATTAAAAATTCGTTATGCAAACTAACAAGTTCGCACGAGGGTACTGGCTCAACATCGTTGGATCCAATCAGCTAACAGCAAGAAAAAAGCGGCCGACAGAGGACGGCAGCCCATTTATTACTTTTACGAAAGTTTCAGCTTCTACCAGCGTCTGGATAGCCTCGCAGAACATCATGGACCAGTTGTTTCATCCAGGCTGCTGTAGCGGGTGACGGCACCTCAAGTCGACCGAGACCGCTTGGCAAATCTCGAGAATCATAACCGTAGATTACGTCAAGATGCGCTAGGGCGATTAAATAAGCACCCTGTCCATTCAAATGAATCGTGTCTGAAAAGAGGTCCTCTATTCTATCAAGTCCCGGCGCCTGCCCGGTATCGATAGCATCATGCACGGCGGCCATAATTAAAGGACCCGGAATGACTCGCATCCGTGGCGATCCGGTCGGGCGGTTGGCGTTGACGTGATCCGCAATAGCCTGCCAGCGTGCCATCTCCAGAGGCAAACGTTCACGAAACGTTAGATGTCCTTCTGGATCATTGTACGGATTGTCGAATTCCGGCCCACTGTCGTTATTTATCCAAGTAGCATAGAGGATGGTCTCGGCCCCAGCGCCATCACTGCCCTCGGTCCATGCATGGGTGAACCATCGTAAGGCCATGTTTTCAGAGTCGTGCCACAGCACAGTATTTGAGAGGGATGCACGCTCGGTGATTACTAGCAAGTCATAATCCGCAATGTCATGACGAGCATCTGGCATATATTCATTTCGATGGTTCCAGCGCCAGTCCATTGGGCTGCCTGGGATAGTCGAACGGTCTATAATACTGTCGCGAGCCTCGTGCTGACCTGCGGCAGCGACCATAGTTCTCAAAACCGGCACGATTGGATCGGTTAATGAGTGGCCGGATAGAATAACCCTCGTCGAAAACGGTTGAAATCCGGTCGCCTGTGCAGAACTTGATCCTAACAGACAAAACATCGAAATGTTTCCCGCTCCATACAAGAACGCACGCCTACTTAACCTACCGTCACGTGATTGACCATTTGGTCCTATAAATGGACGCGGATTACTCATTTGAGTACATGATCTTCACTCCCAAGCTTAGCCTCAAAGCTTACAACGTTAGCTCCTATTCAGTGAACAGAAAACTCGTAGGCACGTCATCCGCGTGAGAGATAAGATGTGCGCCCACCAAGGCAGTCCTTATGTGACAGAAATGGGAAAAGGCGATTGAGATACCCTGCAAGCCCGCAACGGGGGTGTCCTTTCCCCATTCCGCCATAGTAACCTTCAGCTCCGGGTTCTAGCTACCACTTGGCTCATCGTCTCCCTGAGTGAAAGCAAGGTAAGCCGAAGATTGCTCAAACCTGGCTCGCTAGTGCTCCTGACCATCCCGTCGCTTAGCACCGTCAGCAAATCATGTGGAGAGCAAGGATTGGTGAAAACGCCAAACCAGTGATGGAAGGGTTTTTGAGTGTGGCCAGTGTGTGTGGTTAATGTGTGTGATTGGAAGTTCCGCGCCACATTTAAGTGACTCATTTATATAACTAATTACGACATTAGTCTGAGTGGCGGAGGAGATGGGATACTATGACAACTCGTCAGCGCTGTCCGGCGATCTCGAGCAGCAGATCGGGGCCTTCGTCGAATATTACAACAACCAACGATACCACGAGATTCTGAACAACGTCACACCCGCCGACGTCTACTTCGGCCGCGATAAAGCCATTCTCAGGGAAAGGGAGAAGATCAAGAAACAGACAATCCGACAGCGCCGCTTGCAACACCAGAAACAAGCCGCATAATCAATCACACGAACGAGCCAGAGCCTCCACTGCTCAATCCGCTCTGATGTCCCATTTTATATGACGACGGACACAATCTAGTGGTAGGTGGAAAACAACTTACGAAGACACTGTTCGGTCCCGCGTTGACACTGGTCCTGCTGCTCTACTCGCTGTTTTCCCTCTGCTCTATCCTCGGGCCGGATGGGTGCAGAGAGTTGCTCGCATCCTATCCGTTCCGGTGCCAGGAAGGCGACATGTACTCCTGACCATAATCGCCAGTCTGGTGATGCTCTCCGTCGACATGGATCGCAAGTGGGAGGTCTACGAGTTCGTCTTTTCCCTGCTGAGTCTGTCAATTTTCCTCCGGCCCGTGAACGCCGAAGAAGCGACGTAGTTTAACGTCAAAATCCAGACAGTCGTTGAGAGTTTTTTTACCTCACTGGTGATGGCAGCCATTCATACACAATGCAGCATCGTTCAAAGTGGGCTCGAAGCAGACCCTGGTTACCTTGTAGCATTTGCCAAGCATCGCTTTGGCTCGAAAAAATCTGGCCCGATACCACATTTCAGCTATAGCTTATCCACATGTGCAATCTCTACTCGAACACTACCGCGCAACAGGCCATGCGCCAGCTCTTTCAGGTGGCGCCGGATCACGACCAGCTTGGCAATGCCGAGCCGCTGACCGCAATTTACCCAAACTATGATGGTCCGGTGGTTCGTCTAACCGACGATGGAGAGCGAGAGTTGGTCAGCCTGCCTTGGGGCTTTCGAACGACGAAGAAGTCGAAAAAAACCGGCGCGATCATTAAGCCAAGCGCTTGGAACAATGCCCGCGATGACAAGCTCAGTACCGCGGGGCTGTGGAAGGACAGCTTCATCAATCGTCGCTGCCTGGTGCCCGCGTCGAGCTTTTGTGAAGCGAAGGGACGCAACCCGGCAACGTATCACTGGTTTGCCTTGAAGGGCGAGGAACCGCGCCCGCCCTTTGCCTTCGCTGGCATGTGGCAGTTGTCACGGTACGAAACCAAGGAAGGACCGGAGCGCGCCGAGACCTACACCTTCGTCACGACGACGCCCAATGAGATCGTCAGGCCGGTTCACCCGTCACGGATGCCCGTTATCCTCGATGCCGAAAGCTACGACACTTGGCTCCACGGCAACGCCGAAGAGGCGCATATGCTGCTTCAGCCGTACCCGGCGGAAAGGATGAGGATTGTGCAGGAGGGGACTGATCTTCGGTCCGACGAAGGCGCAGACTGAATGCTTGGGTCACGGGTCTCCGCAAAGAAGGCCATCCATGCCTTAACGGATAAAAGAACTGGATCGGCCCTTAGAAGTCATTCAAACGAGGCCTCTCGAATGACCGCTCCTCAGCTCGATGCGGCCATACCCATATCGAAACCCGCGCGAGCCCTGACCTGCGGGATGACCGTATCCCTCGTCCGAGGGCGTAATGCCGGATATTGTTGAGCCAACCAATGTTCTCAGCCCGGGAAATCTTAGCTTCTGGCCTCATCGACGTCCATCCGTCGTCGACGTGACTGCGCGCTCCCAGATCCGTGTCCACGCGACCCGTTCGGCGGGACGAACCAGTCCGTCGCGCTCCATCCGCCGCAGAAGATGGAGGATACCGCTGTTGCTCATCCCGAGCGCATCCCGCAACTCCGCCTGGGTTCGCGGACGCTCGAGAGCCTTCAGAACATAGCGCAGCCGGGCCTCGGCCGGACCGTTCCGGCGCCGTGCCGGGCGACTTGCTACCCTGCTGGTTCCGGGCATCAAGTGGCCTCCCGCTCGGTTACGGCGGCATCGCGCACCTCCGCAACTGCCTCGTCGATCGTTGTGGCGTAGTGGACCGTTGGGGGCTCCAGGCCGTGGGTGGCGAAGACATGCTGGATCTCTCGGCTTGCCCCCGTTAGCCACAGCGCGACACCCCGATTCTGCGCCTTGTGGGCCAGCCCCTCGATCATGTTGGCCCCGGTAGAATCGAGGAAAGGCACGGACGAGAAATCGACGATCAGCGCCTTGTGGATATCCTGGATGCGATCGAGCACGGAGCCGATGGAGGCGGCCGCGCCGAAGAACAGCGCACCGGTGATCCGGTAGATGACGACGTCGGGGTTCTGGGCCTGCTCTTCATCGTAGTTTCCGCGCGGGTGGGCGGTGTCGGCCTCGTCGCGAGCGACGAAGGCGCTGTCTGCCTCAACATCTGTCGTGCGGCTCATGCGATGAATGAAGAGGACCGAGCCGAGGGCGACGCCGACCACGATGGCCTCGGCCAGATCGCGGAAAATGGTCAGGAAGAAGGTGGCGCCCAGAACCGTCGCCTCCCCCCAGCTCGAGCGGACGAGAATCGTGATGGCCGATTTCTCGATCATGTTCCAGGCAACGACGGCCAGCACACCGGCGAGCGCGGCAAGTGGAATGTATGAGGCGAGCGGTGCGGCGATCAGCATGAACAAGAGCAGAAACGCGGCGTGTAGCATACCGGCCACCGGACCATGCGCGCCGGCCCGCACATTTGTCGCGGTTCGCGCGATCGTGCCGGTCACGCAGAACCCGCCAAAGAGGGACGATCCGATGTTAGCCGCACCCTGCGCCACGAGTTCGCAATTCGACCGGTGGCGGCGGCCGGTCATGCCGTCCGCTACGACGGCAGACAGCAACGACTCGATGGCACCCAGCAAGGTGAAGGAGATTGCGGCCGGCAGGACCGCGAGGATGGTCTCCATCGAGAGTGAAGGCAGGCTGGGCGCCGGAAGCGTCGACGGGATGCCGCCGAACCTTGTGCCGATGGTCTGCACCGGCAACGAGAGCATGGCGGTCGCAGTGGCGGCAAACCCGACGGCGATCAGCATTCCCGGCCAGTGCGGGCGCCAGCGTCGCAAACCGAGGATCACGGCGATCGTTGCAGCAGAAAGGCCGACCGCGGCTGGCGTCAGGCTCGACCGTGCGGCCCAGAGAGCCGGGACCTTTTCCAGAAGTTCGCCTGGTTCATTCTCCAGCACCAGGCCGAACAACTCCCTGACCTGACTGGCGAAGATAATCACGGCGATCCCGGCGGTGAACCCCACCGTGACCGGATAGGGGATGAACTTTATGAAGGCGCCAAGCCTCAAAAGTCCTGCCGCGGTCAGCATCAGCCCCGAGAGGAAGGTGGCGAGGATCAGCCCCTCCATTCCGTGCTGTGTCACGGTCGCGGCGACCAGAACAATGAAGGCTCCGGCCGGGCCGCCGATCTGGAAGCGCGATCCACCCAGAAGCGAAACCAAGAAGCCGCCGACAATGGCGGTGTAAAGTCCCTGTGCCGGCGTCGCGCCCGACGCTATGGCGATGGCCATTGAGAGCGGCAGCGCAACGATGGCCACGGTCAGTCCGGCAATCGCATCGGCCTGCAACTGCACCGGGCCATAGCCTTCGCGCAGGACGGTGACGAGCTTGGGGGTGAACAGTTCGGAGAACCTGGGAGCGTCGCTCTGCCCGGTTGTCGTGTTTTTCATGTGTGGCCGCACCTTTGGGAAGGAAGCGGCGGGATCGTCGGCTTGGTGTCGGCGGTCGCCGTCGCGGGTATAAGGATCAGGGTTCTGGCGGAGGAGCTTTCAGACGCACACCGCGCCCGATAGCAGTGCTGACGGAGCCTTCTCCGATCAGCTCGATGCCGGCGTGCTCGAGTGCTGTGACGACTTTAGTCAAGCTTTCCACGACGCCGCGCACATTGCCGCTGCCGGCTTCCATGCGCTGGATCGTCGGGACGGAAAGTCCCGCCAGTTGGGCCAGCGTCTTCTGGTCAATGCCGAGAAGGGCGCGCGCCGCGCGCATCTGTGGGCCTG
Organism: Roseovarius maritimus; assembly: GCF_043355895.2. Lineage (NCBI taxonomy): Bacteria > Pseudomonadati > Pseudomonadota > Alphaproteobacteria > Rhodobacterales > Roseobacteraceae > Roseovarius > Roseovarius maritimus. Next base: position 20,815 of record NZ_JBHFPF020000012.1, read on the forward strand.
TGATCATAGCGCCTATCTGAAATGTTATAAACGATACTTAGAGGATTATCTTTGATGTTTCAAACATCTTCGTTCTGCGGCGACCGACGCTTGAAAGGTTCGAAAGTCTCAAAAAAACCAGTGCAAACCATTGATCTGACCCCCGCTTCATTTCATTGAGCCGGGACGCGCGTCACCAAGCCTGTCCAGCCTCATAATACTTCGGCGCACTTCCCCAGCGAGGCCAGTTGGGGCTCCTACGCCTGCAAGCCCGTCACGGCTCTCAGGTCGAGGTCCAGCGTCGCTGTCATGCCGTTCGGGCTGAAGTCCCTGGAGAATTTCCCTGCGAGCGACGAGCCAACCGTGTTCTGGCACATGTGCGTCCCGAAACCCACGTGACCGGGTTCGCCAGACGCGGGCTTGGTGGCGCAGTCTTCCGTCCACCGAACAATCAGCCGATCGCCATGCTGCTCCGCCCGGATCGCGACGCCGTCTCCTGCTTCAGAGAGGCCTCCGTATTTGACGGCATTGGTCGCCAGCTCAAAAATGACCAGCGACAGGGGCGTGATGGCGGCCGGGCAGACGTTGAGCTCCGGCACATTCAGTGTCACGGAAGCGCCCCCGCTGAAGGGTTCCAGGATCGAGTTGACGAGTTGGACCAGAGCAGTGCCCTCCGGCCTTGCTCCAGCGGGATCATCAACGGCGCGCGCATGGACCGAGGCCAATGCATGGAGGCGTTGGCGCGTTACTGTGACAAGCTCCTGGACGCTGTCCGCCTGCCGCGCGGCGATGGACAGAAGCCCGCCGGCCACCGCGAAGGAATTTCCGACCCGATGGCGCATCTCGGAAAGAAGGAGCTGCTGCCTTTCTGCGGCTTGGCGTTGCAGGGTAATATCCCTTGCGATCTTCGACGCGCCGATGATTTTGTCGTTGGCATTGCGCACCGGGGAAACGGTGAGCGAGATCGGCACGAGCCTTCCGTCCTTGCGCTTCCGGACCGTCTCCAGGTTCGAGATCCGCTCACCCCGACGCAGCCGAGCGATGAAACCGGCTTCTTCGTCCATGCGGTCATCAGGGAAGATCAACGTAATCGACCGACCGATAGCCTCCTCGGCGGTGTATCCGAAAAGCCGTTCCGCGCCCGGGTTCCAACTCCGGATGATGCTGTCGAGCCCCTTCGTGATGATCGCATCATCCGACCCCTCGACGATCGCGGCGAGGTGCTGTTGAAGGCTTTCTGGAGCGTCGAGTTCTGAAGATTCACTCTGTGTCATGATCATCACAGCATATCCAATCCGCAATGATTAAGGCAATTCCCTTTGATTGGCGCAAGCCACAAGCCACAAGCGACGACGCAAGAAAGCGCGGAACTGAGCGTGCCGATGAGGTCATGCGAATGTCGACCTCGATCTCGATGCCATAAGCCGTGGCCATCCCGGCGCAGAGTTCGCGCATCCGCGCCTCGGCTATGTCGATCACGTCTTGGTGGAAATAGCGGATCGTGCCCGCGATGGTGACATCGTCTGGGACCACATTATAAACCGAGCCCGCGTTGAATTTGGTGACCGAGAGCACGATCGGCTTGGTCAACGGGGTGTTGCGGCTGACGACCGATTATAACTGCTGCACCAAGGCGGTGCCGATCACGATGGGGTCGCGCGACTGGTGCGGCATGGCTAAACACGATCCTGACCACGACCATGCTAGCCCACTGGGGGTACCTGCAGTTCATCAACGGTCAATTTCGGGGCCTCAGATTTTAGTGCAAAAGGACGTCAAATCTAAGAGAATTTGTGAAATATGGCTATTTTAATCTGATCCCCCTCCAAACGGACGGGGCGGGACAGAGTTTTAGTTTGTAACGCCTACAAATACCCACAAGAAACAAAATGAGTAGGAACAATGATGTCTATCAAAAGTGCAAGCGCCATAATAGGCACCTTGGCTTCTGTAAGCGCAAGCGCCGCTTTGGCGGGTAATATAGAGCCAGCCCCGACGCCCACGCCGGTCATTGCTTCGGCGTTGGTCGATTGGTCGGGTCCGTTCGTCGGAGCGCAATTTGGCGGCGGCTTTGGCAACACTGATTTCAAATTCCTTAACAACTCTAATACAGCCGACCATAGCATAGACGGGACCTTTGGAGGTATTTATGGCGGCTACGATTTCCAGTCCGGTGCGAACGTCTTTGGTTTCGATCTGTCATACAATTTCTCGGATATCACCGGATCGACAGAATGTCCGAACCCAGCATTTACTTGCTCATCCAAATTGGAAGACTTCGGGTCGGTGCGGGGCCGCTATGGCCGCACGCTCAACGACTTTTTGGTATACGGGGCCGCCGGTTACGCGTTCGGAAATGCCAAAGCTGACGCGAGAAATGCTGGCGGACCGGTTTTTCGGGACAACAGCGCAGGGGTTGATGGCTGGACAGTCGCTGCGGGTGTTCAGAAAATGCTGCAGTCAGGCTGGGCGCTGCGTGGTGAAGTTGCGTATTATAACCTCTCAGCCGGTTCCGGCTCTATCATCTCTGACGTTCCCGCTCCGGTCGACCTTGGCATGGATATGACAACAGTTTCAATTGGGATTGAAAAGCGCTGGTGAGCGATGCGGTAGGTTGCGCGGCGGATCGGTTCAGTATTCTGGGTCGATCCGAAGCGCTTAATACGAGACTTGTCCGATGAAGCGCTTCTTTTCTCGGTGCCGGTCTTTCACGGAACGCAAATGCCGCCTGTGACAATAGGTTTTTTTTCTTGACGTTTTCAGCGGAGTTTTTGCGTAAGCCAATCTTTTGCAGCACAATCCGGTACACACGCTGGACAGCCGGATTGAGCGCGTGTCACGTTAGGCACTGATATACAAGGCGATTGCCGGGGTCCGATCCAGTCGGGTTTAACCCCTTCGGCCCTACATTTGGACCCGTGCGGCTGCTTGGTGGCGTCGTGTTATCACTGGGCCTAAGTCTGGTTATCGTTGGCGGAGCGGAATTATTTACCGGAAATGCGCTGATGGTGACGGCGGCTGTTGAGAGGAAAATCTCCATGCGCCAGCTGCTGCGAAGTTGGGCCGTGGTCTATGCCGGAAACTTTGTGGGCGCATTTGGGCTTCTATTGCTTTCGGCTCCACCGGCCTTCTGGATGGCCCAATGGGCGTCGTCGCAGCAAAAATCCCTCTCGCGAAGGCGTCTTTGCTGCCGTTTGAGGCCTTTATGCGCGGCGCTTTGTGTAATGCGTTAGTGTGTCTTGCGATTTGGCTATCTTTTGCTGCGCGCACGGTAACCGGCAAGATTTTGGCAATCCTCTGGCCAATCAGTGCCTTCGTATTGCTGGGCCTTGAACACTCTATTGCAAATATGTATTTCTTTCCTCAGGAATGGTTGGCCGCATCCAAAGTGTCGGTGATAGATGCATTGGGTAACATGATGTGGGTCACCTTAGGGAATATTGTAGGGGGCGCGGGCGGCGTCGCGCTGGCATATCACTTTGCTTACCTCGGCAGATGCAGTCGCTGACAGAACGACATCTGCTTCTTTTCGGCAGGGCGGCTATCGATGCCCAAATGCTGCGCCTTCGATCAACGTCTGCTCTGGGAAGGCTGCACTGCTCTGCAGAAGACAGCGATGAGTGGCTGTAATGGGCCGGCCCCTACCGTCCGGCCTTGCTGCTCAGAGCTCCACCACTTCCGGGATGGCGAGCGCATCTTCGAGCTCAACGCAGAGGTAGCGCGCCGTGCTATCCATCTTCGTGTGGCCGAGCAGTAGCTGCACCGCACGGAGGTTGCCAGCTTTGCGATATATCTGCGCCACCTTGGTCCGCCGCATGGAGTGGGTGCCATAGGCGCTCGGCTCGAGACCGATTGAAGTCACCCAGTCCCGCAGGAGGCGAGCGTATTGCCTTGTCGAAATATGCTGATATTCGTGAAAGCGCCCCGGCCAGAGATGCTCCGACCCGACCATCAGCGGAGCCTCGAGCCAAGTCGCGATGGCTTTTCACTCACGTCCCCTCAGTGATCTCGAAGCTGATCGGCGTCCGGGTTTTGCCCTGGACGATCTCCCTCAGTCCCTGCATCTGCACGCCCCCATTCCTCTGTTTGGGGCATCAGGCCAGCATCCCGCGGTGTCGCCAATTTCCGGATATAAAAGGTCCGGAAATTGGCGACACCGCTCACGTTTCGGGGAATTTTCAAACGGCGCTTTTGGGGAGATTACGTCCGGCGGTTACATCGATGGCGAGATTGAAAAGCGCCAGCTCGCGAGTCCGCTGTGCGATCTCGAGGCGGACCCGGATCGCCCATACATGCTTCGGTTCGAGCGGACGCTTCTGGCCGACGATGCGGCCCTTGTGCCAAGCGGGACGGCAGGCGCGGATGGCTGGCAGGTTTGTAGTCGGCATGGTGGTTCCTCCAATCCACCACGCCTGCCTCGTCTTCGGCACCATGCCGACGGCCGAGCATAGCAAATCCACTACGCTGCGGAACGATCACGGCGTGCCGGGCCTGCCGCACCGCCGCATGACCGCTTCGAACCCAAAATGACCGATGCGGCAAATCGCGCCAATGACTGCAAAGACGACAGCTCCAAGCTCAAACTTGCCACATTATATAGTAGTTAGAGCCGACTCGCGCTTGCCATCCCATCGAACTCAAAGGACCAGAGCGGTCACCAGTACGAAGTACAGGGCTAGGCTGGCGGCATCCTGTATGATGGTACAGATTGGTCCTGAGCCAAGCGCGGGATCAAACCCCAGCCGCATGAAGGCCCATGGAAGAGAGAAGCCCGTGAGGGCAGAAACCGCACCGCCACCCAGAACAGATAGCCCGACAGCAATCGCCAGAGGCAGTTGGCCGAAGAACGCCAGAACCGCCGCCGCTGCCAAAAGACCCAAAACGGCTCCGATACCGAGGCCGATGACCAGTTCATCTAGCAAGAGCGGACCAATGGCAATTTTTTGCATAGAAAGGCTGCGGACCGAAACCGACACGGCCTGAGTGCCGATTGCGCCCGCAATGTAGACCAGCGCGGGGACAAAGAACGCAGCCGCGACGTTTTGCGAAAGCGTATGCTCAAATCCGATCATAACCAGAGTGATAAGCGACGAGGCAAAGAGGCCAAAGATCAGCCAAGGCATCCGGCGCGCAAACCGATTCATGATCGAGGCGTCGAGCGCCGCCTCTGCGCCGTATTCATGGATGGTAATGCCTGCGAGGCGCTGCAGGTCCTCCATGTGTTCTTCGCGCAGGATACGAAAGAGCGCCTCGGGCGGGACAGCGCCGATCAGTTGGCCGAGATCGTCGACTACGGGAACCGCAATCATGTTGAGCTGTATCGCGAGTTGAGCGATGTCTTCCTGATCGTCGCCGGGACGCACGGCCTCGTGCCGCTCCTCCATGATGTCGCCAATCCGCTTGGCCCCGTCTTCAAACAGGTTGTTGATCCGAACAATGCCCATCAGTTTGTCCGCGCTATCTGTGACAAATACCGTATCAGCGCAATCGTAGAGATGCCCCCGAAGGGCCTCGATCACCCGATCCACGGGCGTGTCGAATTTTGCGCGAGGAATGTTGGTCACCATGTGAGCCGCGGCGGCTTCGCGACGGTAGGCGGCGTGTATTTCGACAGAAGCTGTCATTTGGGTTCCCTTGTTTGCTTGGCCAAAACCACCAGCCAACCATCGCTGAGAACGACACTGAGGGAAACCGTCAATGCCTCCGCTCCCGAGCAGCGAATGGCGGCAAGTCCACGAGCGGTCGTTCAAACAATGCGCAGCGATCGACGGCTTAGACTCAGGATGCATTGATTTCTCAAGCGCTGCATGATTCAGGGCTCTGAAAACGGAGCGGTGACATGAGCGATCTTTTCTGGCTGACGGACGCGCAGATGGCGCGTCTGAAACCCTACTTTCCGAAGTCGCACGGTAAGCCTAGGGTCGACGACAAGCGGGTTTTGAGCGGGATTATCTTCATCAACCGCAACGGGTTAAGGTGGCGGGATGCCCCTGCCGCCTATGGTCCGCACAAGACACTCTACAGCCGTTGGAAGCGTTGGAGCGAGAAAGGGATCTTCGCGCGGATCATGGCGGGGTTGGCTGCGGAACACGGTGAGAAGACGACCGTGATGATCGACGCGACATATCTGAAGGCACATCGAACGGCGACCAGCATAACTGCTAAAAAAAGGGGCGCGGTCGCCGAACAAGGTTGAAGGTCACGAGCAAGTCGCTCAACTCGCTCTTGAACTAGACGCACTAGTTTGCTTCGAGGCCACTGGCGGGCGGGAATGGCGGTTGTGGTCCACCCTCGATATTGCCGGGATCGCGACCCGGCAGTTGCCACCCGCCCAGATCAAAGCATTCGCTGCGAGCCGGGGCACGCGGGCCAAGACGGATCAGATCGACGCGGAGCTCATCGCGCGGTTCATGATGTTTCGACCGGATGCGGGACGCGTCTTGCCACATGAAAAGCTGCGATTTCTCAGGGCCTTGACGTCAAAGCGTGGGCAGCTGGTCGAGACACGCAAACGGCTTCTGGCGCAGACTAAGGCGCATGGGAAGCTGGGATCGGCAGATATGTTTGATGCCATGGACGCTGAGTTGAAAGACCTTCTGGATCGCCAGGTTGCAGAGTTGGAGGTGCAGATTGAGCAGGCCATGGCCTCTGATGATGAACTGGCTACGACTGCCGGAATCCTGCGTTCCGTTCCCGGAATCGGCCCCGTCGCCAGCCATCACAACCCAATCTTGAAGATTTCTGCTGACCGTCTTCGCGCCGCCGGAAAACCACATAAGGTTGTCATCACAGCAGTTGCTCGAAAGCTCGTCACAATCGCGAACGCGCTTTGCAAATCTCGTCTGAAATGGACCAATCAGGCCGCCTGAGAAATACAGTTGCTAAGATGCCTATCCGCCCCGTCGAACACAACAACAGCGATTCCGTGAGAAACGGGCTGGCGATGTCAGGTACATTGCATTGGATGTTCGATCGTGGGCTGATCTCGGTCGCCGATGACGGCGAGACAATCCTCGTGTCGCGCAACAAAGTGCCCGGTGACGTCGTCGACCGGCTTTTGCGTCCGGATGGAAAATTCTGGATGCCCGAAGACGAGAGAAACTGACCGCACCCGGCAAATCTGGCATGGCATCGAGAGAACATCTTTGGTCAAATGGTTACTGAAGATCTCACTCCTTGGGAATAAACCTGCCAGTATGAAAAACATAATTTCCCGAGGCATATCGAAAGCCCTTGCCCGCGGTCGACCACAGCAGCCTGAAAAATCAAAGGCTGCTCCGCCGACCAATAAAGGTATTCAAATGCCGCGGGACCAATCCGAAATCTTGTCGCGCTGTCTGTCGATTGATTTAGAGGTCGATCCCAAAGAAGCCCGGATATTCGCCTTCGCCGCCGTGCCGGAAGGTGAAGGAAAGGGGATCGTTCATCGGAAAGGTGATCCGAGGGTTGCGCTTGAAAAGCTCGACCTGTTCTGCGCTGGGTTCGCGCATGTCATCGGGCACAATGTCATGCGCCACGACTTACCGCATCTCATGGCGGTGTCGCCGCGCTTCGCAAAGCTCGCGGACGGACCAATCGACACGCTGTGGCTCAACCCTTTGGCTTTTCCGCGCAATCCTTATCACCGTCTGGTCAAACACTATCATGATGGGCGGCTTCAAAGTGGTCACGTCAACGATCCCGAGTTTGACGCGCGTCTTGTATTCGAGGTCCTTCGCAACCAGATCGACGCCCTTTCATCGCTGAACACGTCGTCGCCAGAGATGATGCTGGCCTATCACTGGCTATGTTGCCGAGGGCCAGGGAGCGACGGGTTCGATCGGTTGTTCAGCGATCTGCGTGGAGCGTCCATCCCGACCGAAGCCGAAGCGCACGGGGCTCTTCGGGCGCTGCTAAAAGAGGCAGCCTGCGGCGCCCAGGTGGAGGCCGTGCTCGAGCGACTCTCGGACACTGGGCTGGGCTGGCCGATGGCATATGCTCTTGCCTGGATTTCGGTGGCTGGCGGGGATTCTGTCATGCCACCCTGGGTGCGGGCGCAGTTCCGGGACGCAGCCCGGCTCGTCAAAGACCTGAGGGACACGAATTGTCGTGATCCGCACTGTGGCTATTGCGCAGAGCACAACGATCCCACCCGTGCCCTCGAACGCTGGTTCGGCTTTCCGAGTTTTCGCCCGGAACCGGTCGACGAGGACGGACGTCCGCTTCAGGAAAAGATCGTGGCGACGGCCATGGACGGCGGCAACCTGTTGGGCATTCTGCCGACGGGCACAGGCAAATCCATCTGCTATCAGATCCCCGCGCTGTCTCGGTTCGACAAGACCGGGGCCTTGACCGTCGTCATATCGCCGCTCGTGGCGCTCATGGCAGACCAGGTTCAGGGCTTGGTGCGGGCCGGAATTTCCTTGGCGGTTACGGTTAACGGGCTATTGTCTTTGCCCGAGCGTCAGGATGCGCTCGACAAGGTTCGGCTTGGGGATGCAGCGATCCTGTTGATCTCGCCCGAGCAACTGCGCAGCACAACAGTTCGGTCCGTTCTGGCACAGCGCGAGGTGGGGCTGTGGGTGCTGGACGAGGCGCATTGCGTGTCGAAGTGGGGCCAGGATTTCCGACCCGACTATCGATACGTTTCGCGGTTCATAAAGGAAAGCTCAGACGACGAACCTGCTCCGGTGCTTTGCTTGACGGCAACGGCAAAGCCGGACGTCGTGCAGGACATCCGCAGTCATTTCAAAGAGCGGTTGGGGTCCGAGCTGGCCTTGATCGACGGTGGCGCATCTCGGTCGAACCTGAGCTTCCAGGTGCTGCCAACGCAGCGCGCCACCAAGATGACCGATATCCTCGATACGATCGAGGCCCAGCTTCCGCGCGAGGGCGTGTCGGGGGCGGTCGTCTATTGTGCGACCCGAAACGCTACCGAGCGCGTGGCGGAGTTCTTGAAACAACAGGGCATCGCTGCCGAACGGTATCATGCCGGCCTCAGCGCCGATGACAAACGTGAGATCCAGGAGGATTTCCGTGTCGGCAATCTGCGCGTTATCGCGGCCACCAACGCTTTTGGTATGGGGGTCGACAAGCCGGACATCCGTCTGGTGGTTCACGGGGACGTGCCGGGGTCGCTGGAAAACTACCTGCAGGAGGCAGGGCGCGCCGGACGGGACCGCGCGCCTGCAAATTGCGTCCTTCTCTATAACACCGAAGACGTCGATCGTCAGTTCAGCCTCAGCGCGCGGTCACGGCTTGCGCGGCACGAAATCGGTGCGATCCTCAAAGCGCTTCGGCGCCTTGATGCAAGGACCGGAAAAGGTGGTGAGATCGTTGCTACGCCGGGTGAGATTGTCCACGAGGAGAAAGACCGGGATTTCCAGCGAGACAGCAATACCGACGATACGCGGGTAAAGACGGCCGTCGCCTGGCTGGAAGAGGCGCACCTTCTGAACCGCGAAGAAAACCGGGTGCAGGTGTTTCCCGCCTCGCTCCGGATAAAGAGCATGCAGGAGGTCCGCGAGATCCTTGCCTCCGCCGAGATTACCGAGCGGCGGCGCGAGGATCTGGCCGCCATCGTGCAGCACATCATCAACGCGCCGCAGGAAGAGGGCATCACCACGGACGAGCTTTGCGGGGTCAGTGGCCTGACGGTGTCGGGCGTGCGCAAGGCCTTGGCGGATCTCGAGGCCCTGGGGATAGCAAAGGATGATACAAACATCACAATCTTCGTGCATGTGCGTATCAAGAATGCCTCGCCGAAACGGTTCGAGGCGGCATCCTGCTTGGAAGCCGACCTGATCGCGATCATGAGAGAGCAAGCGCCAGACGCGGAGATCGGCGAGGCTTGGCCGTGTCATCTGGCCTCGGTGGCGCAGGCCCTGCGAGAGCAGGGACACGCCTCCGTGCGGCCCGATATTGTCGAGGGTTTGCTCCGCGGGATTTCGCAGGATGGCCGCGACATGGATGGCGGCAAAGGCAATATCGGCCTGCGCAAGGCCTCCAAAGGCAGTCTCATGGTGCGACTGCAAAGATCATGGGCGGTAATCGAACAGACCGCTCAGCTGCGCCGGCAGGCGGCGGAACGTTTGGTGTCATACTTGATCGACGAGGTTCAGGCAGGCCTCCAAGGGAAGGATATTCCTGTCGAGACCACGCTTGGCGACCTTCTTGCAGCGATCAACAGCGATGCGCTCTTGCGCGCGTCAGTGAATGACCCGTCGAAACTCATGGACCGCGCGCTTCTGTGGCTGCACGAACAGCAGGTGGTGACTCTGGGCAAGGGATTGTCCGTATTCCGCTCGGCCATGACACTGTACATCAATCCGAAAGGCGGCGGCTTTACCACCCAGCATTTCGCGCCGCTCGAAGACCACTACAGCGAACAGACTGTCCAGACTCACGTGATGGCGGCCTATGCGACCAAAGGCATCGACGATATCGATCAGGCGCAGCGGCTCGCGCATGACTATTTCGCGATGGAGCAGTCCGACTTCATGAAAGCTTGGATGCCGGGGAGAATTTCGGAGTTCAGACGGCAGGCAACGCCCCAGTCCTATGCTGAGATTGTCGACAATCTGGGGAATACGACACAAGAGCAGATCGTGCGTGACGACCGTGAACAGACCAATGTGCTTGTGCTCGCGGGGCCCGGATCGGGCAAGACACGCGTGCTGGTCCATCGTGTCGCCTATCTGGTCAGAATCAAGCGCGAAGATCCAAACGGTATTCTGGTGCTCGCCTACAATCGTCACGCGGCCGCCGAGATCCGGGAACGCTTGCGTCGACTGATCGGCGAAGATGCTCGCTTCGTGACGGTCTTGACCATCCATGCCTTGGCCATGCGGTTGGTTGGCGCGAGTTTCGCCGGACACGCAGGTGTCGATGAGCCGGATTTCAAGACACTTCTGACCGATGCGGCACATCTGTTGCGTGGCGACGGGCTGGACAAAGTCGAGGCCGAAGCCTTGCGAGAGACCTTGATCCAAGGGTTCCGCTGGATTCTCGTGGACGAATATCAGGACGTGGGGCCCGAGGAATACGCCTTGATCGCTGCGGTGGCCGGTCGCAGCATCGACGATCCCGATCAACGGATCAGCCTGTTCGCGGTCGGCGATGACGACCAGAATATCTATGCATTTGCCGGTGCATCGGTGCGCCACATTCGGCAATTCGAACAGGATTATTCAGCCAAGCCGGTCTTTCTGACCGACAATTACCGCTCGTCCAAGAACATCATCAACGCAGCGAACGCCGTGATCGAAGGATCTCGGGAACGTATGAAGACAGAGCATGGGATTACCGTCGACCAATCGCGGCAAAAGGACCCGGCCGGGGGTATCATGGAAAGCCTCGACCCGGTTGCACAGGGGCGGGTCCAAATCCTTGGCTGCCCGGCTGGAAATGACGCACAGGCCCTTGCGGCGGTGGGCGAGATGATCCGCCTGTCAAAATTGATCTCAGAGTGGAGCTGGAAGGGGGCAGCAATCGTTTCTCGTGACTGGCGTAAGCTTTTGGCGGTTCGCGACTTTGCCGAGGCGCATGGAATTCCCGTCGAAATGGCGAACGAGAACCTGCCAAGTGTGTGGCGCACCCGTGAGATGCAGGCGTTTATCGGTGGCCTGCGCGAGAGGGACGGAACCATGGTCGGCTTGGACGACCTGACCGCAACCCTGAACACGATACCCGCAAGCCGTTGGACCGACCGGATCGGCGAGGGACTTGGCCAGCTTGCGCGCGAAGTTGACGGGAAAGCGCTCCCGAACCCTGACGTGATCGAATGGTTTGCTGAATGGTCGAAGGATTCATGGGGCGAGCAGCGCGGCCTCAAATTGTTGACGGCGCACCGAGCCAAAGGCCTCGAATTCGACGATGTCGTGATCATGGATGGCGGTTGGGAACGGCCCTCGCGAAACGAAGATCAGGACGCGCCGAGGCGATTGTTCTATGTTGCCATGACACGTGCGCGGCGCAATTTGGTCGTCATGAGCAACGACAATCACGAATATCTTCCCACCGCGTCGACTTCCGTGGTCACGCGGCACGTGGTGCCCGACCTCGCGACAGTCCCCGGCCCGCGCCGGTTCTTTCAATCGCCCGAAATGAAGATGGTCGACCTGTCTTTCGCAGGACGCCAAGGTGATCGGCACGTTGTTCATAACGCGATCGCCGAAGCACAGGTCGGCGCGCCAGTCAGGCTCTCCAGTGTCGGGGATCGCTGGCAGATCGAAGATGTTCAAGGGCGGCCCCTCGGGCGGATGTCAAAAGCATTCGCGCCACCGATCGGCACGAAATTCGTCACCGGCGAGATCGCGGCCATCATACATTGGCGCAAAGAGGATGCCGATGAGCGTTTTCATCATCTGCTGAAACGCGCGAATTGGGAGGTCGTTGTGCCTGAACTGGTCTTCGAAGAGATCAAGGGGGCTGAAAGGGATTTCAGAAAAAATCAGAACGGCAAGTAGGTTGGTTAAGCGGTCGTTCGCCGCACTTGCAATATAGGACGGCTATGGGCGGTTACTTCCCTCGCCTAGATGAACTGTTTGCATGAGATCAGGACCGGCGCTCCATCCCCATGCGACACCGATCTATGAGTTTTGAGAGCAGTTTTTTAAAGGATATCCAGTTTCATACCTACCAAATTGATAGCGCTTCAGGAGCTATTTTTTAACAAGCCTTGGAGCCGCTACTCCATGTTTATCCTCCACCCTCTTTTTTGCCAGGCCAACTGCGTGATCAATAGCTGATCTGGCGCGATTTGCTTTGTTATCTTGAAGTCTTATCGGCCCTCCGACCGATAGGCCTAAAAGTTTGCTACGATCAGAAATACTTCTGTTAAGTGACTTTTCAATATTTTTTTCAATAATAACTGGAGGTAGTAAACTTGAAGAATTTAGAGCAATTAAAAGGGTTCCATCTTCGGTGTAAGCCATAAGAGTTTGATCGACTCCGAGACAATCAGCCGTCGTTAATGCAACACTCTGCAATAGTGGAACGAAGTCCTTGGATAAGGATTGAGTCCGCTTTAACTCGATACAATCTATACTTACTGCAAAAACTTGAATATCGGTTGCTTGCAAACGCGGCAGCTGGGTCAAGTAATTGTAGAACGCTACTTGATCTATGAGGCCCTTAACAGCTTCAAGTCGTTGTACTTCCGACGCTTTCAAGCCCGAGCTGCGTACTCTGCTCAAATCGTGCCCTGGGCCTTCTTCCTCGACACGGCTGGAGGCTCGTTGCAGGTGGCTGCTTTTTTCAATTAGTCGTAAGCGGGTAGATAGTTCACTGATGACGAATGGCTTTGTAGAATAGTCTGTCGCACCGGCTCGGTACGCGTCACTCATTCTTTGTATATCCCTTTTCGCTGTGAGCATAACGACCGGTGTATCGCGATACTGAGGTATTTGACGAACGCGGCTACAAAGTTCAATGCCATCCATGCCCGGCATGTTGACGTCCAGCAGGAGGCAATCGAAAATCATGTTGGGATTGGCCAGCAATCTCAACGCCTCTTCACCTGATGCGGCAGCTGAAACTTTCCGAAAACCGGCTTCCGCAGTGATTTTCGGCACGATCTCAAGGATGAAAGGGTCGTCATCGACCACGAGAATATTGGTCAACTCCCTTATACCTGTATTCTGCTGCTTTGGCAAAGTATCGGTTGTGAGCCAACCTCCCGATCTACTATCATTCATTGCATCAGAGGGAGCCTTTTCGTGACTAGCGACAGCGCTTAACCACATCCGAGCAAGGGCCAGTAGAATTACTGAGGTGGCGCCGACCAAGGCATAAACGGCGAACGCCAGCCACAACGGTGCTCCAACTACAACGGCAGCAATGGATGCGAGCGAACCTACAAAAGCTCCTAGCAGAATATACCCAGCTAACATGTTGTTATTCCCAACGGTTTCCTTAAAAAAGCCAGGAGACGACTGCGACTAGATGGATCATCAATTTCGCGGTGGCTAAGCTTTCGGCAGGAACTTTGTAAGTTCAGACTCCTGTTTGACAGGGCTATATGGAAGAAAAGGCACAATTTTAAGGTGAAATTTTGACAATTATGACAACTTGCGGCACCCGTAACAGAACCGCTGGAGATCAGCTACTTGGCGGCGGTGCCCTACATTTGCTTTTCAAGTCAAATCCTCATGGATCTGCTTAAAAAGCGCGGAAACAATATCAATTATGGGCCGTAAGATACTCGTGGCGTCGGTTCGATCCAAGGTTTGCTGCGGAGAGCACAAACCGCTGAATTTTCGGAATTAAATACAGCCTGTGAATGCGATGTTTGGATGACATGTCCACAGAACAGCTGGGCCGTCTAGGAAGCCGAAAAAATCATAAATGGCCTTACGCTGAACCGCGTATCCAATGTCCGACCGGCGTTGTCAGACCGCTGATACTTGCTCATGTGCCGCAGGCCTAGTCCTTAGGTTTTTCAAGTAACTGCTCGTCAAGGCAGAAGGTGGTAATTTACCAATCTTGACTAAAATGTGGCATCAACACTTTGTTTCCGCATCAGTTTCACCAAGACCTCCAATAGAAATTTCGCTATCAAGTTTGTGTTGCCAAACGGAATGAGCCCGCTTCGATGAAAGTACAGAACAGCCTCATATCCAAGTCGGAAGTGCCAGGTTCGGTTCTGCATTGGCAACATAATGGAGATCAGCCAGACTTCGTACTCGATCCACCATCTCAGCGAACCCTGCGCGATCGCCGCCGCCGCCTATACGCGTTGCGGCTTGTCTGCATTTCTGCAATGATGATCGTATTAGGTAGTTTTACGTGACTAACGGATAGCCAGTGCCTCAGCTGTATCCCTACAGGCAGGTTTTTCAGGGTCTGGTATGAATTCGCGGTGAGTTCACGCTCTTTGCTCGGCTGCACGATTTGGCGTCTTCTACCTTGATCTCGGACCGCGTTGGCGAACGTTTGACGTCCAGCCCCACCCAACTGATGAACCCACCCCATCGACCGGCCTCGAACCACTATAGCGGCGGACAGCTTTCGGTTCGACGGAGTTGGTAAGTTACCTCTAGCGGTCTGCTTTAACCAACCCAGTTCCTTGCCGTGCTTCGATCTCGGGAGGTTCGCAGACGACGGATCAAAGTCGGTGCGCACTCGGCCCCTACCCTGACCCTTCTGTATCTCCACTTTGTTATGCTGGCCCCGTCAGCGACCTTGGCCGAGGCTGCTGACGGGGCGGTTTCAGCGATATATTGAGGAAGGGTTAAGCGGTCGCGCGGCGGCATTGCGCTTGAAACTCTCGCCAGCCACGGGAGCGAGATGGGCGCTTGCGATCCGCCAGACGGGCCGTGCGGAGGCGGCTCCGCAAGGTCGACCGAAAGGCAAGGGCAAGCTGGACCCGCATCTGGATTTCTTTGCCGAAATTATCGAGCAAGATGGCGACATCACGATGCCCGAGCTGAGTGCAGCTCTGTTTGACGCAACGCGCGTTCAGGCGCACCCCAACGCCATCGGTAAATTCCTTCGCAAGCTGGGCTACACGTATAAAAAAAGTCACTGGTCGCCACCGAACACCGCCGTGCCAAGGTAAGGCGGCAGCGCGAAGACTGGTTCAAGCACCGTATTCCAGCCGTATCGAAGCACCCGGAACGCGTTGTCTTTATTGATGAAACATCGGTGAAGGCAAACTTGACAAGGCAACGGGGATGGGCCCCTTGTGGAAACCGCCTGATCATGGATGCCCCGTTTGGCTCATGGGGCACCCAGACTTTCATAGCTGGACTGAGTGCCGATGCGATGATCGCCCCTTGGGTGATCAAAGGGGCCATGGATGGCGCCGCCTTCGCCGCTTACGTTGAAAAGGTGCTGGTGCCGGAACTTTCCCCCGGAACCGTCGTCATCCTGGACACTCTCGCCACCCACAAAAACGCCGAAGCGGCGAAGGCGATGCACAGGGCAGGATGCTGGTTCTTGTTCCTGCCGCCCTACAGTCCTGATCTCAACCCGATTGAGATGGCATTCTCCAAGCTCAAAGCACACCTGGGCCGGATCGGCGCACGCACCTTCACCGACATGTTCAACGCAATTGCCGAAATTTACGGCCTCTACTCACCCGACGAGTGCTGGAACTACTTCACAGCTGCCGGATATGTCGCAGGTTAAAGGCGGGACGCTTTAACAAGAGTCGCGGTTCAGGTATCGCTCACAGTCGGACCACGCAGTGTAAAACCCCAGCTTCGAACGGTTGAGTTTGCGGAGTCCGATCAATCTATTTCACGTAATGATATGCGGCTAGATGATGCCTAACAACTCTGATATGCTCATGCGTAGTGTTGAACTCTCAACTAGGCTCAAAGCCTGTCAAAACGACGAGTGAGGTGAACTATCATGAAGACGCCTAAAGTATCCAAGGTATCAGTGCTGGCGTTCGCCGCCAGCTTGGCGGTCGCATCCTCTGCAGGTGCACAGCAGCAGACGACTATTCAGCCTCTGCCTTCCGAAACCGCGATGCAATATGCTACGCGAATAAACGCTTGCGCGGGCGCAAACGTAGTATCTGCCGAATTTGATCAAACTGGACGTATTTTGAACGTTCAATGCCCTCGAGTAGCGGTTACCGATCCCAACGGTATGGCTGGCGGGCTAGGAACTGGCGGACTTGCCGCGGCAGGTGGCGGCTTGCTTTTGGTTGCAATTGCGCTCGCTGGCGGCGGCGGTGGTTCCTCCGGGGCAACGACCACCACGACTGGCACGACTGGCACAAACTAGTGGCTATATAAATCCATTAATTTCCTGCGAGTTCTCGGCCACATCCTGGCTAAAGAGCAGTGGAACCAGCGGCTTTTTTCGATGCCGCTCGTTCCACTGTTGCTGTCAATTTTATGATTTGCCCCACTGGCACCTCGGTCTCAATGCTGTCTGAGCAGATTTGACATTTCTGACAATGAGTTTCCTATTGGCTGAGCGCACTCAGCCGGGAGCCTGCTCGATAACGTATGCCCGCCTTTGCCAACAGCTTCAAAGCGTTTCTACGATGCCGCAGTTTTTGCTTCGACGCTGAGTGTCGTTGCTCCAAGCCTGATCAATATGCGTCGTCCTGCGTCAGCCGATGAGCGCTAAGTGACGGCGGTCTGTGTTACGAAAGGCAATCCAGTCTCGGATAATGTGGCGAGCTGGGAAGCCAGCATTTATACCTTTTAGGCACAAAGCCTCCTGTTCCAGAGCGGCCAGTTTCACCCGATTCAGATGTTGTCCAGATAGCAGCCCATTAGAAGGACCTACTCACCTCTTGTGATCGTCAATCCACGCGCTCGGCAAAAGATAGAAGAGCAGGTTGTGCGGGCAGCCCCAATAATGCAGTTTAACCTTTGAGGCCATCCCGTCAGAGGTTGTTCTATGGGTAAACGTTTATCTGTCGCGCTTATTGTAGTTGCGTTTTCAAGTTTTTCTGCACGCGCCGCAGATTTGCAGCAAGGTTTAGATGCGGCTCATGCAGGAGACTACGCGGCCGCGTTGAGTGCATGGCAGCCACTAGCCAACAAAGGCAATGCCCTCGCCCAGTTCAACCTTGGAGTCATGTATGAGATCGGCAAGGGGGTAACAAAAGATGCCGAGGAAGCTGTACGCTGGTATCGTTTGGCTGCCGATCAGGGAAATGCTCTTGCCCAGTTTAACCTAGGTACCATGTACGCCAACGGCACCGGTGTGCTGCGGGACAGCGCTGAAGCTGCGCGATGGTATCGCCTCGCAACCGAACAGGGCAATGCCCTCGCTCAGTTTGACCTCGGCATCATTTACGCCAACGGCGTGGGACAACCCAAGGATAGAGCCGAAGCTGCACAATGGTCTCACCTGGCAGCCGTCCAGGGCAATGCCCTTGCCCAATTTGACCTCGGTATCATGTATGAAAATGGATTGGGCGTTGTGAAGGACTCCGCTGAAGCAGTGCGATGGTACCGCACTGCTGCCGAACAGGGACATCCGCGATCTCAGGCCAAACTCGGACTGTTGTACGCCAATGGCGAGGGTGTGCTGAAGGACAAAGCTGAAGCTGTGCGATGGTATCGATCAGCCGCTATACAAGGCGACTCTGGCGCCCAGAACAACTTAGGCTGGATGTATGCGTATGGCGAAGAAGTGGAGAAAGATGTTGAACTTGCGCATATGTGGTTCAACATAGCGGGCGCTAATGGCCATGATGATGCACTGAAGAGCCGCGATAACGTAGAAACTAGGATGACTTCCGAACAGATTTCTAAAGCAACAGATCAGGCAAGAATGTGCATGTCTTCTGGCTACAAAAACTGTGATTGACTCCTCAAGCGTGACATAGCGTATCGACTAGCTTTATCCTGAAACTGGATCGAAACCCGATCACAAGCGGGTTTCTGGAGCGCCGGACCCATCTGTGACCTAAGGCACGTATGTATATCCCGTTTGATCTCGGGCCTGCTTCAACCTAGGGGGAGTAGCTCAGTTTTATAAACGCAAGGGAGGATCGTGGCTTAGATCGGAAAAGCCCAACAGTCGAATGTAATAAGATCGTAGGCTTAGAAGCTATCATTCGGCATCATAATAGCCCTTGCCATAAGCCGAGTAGGACCCGTGTTTCCCACCATAGCCGTATCGGCGCATACCTTTGGGGTCGATCTGTGACAGAATCAGCCCTGCAACACGCAGGTTCACCGAGTCGATCTCGCGCAAGGCCGCCATAACCTGACTGCGATGCGTGCTGTCCCAGGCCACCGCAAGTAATATGGCATCGACATGCTGCCCGACTACTCGCGCATCGGGAACAACCAAGACTGGCGGCGTGTCGATTATTACGAAATCGTACACTTCGCGAGCCTTCCCTAGAAGCTCACTGAAGCGATCCGAGGAGAATACATCCGCGGCATTGATACTGGTGGCCTCCCCCATCAGCACATCAGCTTTAAGCTCCTCATCATAGAAAACAATCTCATTGAGTGCTGCCTCACCAGATAGAGCTGAAATCAAACCACCGGCTGGCTGTGACTGAAAATAGTTAGAGAAGGTGCGCCTACGGATATCGGCCTCCATCAATAGGACTTTCTTGCCCAATCCAGCTAAGTTCTGCGTCAGAGCAATAGCCTGAGTTGTTTTACCTTCATTGGGAAGCGATGACGTAAGCATTATGACTTTAGGAGGCGAGTCAATATTTGAAAGAAGTATAGATGTACGGAGGTTGCGAACAGCTTCAGCCGCAGCTGAAGTTGGCTTTTCTTTCAAATATGGAATCAAACGGTCACGTGATTTAATTGGCATTTTGGGAATCTGGCCCAACACTGAAATTCCGGTGCTTGCCTCCAGATCCTCAGGCGTGCGAAAAACATTGTTCAAAATATTCTTAAGAAGAATTATCGCGGCACCAACCAAACCGCCCAAAATCATAAATAGTGCAAGCATCCTAGATGTACGTGGAGCCACTTGCTCGCCCGAAATCGCGTCGGACAAGACACGACTATCGGCTTGCTGCAAGCCCCTCTGGACGGATGTCTCCTTGAGCCGCGTCAAGAATGTTTCGTAAAGGGTGCGCGTCGTTTCGACCTCCCGCTGCGCTTCTTGAATCCTCACCAAGTCGGTGGACTGACGGTCGATGCGTGACTGAAGCTTTTGATAAGATTCGGACAACGCTGCAATTTGACTGGCCATACGTTCTCGCTCATTCGTAGAGCTCTGCATGAGTAAATCGAACCGCTGATCAAAGACTTCACTAGCTTCGGTATCACCATCACGCATCAAGCGCGCTGCCCGGAGCAACGTGGGGTCTTGCGTCATCTGCGCTACTTCTAAGAGCTCACCCGCATCCAGAAGTTCACGCATCCGCGTCTGATTTATTTCTATTTTCTCAGCTTCATTCCGCATTTCCTGTAGTCGGTCGCGCAGATCCTTGGCTTGGAGGTTAAGGCCGTCTAGTGCTTCAGGATTAGTCAGTTCGGTCTCAGCCCTGAGACGCTTAAGCTCTTCTTCTTTTTCACGCAAATCTTGTTCAAGTTCAGTAACACGTGTCGACAACCACGCGACCGCTTTTTCAGTAGCCTCGAACTTCACCGCTATCTGTTCATTTATGTAAATATCAGCGAGCGCGTTAACTATTTTCTTTGACTGATCAGGATCTTTAGTGGTGGCACTGATAGAAAAAACATAAGTATCGCGCTTGACGGAGGCAGAAAGAACACCCCTCACCCTATTGATCACTTGGTCACGAGGTGACTTTGGCGTTGCTTCTTCTTGTTCGCTGTCTGCTGGCGCAATGAGTTTGGCGGCAAAGCCTTTGACTTGACCGATAAGTGAGGGAGGATTGAGCTGGGAATTAAATTCTGGGTCATTCACCAGGTCAAGCTCATCCACAAGGTCTCCTAAAACCCTACGGGACAGAATGATCTCAAGCTCAGTATTGAGCGCGGCTTGTTCGGTGGAGACACCGGATATCACACTTTCGATATCCACCACTTGCTTAGAGCGCATCTCCAATGTCATCTGCGCTGTGGATGTGTACTTTGGCTCAGCCCACCCAAAAACGTAAAAGGCGCCCATTAAGGTTGCGATCAACATGGAAAGCAAGATAGTCCACTTGCCAATCCAGAGAGCGCGTAGAAGCTCCATCAAATCGACTTCATCTTCATTGCCATCGACTTCCATTTGTCGCATATCCACTCTGGACACTCCCGTATTTACCTCCGGCCGCTTCATAGATGCATTGAACCTATCTTTAATTTTTGTGCTATCGCTGCAGCGAAGAATTATTTTTCTTCGATACACTCCCAAATTGAAGAATAAGCTTCCGTGGAGCTTTTTGGTACAGCGCAGTTAGCGCATCTGGGCTGGCAAGGCCATAGGGAGGCTGTATCATTTAGTGTCTCTTTCGAGCCCCGATCACATACCGCCGGTTTGAAGGAATGTTATGCCGTCATGTGTGATGGCAGCCGCCGTCAAGACTCCCGTGGCGTAAGCTCCGGTATCGACGGAAATTCGGCCTTGGTGGACCTGCGGCCCGTCCACAATAGAATGGCCATGGACTATCCATTGGCCGTCCACGCGCACCTGATGCGAGAATTCCCGATGTCCCCACAATAACACATCTGTGTCCTGCTCATCCATTGGACAGGTTGGAGATGCGCCAGCATGGACTGCCCAGACATTACCGCTATGCCACGCAAGAGGGAGAGCGCTCATCCATTCAATCATCTCCGGCCCCATAGCTGTGGCAAGGTGGTCACGCAACAGCTCGAGCTCTTCTGGTTCCTCGAGGCTGCCAATAGGTAGTGCGACACCGAAGCTGGCCAGGGTTTGCAAGCCACCGTTATGTAACCATCTTCGAGCATAACGTGATGGTTCATCAAGGAAATCCAGTAGCATTCGTTCATGATTACCCATTAGGCACGTAACGGAGTAATCGACGTCGGCCGTAGCTGACATCAAGAGCTTTAGAACCTGGCAACTTTCTTCTCCCCTATCGATGTAATCGCCAAGGAAGACGACAGGCCAATCGGAATGATCAATCTCAATAAGTCTATCCAATTCGATAAGAAGATCTGCTCGACCATGCACATCACCAATCGCAAGGAACGGCTCAGTCGGCGCTGGCGGCAAGCGAGGGCTCTTTCGCGCTGTCTGGGTCGGTGTGCCCGCTATGATCCGGGTTAAGAAATTTAACATAGCTCACCTTTAAGGCGAGTTAGAGCTCGCAGTCGTCGGATGCATACCCCAGCTTGGATACGCTGCGCTCTGATCATCCACAAGCCAAAAGCCAATGTGCCTGCTACAGTTGCGAAATGGCGCGCATTGACACGCTTTTCGGCCAACTAGTGGAAAAGAAGCAGGATTTTCTGATTGTGAAATCTTACTGCATAGTCGAGGCCACGGGAAAATCCACGAAATCGT
This sequence comes from Roseovarius maritimus, assembly GCF_043355895.2. Taxonomy (NCBI): domain Bacteria; kingdom Pseudomonadati; phylum Pseudomonadota; class Alphaproteobacteria; order Rhodobacterales; family Roseobacteraceae; genus Roseovarius; species Roseovarius maritimus. The sequence goes on from NZ_JBHFPF020000012.1 coordinate 42,646, forward strand.
GAACATTCCGAGCCACCCCTTCACTCTTCATGGACGCTGACCGTGGGCGCGTTTCCAACTAGGGATTGCGGGCGTCGGGCCAGCGAAAACCAATAAACAGGCAGCTTAATGTCTTGTTCGGGAAACCGCTGCGCGAAAGCGAGAGCATACCGGCTCAGCCCTTCGCCCGTCTCACCGTGGGACAAGTGACCATCCGAAACTTACAATCGCAGGGTCAAAAAACCATTGGCCATGGCCTTACAGGCAGGTTTCGCCGGAGGCCATTTCTGACACCTTACCGTCGAAAACATCGTGCTCCCGCGCCCAGGCGCCCAACAGCTGAGAGTGCCCTCTCGATAGGTCGGTCAATCATTCAGCAGCAATTAACTTGGACCAATGGGGCAGTCCAATTTGTCGCCGCGCTACGCCTAATTCCTACCTGGAACTTAAACCAGTCTGTCAGAGCTCCGTCACTTCGCCGGGACCCATTCATCGTTGATAAGTTGACAGATATTACACCTGTCTCAGGACTCTTTCGAGGGAGATAGGACTAGCAAATCATCAATTAGCGGCAGCAACTGTCGCTGTAGTGAGGATAGACGGCACGATTTGCTGAACCACTCGGCTCCACTTGGTGATTGGCTGTTCTTCTATGAAAACAATATCATTTGGCCGCATTTGCATCTTTGTGGCTAGCGTAAGGTTCACCGCGTTTCCCGCGTCTAGATGCCAGGCAGTCACCGCTCCGAATTCTGAGGGGTTGGCCGAAGAACGTAAAACATAGATATGTGCTGGATTACCCGTCTCCGTCCGGAACCCGCTATTCCCGTAGATGACATCGGCGAGCGTTGCATGCTGTTCATACGGAAGGGGAACTCGGCTTTGCTCACGCACTTCCCCTGTGAGGTAGACATAGTCACGGCCCTCAGCCCCAAGGCTTTCTCTCGCTTGGAAGTTTGAGCGCCTTTCTTCCAGCATGCCACGACGCAGCGCGACCTCCGCTTCCATTAGCGCAAGGGACTCAACTCTCGCACTATTACGCAGACGAATTACGTCTATTTCTTGCCGGTAAAATTCGAAGGCCCGATCAACGCTATAGGTCGTATCCACGAATATTGCGTCACCCGCCTTGAGCCGCAGGGTTTGAAAGTCAGGGCGGGAAAGATAGTCCTCATAGGGTATTTGATACAGACTTCCATCGCGGTAGATGCGAATAGAAGCGTATTGTTCATCAGGGATAACTTCACCACCTGTCGCAGCTAATGCCTCGTCCAAACTGAGCGCGGTAAGAGTAATAGGCACACGTGCAGCGCTGCGAACTGCGCCGCCGACAGTAACGCGTTGCGAGTTGAACTCCGCCACCTCCAGAGAGAACGCAGGATCCACCTGATTGTCGAGGAGAAATTTAAAGATACGGTCTTGAGCTTCCTGCAAGGTAAGGCCGGCAATATCGACGCGGCCGATATCTGGAATGGAAATTGTTCCATTATCAGAAATCGTATAGCCTTGACGCTGCTGTTCTGCAGCGAGAAGTCCGCTTAATGCCTCCACGCTTGTCCCAACACTCTTTGTCGCCAAAAGAACGACATCACCAACGCCGAGACGGTACGGTTGCGAAGGCGTCTCAGGCGGGAGTCGCAGTTCGAGACGCGTCGGGTTCTCATCGGGTATCGATGGCGGATTTGGCAAGGCGCCAAGCCCGGGGCCCTGGCGCCCGGAAGCAACACTAAAGAATTCGTCAGGCAAATCCCGTGGGCTGTACGGGGCCCGGTTGGCCAGTAGAATGCTTTCAGGGGTAAGTTCGATCTCTCGAACATCCATATTCGAGCCAGCGGCGCTGCTGACTTTTGGGCTGGTATAGATGACCCCGCATGCTGAGGGGAGAGCGAGCGCCGCCAAGAGAGTAAAACGCATCATTGCATGGCCTCGAAACGTAGCTTTGCTGGTCTTCATGTTGTGTTCCCCGACATCCAGATCTTGCCATGCTCGATCATTTGGAAAGCGCTAAAGAGCGTCACCACCTGCTCCATGGAGGCTGGCAGAAACGCATCGGCATCCACGAATTCGCCCGCTGAGCCGCCTACACCCATGTCTGAGGAGGCTGCCAACGCCGCACCGGGCGAGAGACTGCCCAAGGTACAGACCGATGCAAACACCCACAAGCCCAGCCGGGCGGAGTCTCGGCTCCGAGTTTTCATAGACCACTCTTCTTACTGCCTCGCGCCGCCGATTTACTCTGCTGGCTTTTAGGATAATGCGCAAATATCACATGACTTGCACCAATTAAAGCATCCAATTCAAAGGGAGTGATAGCCGTTGCTTATTAACCCGGCCCATAGATCGGCGAATGCCTCATCAAACTGCTTGCATCCGCGGTCGGATCAGAAGTCCGTGCCCGCGGCACCGGATCGCCGCGCCCTGCATTCCTTAGCTCTTCACAGGCTTGATGCAGGTCATCGAATGCAGCATGGACTCGCCGATCGCCTCGGCATCCGCGGCACCGTTTATCTCTGCTTCACGAAAGGCTTGATTTAGTCCGGCGGAATGACCCCCAGCACATGGCCGAGTTTGTCTATCTCACTGGCCGAGGAATGCGCACCGTCACTGACGTCTATCGCAAAGCCGCAAGAAACAGCCATCCGAAACCTCATGAGCCTGCGGCCGTCACAGATTTTCGCGCAGCATGTCCCAGCCGGAGGAATTGCCCCCAAGCGCTTGCAACTCATTCTTCGCCAGATCGAGTTCGACCGTGATGATCTCCCACATGACCACCCTTCCTTGAGAAACCCCTGAAATGCACCTTGACAAATTGTCCTCATCGAAGCGCGGTCACATCATCGGATCATCAGATGGCTACCAGACGGTGTATTCGGTTTCCATATATCCGACGTTCGAGCTTACCCATTGACGAGATTTGATGACAAGCCCACCTTGATCCAGCCAATACGTATTCGAGAACTCGTGATTTTGAGACTTACAAGTCTCCCCAACCTGCTTGGCAGGCAATGATCTGCCTCCAACCATTACCTGGTGGGTTTGGCGACCGAGTTGGCGGCACTGATAGCCTTGAAAAACCAACCGATCTTCTCCGTCAAGATATGATCGGATATGTGGATAATAGGCATTAACCTTAGTGCCACCGAGCATATCAAGATTTTCTGAAACATCGCTGGACATCAAATCATTGCCCAGCCCTCTTGTCTGGATCACAACCCCATCCCGAAACGCCAGGGTGATCCCATCCAAGGTCTGCCAGACAGTCACATCCTGTCGCTGTGTTATGGGAGCCAGCGTTGCCTGTGTCCCAAGGTTGGGCAAGGTAACGCGCAGTCGCTTAGAACCAATCGGTTTGGGCGCAACTTTCTCAACCTGGCCCGTTACGCCCAAGCCGTCAGTCAAACGGTCACAAGCGCTTGGAAAAAGAAGTGCGAACGAGGCCATGATAAGCGATAGGGCTTTGAGGAATTTCCTGTCGGTTGTTGTCATCGCCAGAATCTCCCCCACCCGTCCTGTAGAGCAGGTTTCTGGAGGGGCCGAACGCGATCGTAGAGCCGTCCTCCAACATTGAGCCGCGCGCCGCCATCGCGTGTAAGGGGGCGTATCGTTGTGCTATAGCTTGATTTGTTGGGCTCACCGGTAAGCCATGTGATCGGGACGGTCAGCCTGATTCCTTTATCAAACGAGCCTTCACCGAAAGTACTGAATGGGACATCGGTCAACGTCGCGAATGCTCCAATTTTCCAACCGTTATTGAATTCCCGGTCGAGCGAGAAGGTCGCGCCCCAATCTCCGGCAAGGTAGCGCCCGGTATCAACCTGCGCCTGAAATCCGTTGCCCATGTCCCAGTAGGCTGACACATGCCCGGTGGTCACGCCATAATCCTGGAAACCGAACAATTGATCGAAGTCGCGTTTTTGGGCATAGTTCACTTCGACGCCCAACGCGAAACGGCTGTCATCGGGTTTCCAGAGCACTTCCGTGGAAACTCCGCCAAACATCCTCTCCAGATACCCAGCGGTCACACGGCCGTAATAATCACGCCCTGGCTTGAAGTAGTAAGCGGCGGTCAAATAGGGGATCGTCGGATCGCCTGCCTTGTCATAAAGAGGGAACTCACTGCGCACGCGCGGCAATGCAGAGTTTGATTTGCGTGTTGCCTCATCAAGATTGCCTACGATTTTCTTGCGCAGAGCACCTGAAAACTCCAAGCCGGCTGTAGGTTCGACGGTCGCTGACAGGTGAGCTCCGAAATCGGCTCTGACTGGATTGTCAGGATCGAAAAGACTTGGCATCAGATAAGGCGAGAGCGACCAGTCGAACCGAGGATAACGGTCCTTTGTGGGCGAGGTTCTAGCCGAGGGGGACGCGATAGCCGCACGGGCAAAGCTTTGCCAGCTTCCGTCAAGCTCATGCTCGAGGTCTTCCATATCACTGCGGCTAATCCGCACCTCGGAGACGGGCATACCGCCCGTGACAACCACGATGTTGAAGGCGGTGATGCGCGACGGCATCTGGCGCGATAGAACGCGCGCGCTCCGGCCCACGGCCTGCGCTTCCTGCAGATAGGCCGTGTTCTCTATTTCGAGCCGCGCCGAGGCCCCATCGAGATCGAGCCCGTGCAGGCGTATTCCTTGTCCTGATAAAGCTTCACTCACCTTTTCAGTCAGGGTGTCACGCGACGCGATGATTTCCGACCAGGAGAGTTGCGCAGCAGATGTTCGTGGAAGAACTGGCGGTGGCGCCGGCTCAAATCCGCCTAGGAAGGGCGGATCTTTGGGGTTCAAGGCTGCGGTGAGCTGAATGCCGATCTCGTTGCCGTAGAGGTAGCGCAAAGATAAATCGACACCCGGGTGAACCGCGTAAGTTGCCCCAAAGTTCATTTGGGAGGCCAGATCAACAGCGGAGCGGCTCTCCTGCGGATACGCGTCAGAAGAATATTCTGCCGTGAGCTTGAGCCGATCCGTGGCCTGCCATTCGAGGCCCCCGAAGAAGGCTGCGTCACCGCGAAAGAATTGATCGGCTTCGATTTCTCCGCCCAACGCAAAGTCTCGCGACGGGCGGGTCTTGAGGGACTCGCCAAAGATCGACAGGGGGTTGGTGAAGCCTCCACTTGTGCCAAGACGGCCCCAGCCAATACCAGCGCTGAACCGCAGGCGCGGCGTCAGGGTTTTGGTGGCCACGACATATTCCGAGGAGTAGACACCCGTCCCGAGAAAGTCATTGAGCCCGATGGCAACTGACGGACGCCAGCCGCCTTCAATTTCGTCGATGAAACGGTAGTGCACTGAGAAGCTGCGGTCATAGAGCGTGCCTCCACCGCCATACTCCTCCAGGACCGAGTAGCGAAAACTGCCTGACAGGCGCGGCAACATTTGGAAAGTCAGCGTATTGCGGGTCTGCCCAGAGAAATTGCTCGTCGTGAAGGCAAGTTCTCCGTCGGGTCGACTGGTGGCAACTGGCATGTCGATCATGCCGGGATAGCCGTAGCTGTTATATCCGGTGGCAATATCGGCCTCTGACTTCGAGAGCGACGGCGTAATGGAAAAAACTATGACCGCGACGGTTGGTTGAAGCGCTTTATGGATACTGACTGCCATGATGCCTTGCTTAGCCTGCTTTTCGCTCGAAGGCATCCCTAGCATATGTGCCCATTCCTTTTTGAGAGAGCACGTCATTTTTCAGCCACATCAGCGCACGTGATGTCAGGCGGCGGTTTGCCGGCGCCCCGCAGCCCGCCGCATCAGAGCGACGCGCCGATAGGTCAGAATATAAAGTATAAAGACGATCGCGAGGCTCACAAGGATGCCCGCAGAATTCGTGCGCGACACGAGCATCAAGCACACGGCAATGCACGGAAGTGGCCACACGAGCGCCGCTGTGATGGGGTTACGCAGCTTTTCCAAAGGCGCAGCCTGTGCCGCGATCCTTCTGGCATGACCCCGGTAGACAAGGCTATGGAGATGCAACCGATCGGGCTTGCCGGGGTGAGCATTCCGCCTCACCATACGGCGCCGTATTGAGACCAGCATTTCGATGATGGGATAGGACAGGGCCATGATACCGATGAGAGGCGAGAGCTCCGAATTGCGAAGAGGCAGCATCAGCGCAATAACCACCAGAAGGAAGCCCGTCATGTAGGCGCCGCCATCGCCGAGAAAGATTTTACCAAAAGGAAAGTTGAGCAGGAAAAAACCGCTCAGAGCGCCGATTGACACCAAGCAGAGGGAGAGAATCGTCGCATCCCCTTCTAATGCCGCAACAGCGGCAAACCCGGTTAGAATAATCAAGGCGGTGCCGGATGATAAACCATTGACCCCGTCAATAATATTGAAGGCATTGGCAACTCCCGCAATCACGATGACTGTGAAGGGAATGGCAAACCATTTGTAGGCCAGCATCCAATCCAGACCCAAAACATCCGTGTGGTCTATGTAGTAACCGGTCAATGCAATGAAGATAAGGCCCGCGCAGAGCGTTGCCAAAAGACGCCATTTGGCGCTTACTCTTTTAGTGATGTCCTCTATCAAACCTGATCCCAAAGCGGGAACAGCAGCAACACATGTCAGCAGCCACAAGTGAAATGCGTCTGGCACCAACGCCAAACCGCCAGCAACAAATCCAATCACAAGAGACAGGCCGCCAATTCGCGGAACAGGTTTCTGATGAAGCTTCTGAACGCCGGGATCGTGGTCATGGCTGAGATATCCATGCAATTTTTCCGTCGCGACGATCAGCACAGCGATGACAAAGCTTGCTAAAAATGCGACAGCCGCAGGAGTAAGATAGATCATTCGAAAACCACCATCACTTTAGCCCTACACCACTGCCGCTGCATTTCGCACAGCCCGGAGGGCGACGTTGAAACGTTCTGGTGCTTTTTTGAGTGAATCGTGCGGCCACCGCTCGATCCACATGCGAAAAGTCGCGCCACTTAGTAACGAAATCGCCACTGCTGAGCGATCAGTAGCGCGCGAGACTTGCTCTTCGTACTGACGTCTTATGCAATCACAACCATGAAGTGTCATCTCACAGATTATTTTATATGGCAAGCGGTTCGGTGATGTTTTCATGGCCAGTTTTTATCATGGAAAGGGAGTGGCGGACTTGTCGCTCCACATGTCAGCGCAGGCCTTCACTCTTGCCGCACAACGCGCTGACGGTCCAGCGTCACCCTTGTATGGGCGCCCAGAAGGTCCAACAGAACGTGGATCCTTTTCTCGTCATCTATGTGCTCGATCGTCGTTACGAAGTCTGCAAACGGCCCGCTTGTGATGCGGATGTCATCGCCTGCGACCAGATCGTTATCCGCTTGCAAGACACCAAATTCGTCACAGCGCCGCATGAGGCCACGAACGATTTCTCCCGGCACGCAGGCCGGACCGTTTTGCCCGAAACCGACAAGCTGCGACACGCCTGGCGTTGAGCGAAGCTGGGACCAGTGCACCCCCGCCCCGTTTTTGCTGAAGAAGATATATCCGGCGAAAACGGGGCGCTGCTCGATCCGAATCTGCCCCCGCCACCGGCGCTCCACCATGTGCTGCGGCATGAAGAGATCCACGTCCAGGCGAGAGAGATGCCTGAACGCGATATGATTCTGGTTGGGCTTGCACAGCAACAGATGCCAATCGGCTATCATGTCTTGAGTCGAGTGATCGGAGGTCATGGAGAAACCACCCTTGGAGGAATGTGACTGAGCCACAGATGGTCAAGTCATCGGTTCGGCGCAACCCTTGCGCGCAACTTCGTGCCGAGCACACATTAAAAAATTCGGCTTTCAACGCTGCATATTGTCAGCTACGGGTGCCCGCGTGACCGTTGGGTGTCGTTGAAAAACACGGCGCCGAACGGGTGACCCGCTCAAAACCGCTTGAGTGGCCATGCGTGAGCCTGCGCGAATGTCAGGATGATCGGATGCCTCGGCAGGTACGCATGTCATTGCGGTACTCTGGCCGAGTTTTGGGAAGTGAGCTTTGGGGTTTCGGCCTCTTGTGACGCGGGGGAGCCCGTCCTGACCGGCATCGGCGCTGAATGGCCCCGGGAGTAAACGTTATCGGGCATTTGAAGGTTTGGGCTCTGTGTTATCGGGGGCATCATGTAGCGGTGAGCATCCCTGTAAAAGCTCTCTAAATCCAATGTTGTTTATGAAAATTTGGCGTATTAAGGATTCAGAAATGACAAGGTGATAGCTTTCCCTCTTACCGCTTGGGTGACCACAGCTATCGACTCCAAGTTGGTAAAATACCTAAACGGCATGCGCTTGGATTCTAGCGTTTGTGGAAGATCGAAAAAAGCGCTTGATGGGCTTTTCTGAAAAGCTCTTATGACAAAGGCATTAAAAATTGGAGACCTCTGTGAACATAGATCGAAACCAGATTCTGCAAACGAGCCGCGAGTACCTGGAGCAGACACTTGCACCAAAAGAGTTCGTGCCAGGAGAAACATACATTCCACCCTCCGGCAAAGTTCTGGACGCCCAAGATGGTGTTAATCTGATCGACGCCGCTTTGGATATGTGGCTCACGGCTGGTAGGTATGCGGATGAATTCGAAAGCAAACTAGCCGAGAAGTTCGGCCGTAAAATGTCGAAGCTTACAGTGTCTGGCTCCGCAGCCAATCTCCTTGCGTTTTCTACGCTCACCTCGTGGAAACTGGGCGAAAAGAGAATTCGGCCAGGCGATGAAATCATTACGGTTGCAGCAGGTTTTCCGACCACCGTCGCGCCAATAGTACAATTTGGCTGTGTTCCGGTATGCGTGGATATCGATCTGGCGACCCATAATATAGACGTCAACAGAATTGAGGCAGCCATCGGGCCCAAAACCCGGGGGATCATGATCGCGCACTCCCTAGGCAATCCCTTCGACGCGGTCCGCATTGCAGAGCTGTGCCGCGAGCACGACCTCTATTTGGTTGAAGACTGCTGTGACGCCTTCGGCGCGAAGATTGACGGCAAAGGTGTCGGCACATTCGGTGACTTGGCTACTCTGAGCTTCTACCCGGCGCACCACATAACTATGGGTGAAGGCGGCGCCGTGCTGATGGACAGCATTCGCTTGGCCCGGATCACAGAGAGTTTCCGCGATTGGGGGCGCGACTGTTACTGCAAACCCGGATGCGACAACACATGCGGCAAACGCTTCGAGTGGGAACTTGGCGATCTGCCAAAGGGCTATGATCACAAGTACATTTATTCTCACATCGGATATAACCTGAAGGTGTCTGACATGCAGGCAGCAATTGGCTGTAGCCAGCTCGCCAAGCTTGATATGTTCATCTCCAAACGTAATGCAAATTTCAATGGCCTCACGCGTCGGATCAAAGCGGCAGGACTCGAAGAGTATCTGCATCTGCCTGAAGCTACACCGAACTCTGAGCCGTCGTGGTTCGGATACCTCATGACATTGCGCGATGGAGCAGGTCTTGATCGTACTACGATCGTAAAAGAGTTAGAAAAAAGGAAGGTCGGTACGCGGCTTCTCTTTGCCGGTAACTTGCTGCGCCAACCTGCCTTCAAAAATATCGACCATCGCGTGGTCGGAAATCTCGACAACACTGACAAGACGATGCGTGATAGTTTCTGGATCGGTGTCTGGCCGGGGATCACCGAAGGAATGCTTGACTACATGGTGGAGACCTTAGGGGCCGTAATCCGGGAAAATCTAAAATGAAAGCAATGATCCTAGCTGGTGGGTTTGGCACCCGCCTGGCTGAAGAAACGGACGTTCGGCCCAAACCGATGGTCGAAATTGGTGGGCGTCCTATCATGTGGCACATAATGAGCCACTACTCCCGGCATGGCATTAACGAGTTTGTCGTCTGCCTTGGCTACAAGGCTGAATATGTCAGGAAATTCTTTCTCGAGTATGCCGCGTCGCTGTCAGACTTCACAGTAAATCTGGCCACTCAAGAAGTGGAGGTGCACAAGCACCGAGCTGAGGATTGGCGGGTCACACTGGTCGATACCGGCAGAGACACATTGACCGGGGGTCGGATTAAGCGCGCGATAGGGCACGTCTCCCCAGACGAGCCGTTCTGCTTGACCTATGGCGACGGCCTGAGCAACGTCGACATTTCAGCCTCAATCGCCTTCCACAAAGCCCACGGCAAGCTTGCCACTGTGACTGCGGTTACTCCACCGGGCCGGTTCGGCGTTCTCGACATCGACGGTGAGAACCGTGTAACGGGCTTTCGCGAAAAGATCGCCTCGGACCAGTACCGCATCAACGGAGGCTTCTTTGTCCTAAATCCGAAAGTAAGAGACTACATAAAGGACGATGAGACTGTCTGGGAGCAGGACCCGATGCGCCGGCTCGCCGCCGATGGCGAGTTGCAGGCCTGGGATCACGGTGGTTTCTGGCAACCGATGGATACGCTCCGCGATAAATTGTATCTCGAAAGTCTCTGGGACAGCGGTAACCCGCCTTGGAGATCGTAGTGGAAAGGCGTCGAGTCAGCCCCGAATTCTGGCGCGGAAAGCGCGTCTTCATGACAGGTCACACGGGTTTCAAGGGCGCGTGGCTAGCTTTTTGGCTGAGCGAGTTAGGAGCTGAAGTCACCGGCTTCGCCCTCGCACCCGAGACAGATCCAGCCCTCTATTCGCTGTTGCAGCTCGACTGCTTGATGAACAGTGTTATCGGTGACATCCGCGACCCCGTTGCACTGCGCGATGCGATGATCGCGTCCCGTCCCGAGGTCGTTTTGCACTTGGCCGCGCAGCCGATAGTATCAACCGGGTACCGTGATCCTGTGGGCACCTTCGCGACCAACGTGATGGGAGTCGTCAACTTACTCGAGGTTTGCCGCGAGTTAGGAGGAAACCTCGCCGTCCTAGTGATCTCATCTGACAAATGCTACCGAAACAACGACGAGAACCGCGCCTTTCGGATCACCGATCCGCTCGGCGGGCATGACCCCTACTCCGCCTCCAAGGCTGGTACAGAGATCGTGGTGGGAGCTTATGCTGCGTCTTACTTCAATTCATCTGACGGGCCGGTTCTGGCCTCAGCGCGCGCCGGCAACGTGGTCGGCGGTGGCGACTGGTCGATCGACCGGTTGCTGCCAGACGGCGCGCGTGCGTTTTCTCGCGGCGCGCCGCTAGTCTTGCGCAACCCGCTCGCGACCAGGCCCTGGCAGCACGTCGTCGAGCCTCTCTATGGTTATATGATGCTGATTGAGGCAATGGTGCTGGATCGAGCCTTCGAAGGCCCTTGGAACTTTGGCCCCAGCGACCGCAACCACCAGTCGGTGGGGACACTAGCCAAAATGTTCGCCGAGGCTTGGGGTGATGCAGCGTCGGTCGAAATCTCGAACTCAGAACAGGACTGGAAGGAAGCGGCCACGCTGGACCTCGATTGCGCCGAGACCAACGAAACCCTCGGTTGGCAGCCGGTCCTCGACCTCAAGACCACAATTAAGTGGACCGCGGACTGGTATCGTAAGGCATATATGAACCCGTCACCGAATGCGTTGCGGGCACTGACCAAGGAGCAGATCGACAGCTATGTCAGACTATAAGCCTACCGTTCCTGACGGCTTGGCCGACTCGACCGTTTGCCTGACTGGCTTCAGTGGCTATGTTGGAAGCCATCTGTTGGCCACCCTGCGGGCGGCGGGTATTCGGCCTTACCTTATCCCTCGTCCCGGCACGGCCCCACCCAGGACGCCGGACGCAGACACCGCAACGCCATGGATCGGGGCGGAAGACCTAGCCGAGCAGATCACTCGACTCAATAATCCGGTGATCCTCAATATCGCGGGCCATTTTGTCAGCCGTCATGTGGCCACCGATATTCCTCCCTTGGTCGCAGGTAATCTCGAGTTTCCGCTCCTAATTTTTGAGACGTTGAAGTTGTCCGGCCACAGTCGAATCGTCAATATAGGCACCAGCTGGGAATACTCCGCCACCGGCGCCGAGAGGCCAGCGAATCTTTACGCTCAGCTCAAGGCCTTCAACGCCAAGAGCCTCGAAAGCTATGCGAGCGAGGCACCGTTCCGCGCCATCAACCTCAAGCTGAACGATACCTACGGCGGCAACGATACCCGCTCCAAGCTCCTACCGATGTTGAAGTGCCGCTGGCTCGGTGGCCAAGCGGCACTGTTGCGATCTTGGGCGCAGCCGATCAATCTGCTGCACATAGCCGACGTACAAGAGGGCCTACTCGCAGCCGCTTTGCATACGGAAGACCTGCCCCTCCACACGGTCAAGACCGCCTTCTTGCTGGGCAGCGAGACGGTTAAGCTCGGCGCACTTACGGCGCGTCTCAAGGATGGTATAGCCCCGGAGCTCTCAGTGCAGTTCAAGGACATGGCCGAAGAGGATCCCGCCTTGCGCGACGTCTGGGAGACCGCACCACGGCTACCCAACTGGCACCCGCGCATCTCACTCGATGACGGTCTAAGAGACTACTTCTGTGAGGCGTGATGAAGCTTGATGCCACCCCACTTGCGCTGCCCGGCTGTTTCTCCGCACGGCTGACAACATTTGAAGACTCTCGCGGCAGCTTTCAGAAGCTGTTTCACGCTGGTGGCTTCGGAATGTATTTACCGGGTTACCTGCCCCAAGAGATCTATCTCACGACCTCGGCCAAGGGGGTTCTGCGCGGCATGCATTTCCAGCTCCCACCCGATGACCATGCCAAGGTGGTGGTCTGCCTGGGCGGCAAGGTCACTGACGTGCTGCTCGACCTCCGGCCAGGCGCAACCTATGGTGAGACCGTCGCAGTTGAGCTTGCGCCCGACGGCCAGAACGCTGTTCTGCTACCCAAGGGGATCGCCCACGGCTTTTACGCGAAGGCGGACGACAGCGCGCTGCTTTACCTCGTCGAAACGGGCCACAGCCCGGAAAACGACAAGGGCATTCTGTGGAACAGCTTCGCCTTCGACTGGCCCAACGAAGCCCCGATACTATCGGCACGCGATACCCAGCATCCACCCTTCGCCAAATTCTCACCTCCCAGCGACTGGGAGAGGATTATTTGAGGCCCAAACTGCGAACCGCGGCCGAGTCCCACGCAACACTTCTCGACCTTAGGGTGTTCGGCGGGATCGCAGTTAAGATCGCGACGGCGGTTTTGCAGTTCCTAGCGATCCCAGTGATTATTTGGCAGGCGGGCCTGGAAACCTACGGTCTGTTCGGCATCTTCTCGATCCTCATCATATATTTTGCTATGGCGGATCTGGGGATTACCAAGTCCACACTGCGTTTCGTTTCGATGTCGCTCGCAGAGGACGTGAGCGAAGTCTTCAGCGTAATCTTTATTCTGACGGCGGTCTTTTGCCTGTTCTTCGTGGGCATTGGTCTGTTGCTATCCGACCCTATCTTATGGCTGATGGGAATTGAGGCGACGACGTCCAATCGAACGATCTACTACCTCGCTTTGGCCACCTCGTTGTTGTTCGTGGCCCGCTCGCTCTACGTCAGCGTCATGTATGCGCTGGAACGCTTCCGGTTCGCCTACAACACGACCGTGGCCTTCGACATGTTGCGTTGGGGCGCATCCATCGCTGCAGTTACGCTGTTTAAAGAAACACTTCTAGCGCTGATCTTGGTCGTAGCGCTGTCCACTTTTGCTCACGTAGTGATGCTGGCCTACGTCGTACATTTCCCGAATCGAGTTCGGATTGCGATCCCGAAAAACGCATCGCTTATGAAAGCCATCCTGCACTATTCGTTTAGCGTTTTCGCGATCGACATTTTCAACAAGGTCTCGTCCTACACCGATAAGATCCTGGTCGCCTCCACTGGGGTTGTGGTAAATTTCGCCCACTACTACATCGCCTTCCAAGTGGTGGGGAAGATTTCCGATTTTCTCTCCGCGGCCACGATCCCCTACATCCAATCCGTCGCCAAGCTTTTCAGCCGCAGCGATAAGGCGGCCATTCGCGCAACTATCAACGCAGCCTTCGACAAGGTGGGCATCCTGTTTCTGCCTCTGATCTTCTCGCTATTAGTTTTTGGCAAGACTTACCTGTCACTCTGGCTGGATCCCGTCACCGCCGCCGAGGTCTACCCCTTCCTCGCTGTGCTGTCCGCCGGCTATGCGATGTCGATCTACGGCACAATCACGATCAATCTTGCTAACGCCGTCGGCCAAACGTCGATTTCGGTCCTGTCCACCGCTTTGATGGCAGGCACCATCCTGGTCGGCGGGCTCCTAACGCTTCCGACCTATGGGCCGCTAGGCATGAGCGTAGTTTGGACAGCGAGCCAGGTCATTCCCCTCGTGATCGTGTTTCCTGTCACCATGCGGGTACTTGGGATCGGTCGGATCCGTTTGGTGTTGCGCGCGTTTGCCACAATTGCCTGGATCGCCGCGACCTTCTTTTTGGCGAAGGTTCTGGCCCACGCACTGTTCTTGACCCCGACATCATATGAAATGCTCGTGCCCGCCATCGCCGCGCTAGCCCTTTCCTATTCGCCGACTTTATTGTCCCTAGTGCGCAACCATACGTGATACGTCGACACCGTTCCTACAGCGCCATCGCCCCGCGGCGACAGAAAGAGTGATGACCATGGACAACAACACCATCGATATCGTGATCCCGACATACAACCGGTCCGGTCAGCTTCGGTTAGCGATCGAGAGCGCGTTGGCACAGACCATGGGCGGGTTCAACCTTTACGTGCTTGACAATTGCTCGACCGATGACACCGAAGAAGCATGCGCTGAGTTTAAAAGCCGGGGGGTTACATACATACGCAATCCATCAAACCTCGGCATGGTCGGCAACTGGAACCGGGCGTTGATGTTGGGTGATGCGCCGTACCTCCTGATCCTACACGACGACGACGAGTTGACCCCGGAATTCCTAGCAACGACCGTTCCCATGATAGCTAGGGCGGAAGGCGCAGCGTTTCTTCATTCGGCAGCAACGATCATCAACAGAGATGGCAAGCGACAGTTCCACCGAACTCTGGATTTGCCCTCAGAGATGTCTGGCAACGAATTCTTTACCAGGTTTCTCAACGGCAAGATGAGTGTGATCTGCCCCACCGTAATATACAACCGCAAGGTCATCCCCTCAAGTTATAGGTTCCAAGAAGAACTGCCCTTCACTGCGGACTTGTTTTTCTTCATCGGTGCATCGGGATTCGGAAGTGTTCTCTACAGCGACAAGCCGTACTTCCGCTATCGCGTTCACGAAGCCAGCACCACTTCATCGCTAGTCAAATCCATCGACAGAAAAATTGCTGACCGGGTCCATGCATCGGCCTACCTGCAGGGGCAGGCGGATCAGCGAGCGGTGCCCAACAACCTCAAGGCCGGGGCCGGTAAGAGCTATCGCTTGGCAGCACTGACCGCGGATGTATGGTTCACACGACGTCTTGGCGGAAGCTACGGCGACGTTTTACACGTGGCCCGAAGAACGGTTTCGGCCGAGCCAGACCTTTTGTGCTACCCGCGCTTCTACGCGCAGCTATCAATGGCGCTCCTGCCTTCCGCCGTCCTGCGCGGCCTTGCCTTCGTAAAGCGACGCATGATTTCGGAGAGTAACGCGTGACGACAACCCCGACGCATAACCTAGCCGATTTCTCGGCCGGCGCGGCCTCAGCCAGTGGCGGATGCAGTCGGGTCAGGCGAACAGACGTTCCAACCGGAACGCGGCTGCGTGAAACAGCTGAGTTGTGACAATGCACAGTTTTAAGGTCAAGACGATCAACCTCTTTACGGCTGCCTTCTTAACGATGTTTTTCGTCCTGGGGTTTATCAGTTTTGCGCCTATCCTAGTTGCTTTCGCCCTGTATTGCCTGGCAAACCGGAGGGTCCATTTCGGCGATATCCGTCGAGCCGGCATACCCGCACTAGGCGCGATTTTCTTGGTGGCCGTATTGTCAACTATTACGCTCTCACCTTATCCGTTTTCGGCGTGGAATACGGGCAAAGATCTGTACTTCTTCTTCGCGCCAATTCTAATGCTGATCCTAGGCCTAACATTCATCAATAGTCCATCCGACTTTGAGCGCATTTTGACTACAGCAGTCAAAATTTTCACTATTATCTCGATAATGCTCTTTTCTGACTTCCTGTTCAGCGGTGGTGTTTTTAACATCTCGCTCGAAGCACGCTATTCATATGGGCTGGACAGCACCGCCTCTACGCTCGCACTTCTACTGATCATTTCACTTCGACCGACTCTTGCTGCACTGGCGGCAAGATCGACGCTCTCTGCGCTTGCAATACTCAACTTGGCTCTGATTATCGCTTCTCTGTCGCGGGTCAACATCTCGATCACCTTTATCTCGCTAGTATTCGTCTATTCCCACAACCGATTGATACAAAGCGCCGTGTTCGTTGGCACTATGTTCGTAATTGCCGCCCCACTCTTACAATTATCATATATTGCGCCAACAGGATCGACTAGTGGCGATTTTAGTTTCCTCGGAAAACTACAGAACTCACTTCAGGAATTTAGAATCTCGAATTACTCGGACTTAGGAGACATTAACGAAAACTGGAGGGGATACGAGGCATATCTCGGCATTGAACAGGTCCAGCAAGTTGGCGGTTGGGCAAATCTGATCGGGGTCGGTTTCGGAAGTTTCGCTAGGGGACCGTTCGTCGACAAACTTACTCTGATCCCATATTTTCATAACGGATTCGTAACCATATTCCTCAAGTCTGGGACACTAGGGATCGCGTTTTTTACTATCTTTTCCGGTAAACTCTATATGGTCTCTCGGTTGGCTTTTTTGCAGGCGCGCTCCAATTCCGATCAGCGAGTTACCTGCGCAGCACTTATCATCTTCCTTTTCACAAACTCGATGCTGATGCGAACGCTAACAACACACGGTGTCTACTACGCCAAAACGACACTAGAGCTGTTCTTCATCGGTCTCTCGATCTACGTAATAGGCCGTTTACAACGCGACCGTGCAAGAGTGCTTAGGTTTTGCGAGGACGAAAGCCACCTTGAACCACAAACAGCAGCCAAGGCAGAGCGATGATGAAAGTTCTGCATGTCATCCTTGGCAAGGCCGACAAGAACCGCGCCAATGGCGTCAACCAAGTTATTGCAGGGCTGGCCAAATACACGGCCCGGCATGGGGCGTCGGTCGCCGTCCTGGGCAGGGCTCAGACGGCAGCGCAGGAGGGCGAAGTAATCGCGCGAGACGGCTTTGACGTCACGGTCTACTCGAAGCAGAGCCCGGCGTTTCGCGACGCAGTGCGACAGGCCGTCGGGGCAGCTGACGTCGTACACCTGCACGGCACCTATTCACCACTCAACCTGTGGGTTGGACGGGTCTGCAAGGCGGCCGGCACGCCCTATGTCGTAACCCTTCACGGTGGCTTGTCACCGGCACGCAACAGATGGCGAAACCGGCTGCAAAAACGCCTGTTTCATCTGCTGCTCCAGAAGCGCCACTTGGAACTGGCCGCGCTGATCCAGGTCTTGACCGAGGAAGAAAGCACCGAGGCCCTGGCAGAGATCCGGCCCAAGAGGATGCGCGTCATCCCCAATGGCGTGGATCTTGAGGACTTCCCTCCGCCGCCCGACCGGCGGAAAGCCGGAGCGGATTTCAGGATCGGTTACATCGGCCGGATTTCGCGCGAAAAGAATCTCGATGCGCTCTGCGCTGCCTTCGCCAGCGTCACTGCCAATTACCCTGCGCGGCTGCTTCTGGCTGGGCCGGCATCGGCCGAAGGCGATGCCATCGTTCGTCGCTACGCCGCAAGCGGTGTCGAACTCATTGGTCCGCAATTCGGCCCTGACAAACTTGCCTTCCTCGATAGCATCGACCTCTTCGTGCACCCGTCACAGACGGACGTGTTTTCCATCGGCGCGATGGAAGCGCTGGCCCGTAGCGTGCCGATGGTGATTTCGCGCACCTCTGACTCGAGCCACTTCGCCTATACCGGGGCCTTCATTATGTGCGAACCTACTGCATTCGGCATCGAACGGGCGCTGCGCAAGGCGTTCGAGCATCAAGATGACTGGCCCGCGATGGCCCGGCGCGGGCGGCAACTGATCGAGACGCGGCTGAATTGGGACGCGGCCGCCCTGGACTTGATCACAGCCTACCGGGAAATTCTGGAGCATTAACGTGTCATTCAAACAAGCCGCCACCGACCTGGTGCGCGCGGCACTCGACGGGCAGATGGATTTCTTTGTCCTGCGCGGTCTCGACGACCTCGCGCGCGAGGATGGGGACATCGACGTGCTGGTGCCCAGTGGCCGGTCAGGCCAGGCACTGTTGCGGGTCGCAGAAAGGGCGGTTGACGCGGGTTGGACAATCGCCGGGGTCGGTGACATCGGTTATCTGACGCAGATCTGTCTGGTACAACGCCTGGGCGCAGGCCAGGCCCATCGCGCGGTAAAAGTGGACTTTTTCAATGGCGCGGCTTGGGCGGCCATCGGGGCTGACCCGATGGGCCAGGCCCTATTCGAGCGTTTGAACGAGACGCTATCCGACACCGAGGTCATCGGCTTGGCCACATTACTGCAAAAGATGCTCTATGCCGGTTACCTGAGCGAACGCGACCGAGATCGGATCACGGCGGCCTGCGCGCCGGAGCGGATCTCGGCGTTCCTCGATGCCATCGGCCTACCCCTGTCGCGCGCCGATCTGGACCGGGGCCGCCTTTCACGCAGGGCGCGTTGGCGACTGCGCGCCGCATCGGCGGGCGTCGGCGTCGCAAGGATGCCGGGCTGGGGCCTGCGTGTGATCTGGAGAAAGCTCTACTTCACCCTCTTCCGCTCGACCATTCCCGGCCGCATCTTGCAGGTGGCGGGCGCCGACTCTCCCCGGCGCGCCGCGATCACCGGGCGGTTCCGGTCTCTGCTCGAACGCGCGGGGTTTCCCAACTCACTGGTTATGCCGGAGACCGACGCGGACCTCGTGAGCCTTGCTTGGCGCAAGTTTCGCGGCGAGACGGTTGTCTTGTACGCCGAATCCGCTGGATCGACCCCGACACGCGCAGCGTGGCTGGAGCCCGTGCTACAGGTGAAGATCCAACAGCGCGATGCGGATGGCGGCGATGACCTCGAGAGGGTCCTTACCGTAGTGTCGCAGCACATCCTCGAAACCCTGCGCAGGACAGTCACATCATGAATAAGCCTCCGAAAACGGTTATTTTCCTGGGCCCCGACGGCGCGGGCAAGACCACACTTCTGGGCCTCGTAGAAAAGCAATTGGCTGCACAGGGTTTGAAGTTTGCGCGCTATTACTTTGCACCCGGATACCTGAAGCGCTACCGTCCGTCAGGAACGCCAAAGATTACTACCAACCCGCACGAGGGGCTCCAATACGGTGCGGGCCTCGTCCTACTAAAAATTTTACTGATGCTTTTCGAGTTTAATATGGGCCTGCCGAAGGTGAAACGCGGTAACGAGTACGTGCTATTCGACCGGTTCATACACGACATTCTTGTCGACCCGCGCCGGTATCGGATGACCCGGGTTCGCTGGTGGATGCGGGCTCTCTTGGCATTTGCGCCGCGACCCGACCTCGCCATAATTATCACCGCAGCCCCAGATGTGATCCAAGCGCGCAAGCAGGAGGTCACGGCTGACGAAACCGAACGGCAGGTGGCAGCCTACAAGGCCGCAGCACAGCTGTTTCCAAGTGCGATCGCAGTTGAGAACGTCGGTCCGCTCGAAGTCACAGCACAACGGCTCGTCGAAGAGATCCTTCAAAGATGATCGATCTCACTCCCCTGCTTGGTCCGCAGTCGGCGAGCGGCCAGGCCGCCCATTTCCGCTTGTTTCCCCGCAATGGTGGCGAACGCTGGTTGCTCGAAGCGGGCTATCGCCGGCCTTGGCACCTCGAAACTTGGCCTCAGGCCAACCGTCGCGCGAAGATAATCTACTGCATCGCGCGGCTGTTCGGCGCCGTCGGACTTCACCTGCCGTCACAGCGCATTACACTGAATATCGCCGAAGGCTCGCCCTATTCCCAGTTTCGTTCTCGGTTTGGGGAGCTCGGTGTGTTCTTAGGAACACCCGGCCCAAATCGGAAATTCGTCGTCTTCGCCAAGGATGGCGACAAGGCGTGGTTCATAAAGGTTCCGATAAGTTCTGGCAGCGTCGCTCTGGCGCAGAACGAAGCCGCGGCGCTAGACGCTCTCGCCAATGTCAAGGGTCTGGCAAAGCGCGTGCCACGGTACTTCTGGATAGGGGACAATCTCGTACTCGAAGACGTCCGTTCGACTGGCGCTACCTATGGGCGCCTTAACGACGAAGAGATCATCCGGGTGCACGAGTTACTTTTCGCCCACAGCAGGACCGACATTACCCTTCAGGAACTAGTCAGGACTTGGACGAAGGATACTTCACCGTCGCGGTCACACCCGAACCGCGATTTGCAGGCCCTGATTGTTTCAACTAGGCAGGCGGCCCTTGACTACTTGGCAACGCTCGACCCCGCCCGGCGCGTTGATTGCTACCTTGCCCACGGCGATTTCACCCGCTGGAACGTACTGCTCGCGCCCGACGGATCCGCGCGGATCATTGATTGGGAACTGTTCGCGCGGCGAACAAAGTTTTTTGATCCGTTTCATTATCGAGTTTCACAAGGAATTCTAGTAGATCGGGCTACGCCCGATGCGATCCTCGCGCAAGTTTTTCGGTTCGGCTCCGAGGTGGCTGCGCGAGACGCAATCCTGCTCTACTTCGGTCTATATCTCGCAGAACAGACATTTGTTCACTGTAATCTGTATGAGCGCAGTGATCATGTGGTTGTACAGATGTATTGGCAACTGCAGACTTGGAAAGAGATGTTCGCATTGCTTTCGTCCCATTGCGGACCCCAAGGTTCGATTCCGACACCGGAACGGGATTGTCTGGGAAGGACCCAAACATGAACGCGCAACGTATAGGAGCCGCCGTCGTCTCAACAGCATTGAAGTGGCCGTTCGCCTCTGTTCCTGAAGTGCCGCTCTCCACCGTTGTCGGGCGCTGCCTGACCTTGGCCTGTGGTCTGTTGCGCGGTCTTCTGCCAGCGCGCCGACGGATTGTTCTCGGACGCGGCGCCCGGATCAGTGATGCGGACAGTTTGCACATCAGTGGCCGTACGGTGCTGATCGACGACTACTGTTTGGTCGACTGTAACTCGCATGAAGGAATCACGCTCGGCAGGAACTTTAAGCTGGGGACTTTTTCTCGGATGTTCGCAAGTGGCACGCTCGTCAACATCGGCAAGGGGATCGTAATCGGCGACAACGTCGGCACTGGCGAATTCGCCCAAATCGGCGGCGCCGGTGGCGTGAAAATCGGTGCCGACTGCATCTTCGGCGCCTTTCTCAGCGTTCATCCCGAGAACGACATATTCTCCGATCCCGCCCATCGAATCCGCGAACAGGGCCTGACCCGGTCTGGGATCGAAATCGGATCAGGCTGCTGGATAGGGGTGAAAGTAACAGTAACAGTCCTTGACGGTGTCAAAATCGGCCGGGGGTCGGTCATCTCTGCCGACAGCGTGATGACGAAGAGCTTCCCTGAACGCAGCGTCATTGGCGGTGTCCCGGCGCGCCTCATGAGACCGATCGACGACCTGACAAAGACAGAATGACCAGCCCAAGCATCCCACTTCAGCGAGACACCCTTACGCGCGACTGTATCCTGATAGCAGCCTACGACGCCGGAATGCGGTCCAGCGAAGGTTATGTCGCCCGCAGCTTGTTGGCTCGCCTCGATCCCGCAGCCCGGGTGGTCCTCGTCACCCGCAAAAACAACGTGGCCGAGCTTCGAGCCAATCCGGAATTTCGCGCGAAGTGCCCGAACGTGCACTTGGTTGGGTACGACCTGCCAAAATGGGCTGCCTGGTGGAAGATGGGTGCCCGGCTCTACGGACCGTACGCCTACCTGTGGCAGGCGATCTGGCCTTTCGTGCTCAGGAAGCGCCCTTGGTTGGTGAGCCGCCTGTCGGTAGTTCACACATTCAACTTCCACAACGACAGTATTCCTAGCACGGCGTGGATCCTCGGGCGGCCGACGGTCTGGGGACCGATCAACCACAATGAAGGCATCGCGGAATGGCGCAGCGAGACATGGCCGACTGTCATGAGCTGGCGTAACCGCGCAAAGACGCTAATGCGGCGGCTGGCGTGGCGGCTCGATCCGCTCCTTACGCTGGCCACACGGCGCACCAGCGTCGTACTCTCGGCCGGCAGCTGGGTCGACCGACGGCTACGGCTTACCAGCCATGCCAGCGTGCGCCGACGCAGCCAGCTCGGACTCGATCTCGACATTGTGCCACAGCGCAACCCACGCCCTGCAGGCGGATTGCGTTTGGTGTCGGGTGGGCGGCTCGACTGGATCAAGGGATTGGATCTTGCCCTGCTCGCCCTCGCGCAACTGCCCGATGAGGCGACACTGACACTCATCGGCGACGGGCCTTGTCGTGCTTTCTTGGCTGACTTCGCCCGCGCAGCTGGGGTCGCGAACCGGGTTACGTTCCATCCGGCGGTTCCGCGCGACGAGCTATTGGCGATGTATGGTGACTACGACGTATTCCTATTCACTTCCGCCGAGGCCGGTGGTTTGAGTTGGGTGGAAGCCCTTGCGACAGGATTACCAGTGATCGGGTTCGAGGGACCGAGCGAACTTTCCGACATGGCCTGCACCTTGCCGGGACTCCATCGTGTCACCGATCAACATGCACGCGCGAATAACGTCACCGCGTTGGCTGAAGCCATTCTCGCCGTCTCGGTCGCCGGTTCCAATCCGGCTGAAATCGCCGAAGCGGCACGGACAAGATACGGCTGGGACGGATTTGCAGGGCAAGTCCTGGATGTCTACGCGACCTTGGGCGCGGCCCCACGATGATTGCCCCCAATAATGTTTTGGGAGGCTCCTGCATGTTAGTGTATGATGAAATAGTACGGTGATAGTCTTCTGCCACCTTCTCAACGACAACTCCGGTAGCCCGACGGTGTTGCGCGAGACCATCAAGGCGCTATCCCACGCCGGGCCGGACGACTTGCTGTTTGTAGGCAGCCAAGGCCGCGGCGTACTCGAAAACGCGGGAATACCGATCCGGCGCTACTGGTATCGCCGTGGCCGGTTCCGGCTAATAACGCTGCTCACCTTTCTAACGAGCCAGTACTTCCTTTACCGCGCCCTATCGCGTGCGCGGCTGCCCGGTGATGCAATCTTTTACGTCAACACGCTCCTACCGTTTGGCGCGGCGCTCTGGGCCAAGCGCAACGGCCACATTGTGCTTTACCATGCGCACGAGGCGACGATCTCGCCGAGCCCGCTCCGCCGCTTTCTCGTCAACATGGTCGAGAAGACCGCCGAAAGGGTGCTCTACGTATCCAATGACCATATGGCCCGACTGCCAATCGTGCGCATCCCCGGCGCCGTAGTGCCGAACCCTATCGCGCCCCGGATCGCCGCGAAGGGCTCCGCCACGCCTTATGCGCCGCGCCGGACCGGGTACTTCTTAGTGCTGATGCTGGCCTCGCCGCGCGACTTCAAGGGCGTTCATGAATTCTTGGCGCTCGCGGAACTGCTGATGGCCCGCCAGGACATTCGGTTTCAACTGGTGCTGAATGCAGACGCGGCGGAGATTGAGCGCTACCTACCGGCCGCGAGCCGGCCGCACAATCTCGAGATCGTCCCGAGAGTTGACGATCCTGAGCGCTTCTACGCCACGGCCGACGTGCTACTCAACCTCACCCGGGTCGACCTCGTGGTTGAAACATTCGGCCTCACACTGGTCGAGGCGATGGCCTTTGGAGTGCCGGTGATCGCCCCTCCTGTGGGTGGACCCGCAGAGATTGTTACACACCGGCAGGAAGGCTACTGCATAGACTCGCGAGACGGCACCCCGCTTCAAGCCGCAGTCCTTGAGTTAGCAGATAACCCGGACCTAGCCATGACAATGTCACAGGCTGCTCGCAACCGTGCCAGCGAGTTCACCTTTGACGCTTACGCTAGGAAACTGCGCAGGATCCTTGCCGAGGCGCAAGACCTGCCAACCAGAGAAACTCAATGACAAGCCACCCGAAGATCGCGCTGCTGGGTACCGTCGGAGTACCAGGCCGCTATGGCGGTTTCGAAACCCTGGCCGAGAACCTCGTGCATTACCATGCCCGCACCAGCCATAGCGCCATATTAACCGTCTGGTGCTCTGGCAAAGACAACACCGAGCATCCCGATCAATTCGAAAGCGCCGATCTGCGCTATGTGAATTTGCGTGCCAATGGTGCGCAGAGTATTCTGTACGACGCCATAAGCCTTTGGCAGGCCGTTCGCTCCGGCCACGACCAGATCCTTCTTCTGGGCGTCTCTGGAGCGCTGGCACTGCCGCTGATCCGCCTCGTCAGCCGGGCGCGCATTGTCACCAACATCGACGGCATTGAGTGGAAGCGTGAGAAGTGGAAGGGTGTGGCGCGGGCGGTTCTGCGCGCGTCCGAATGGGCCGCTGTGCGCTTCTCGCATCAGGTCATCGCCGACAACCAAGCAATCGCCGACCACGTGCGCGATGCATATGATAGCGAATGCCGGATCATTGCCTATGGAGGCGATCATGCGGTCGCTTTTGCCGGAGAAGGAAGCGCACCGGAGGGCTTGCCCGACAGCTATGCCTTGGCGCTGTGCCGTATCGAGCCCGAAAACAACGTCCACACCATCCTTGAGGCCTGGCCGCAGCTCTCTTTGCCTTTGGTTTTTGTCGGAAATTGGGCTAACAGCGTCTACGGGCAGGAGCTGAAGACGCAGTATGCCGATCGGGACAACATGTATCTGCTGGACCCGGTCTACGACCCTGGCGCTCTGCGCGCCCTGCGGTGTCGCGCCGCGCTTTACGTGCATGGGCATTCGGCGGGAGGCACCAATCCATCGTTGGTGGAAATGATGCATTTCGGGGTGCCGGTTCTAGCGCATGGCTGCACTTTCAACCGCTACAGCACCGAGGAAAAGGCCCGCTACTTCGAGAACGCCGCGGATCTTGCCCGAGAGGTCGAGGCGATGACCCCCGAGGACGCGGCGCGGATTGGGGCCGACATGCTCGAAATCGCGCAGCGGCGCTATACTTGGGACGAGATCGCTCACACGTATTTCACACTAGTGGGGCAAGGCTAGCGGCTTCAAGCCAATGGTTTACTACCCGCTGACCGTGCTAATGCTGGCCGACATCCGCGAGATCATGGTAATCACCACCCCGCATGACCAGGAGCAGTTCCAGCGCACCCTGGGCGATGGCAGTCAATGGGGCATTTCGATTTCCTACAAGGCGCGGCCCAGCCCCGATGGGCTGGCGCAGGCCTTCATCCTGGCCGAGGAATTTCTGGCCGGCGGCCCCGCCGCCATGGTGCTGGGGGACAATATCTTCTTTGGCCACGGCCTGCCCGACCTGCTGCAAGAGGTCGGCAAAACCAGCGCCGGCGCCACCGTCTTCGGCTACCGCGTGGCTGATCCGGAACGCTATGGCGTGGTGGACTTCGATGCCACTGGCTCGGTGATATCGATAATCGAAAAGCCGCCCGTGCCTCCTTCAAACTATGCCGTGACCGGGCTGTACTTCGTGGATGGCACGGCACCAGAACGGGCTAAAGCTGTGCGCCCCTCGGCCCGCGGCGAGTTGGAGATCACCAGTCTTCTGGAAAGCTACCTGCACGACGGAGCGCTAAGCGTACAGAAAATGGGCCGTGGTTACGCCTGGCTGGATACGGGCACGCATGCCAGCCTTTTGGACGCCGGAAATTTCGTACGCACCCTGACGGAACGCCAGGGTCAGCAAGTCGGCTCACCCGACGAGGTAGCTTTTGAAATGGGTTGGATTGATGCCGCCCAACTGAAAGCCCGCGCAGAGCGGTTCGGCAAGAATGGCTACGGCGAATATCTCGGCAGTCTTCGACGGTAAAGGATCTTCATTCGGCGAGCCTACTTATAAGGTAAGCCTTCGTCGGGGTCGTCTTTTTTGCTCTGAAGGCTTCCGTTTAGTCCGGCGTATGTCGGTGGTGTAACGTCAGGTCTGGAAATTCATTTGGCGCTGGGGCCATGAGTCCTTGCCGGGGCGCGCCCCGGCAAGGACTGCCCATTCTGGTATTCCATGAAATTGCAAACCAACCATGGAGACAGGCAAATGGACGAAGACAAGGATACGACGGTCGAGGCCCTCATGGAACATCTGATCGAACACGGGCCGGGCGACATGGCCACGGTCTTTGCGCGGGCGTTTGAGTTGGCGATGCAGATCGAGCGCGAGCGCTTTCTCGGTGCAGGCCGCTACGAGCGCAGCGCCGGGCGGCAGGGCTATGCCAACGGCTACAAGCCCAAGCGCATTGACACCCCCGCAGGCACGGTCTCGGTGCAGGTGCCCAAGACTGCCGATCATGACGGCCAGCCCTTCTATCCGCAGTCGCTGGAGCGCGGGCGGCGCTCGGTGCGCGCCGTGATGCTGGCCGTGGCTGAGATGTACGTGAAGGGCGTCTCCACCCGCGAGGCTGAAGCGGTGATGCGCGAGTTCGGGATAGAGAGCCTCTCTTCTTCGCAGGTCAGCCGCGCCGCGACGCTGCTCGATGACGAATTGGCCGCCTGGCGCAACCGGCCTCTCGGCGAGGTCAAATATCTGATCCTCGACGCCCGGTATGAAAAGATGCGCCATGGCGGGATCGTTCGCGATGCCGCCGTGCTCTCGGCCGTCGGCATCGGCCCGGATGAGCGCCGCCGTGTGCTGGGCGTCTCTGTCGCCCTCTCGGAAGCCGAGGTGCATTGGCGCGCCTTTCTGGAGAGCCTCCAGGCCCGCGGCCTGCGCGGGGTCGAATACATTGTCTCCGACGATCATGCCGGACTGCGGGCCGCGCGCAGGGCGGTCTTCGGCGGAGCCACATGGCAGCGCTGCCAATTTCACCTCGCCCAAAACGCCATCCATCACGCGCCGAACCTTGCCATCCGCAAGCAGATCGGCACCGAGCTGCGCGAGATCTGGAACGCGGCCTCCCTCGCCAAGGCCGAAACCGCCCTCACCGAATTGGTCGCGGATTATCGCGATACAGCGCCGAAACTTGCTGCATGGCTGGAGGAGAATGTACCCGAGGGCCTCGCCGCCTTCACGTTGCCAGCGCACCACCGCCGCCGCATGCGCACCTCTAACCCTATGGAGCGCAGCGTCCAGCAGGAGCTGAAGCGTCGCACTGTCAAGGGCCGCGTCTTTCCCAACGAGGCCGCCCTCGAGCGCTTGGTCAGCGCCGTGCTGGTCGAGATCGACGACAAATGGGCCGCCGACACGAAAGCCTACATCAAGTGGGAATGCCAGGATGCGTGATCATGGCGTCAGAGAATTTCCAGACATCAGGTTGCTCAATCCGTATGTCCAATCGATACAGACCCGAAGTTGAGATCCTTTCGGCACCAACATCCATATGCCAGAAGTGCATTCTTCGCCATCGAGCCCGACCCTAAAAATATCCGACATGACCGCTCCCCTCTGTGGATCATGGTAGATCCATCTTGACACATCGGTAACGTCGGCAGGCGGTTACACACTCAAATCCAAATGCCCGATAAAACTGATTCCCAGACAGTTCGGGTTTGGCGTTTACGGTGCATCGGGTCACGCCCAGACATTATGCTCGGCCACCTCCAAGTATCGTCCCAGAATATTAATCGACTTCCACCCCCCTGCCCGCATGATGGCTGCCGCGTCATAACCCGCGCATAGGAGATCCTGTGCGGCACCAACCCGGAGTGAATGACCACTGAACGTGTCGATGATCTCCTGCTCGAGACCTGCGGCTTTGGCGGAAGATTTAACCAGACGCTTTACTGTCGTCGTGCTCAAGTCGCGATCCACCGCCTTGCCCTTGTAGATCGGGCAGAACAGATACGCGATATCGGAACCTCGCCACTCCAGCCAGTCCTGCACCAACTTTGAGGTCATCTTGGAGGTAAACGCGACCCTGCCCTGACCGTAGGGGTCCGCCTTGCTACGTCTGATGATGACGCGTGACGTGCCGTCGCTCAGGAGTTCCAGATCATCTGTTGTCAGTGCAACAAGTTCAGACCGCCGCGCGAGCAACTCATAGCCCAATGACAACATGGCACGGTTGCGAAGCCCCCATGGATTATCCGGCTGTACGCTCAAGAACCTCTCCAGATATTTCCGCGTCAGACCTTTCGCTTGTTTTGGACGCCCAAGCTTTGCGCGCCTGATACGGCGAAACGTCAGGTTGATGTCTTCGTCATACGTCGGGTCCTCCAATTGCAGGAGGCGATGTACTTTGCGAATGGCGTAAAGTCGCCGCCGAGTTGTTGAGGGCGCTTTGCCCGCGCCCTGCTCTTGCAGGAAGCGACACACCGTCTCCACGGATGCGGGAAAGGCAGCACAGCAATTTTCCTGACACCAAGCCTCGAACGCCTCGACATCCGCGCAGTAACTACGCATTGTTGACGGTGCATATGCGCCTTCGAGGCGCTGAAATTGGGAGCGCCAGTCGAGCATTGTATTTGGCTGATTATTTGTCATATGGCAACATTTATGCCAAGAGGAATTAAGTGTCAACTTTGACAGGGCCACAAATTAGATCCGCTCGTGCAGCGCTTGGCATAACCGTCGCCGAGTTGTCGAAGCTCTCCGATGTTAGCGCGAGGACAATTGCCAGAATTGAAGCTGTAGATGGGGTCTCAAGCAGCACCTCAGCAAATCTGAACGCAATCCGCAGTGCGCTCGAAAACGCAGGTATTGAGTTCATCCAAACCCACGATGGCGGCAGAGGCGTTCTATTTCGTCCACCGCGATGAGTGGAATACACATTGCCCGCTTTTGCCTCGAAGCCGCCGGCATCGAATTCATCGGTGCGCCAGATGACGCTCCCGGCATTCGCATTCATCCAAGCAAGACCTGATCGCAGAGAAGAGATCCTTTGGACACGGCCTTTCTTATCGTGAGCAAGATCGCCTGGCTGCTGATCCGGCCGGAGACGCTGCTTGTTCTTCTCTTCGCCCTGCCGCTCATCTGTTTATGGCCGGGGCGCAGTGTTGCAGCGTCCCGACTCCTTGCGGGGGCCTTATGCATCACCATCGCGATCGGCGTGTTTCCGGTTGGCAATCTCGTGCTGAACCCGCTGGAGCGAGCATATCCTGCCAGGCCAACGATTACGGACCCGGCCGGCATACTCGTTCTCGGCGGCGCCGAAGATGCGGCTCCTGGCTACGCAGGCAGCGTGGCGCAGGTAAACCACGCCGGGGATCGCCTGATTGTCGCCATACAGCTCTCGCGGCAGTTTCCGGACGCGGTGGTCTTCTATTCAGGTGGCAAAGTGGCAATCACACCTGTCGCTGAAGGCGCCTTCGAACTGGGCCCTGACATTTTGCGGCAGCTCGGGCTCTCCGAGAAGAGGCTCATTGTCGAGGGACGCTCACGGACGACAGCGGAGAGCGCCGTTCTGTCCCGCGCCATGGTGCCAGATCGTGAGGGCCCCTGGATACTGGTGACCAGCGCGTCTCACATGCCGCGGGCCCTCGGGAGCTTCTGCGCGGCTGGATGGCGCAATCTGGTGCCCTACCCCGCCGACTACCGCGGCGGCAAAGTCTGGGGCCGGATTGAATGGAATCTTGCGGAGCACCTCGACGAGCTCAACACCGGGGTGAAGGAGTGGATCGGACTGCTAGCATACAGGATTACCGGGCGGACGGAGACCTTCTTTCCGGAAGGCTGTGCGGGAGACACAATTAGACCTTCAGACCTTGCGCTAGACTGACCCTTGCTGCGTCGCTTCTCATGTTGTCGCAATGCTCGGGATTGCAATTTTCTGCCTTGCATGAGCTTAGGCTCTGGACCCGGCCTGCTACGTCATTCGGACATGATCATGTAAGACCACCAGACAGAAAGCGCAGGTTTGCCCGGCAGGCTAAAAATGCGCTGTTCCCGCTGCGCGGCTAGGGAACGTGGCGCTTTCGATCCGGCACTCTATCTCTCATGCTACCCTACGGTCAGAGATGCTGTGACCATCAGCAAAGGTCGGCGCCATGGAGATAATTACTGGAGCGAGGCTGGGATGCGGATGGATCCAGTTCATTCTCAAATCGTATTTCAGGTGAAGATCGTGTTACCCAACACGCCTTCCAAATCGCTCTCATGTCGTCAGCGGATGGCTTTGGGTTACCGTTTTAAGCCGCACCTGAGTGCCCAGAAACCTCAGATGCATGGTGACCGCAAAGCGCTCAGGGAACGGATTTTGCAAGCAGACTCTGAGCGTTCCACAGCCCCGTTGACTGGCTCATCGATTGCTTCCTGACGGCCCGCCCCTCTTCTTTGGCTCCGAAATCTACCGTGGGTCGAGCTATGGAGCATGGCATCCACTTCGCATTCCGCGGGTGTCCACCGTCATCGACCTTGCGCGCGCCATGGGCTGGCTGGGTACTGATCAGTATCGCATCAGTCCTCGGGCCAAGCCGGCAGCGTTGACTGGATTTCACACCGAGCGCTATGTCGCGGCGCTGATGCGAGCCGAGCGCCACCAGTTCGTCCCTCCGCCGGAGCGCGACCGCCATCACATCGGAACGCCTTCAAACCCCGTCTTTCCCGAGATGTTTCGCCGTCCCGCGACTGGGGCTGGTGCATCACTCCTCGCGGGCGAAATACTGGCAGCAGGCGGCGCCATCTATTCTCCGGCCGGCGGCACGCATCATGGTCTTCCTGATCGGGCAAACGGGTTTTGCTATCTCAATGACGTCGTGCTTGCGATCCAATCCTTACGCAGAAACGGCGCGCGCCGAGTGGCCTATATCGACATCGACGCCCATCACGCCGATGGGGTAGAACATGCCTTCGCTGCTGAGCCTGACGTGCTGCTGATTTCGACCCACGAAGAGAGCCGCTGGCCGCGCACCGGTGCGCTAAGTGACCGCGGCGTCGGTCAGGTCTACAACCTGCCTGTGCCACGCGGGCTGAATGATTCCGAAATGGCCGTAATACGTGACGAGTTGATCCTCCCTCTTGTCTCGAACCATAAGCCGGACGCGGTCGTGCTTCAATGCGGCGCGGATGCGGTGGAGGAGGACCCTCAATCGCGCCTCAGCCTTTCCAACGGGGCCCATTGGGCGATCCTGCGCGCGGTGCGCCGGATGGCACCGCGGCTATTGGTACTGGGTGGAGGCGGCTATAATCCTTGGACGGTTGCGCGGCTATGGACCGGAAATTGGGCAATCATGAACGGCCACGAGATGCCGGACCGGTTGCCGGGGGCCGCGCAGGCTGTGCTGCGCGCGCTGCACTGGACCCGGCAAGGATCGGCGCGCGAAATCCAGCCCGAGCCGCATTGGATCACGTCGCTTGCCGATCTGCCGCGCAATGGGCAGATCCGAGGCGAGATTCGAGACCGCATCGGTGTGCTGCACAGCCGAGGGCTGGCATAGCATCCGATTGACCGGGCAACGCGTCTGATACCTAGAAGTCGCCGGAGGGGCTGTTGCCATGTTTTGCAACTTGAAAGGACGCCTGTGAAAAAACGGCGCGCGGATACGGTTAACCATTTGCTGCTCACCGGTGCGTCAAAGCTGGCGTGCGGCGTTTGAAACGTTCTTTTGATATCCGGGATGCATCCCCGCTTTTGAAATTTTAGCCCAAAGCGCGACTCAAAAGGGTTTTTGCATCCAAGTTAAACGCGCGGTGCTCGGTAACCGGCCACCCCCTGCTTTCGGCACCGCAAAGCAGCGTGCCAGCGTTGTTGTGGTTCCTCGTCGGAGTCGTGGCAGCAATCGGGCCGATATCGCCCTCTTCCTGCTCTTCTCCGGAGGCTTTGCGTGGGAGGCGCGATTAGGCAGATAGCTCGCTGGTTGGCAAGCGGCTCAGAGCTTTGCACGCGGCTAACGCGCATTCTGCCCGGCTTGCCGATGGCTCCCTGCGCGCCATGTTTTCAAGAGCGAGGTGCATAACCGACGTCATCCGTCGCCTCAGCCGATGGAAAAGGAGATCAAAAATGGGTATCAAGTTTGTCGTCTTTGCCACCGCCCTCGTCGGCGCCCCAGCATTCGCAGATGACGTGCCCTACACAGTGGATGGGGCAGCGATGAACGGCTATTGGGCTGCAGCCGAGGACCCGAAGGGCCTGGTTCTGATCGTGCATGATTGGGACGGCCTGACAGACTACGAACGTAATCGCGCCGACATGCTGGCCGACATGGGGTATGACGCCTTCGCGCTGGATATGTACGGCGTGGACACTCCGACCGAGACTGTCGATCACCGCCGCGCGGCGACAGGGGCGCTCTATGGCGACCGTGAGCGTATGCGCGCATTGTTGAAGGCCGCGGTGCCACGCAGGCGCGCGCGCAGTCCGGGGCTGATGCTATGGTCGTAATGGGGTATTGTTTTGGTGGAGCCGCCACGCTGGAGATGGCGCGCAGCGACATGGCCGCAGAAGCAAGCGGCTTTGCGACATTTCATGGCGGCCTGTCGACGCCCGAAGGGCAGTCCTGGGATGGGGACGAGCCGCCGTTACTTGTGCTCCATGGGGGCGCCGATACGTCAATCACTCTGCAGGATGTGGCGGATTTCGCTTCGGAGCTTGAGGCCGCTGGCAATACCTATACCGCAGAGATTTATTCGGGCGCGCCGCATGCCTTCACGGTCTTTGGATCGGATCGCTACGACGCCAGGGCCGACGCGGCAAGCTGGGCCTCCTTATCGGCATTCCTTGGCGAGCGCACCTCTGATTGACCGGGCCTGACGCGCTCTGGGGGCCGGATCAATCGCGATCAGACATGAGAGGTAAACCATGCTGACACGACGAACACTCCTGAAGGGTGCGGCAAGCGTCCTTGCAGTGCCGGGATCGGCGCTAGCAGGGGCGTCAACGGTTCGCTCCATCCCAACGACGGGCGCGTCTGTCCCCGTAATCGGGCTGGGTAGCTGGATCACCTTCAACGTCGGAAACGATCCCGTCCTCCTGGACAAATGCGCCGAGGTGATTGCTGCCTTCGTCGAGGCAGGCGGTGGAATGATAGATTCCTCGCCCATGTATGGCTCTTCGCAAGACACGATCGGATATGCTCTGCAAAAGCTGGGCTATCCTGAAAATGT
This sequence comes from Roseovarius maritimus, assembly GCF_043355895.2. Taxonomy (NCBI): domain Bacteria; kingdom Pseudomonadati; phylum Pseudomonadota; class Alphaproteobacteria; order Rhodobacterales; family Roseobacteraceae; genus Roseovarius; species Roseovarius maritimus. The sequence continues at coordinate 75,593 of NZ_JBHFPF020000012.1, forward strand.
GTTCTCGGCTGACAAGGTATGGACCCGTGCTGCAGAGGAAGGTGGCACACAGATAGCTCAGAGCCGCGCGGCCTGGGGCATCGATATGTTTGATCTGATGCAGGTTCACAACCTTGTCGCTTGGGAGGCGCATATCGAAACCTTGTTCGCAATGAAGGAGCAGGGCCGGATCAGACATGTCGGCCTCACCACCTCGCATGGGCGGAGGCACGATTTGCTTGAGCGTCTGATGCGCGATTATCCGGTGGATACAGTGCAACTCACCTACAACCTTGCCGACCGCGCTGCCGAGGACCGCCTGCTGCCGCTTGCTCGCGAAAAGGGAATTACCGTCATCGCAAATCGCCCGTTCCAGGGCGGCGGGCTGGCGCGGAGGCTCGAGGGGCGGCCGCTGCCCGCCGTTGCTGCTGAACTTGGCGCCCAAAACTGGCCTCAGCTGCTGTTGAAATTCATCATCTCGCACCCTGCGCTACCTGTTGCCATACCCGCGACCACGAAGGTGACCCACGTGCGTGAAAACATGGCCACAGCAAAGGGCGCCCTTCCGGATGCGGACATGCGCCGTGCGATCCTTTCGCATTTCCGCAGCCTCTGATGCGCGATTGGCTCACCTACGAGCTATCCGACCTGCTGCTGTTCTCCGAGCGGGTCTATTGGCGGCTCTTCGAGTTGGAGAACGTCGCCCTCTGGCCCATGCCGCTGTTCCCGTCCTTGGCGATGCTTGGGGCGCTGATCTTGCACGCTCGGCGTCCGGAACTTGGCACACGGGTGATCCTCGGGCTCCTTGCCATCGCATGGCTTTGGACCGGGTGGCATTTCGTCTGGCAGCGCTATGCGCCAATCAACTGGGCGATGACGTATTTTGCCCCGGTCTTTGCGTTAGAGGCGTTCATCTTTGCAGGGCTTGCGCTGCGTAGGCCGCAGCAATGGCATATACCGGTGACAGCGCGCGTGATGGGCTACGGCCTCATCTTTGCGGCGACGGTTGCGTATCCTGGTCTCGTGTTCCTGCAGGGGCGCAGCTTCGCCAGCGCTGAGATCATCGCGATAGCGCCCGACCCGACGGCGCTGGCCAGCCTCGGCGCGGCCTTCTTTGTTGCGGGACGCAGGCATAGGGCGGCGGCGGTTGCGGTGCCGTTTATCTGGCTCGCGCAGAGTACGTTGACGCTTTTTGCCATGACCGGAGGGGCGGCCATCGGCCCGGCGCTTGGCATCGCAATCAGCGCCGTCGGACTGTTTGCGCTGGCACTGTCGAGTGGCGGTCCGCGGGCATCGCTGCCTCGGTAGATGACCCTTTCATTCCATCCTTCGAATGTACCTGCCCGGATTTCAAAAGCCGGTTTCCTTTGCACATGCTCTTTGCGAGAGCGTCACTCTTCGTAGCCGGTCATTTCCAGATATCCGTGACCTTTGTGGCTGCCTGCCACGGTGACTGGTCCCTCCCAATAGGGCACGGATGTGTCCATCCACGCATTCGGGTTAATCGCCGTGACGGTCACATCCAGTTGGCGTTCCGGCAGGCGGACCTGCCAGCGGGTTGGCACCTCGCGGCCCGCCACCTCGTGCCAGCCGGAGGGCGTCGCGGACAGCGCACCATCCGGCAAGGCCGTGGTCGCGCCCTCGGCGGTGATCCATGTGCCCGACGTGTAATCATCGCTGCCCCGCAGCACGAACCCCATCAATTTGTCCCCGCTGGTGAACGACAGCGAGAACCAGTCCCAGCCGTCTTGATCCTCGGCCAGTGGCTGTGACGACCATTCCCGATCAAGCCATGCTCTGCCCGTCACGGGTATGTCTCCACCGGGCATGGTCAGCGTGCCGGTGAGATCATAAAAGGGTTGCGAATAGTAATAGCTGGCCTGACCAGCTGCGGATTTGACCGAATAGCCATCCTGTCCGTGCAGAACGAGTGGGCCTGTTGCCGACAGATCGACGTCATAGGCAAACTCCGCACCTGACGCCCTGAGGTTCAACTGATTGAGGGCCGGCCCCTCCATCTGCCAGTCGTCGATCCAGGCGTTGAAAGGATCGGCCACAACGCCGGCTTGCCCGATCCCCCCCCTGGCAAGGCGTTCGGCGACGTGATGCGCACCCGGCGTGGTCACCGCCGCGTGGCCCATCCACAGCTGCGGTGTGTCCCACCCCGTGCCGTCCCGCGGCGCCAAGGCCGATCGGAAGAGCGTCCATTGCAGACCGTAGGGCATGCCGTCGGGGCCGGTCATGTTGGCGGTCAGATACCACCACTCGATGCGGTATTCGGGGTGGGGCCCGTGGTCAGCGGGAAATTCCAGCACCGTGCCCGGCACCGGCGCTGCGAACTCTGCCGCGGTGCTGCCCAGTCCGGCAAAGCCCTGAGCCGCCGCCTGGCAGGGTAGCAACACCACGAGTGCGATCCACCTAGCGTTCAATTTGGAACACTCCCAATAACCGGGCGGGCGGCGTGCGCGACAACCGCCAGGCAGGCCAGGTCGCGGCCAGTGCTGCGGCGAGCAAGGCCAGAAACGACAGGCGCAGGTAATCCAACGGAAAGAGATACATCGGCAGGCGCCAGCCAAAGGCTTCGACATTTACCACGGCCAGCAGCGCCCAGGCCAGCATCAGGCCCAGCGGCAGCGCCAGTATTGTGGTCAGCGCAGCCAGAATGATCGCGCGCAACAGATCGAGCAAGGCAAGCCGGCGCCGGGTCAGACCAAGCGCCCAGACCGGAGCAAGCTGTGGCAGGCGGATCGCCGCGAGGGTCAGAAGGCTCATCAGGATGGCAAAGCCAGCCACTGCCAGCGTCAGCACATTGAGCGCCGTCGTGACTGTAAATGTGCGCTCGAACACCGCGAGCGACATCGCCTTGAGCGACGCCTGATCGATGATTGCCGTCCCGCTCAGCCCCGCCTCGCTCTGCAGGGCTCTGCGCAGCGCCGCAGTGCCTTCGGGCCCGGCGCGCAGCCCAAAGCGCAAAGCGATAACATCGGGATAAAGGCTGCGAAAGAGATCCTCGCCCAGGATAACCTGCCCGATCGGATTGCCGTAATCGCCATAGATGCCGAGAACCGGAAGCATCACATCCGGCGCCACCGCGACAGTATCGCCCAGATCCAATCCGGTGCGCCGGAAAATCTGTTCGTTGATCAGAGCACCTTCGCCGCGTGCGACCCTCTCCCACACCTCCGGCCCTGCACGCAGGAATTGCCAGTTGTCTCTGTAGGTGGCGTGATCTCGCGCGCCGAAAATCTCAGCCGGTAGGCCGGCGATCTGCCGCTCGGTTGACAGGATCGGCAGAATGGCCTCGGCGCGCCGCGATGCGACCTCCGTGATGGCGTCAGCCTGCGCTCGGTCCTCGGCGCTGACGTACAGTTCTGACGCCAGGCGCTGATCCAAAAACGCTATGAAGGTCAGTCGAAAGGACGATACCATCGTCGAGACGCCCACATTGGCAGCCATGGCCAGCAATAGCGCCATCAGCGCAAGTGACAGCCCCGGAACCTGTTGCCGGGTATCTGCCCAGAACCATTCGGCGACAGGGCTACGCGCTGGCAATTCGGCCAGTTTCAGCGCAATCGCAAGAAGCGGCGTCAGGGCCAGCGCGCCACCGATCAACAGCGCGCCCAGCATGCCAAAGCCCGCCAACAGGCCATCGCCCCAAATCGCCAGCGCCGCGGACACGGCCAGGAGCGACACCGCCAGCGCGGCCTGCCATCCGCTTTGCCTGGCCACCGCCAGGGCCCGCGGCTGCGCGCCGCTCAGAAGGGGCATGCGTGCCAGCGACCAGAACGCGCCGCTGGCCGCAACAAACGTTCCGCCCAATGCGATGGCCAACCCCGAGAGCCACCACGCGGGTCGCAGGCTGAGTTGTCCCGACACATCGGCACCGTAGAGCCCGCGCAGGGTGGCTGCGACATCCGGCAACAGAATTGCCGCGAAGACATAGCCGAGGGCAACACCCAGGGCCCCCGCGATCAGCGCGATCAGGGCCAGCTCCAACGCCATCAGCGCAATCAGCCGCCGTAATGGCACGCCGAGTGCCCGCAGGTTGCGCATCATCGGGCGCCGGTGCTCGAAGGCGAGGCCGATGGCACCATGCACGATGAAAAGGCCGACGGCGAAGGACAGCAGGCCAAAGGCGGTGAGGTTTAGGTGGAAACTATCGGTCAGGGGGGCCACGTCGCCCCCAGCTTGCGGTGTGGTTTCGATCAGATCCGGTGCTATTTCTGGCAGCGGCCGACGCGAGATGGGTTGATCCGGCAAGACGATCAGACGGTCGATTTGGCCGGAACGGCCCAGCATGCGCTGTGCAATCCCGATATCTGTCAGGGCCGTGTTGGGCGCGACGTCGGGTGCGATCACGCCTTGCATATCGAGCGAAGGCAGTAGGTCCAGCGTTTCAGCCCGCGCGAAAATCTGCCCCGCACCGGAAAGAAAGGCGCCCAGATCGGCACCAGCACCCAGATCGACCGGGACAAGACCACCGGGGGCTGTCAATGGCTCGAGGCCAATCAGGCGAACCCCGTCGATCCGCCCCTCGATGACGGGCGAGACCGCCCATCCGGCACGGCGCAGCGTGACGTAGCCCTCCTGCGCGATAACGCCGCCGTCCCGCGCGGTAATCTCGGCGTAGCTTCCTTCGCCCAGTGTGGCTGCCGCCGCGTCGTAGCTTGACCGTGCTTCGGCGTTGATGGCCTGCACCCCTGACCAAAGCGCGGTCGCCAGCGTCAGACCCGCCATAAGAGTCACGAGTTGCAGCGGATTACGCCGCCAATATCCCGCCAAAGCTGCCAGGACTGCGGCGTTCACGTCACCTGCCCCGATCTCAGGTGAAGCCGACGGGGCATGTCAGCGGCCAGCCGTTCGGAATGGGTCACAAGGATCAGTCCCGCGCCGGTTTCGGCGACCAGATCCCGAAGCAGGCTCATCACGGCATCGGCACTCACCTCGTCGAGGTTGCCGGTTGGCTCGTCCGCCAGTACCAGTTTCGGCTGCGGCGCGAGCGTGCGGGCGATGGCGACCCTTTGCTGTTGTCCGCCCGACAACTGTTCGGGATATTTATGCAGATGCGCGCCAAGGCCAAGACGTTCGGCCAAAACAAGGTCGCGCGCTGGATCATGCCGACCAGCCAGCCGCGCCTGGAAGGCAATATTGCCTGTCACTGTGAGCGACGGGATCAGGTTGAACTGCTGAAAAATGACGCCAACGGTCCCGCGTCGCAAAGCCGCGCGGCCGGCGTCATCCAGCAAGGTAAGGTCGGTGCCATCGATTGCGACAGTGCCGCTGTCGGCACTGTCCAAACCGCCGATCACATGCAAAAGCGTGCTTTTGCCAGAGCCGGATTCGCCCGTAAGGGCCAGCATCTCTGCGCTCTCGAGGTCCAGCGAGACACCACGAAGCACGGGCATGTCCGTGCCCGGATAAGTCTTGATGACGTCTTGAAGTCTCAGTAGCATCGCTCACCTTAGCAGCATCGCTCACCTTATTTTCTCTCAGGTAAGCCATTTCCGCGTGAGAGAAAGATGCAGCGTGATTATCCTGCGCCCTTGGACTTCGAGAAAGTCATCACAGGGTCTTGTCATGGGAACCTGGCTTGAAATGGGGCAGAGCGCTCACTGGCGTCTGATCATGACCAAACGCTGTCGCTTCGAGAACTTCAAGATGTCTCCTGAGGTCATCCGCCTGCCAGCAATGCTGTACATCCGCTTCTGTCATCGCGCATTTGCGGTTTGGCGGCGTCAGCGATCATACGGCCTCACAGCAACACGCATCCCGAAGAACGATACCACTGTCGACAAACGCCCGATAACGAAGCCTATCAATCCTTTATTCTGCATCTAGCTGTGGCGGTTTTTGCCATTATTTTTGACAATCCTTGTCATTACGTGGCATACTGGAGAACAAAAGGAGGATGACGAATGGCGACCATGAATGTTTCCCTTCCCGACCCAATGAAGACCTGGGTTGAAGCACGGCTCAAGGACGGTCGTTACAGCAATACCAGCGATTATGTGCGCCACCTCATCCGCCGCGATCAGGAGCGCGCACAGGCGATCGAGGCGTTGCAGCAAGCGATTGACGAGGGCGTGAAGAGCGGCGAGCCTGAGCCGTTTGACTTCAAGGCGTTCAAGGCGGGGATGCGAGAGCGGCATGCCCGCAAGTAGCCTGACGTCCTATCGGCTGACACCCGCAGCCCAATACGATTTGGAAGAGATCTGGCTCTACACATCGCAGCGGTGGTCGGCCGCCCAGGCCGATCGCTATACCGATATCCTTGAAGATACGTTAGAGCGGCTGCTCTTCATGCCAGAGATGGCGCGTGAACGCCGTGAGTTTGATCCGCCTGTTCGCATACATCCCAGCGCTGAACATTTGATCATCTACCGGACCGAGGGCAGTTATCTTGCGATCTTGCGTGTCCTCGGCGCAGCTCAGGACTGGCAAGCGATCTTGAGGGCAGCGGACCAATGAAGATGGGCCGCATAGGCTCATGATCAAACGCCCGATGTCCATCCCTCTCAAGTCATCCCCCTGACAATCGCATCCGCCAGCGAAGTAAGGCGGCGAAGGGCGCTCTGCCGGTCGTGTCAGAGTGCCTGAACATATTGATTGCGACGCGGCATGATGTTTGCACACCATTTCCCCGCATACCCTTCGTCCTTATCTCTCGTGTGACAGCGGAGGGGAAAATCGTGCAAACGACAACAGAGAAACAGCACACGAACATCACCCCGATGGTGGCCAATCTCGCCGCCGCGCGGAAGTTGGGTCCTAACATGTCAGCGGTCAGCGATGCTGCCGTTGCGGAAGCGGTTCGCGCGGCGCGAGCGGAGGCTTGGGCCGCGGAGAACGCTGCGGCGATCTCAGAACGCCACACGTGGATTGAGGCCAATGGGACGCCACTGACAGACCTGCAGGTGTTGAAGGTCAACTGATGGCACAGTTCCAGGTCTACAGGCCAGCCGGCGGACGGCTGGTGTTCGACCTTCAGGCGAACCTGATCGACACCGGCTCCCGTGTCGTCGCACCTCTCATCGTGGTTTCAGCCGGGCCGAGGGTAATCAGGCGCCTCGAGCCTGTGTTCGAGAGTCACGGCGAGGACCACGCTCTACACACAGCCTAATTGGCGGCAATCCCCTCCGCGCGGCTCAGTGAAGAGCCAGTCTCTGATCTTTCCGGATCCGACCATGAGATCCGGGGCGCCCTCGACAAAGTCTTCTCTGGTTTCTGATATCCCATGCTGACGGGGCGTTCCCATCTTCATGCTCTGCGCGGTCATCCCATAATAGCCGTTCAACTGTGGCAGCTCGTCATCGACAAACCTGTTGCGCCTGATCTCACGGAACACGGTCGAGCGATGCCTGCCAATCTCAGCCGCGATTTTGTCTACAGACATCTTCGAGTTCAGCATTTCTTCGATTGTGCGCCTTTCGCGCAATCCTAGCTCCGTGTGGGCCATCTTCCGTTCTCCTTGCTTTCCAGGAAGATAGAGAATTTGTCGCACCTGGCCTCAACGGCAGCCGCGCCACATCGGGCTCGAGCTTGCAATTGAAGGCCTGCGGATGCAAACCTTCGCGAAAACAAAGAGCAAGGCACGGGTATGGATCCGAGCAGACTTCTTCTAGCGTCGGCACTGGGACTTCTTGCTCTGTGCATTATCGGATACGAGGCGTTTCCGGTAGGCGACGATTTTGCGTATGGGCCGCTTACCGAGCATCGTATCAACCCTCTACTTTTCCCGAGGGATGAGCAGCTGCGCCTCTTCGAAAATCACGCATTTGTCTATGAATGGGTCTACCGTTTGGGCAAGGTCGGACTTGGAGTCGAGCCGACTTTTCGAATTGCGGTATGGATCCTGGCGGCGACTACTTCTGTCGCCATTCTGGCCGTGCTGCGCGGCCTGGGTGCGCCGTTTGCAGCGCTTCCCTTGGTCCTTGGACTGGGCGTCGTGGTTCAGATTGATGGAATGGGTCGCGGAGATTACGGTGGTCTTATATCGCCCTTCTTCCACCATCATAACGCCGCGCTGGCGCTCGTGCTTGGGGCGTTGGCTGCGAGCCTATTTCGGAAAAGCTGGCTCGCCGGCGTTTTTTTGGGTCTTGCTGCCTATGCCCAACCGATGACCGCCTTTCATGGTGCGCTGATCGTCGGACTTGGCGCATACGCTCGCGATCCCATCGAGGTGGTGAAGATCGGCTGTGCTGCGGCTCTCACAGCCATTCCTGCTGCAGTGTTGATATTCGGAAACATACTCAACGTGCCGGACTCGGCCGCGGGGCTTGATCTTGTTGAGGATGCGTACCGCTACAGAGCACCGCTCCACTACGATCCTTCCTGGTCTGACATTGGACTTACTACACTCTATCTCTTGGCCGGGTGCGCCGGTGCGGCGCTTTTGTGGGGCCAAGACATTCGGCTGGGGCGATTTGCGGCGGGTCTCGTCGCCGGATTCGCGCTGCTTCATCTTGTGACAATCATCGTCTACAAGGCGGGCTTCGCCGAATGGATCGGTTTTTTCGTGCTCGACGCCAACCGGTCGACCCCGATGCTGTTCGTGGTTGGTCCATCACTCGCGCTGGCCGGAATTCTACGCGTGCGGCATGGTCAATCCGTCTGGATTTCTGGCGTGCTCTTGCTGGCGATCCTGGCCCTCAATGCGACGCTGGCAGGACTTGCCCTCGTTGCTCTTGGCGTCCTCCTGATCGCAACAGGTTACACTGCTCGGGCACGGAACGTCTTCCTTATCGGTGTCATGAGCGCGCTCGCACTGATGTTTCCATTAGCCCCCAAGCCGACAAATCTACCCGATGCCACGCTGCAGGCATTTGAACGGATCCGGACCGAGACACCGCCCGATGCGCTATTCATAATCCCGGTCAGCCTTGCAGAGTTCCGCCACTACACACAACGCAGCGCCTATGTGGATTTCAAGCTGTTCTCGGTGGCGCAGCCGGATCAAGCAGCCCTCACACGGGCACGACTGGAAGAGATCGCGCACCCCGCACAGGACCACCGCCAAGCCCAAGGCTGGCCAGGAGCGCGGCTCTGGGACCAAGACCAAAACCGGGCAGCGACCTGCGAGACTATGGCCGAGGCCCTTGCCGCAACTGGAGCGGATTTCTACCTGCGCCGTGCCACGCTGAAAGAGGCCGCACCAAACTGCCTCTCTTTGCCGCGCCCGATCGCAACAAGCACCATGGCGGTTTACGGTTCTGCCAACTGACGTTCGGAAAAGACCCACAATTTGCAAATCACAAATGTTACCGAGGGTACTGCGAGGGCAATGGCGCCCATCGCCAGGAAAAGTGGGGCTCCCAGTCTGATGGCGATCAGCTCGGTCAGCGCGCTGGAAATCGCCCAGCCACTGGCGGATACGGCAATGAATCGAGGCCCGTGAAAGCCATGGGAAAGACGCGCGCCGAAGGTAATCTTGCCATGCCCGAAGTAAGAAAGCATGACGGCTGCTGCAAAACCGGCACTGTTAGCCGCCTGCATTGGCAGCCCGAACAGGTTTGCCGCCAAAACTGCGGTTACGACATGCACAAGTGTCGCCACCACACCAACCCCCACAAAGCGTGAGAGCTGACCTATCGCCACCGCGCGGCTCACTTGGCAGTAAGAACGGCGCAGAGCGAAAGGCCGACGGGAAGTTTCATACGTCCAACAAGGTGCCGTTCGGCGGCAAAAATCGCGCGGAGTGCGGAATTGACCTGCGGCGCAGGCATCGTGTCGTCGGCGCGGTCCAAGCGAAGCAATGACTTGATCGCGCGGCCGATCACGGCGACGGGAAACAGCGCCGTGTTAAAATAGAACCCGTGCTCCATGCGCATGCCGGCCGCTTCGGCCACTTTCGCCAGATGTGCGCGAGTATATCGCCGAAAGTGATGGTGCCGCTCATCGTGGCGTGACCACAGCCACGGGAAGGCGGGCACCGTGACCACCATCCGGCCACCGGGCGCCAAACGCGTGACGAGGGTTGCCAGCGACGCCTCATCGTTCTCGATGTGCTCCAGCACGTCGAACAATCCGATCAGATCGAAACGCTCGGACTGGAAAGGTACGTCATCCGGCAGGGCACCTTCGAGAACGGCGACACCGCTTTTGGAGACTGCACGCTGGCGCGCCTGAGGGTCCAACTCGAAGGCCCTAACCTGGCCCATACCTTCAAGCATTCCAAGATTACCGCCGGTGCCACATCCCGCCTCGAGAATACGTGCGTTTTTCGGCAGTTTCACCAAGCGGAAAATGACGGCGGCCAGGATCTGCCTCCGTGCCGCGAACCACCAGTGCACGTCCTCCTGGACGGCCATGCGATCGAAAACTGCGCGATCCATTAGCTTCTCTCCTGTCCTGAGACAACCGACCGCAAGACGTAGAGCGGCCGTTGACGTACCTCTGAATAAATGCGCCCAATATATTCACCGAGAATACCCATCGCGAAAAGATTGAGGCCGCCGAAGAGCAGGATCAGGATGAGTGTCGAGGAATAGCCGGGCACATCAATCCCAAAAATCAGGGTGCGTACGAGGATCAATCCCGCGTAGAGAAAGGACAGCATGGAAAGAATACCGCCCGCGTATGTCCAAATCCGCAACGGCGCCGTGGAGGACGAAAAAATTCCGTCCAATGCGAAATTCCAGAGGCGCCAATAGGTCCACGCGCTTGTGCCGTTCGTGCGCTCGGGCCGTTTGAAGGTGACTTCGGCCGCATCGAAGCCGACCCAACTAAACATCGCCTTGTTGAAGCGCACCCGTTCGCCTATATCGCGGACAACATCGACGACCTGCCGGTCCATCAAGCGAAAGTCTCCCACATTCACGGGTATCTTGTAATCCGCGACGGCGTTGAAAAGTTTGTAAAATCCAGTCGCTGTCGTCCGCTTGATCCAGCTCTCGCTGGCGCGGCAGGTGCGGCGTGCGTTGACCACTTTGGCGCCTCTGTCCCAATGCTCCAGCATTTCGGGTATCAGCTCCGGCGGGTCCTGCAAGTCAACGTCGATGGGGACACAAGCGTCGCCCCGGGCATGTTCAAGGCCGGCAGACAGGGCGGCTTCCTTACCGAAATTGCGCGATAGATTAACCAGACACAGGCGCTGATCAGACAGCATCCGGCTTCGAATTACAAATTCGGTCGCGTCGCTACTGCCATCGTTGACGAACACGACCTCGAAAACATAGCGGCCCAAAAGAGGCGCAAAAACCTCTTCTATGCGATCCAGGAACGGGTCAATCGCATTTTGCTCGTTGAGGACCGGCACAATGAGCGAAACAAGCTTGGCCTTATCGTGTTGCGGCTTCTGCCTCGGCTCCCGAGGGTCCTTCACAGTTTGAATGTTGGCCGCCATGTCGTCTCCCGTGGTTCTCCAGAGAACGTCACAAGTTCTCCCGCCTGTAGCCAAGGTGCCGAGGCAATAGGGCAAAAGTTTGGCTCAAAGAGGTTGATTTCCGTGATGCAACAATAGCGAAGACTAGTGTTCTGCACCTGACGCAAGATACCCGTATGAATGCAGGCGTGAGGTTGTGAAGCAAGTAATGCGAGTGAAAACGACAAATGACTGCAGGCAGCCCAGAGCGGACCTAAGACGCTAGACCGAAATTTATGATAGCTGCCCTTCACCGCGCCACTCGCGAACTGGCACACTGCGGGACAGAGCGGACCCACGGCCCTCGGCTCGAATTTGCGATAGCTGACTTTCAAGGTTTTGGTTGGTGAACTGGTAAGATCAGAACTTTCCGGTCATTCGACAGAGTTGGAACACTTGGCGCCTAAAAACCACTCCAACCGTTCGTCGCAGATTTCAACACCGCTGTGCTGCCACTCAAAGGGGACGGTCAGCGTATTTCGTAGGTCAGACGAAAACCTGGAATGACCGTGAAATCTCGTTCGAATTGCCGCAACTTCTGCTTTCACAGAGTCAAGTCTTTTTGTTTGCTGATTAACCTGTCAACTTCAAGAAAATCGAATGCGTTCCCGCAAAGAGGTAATTGAATGCGACTAAGCTTTTCGACACTGCCAGCGCCTTACATTCGGATCGTAATGGTCGGCCTTTTGTCGCTTGTCATGACGTTCGGTGGGGCTCTTCGGACAGTTCAGGCGCAAAATACAGGCGATAGGGCTGTCGTGGCAACGGAACGGCTGAATCTGCGATCGGGCCCCGGCACTGAGAACCGGGTCATTCTCGAAATGCCACAGGACACGCGTCTCGAAGTGATTGGTCGGCAGGACGGATGGGCCAAAGTACGTTTGATGAGGGACACCGCTGTAACAGGGTGGACCAGCACCAAGTTCCTCTCTTTCGAAGCCGGACCCGTCCCGGATACTCCCGATGCCTGGTTCGAGCAAATTGAGGAAACCCAAGGCCCCCCCAACGGAGAAGGCTTTATCGAAGCCCTCGACATACACTATCGATACTACTGCACCAACGGTGGTATGGGCGTCGCGCTTTATCGCGAGACCGAAAGCGGTCCGAGGACATGGACTTCTGAAGAGTGGTGCGTACGGGACCTACAGCCCGTCGACATCGACGAAAACGGCACTCCGGAAATCACCTATTTTGTTTCAGCCGGCGGATCAGGGACCTTTGCCATCATGGAAAAGCACCTCGAGTGGCCGCCAACTGAAATGCAACCTGCATTGGGGTTCGAATATCGGACCTTAGAAGCTGATAACTATTTTAATAGAAGGTTCCAGATTCCTGTGGAGAGAGTCGTAGAGCGCGAGATGATCTATGGCCGGAATTGCCACACTGAGAATTATTGCCCGGACTGGCCCCAGGACGCGGAATGTCGTGCTGTGGTACAATGCGACATAGCACAGGAAGGTACCTTCTCTGTTCTTGGCATTTTTCCCGAGGCTTTGCGCAATGATCCTGATTGGCTCGCCTTCATTGAGACGCTTGCGGAGCAGAATATTGAACTTCAGGGCGTGCCACCCGATCTCCGAACTTTGTCCTTGCAAAGCCTGGAGGCTCTGGACGACGGCACCCGGCCCGAAATGACGCAAGAGCGCAAAGCGATGGTGGAGGCGTGGCTAAATTGAAAGTGATACGAGCATTTTTTGTGCTGGCTGTGCTTTCTTGGGGGATGCTGCCGGCGGTTGCGCAGGAAATAACGGGCAACTTTGCTGGGAATGACCGAGTGATCGGCGTGCGTGACGCAACCGACGGTGCAGTTTTGAGCTTTGACTGGAAGGCGGAAGCAAAACTGGTGTTGCTCTTTGGCGAGCCCGTCGTATCGGTGCGGTTTCTCTGGGACAATCCCAACGGCATCCTGACGATTCCGATACTGACGGACCGTGGACGCGACTATAATACCATCCACTTCGGGCAGCTCAGCCAGGACCTGCAAGAGACGGTGCGCCTGATGGATATGCGCATCCGTCTGACATTGAGCAACGGACGCTCACTTCTGAATGTCGAAACCGACGTCGGCATCACTGGGAAACCCGGAGAGTGGAGCTTCAATGTGCCCGGCAGCCCCGACTGGGATGAATTGTTCAAAATGGCCGGCACGGATGTCTATCTCGGTGAGCAGGCAGCAAGAAATTCCTGGTCGGAAGGTCTGACACTGGTCGACGCAGTCCTCATTGATGCCGAGATGAATTTATACCACCTGCACGAGGCCTACATGCGCGATTATCGTCCGCGTGAAGCCTACCGCGTACAGAAATCCGCGTGGTTGCGCCTCATCGAGGCGTTGCGACGCAGTTACGGGATCGACGCCCAGAATGTGACCGGTGGCTACACAGACGCATGGTTCGTAGCCGAAGGAAATGGGCAACTCAGTTCCCCGGAGGAGTGGCAAGCGCACAAGGAAGCGCTCGACGCGGCTCTTGGTAAACTCGAAGCACTGCCCGATGAACTGCGGACAGGAAACAATCACGCGCCATACGATCAGGCCGTTGCGGATAGTGAGGCACTTCGGCGGGCGGCTGAAAATGCTGCACGCACCTTCTCGCCCGAAGGCGTGAACCCAGAGGATATAGAACAAGGCTATACGCCCGATGACGGCCAGTCGCGCCTGTGTCTCTTGGCGTTAAAAGTACGTTGCAACAATTTCGAAGGATTGCGGAATAACGGAACCCTCATTGATGGCATAAGCATCATCGCTGATGCTGGTGAAATCTCCGGCATTGAGGACTGCGGCCAAAAGGGCAAGACAAGTCTGCTGCGTGACTACGAAAGACGCGGCGGCAACATCAGCGAGACCGAATATAATGAACGATTGACCCAACAGGACCGCGCCCTGTTAATGCCACTGATGGATACGCATGAGGCAAATGCCAGGGCCCGCTATCCCACCTGTCGCGTTCGGTTGGTTTCGGCTACGTTGAGCAATTCATTACCCATTCACGAATTCCATTCTGCAAAACAATGGTACAACAAGGTGATTGACGCGCCACGCTGACAAGGTCGCGTCCGGCAACTTTGGCGAAGCGAAACGTTTGTATTGCGTTCTGAACACGCGACTAGACGGCCAGAATTTCGTGGCTGGTGCCGGACGCGGCGAAAACCCGATCACCGATATGGCGTGACGATGACGCTTACGGCAAGCTGCACCGTAAGCCTCCGGGGGTGGCCGTCTGATCTCGGGATCGATCCGATGGTAAGTCCGACCTTATGTCCGACTTTATCAAC